>JANYGB010000035.1 GCA_025359445.1 Sphingomonadaceae bacterium
GCGAGCTGCTTGTCCATGTTCTCCTTGATCTTGTGCATCGGCACGTGGCCGGGGCCTTCGATCATCACCTGCACGTCGCTCGCCCAGGCGCGCTTGGTCAGCTCGCCCAGCGTGTAGAGCTCGGCAAATTGCGCTTCGTCGTTGGCATCGGCGATGGAGCCGGGGCGCAGCCCGTCGCCGAGCGAATAGGCGATGTCATAGGCCTGGCAGATCTCGGTAATCTCGTCGAAGCGTTCGTAGAGGAAGCTTTCCTTGTGGTGGCTGAGGCACCATTTGGCCATGATGCTGCCGCCGCGGCTGACGATCCCGGTGACGCGTTTGGCGGCGAGCGGCACGTAGGCCAGCCGGACCCCGGCGTGGATCGTGAAGTAATCGACGCCCTGTTCGGCCTGCTCGATCAGGGTGTCGCGGTAAATTTCCCAGGTCAGGTCTTCGGCGAACCCGCCGACTTTCTCGAGCGCCTGATAGATCGGCACGGTGCCGATCGGGACGGGGCTGTTGCGGACGATCCATTCGCGGGTGTCGTGGATGTTGCGCCCGGTGGAGAGGTCCATCACCGTGTCGGCGCCCCAGCGGATCGACCAGACCATCTTGTCGACTTCGGCCGCGACATCGCTGGCGACGGCGGAATTGCCGATGTTGGCGTTGATCTTGACGAGGAAGTTGCGCCCGATCGCCATCGGCTCACTCTCGGGGTGGTTGATGTTGCTGGGTATGATCGCGCGGCCGCGGGCGACTTCATCGCGGACGAATTCCGGGGTGACGAAATCGGGGATGGCGGCGCCCCAATCGTGCCCGTCGCGGATGTGGCCGGCGAGCGCCGCGCGGCCGATGTTTTCGCGGGTGGCGACGTATTCCATCTCGGGCGTGATGATCCCGCGCCGGGCGTAATGCATCTGGCTGACGTTCTGCCCCGGCTTGGCGCGGAGCACCGTGCGGCGGACGTTGGGGAAGGCGGGGACGCCGCCCGAACGGTCCGGGCCCAGCTGGCCATTGTCTTCGGGGCGGACTTCGCGCTGGGTGACTTCCTCCACATCGCCGCGCTCGCGGATCCATGCGGCGCGCAGTTCGGTCAGGCCCTTGGTGATGTCGATCGTGGTTTCGGGATCGGTGTAGGGGCCGGAAGTGTCATAGACATTGAGCGGCGGTTCGCCCGAACTTGGCTCCAAGTCGATCGCGCGCATTTTCACGCCGAGTGGCCCGACGTGAACCTTACGGCTGCCGCGAATGGGGCCGGTGGTGACACCGATCTCGAGCTTGGAATTGATGTCGGCCATAATGCGCTCCTTGGACGGAACGGGAGCGCGGGCGGGCAAGCCAACCACTCCCTCCGCCCGTGCTAACGGGTTCAGGTTCAACGGGTCGGGCGGCGTTACCCGCCCCTCTCAGTCACACGACTCCCCGGGGATGCGCCGTCTTACGCGGGAAACAGCAAATCATCAAACCGCTTCCTGTTATTTCGGAGATGTGTTACTATGTGTACAAGTTGACACGAGGTTTTCATGACGACCAGCACGACCATGTCGATCCGCTTAAGCAGCGAGACCAAGGACCAGCTCGGCTTGTTGGCAACTGCGACCCGCCGCAGCAAGAGCTTCCTCGCCGCCGAAGCGGTCGCCGCCTACGTGGAGCGCGAGCAGGCGATCATCGCCGGGATCGAGCGCGGTCTGGCCGATATGCAGGTTGGCCGCACCGTGCAGCACGCTGAAGCCATGTCCGAGATTGATGCGCTGATCGACGGGATTGAGGCAGCCAAACCGGCATGAAGCGCCGGGTCGAATGGTCCCTCGCCGCATTGGATGATCTCAAGGCGCAAGTCGCATGGATCGCCCGTGATAACCCCGTCGCCGCCCGTCAGGTTGCCGCACGGATACGCTCGGCGTGACGGGCTAGTCGACTTTGCGACCGGCCATCCGGGGCGTGTGGCGGGGACTTACGAAAAATCGGTGGGCGGATCACCCTATATCATCGTCTACGCCATCGACCGGACTGACGCTGCCGAAGTGGTTGTGGTGCTGCACGTGATCCACACCGCGCGGGACTGGCGCGCGGGGGCGTGGCCGGTGTAGTTGTGCCATCGGCGGCCGTGAAGCGATAGACGGCGGACCAGCTGGCCGCCTGGAACCCGCTGGGGCGGCCGCCCCGGCTCGACATGCTGCCCCCGGCCGTGGTCTGGCGACTGGCCTGTTCGGTCACCGTGGCCGTCACGGTGACACTGCCGCCGCGCAGCACTTGCAGGTCTTCCCACGCAAACTTAGCTAGAAACAGTGCCAGCAGGGCGATGATGACCGGGATGAACTGGGCCATGGTGCGCGGTTAACCCTTTGGGCGCGGCACTACCATCGGCGACATCGGCTCAGCCATCATCCGTCCGGTCATGCCGCAACCATTGCAGCTTTTGATGGCGGCATCCTTGATGCCCCTGGTTGCCGCGCCCGGAAACAGATCGCCCACATCCAGCGTTTCAATCGTGCCTGCAATCACCGATCCCGCCGCCATGTTCGAGACGATGAAGGTCTGGTTGGCGGACGAGAGGATGAAGGTGCCCGGATGGCCCGGCACGGCGGTCTGCCCGCTGGGGCCGGTGACGCGCAGGCCGGGGGCGAAGCGCACTGTGACAACGCGCTCGGCCGCGCCTGCGGGGTGCGCCGTGCCTTGCGCATTCACCGCCATTTGCAGCGCGGCTTTGTCGATATCGACGCTCTGCTCGCCCGCTTCGGCCACCGTCACGCTGAACCGCCCGGCCGCATCGCTGGCCACTGCCCGCACCCGCGCGCTGCTGCCGCCCGGGCGCTTGCAGGCACGAATTCCGACACCGCCTACCGGCTTGTTGGTCGCCGCCAGCGCCGCGCCCGCGCCGATCAGCCCGCCGCCATAAAGCGCCGCGCCCGCCAGCGGCAGCGCGGCTGCCAGCTGCAACAGGCTGCGGCGATTAAGGCTGTGTAATGTGGTCATGCTGGTTCCCCCGGGTATTGTATCTGGCCCAAAATTCTTGAGCGGTTAGTCAGGTTACATGCGTGAATGGTCAATGAATTGAAATGAATTAAAAGGCCAACGATGACCGTACTCTATCGCCTTGATGCCACCGCCCCCGAAGTCGCCGAGCAATTCGGCGCAGCATCTGGCTCCGATCCGTGGAATGGCGGATACATCGCGCCGGGCCAGTTCGCGCCGGTGCTGACCCAGGGGCGTGAGGCGATTGCCGGGCCGGGGCGGGCTGGGCAGCCCTTGCGGATGATCCCGCGGCTGTGGGGCGTGCCGCCGCCGGGGATGCCGGTCGATGTGCGCAATGGCGTGCTCAGCGTGCGCAACACCGCCAGCCCGTTCTGGATCGGCAACTTGCGCAACAGCGAGTTCCGCTGCCTGATCCCGGTTACCGCCTTCATGGAGTGGGGCCACAAGGACGCGCAAACTGGCAAGCGCCGCGCGCACTGGCTGGGCTGCACCGACCAGCCGCTGTTCGCGTTTGCCGGGGTGTGGAAAGACAGCGAGGTGCCCAGCTTCGCGCTGCTCACTTGCGAACCCAATGCGCTGCTGCGGGAGATCGGCTGTTTCTCGATGCCGGTGATCCTGCCTGCGGGCGAGGCGCGGCACACTTGGCTGCGCGGCGAGTGGAGCCGGGCGGAGAAGTTGCTGGCGCCGTACTCTTCAAGCCTGATGCGCGAAGTTGCGGCGCAGCAGTGACGATTGCACGCACCGACGCGCGCTCGCCTCTACTGATTTGCACCGCGCCAGTGCCTGTGACATAAATTGCCGCGAACAGGGGTATTGCCATGAAAACATTCGCCGCCGCTCTGCTGTGCCTGGCCGCTCCGGCTATCGCCCAAACCGCCGAACCGCGGACTTTTTCACCCGAGGCGTTCAAATCGCACGTCGCATTCCTCGCCGACGATCTGCTGCAAGGGCGGCAGCCGGGTGAGCCAGGGCACCAGATCGCGATGCGTTACGTGGTGTCGCAATTCATGGCGGCGGGCCTGACCCCGGCGGGCGATAACGGAAGCTGGTACCAGAAAGTCCCCTTGCGCGAGGCGCGGCTGGTCAAGGGGAGCAGCTTTGTCACCATCGGCGGCAGCCCACGCCGCGCTAACGGCGACGGTTTCTTTACCGCGCCAAGCATGGTCGAAATGAGCCAGAACCGCAGCGCCGACGTGGTCTTTGCCGGGCACTGCCTGTACGAACCGTCGCTCCGCATCGACGATTTCAAAGGGCTTGATGTCAAGGGCAAGTTCGTCGCCTGCTTGCTCGGTTTCCCCAAGGGTCTACCCAGCGAAACCGCTGCATTCCTCACCGATCAGCGGGCGCGGTTCGTGGTGCAGCGTGGCGGCATCGGAATTATTGCACTGTGGGATGCGGCGCAGGAAAAGCGCGTGCCGTTCGCCCGGGTCGCCGCGACGATCGACAACCCGCGCATGAAACGGTTAAACCCCGATGGCAGCGTCTATCAATTCGCGCCGGGTCTGCTGGCGAACGGCGTTCTTGCCGGTCCGGCGATCGACGAACTGTTTGCGGGGGCACCGCGCCACTTCGCCGATGTCGCGAACCAAGGCGCGAGCAAGAGCGTAAAGGGCTTCGCGCTCAAGCAGCGCGTGACCTTTCAGCGCGAGGCGACATGGAAGACGATCGAAAGTGCGAACGTCGTCGGCATGGTCAAGGGTATCGACGCGGCGGTCAACCAGCAGTATGTCGTGCTCGGCGCGCATCTCGATCACATCGGGGTGGGCACGCCGGTCAACGGCGATGCCATCTACAACGGCGCACTCGATAATGGCGCGGGCAGCGCCACGCTGATCGAGGTGGCCAAGGCCACAGCAGCGCACCCGCCTCGGCGCAGCGTATTGTTTATTTCGGCGACGGCGGAGGAAAAAGGACTGCTCGGGGCCGAATATTTTGCGGGCAATCCGACCGTGCCCGCCGCCAACCTGGTGTCGATGATCGATCTCGACATGCCAATAATCACTTACAACTTTACTGACGTGGTCGCTTACGGCGCGGAACATAGCAGCCTCGCCACATTTGTCTCCGCGGCGGCCACGGATATGGGACTAAAACTTTCGCCCGATCCCATCCCAGAAGAAACCCTGTTTGTGCGCTCGGATCACTATGCCTTCGTCCAGAAAGGCGTGCCCGCGATCTTGCTTGCAACCGGTTATGGCGGCGAGGGCGCTGCGGCCTGGGGCAAATTCATGTCAACCAATTACCACCAGCCATCGGATGACATGAACCTGCCGATCCATTGGGATCAGGGCGCGCGCTTTGCCGAGCTCAACTGGCGGATCATGGAGCGGATTGCCAATGCGGCCGATGTGCCGCGATGGTACCAGGGCGACTTCTTCGGTGACCGGTTTGCCCCGGAGGCGCCCAAGGTCGCGCGCAAATAGTTCGCTTTGCGCACCAGCCTGGATGCCGCAGCTTGACCGGCGGGCACCTTGGCACACCGAAGATTGGCGTAGTGGGTGGACATTAACCGCTTGATTAAACATACTCGTCCAAGCCGGGATCGCGGCACACGGGAGAGTTCGAGACATGGCCCAAGCGGCACTGCCCAAGGTCTGCATCATCGGTGCGGGGTGCAGCGGCTTCACCACCGCCAAGCGGCTCAAGGATTACGGCATCCCGTTCGATGTGTTCGAAGCCTCGGACAACATTGGCGGCAACTGGTATTACGGCAACCCCAACGGCAAGTCGGCCTGTTACCAGAGCCTGCACATCGATACCTCGAAATGGCGGCTGGCGTTTGAGGACTATCCGGTCCCAGTCGGTTGGCCCGATTATCCGCACCACGCGCAGCTGCTCCAGTACTTCCACGATTACGTCGATCATTTCGGCATTCGGCAGCACATTAGCTTCAACACCCGGGTCGAGCGGGCCGAGCGCTTGGCGCAGGGCGGCTGGGAGATTGAATTATCGACCGGCGAAACGCGCCACTACGATGCGCTGTGCGTTGCCAATGGCCACCACTGGGCGGCGCGCATTCCCGAATATCCAGGCGCGTTCACCGGTGCGCAAATTCACAGCCACGATTACCGCTCGCCGTTTGAGCCGTTCGATTGCGTCGGCAAACGGGTGCTGGTGGTCGGCATGGGCAACAGCGCGATGGACGTGGCGAGCGAACTGTCGCAGCGGCCGATCGCCAGCCGACTGTTCGTCTCCGCGCGGCACGGGGTGTGGATTTTCCCGAAGTATCTCAAGGGTCAGCCGATCGACAAGAACCCGGCTCCGGCGTGGATGCCCAAAGCCATGCGCCAGTGGCTCGGCGCGCGGATGATCAAGGGGCTGGTGGGCAAGATGAGCGACTATGGCCTGCCCGAGCCCACAATCGGCCCGTTCGAAAGCCACGGCACCGTCTCGGGCGAATTCCTGGTCCGCGCCGGATCGGGCGATATCGCGATGAAGCCGGGGATCGAGCGACTTGATGGCGACGGGGTGGTCTTCACTGATGGCACCCGCGAACAGATCGACGTGATTGTCTGGGCGACCGGCTATGACATCAAGTTTCCGTTCTTCAGCGATCCCTCTTTCGCGGCCGACGCCGATAACCGCCCGCCGCCGCTGTACAAACGGATCATGAAGCCCGGGGTGCCCGATCTGTTCTACATGGGCCTCGCCCAGCCGCTGCCAACGCTGGTCAACTTTGCCGAGCAGCAGAGCAAGTTGGTCGGGGCCTATCTTGCCGGGCAGTACCTGCCGCCCGACGCGCCCGAGATGGCGCGGGTGATCAAGGCCGACGAGGACTATTACACCGGGCAATACTACGCAGCACGGCGGCACACGATCCAGCTCGATTTCGATCACTACGTCCGCGCGCTGAAGAAGGAACTGGCCAAGGGCGCAAAACGCGCGGCGGCGGCGGGCAACCACTTGCCGGTGCAGCCCCGCGAACTCGAGGAAGCATGATCATGGCGACACTTGCAAACGACCGCGCGATCAACCCGGTCGATGTCAGCGCCAACGCACTCTACGTCGACGACACCTGGCGCGAACCGTTTGCCAAATTGCGCGGGGAAATGCCGGTCAGCTGGTGTCCGGAAAGCCCGTTCGGCGCCTATTGGTCAGTGGTGACGCACGATCTGGTGCAAGAGGTGGAGGTTCACCCCGAGATTTATTCCTCGCGCTGGGACCTGGGCAACATCACCATCGCCGACTCTGTGGGTGACACCGACTTCCCCAATTTCATCGCGCAGGACGCACCGATCCACACCGCGCAGCGCAAGGTCATCGCCCCGGCCTTTTCGCCGAGCCAGGTGGTCAAACTGGAAGCCCAAGTGCGCGCCCGCACCACCGAAGTGTTCGCCGCATTGCCGGTGGACGAGACCTTCGACTGGGTCGAACGGGTCTCGCTGCCGCTCACCTTGGGCATGCTGTGCATCCTGTTTGGCATGCCGTACGATGAATGGCGCGATATCAAGCGCTGGTCGGACTATGCCAGCGGGGTTTCAGCGGACAACCTCAACGACGAATACCGCACCGAATTTCTCACCCAAATGATGCAGATGCTGGGGCGTTTCGACCGCGAACTCGACGCGCGCCGCGCCATGCCGCCGAGCGACGACCTGCTCAGCCGGATGGTTCATTCAGACGCGATGGGCAATATGGACATGATGGAGCGGGTCGCCAATATCGCGCTGCTGATCGTCGGCGGCAACGACACCACGCGCAATTCGATGTCGGCCCTGGTCGAGGCGTTCGATCGTTATCCCGGCGAACTCGACAAACTGCGCGCCGACCCGTCGCTGATCCCCAATGCCGCGCAGGAAATCATCCGCTGGCAGAGCCCTGTCACGCATATGCGCCGCACCGCGCTCAGCGATACCGAGCTGGGCGGGCAGGCCATCGCCAAGGGCGAGAAGATCGTGATGTGGTACATCTCGGCCAACCGCGACGAGACCGTATTTGCCAATGCCGAGCAGTTCGACGTGAGCCGCGCCAACGCCCGGCGGCATTTGGGTTTTGGGCACGGCGTCCACCGCTGCGTCGGCGCGCGGCTGGCCGAGGTGCAGCTCGCGGCGGTGATCGAAGAGATCGTCAAGCTGGGCGCGCGGATTGTCCCGCAGGGTGCGCCCAGCCGGTTGCCTAGCCCATTCCTCCATGGCTTCACCGCAATGCCGGTGCAGATCCAGCGCTGACCTCGCGGTAATTCGCACTTCGCGTGACGAAGTTGTCACTTGTCGGGGAAATGTTCAGGTTCGTTCTGCCAAGAGACCAGCAGGCGCTTGAAGCGCGCCGCCGAAACGGGCAATATTGTCCCGGCGATGCGCGGCGCGGCGTGACCTGCGGGCAGAGGCTGCCCGCGACCAAATTGGCGGGAGTTTTTGAAATGACGGCGGGCAAGACAATGCAGGGCAGCAAACGGGTGCAGAGCCTGGGCCGGGGCGTGGCGCTGGCCGGGCTGTTCACCTCGGCGATGGCGCTCGCCGCCGCGCAGCCGCAAAGCATCCTGCCGAGTCCAGCCTCGGTTCCGGCACCCAACCCGGTTCCGACCACGGCGCCGACCATCGCGCCGGATACCACCGCGCCCAAGATCGTGCCGCAGGTTCCGCTTGACGAGCCAGTGGTGCAATGGACGGCAAGCGATGCCAGGGCGCTGCTCGGGGTGATCGAGGGGATCGATGCCGACGGGCTGATCCCGGCCGATTACGAGCCCGCAAAACTGCGCAGCGCGATTACCGCGGGCGATCCGGCCGCGCTCAGCGCGCAGGCCAGCAAGTCGTTCGCTTGGCTTGCCGAAGACATGCGCGATGGCCGCACGCGCTTTGACGCGCGGTTGCAGTGGTTCGTGGTCGATACCGATATCGATGCCAATCCGACCACCGCGTTGCTAAGCCGCGCGCTGGAATCGCACGATGTGCCCGGAGTGATTGAAGGATTGCAGCCGACCGTGCCCGATTACGGCGAGCTTAAGGGCTTGCTTGCGGTGACTCCGGCAAGCAGCAAGGCCAAGCGCAACCTGATCCGGATCAATATGGACCGCTGGCGGTGGCTGCCGCGCCAGCTTGGCAAATATTACCTGCTGACCAATGTGCCCGAATTCCAGCTGCGGCTGACGGTCGATAATTCGATCATCCGGTCCTACCGGACCATCGTCGGTAAGGTCGGCAAGACCGCCACCCCGCAGCTGTCCGCAGTGGTGCAAGGGGTGGTATTCAACCCGACCTGGACCGTGCCGCAGTCGATCGTCAAAGGCGAAGGCCTGGGCGCAAAGCTGATCGGCAACCCGGCCAGCGCGCTGCGTCAAGGCTACAAAGTGACCCAGGCCAAAAACGGTATGATTACCGTGGTCCAGCAGCCCGGGCCGGGTAATTCGCTGGGCATGATCAAGCTCGATATGCCTAACGAGCACGCGATTTACATCCACGATACGCCGTCACGCGGGCTGTTCGCGCAGCCTTACCGCGCGCTCAGCCACGGTTGCGTGCGGACCGAGCGCGCGGCCGAACTGGGCATCACCATGGCGATCCTCGGCGCCGGACAAACCTCGACTCAAGGGGTCGATATCGTCAATTCGGGCAAGTACACCCGGGTCCCGATGACCAAGACTTTCCCGGTTTATATCATGTACTTCACCATGGCGAGTGACATCAATGGCAAGATGGGGACCTTCCCCGATCTGTACAGCCGCGATGGCGCGGTGCTGGCCTCGTTTGCCGCTCCGCGTCAGGCCTGGACCGGCCAGCGGCAAAGTACCGAGAAGGTCGTGAAGCTGGATAATCCGCTTTAGCGCGCGATCCTTCGAGACCCGTCTTCGCTGCGCTCAGCCGCTTCTCTGGACGAACGGGGTTTTGGAAAAATGGTCTAACCGGTGGCGCAGGCGGTTAACTGGGCGGCCTCGCCTGGCTGAAGGATGGCACCTTGCGGCAACCACGCGGTGACATCGCGGCGCGCGCCTTGCGCGGCAATCTCAACCACCAGACCCCGCGCGGGATCGGTATAATGGTTTTCGCTTGAAATGGCGAGCGCCAGCTTGCCGGGCTCGTGCTTCATCAGGCAAAGCGCAAGGTCGAGCGAGAGCTTGGCCGAACTCGCTTCAAACACCTTGGCCTTACCTTGAGTGAAGTGGTCTTCCTGCCACGTCCGCCACGCCCACGGACCCAGCAGCAAAACCAGCGCAGCCACGCCGATACCTACCATGATCTTGCGCGAGCGGGCTTGGCCAGGGGAAACGCTCAAGCGTCACTGATCCGGTCGGCGTACAGCAATCGCCCACCCGAAAGGTGCCACAGTGCTTCGTTGAACTGATCAGGGCTCATCGCGAAACAACCTTCGGAACGACCGAGCTTGCCGAATTTGACGATGTGTTCCTCGGTCGCATAGGCTGCCGGGTGCATCACGATTGCCCGATCCAGCGCGGCCGAATTATCACCGTCCATGCCGACCAGCCGGATCGAGGTGCCGTATTTGCCCGAGTACCATTCGGCAGTCAGGTACGACCCGCGCGAGGTCGCCTCAGAGCCATACTGGTTGGAAAAGCTTTGCAGGAACCCGCTGTGTTCCGGATCCGAGCCGCGTCCATGCGCGACCAGAAACGAGCGCACCGTGCCGTTTTCCAGATTGGCGAAGTGCAGTCGCGGCAGGGTCGACGGGCGGGCGAAATCGGCGATCCCGACGATGTCCTTGCGCCACACCCGGGCCCCGGCGCGTTCGACTTCGCGCGCGGCGAGGGCCAGCACCTTGCGGTCATAGGCGGGGTTGGGGATCACGATGGTCGGCAGTGCGGGCACCAGCGGGGCTGCGGGCTCGGGGGGTAAGGCCCCGAAAGTCTTGTCGAATTCGTCGCCGAGCGGGTTCACTTGACCGAGCCGGGCGAGCGCACGGGCGGGCAGGGCCAGCGCCGCAGCCCCGGTCAATCCACCCAGAATCAGATCCCTACGGTTCATGAGCCCCACCATAGTCACTGTGGATAACCAAGTGCTGAACGGCAATCCAGTCCGAATCGCCGGATCAGGGCTGGCGTACGCCGAGCCGCGCGGCTTTGCCCAGTGCATTGAGCGCTACGCCATCAAGCCGCATCACGGTCCATTCGTCCATCGCGCGCGCGCCAAGCAGCTCATAAAACCCGATCGCGGGCGCATTCCAATCAAGCACCGACCATTCGAGCCGGGCGCAATCGCGCTCCACCGCCAGCGCCGCGAGATGCGCGAGCAAGGCTTTGCCCAGCCCGCTCCCGCGCGCCGCTTCGCGCACGTAAAGGTCTTCGAGGTAGATCCCGGGCTTGCCTTCGAAGGTCGAGAAATTGTGGAAAAACAGCGCGAAGCCCTGCGCTTTGCCATCAAGCTCACCGATCACGACTTCAGCGTAAGTCCGGGCGCCGAACAATTTCTCGCCCAGTACCTCCGCATCGAAGCGGACTTCGTGCGCCAGCTTTTCATATTCAGCGAGATCGCGGATCAATTGCCCGATCAGCGGCAAATCGGCGCGGTCGGCGCTGCGGATGGTAATGCTCATGCCCGCGCCCTAGCGCTGAAACGCGGCCACAACACCCCTAAAACAAGCCCCGCCATGACCAGGGCAAATGCCGTAAGCTTCCACGGCTGAAGCGGCTCGCCCAGCACCAGCGCCGAAGCCGTCAGCCCGAACACCGGTACCAGCAACGATAACGGCGCGACGCTCCCCGCAGAATGCCGCGCCAGCAGCCAGCCCCACACCCCGTAGCCGAACATCGTATTGCCAACCGATTGCCACACCACCGCGCCCCAGGTCTTGGCATCGGCGGCCATCACCCCGTCGCGCATCGCCGGCCAGCCTTCGAGAACGAGGGCGAACACCAGCAGCGGAGGAATGGCGAACAGGCTCGACCAGACGACGTAATGCAGCATGTTGACGCTGCCCGCCGCGCGCGCGACCATGTTGCCCCCGGCCCAGCTGGCCGCCGCGCAGAGCACCAGGAACAGGCCCAGCGGGGTGGCGCTGGCATCGGTGTGCAGCGCAATCAGCACAATCCCCGCAGACGCCAGCAGCAACGCGGCAATTTGATACCGCGCGACTTTCTCGCCGCTCAGCCACACCGCCAGCCCGATCGTGAAGAACGCCTGCGCCTGCACCACCAACGACGCCAGCCCCGGAGTAATATCGGCGCGCATAGCCGTGAACAGCAGCCCGAACTGTCCGGCACCGATCAAAACTCCGTACGCCGCAAGGTTGCGCCAGGGCACGGCAGGACGCGGCACAAACAAGGCAAGCGGGAACCAAGCGAGGGCAAACCGCAGCAACGCCAGAGTGAGCGGCGGCAAGTGAACCAGCGCGAACTTGATGATCACGAAGTTGGACCCCCACACCGCGGTAACCGCGAGCGCGAGCAACAGATGGAGCGAGGGCAGGCCATGGCGCTGTGCGGACATGCCGCGCGCCCTAATCGATTGCGCCGCACCTGTCAGCGCTAACTGTATCAGTTCGAGCGAATCACCATGGTGTCGCCCTTGAGCTCAACCCCGCCAAGCTGACGCAGCACCGACTGGCCGAGCAGGTTGACCGACAGCCCCCGGACCACCACCGCATCGACATCGCGCAGGGTCGTCCCGGCGACCTCGATCTCGTCAAGCTTCACCGGCGCGCCGTAACCCACCCCGGAGGCGGTCTGCATCACCGGCTGGAAGTCGCCGGGCGACAGGTTGAGGCCCAGATTGGCCGCCTCGTCCTCGGTCAAAGCCAGCATGTCCGCCCCGGTATCGACAAGGAAGTTGACCGAGTTGCTGTTCACGCTGGCTTCGAGGTGGAACTGCCCCGAACGGTCACGCCGCAACAGCAGCGCATCGGTTTCGGCTTTTACTTTGGTCACCGGTTTGCTGCTGACGACGGCAACCGGGGCTGCATGGTCTACGCCCGGCACCACGAACACCGCCGCCATGCACATCAGGCCCACTGCCGCCAAGGCTATGATGTAAAGCCGGATCATTGCCGCGGAGTCTAGCGGCGGGTGGTTACCGAATGCTTAGGCTGCCTTGCCGTGCGTCACGTCCATGCTGACCGACACTCCCGCCTCGATCTCCGCCGCCTTGGCTTCGACCAGACTGACGATATGCCCGATCATGTCCGCGTTCTGGACGTGGTGGTCGGTCACGCCCGAGAGGTAGACCATGTGCTTGCCGTTGCCGCCGCCGGTGATGCCGATGTCGGTTTCGCGCGCTTCGCCCGGGCCGTTGACCACGCAGCCGAGCACCGAGAGCGACATCGGGGTCTTGATGTGGCTCAACGCATCCTCGAGCGCCTGGACGGTACGGATCACGTCGAAGCCCTGGCGCGCGCAGCTCGGGCAGGAGACCACGCGCACGCCGCGCGTGCGCAGGCCGAGCGATTTGAGGATCTCGTAGCCGACCCGCACTTCTTCCTCGGGCTCGGCCGAAAGCGAGACGCGGATCGTGTCACCGATCCCGGCCCACAGCAGGTTACCCATGCCGATGCTCGATTTGACCGTGCCGCCGATCAGCCCGCCGGCCTCGGTGATGCCCAGGTGGAGCGGGCAATCGACCGTTTCAGCGAGCTGCATGTAGGCGGCGACCGCGAGGAACACGTCGCTGGCCTTTACCGCGACTTTGTATTCGTGGAAATCGTGGTCCTGCAGCAGCTTGATATGATCGAGTGCCGATTCGACCAGCGCTTCGGGGCAGGGCTCGCCGTATTTTTCGAGCAGGTCTTTTTCCAGGCTCCCGGCGTTGACTCCGATGCGGATCGCGCAGCCGTTGGCCTTGGCCGCGCGGACCACCTCGGCGACGCGCTCGCTGCTGCCGATATTGCCGGGGTTGATCCGCAGGCAGGCCGCGCCAGCATCTGCGGCTTCGAGTGCGCGCTTGTAGTGGAAATGGATGTCGGCGATCAGCGGGACGCGGGCGGCGCGGACGATCTTGCCCAGCGCCGCCGTGCTGGCCTCATCGGGGCAGGAAACGCGGATCAGATCGGCCCCGGCTTCTTCGCAGCGCCTGATCTGGTCAATCGTCGCCACCGCATCGCTGGTCAGCGTGTTGGTCATGGACTGGACCGTAATCGGTGCGTCGCCGCCGACGGGGACATTGCCGACCATGATCTGGCGCGAGCTGCGGCGCGCAATATCGCGCCAAGGACGGATCGAGGACATGGCTGCCCATATAGGGTCTATGGTGCAGCGCGGCAAATGGTCTTGCGGTGCAGGGCTAAAGCAGCTTCGCCAGCAGGAACTCCTCGTCGATCTGCTCGCCTACCTTGAACGTGACATCGGCAATCTTTTCGAAGCCGTAACGCTGATAGAAGCGCTGCGCGCCGTGGTTGCCCGCCCAGACCGAAAGCTGGACCTCGTCGGCCCCGGCAGCGGCGAGCGCGGCCATGGCCCAGTCCATCAGCACACTTCCCACGCCGCTGCCGGTGGCTGAAGCTGCGGCGTAGAGCTGCTTCAGCTCCATTGCCTTGATTCCCCGCGCTTGTTCGGGCCAGCCGCATTTGTAGCCGATCTTGCAGAACGCAATCGGCTCACCTCCGCGCATCGCAACCTGCATCGCCCCGTCGGGATCGGCGACCAGCGCGGCGATCGCCGCTGCGGACTTTGCCTCGCTCAGGAACGCGGCAAGATCGGCCGGGGAATAGAGTTGTCCGAAGGCATCGACGAAGCTTGCCGCAGCGAGGCTGGTGAGTGCCGGGATGTCGGCTGCGGTGGCGGGGCGCAGGCTCAATTCGCTCATAATTCCCTCGTCATGCAGATCGAAAAGCCGTCGGCGCGATAATCGCCAAACGGCGGGCATTCGGTGAACCCGTGGTTTTCGTACAGCCGCCGAGCGGGCAGGAACGGCTCGTGCGGTCCGGTTTCGAGGCTGACCCGGGTATAGCCGCGCGCGCGGGCCACAGCGAGCAGATGGGCGAGCATCGCCTTGCCTGATCCGCGCCCGCGATAGTCTGGATGCGCGCGCATCGACTTGAGTTCGCCGTGCGCCGGGTCCAACTGTTTGAGCGCACCGCAGGCGGCGAGGGTATCGCCGTGCCAGGCGGCATAGAAGGTTACGTCTGGAGCGCGCAGCCGTTCGATTGGCATGGCATGAACGCTTTCGGGCGGCGACCACTGGTGCATTTCGTCTAGGTGAAGCTGGAGCAGTGCCGCCACTTCCGGCCCGGTCAGATCGTCTTCGGCGATGCGGTATTCGGTCGGCTTAACCATGCTTGTCGGCCTTGCGCCGGCCCATCCGCATCCCGCCTTCGAGCCGGGCGCGCAGCTGGGTGTAATAGGCTTCGAGGAACGCGCGTTCGTCACCCGCGCCGGGGTTCCAGCCGATCTTGCGGCAGATCGCCTCGTGCACCGCGGCCATCGCTTCGGCCCGGTTCTCGCGCAGCACCCGTTCGAGCGTCTGCAATTCATACTCGCCGTAGATCGCCAGCTCTTCCTCGCCGAACTTGTACGAAGCCCCGGTGGCCTGGCTGGTCCCGCTCGCAGCGGCTCCCCCGGTGCTGAGCGCCTCGGCCAGCTTGAGCCGCGGGGCCTCGACCACCCAGCTGCCCGCGACCAGATCGCCCGCGCGCAGCCGGTCGCGGTTGAACATGGGGAACAGCGCGAACACCGCGAGCCAGCCCAGCGCTGCCCATTCGGCCAGACCCCCGCCGATCAGCGAAAACACCGCGACGATTGGCAGGGTGATCTCGGCATCGCGCAGCAGGTTGCGCGCCAGTACCATCTCGGTGGTCAGCCGCCCGCCATCGCGCGCGGCGACTCGCACCCCGGTCATCCGCTTGCCCGGGGTCGCGCCGCGCGGACCCAGCTCGAAATACAGAAAGTAAGCGTGGCGCAGCAAGAACAGCAGCGCGATGTAGACGATGATCGCGAACTGAACCGCGCCGGGCATGGCCGGATCGGCTTTCTCCAGTTCTTGCCCGTTCATCTGCATGATTTTGGAGGCGACGTAGTAAAGCCCGAAGGCGCTGACGATCATGGCGATGACGATTATCGACAGGTCGATCAGCAGCGCGCCAAAACGCGTGCCGCGGCTGGCCAGCGTGACCGGCAGCGCGATCCCCTCGGGCGTGATCAGCGTGCGGCGACGGTCGCCGCGCTTGGGTTTGACGACAAGTGCGCTCATTCGGTTTCGCTCCCGCTCGGGGTCCGGCGCAGCAGGAAGAAATAGCCCAGCCAGAACGCCAGCATGCCATAGCCGACCGCAAGCCGCGCCGTGGTGCTGTCGATCAGCTGCCGCCCAAGCCCTTCGAGCATGCCGGCGACGACGAGCATGAACACCACCCCGGCCATCACTGTTGCGGTGCGCTGTCCGGCGGCAGCAGCGGCGTCGAGTACCGAGCGGGGCCCGGGGAACGCCATCGAGCGGCCAACATGCAATCCCGCGCCGCCCGCCAGCAGGATCGCCAGAAGCTCGGTGGTGCCGTGGATCGACAGCCAGCCGACCGCATCGAGGGTCAGCCCTTGGCCATGATACAGCCACAGCATCGCGCCGAGCATCGTGGTGTTCTGGATCAGCAGCAGCACCGGCGGGATGCCAAAGGCAAAGCCCAGCGCGAAGCACAGGATCGCGATCCCGGCGTTGTGGCTGAACAGGTATGCGGCGAACACGCTGAGGCCGTTCTGGCCCTGGTTGCCGAACAGCGTGCCTTTGAGCACCTCGTGGCTCGCGCCGGGCACGCGCAGATCGCCCGGTTCGCTCGGCATCATTGCAAAGAACCAGTCGGGATCGGCGGCGCAGAGCTGCCAGCCGATCACCGTGCCAGCGACCATCAAGGCCAGCGCGACCAGCAGCTCGGGCCAGATCGAGCGCACCGCCCGGCTCCATTCACCGCCAAAGAACCGCCCCAGCCACGACCACAGCGTGGTGCGCGGGCCATAGACCAGGAACAGGCACGCTGCACCAGCGCTTCGAGATAGGCCAAAGTCGCCGCATCGAGCGAGGTTTCGCGCGCGACCGACAAGCTGGAGGCGACGGTGCGGTACAGCACCGGCAGTTCGAGCACATCGGCATCGGAAATCTTGCGCAGCCGCCCCGCTTCCATCCGCGTGACGACGGCTTCCAAACGCCGCCAGTCGCCCTCGCGCTCCTGGCGGAAACGGTCGGAGCGCAGCGCGGCAGCTTCGATCGCGGCTTCGGCGCGGGCTTGCTTGCCGGTAAGGCGGGAGAATATCGCCATGTCTACCCGATCGCGCCCCGCCGTTTGATCTTGAGGTAGGCGTCGATCAGCCGGTTGCCGATCGCCTCATACGGCGCTTCGATCACGTCGACCCCGCGCCCGCACAGTTGCGAGAGGACCAGCGCGCGCTGGCGCAGCAGCGCATCGGTGCTGACCGCCATGGCGAGGTGCTGCAGGTCATCGGGCGGGGCCGTTGCAATCCCGCCCAGTTCCTCGTCGTTCATGGTCACGAACAGCACCAGGTGGCGCTTGGTCAGCCGCCCGACGCTCTCGATCATCAGCTGCGCGCTGGTCGGGTCGGTAAAGTCGGAGAAAACCACAATCATGCTGCGGCGCTGGAGCCGGGCGGACAGCGTCGCCAGCGCCAGGGTGAAATTGGGCTCCTGCGCGTGGTAATCGAGGCCGGATGCGGCCACTTGCAGCCGCTTGAACTGGCGCGCATCGGCCACGAACGGGGTGAACAGTTCGGGCCGCGCGGCAAAGCCGAACAGCGCGACCCGGTCGCCGCCTTTGAGCGCGACGTATGCCGTGGTCAGTGCGGCGGTGACCGCCCGATCGATCCGCGGGAGGCCCGCGACCGGCTCGCACATCGCCTGCCCGCAATCGAACGCGAAGACGATCTGGTTGTTGCGCTCGGCCTCGTATTCCTTGGCATAGAGATGTGCGTGGCGGGCGCTGGCTTTCCAGTCGATCCGGCGCTTGTCCATCCCCGGCTGGAACTCGCTGAGCGCTTCGAACATCGTCCCTTCGCCGCGAATCCGTCGCGCGATCAAACCGAACTGGGCATCGCGCAGGAACGCCTGCAAGGCGGGTGAACGAACCGGAGCAATGTTCGGCCAGACCCGGATATGGCGGTCAACCGTGCGGCGGGACTGCCGCGCGCCGAGGCCCAGCGGTCCGGTCCAGCGCAGCCACAGCTCCTCGATCTCGGCGGTGCCGCGGCGGCTTGGGCGGAACTCCAGGCGGGCTTGCCAGTCGCTCCTATTTTCACGGACCAACGCCGCGCTGCCGGTGCCGCCGGTCAACAGCCGCGCGTCGCTGGCCAGCGCGCAATCGACCCGGCTGCGCCAACCGCTACCGAAACTTGCCAGTATTTCCAGCCAGCCCGGCTCGCCCACTTCGGCATCGGGCAGCGCGCTGAGACCGATGGTCTCGGCGCGCCCGGCAAGCAATGCATCGAGCGCGACCAGCAACAGCACCATCGTGCCAAGCAAGGGCGCGGCGACCCAGCTCCCCGGGACCAGCACCGCCAGCAACAGCGCGGCTGGGGCGGCGGCTGCGATCAGCAGTGCGGCGCGGCCGGTGGGGACGGGGAAGGAGCGGGCAATCATAATTCCTCCCCCTTGGGGGAGGGGGACCACCGCAGGTGGTGGAGGGGCACCATCGCAGTCGCGTGAGCCATCGGCGTCAGGAAGAACACCGCGTGCCCCTCCCCCATCCTGCGGATGGTCCCCCTCCCCTGAAGGGGAGGAATCACCGCGGCGCCTCGGTCGCTTCGACCAGCGCGGCGACCAGCGCCTCGACCTGCTTGCCCTCGATTTCGGCCGCAGGCGAGAGCAGCAGGCGGTGCCGCAAGACCGACGCGGCGAGCGCCTTGACGTCGTCGGGCAGCACGTAATCACGCGCTTCGAGCGCAGCGCGGGCGCGCGCGGCATTGGCCAGCAGCACCGCGGCGCGCGGGCTCGCCCCGGCTGACAGGTCGGCGCTTTCGTGGGTCGCGCGGATCAGCCGGACGATGTAGTCGGTGACGCTCTCGGACAAGGTGACGGTCTTTACCGCAGCGGCCGCGGCAGCAATGGTTGCGGCATCGGCCACCGCTTCGACGCCCATGTCGGCGGCGCGGCTCGGCCCGGCGCGCTCGCCGAAGGTGCTGACGATCTTGGCCTCTTCGGCGGCGCTCGGGTAAGCCACCAACAGCTTGAACAGGAACCGGTCGAGCTGGGCTTCGGGCAGCGGATAGACCCCCTGGCTCTCGATCGGGTTTTGCGTGGCGACCACCATGAAGTTGACCGGCAGGTTGTGCGCGGTGCCATCGAGCGTGACCCGGCGCTCCTGCATCGCCTCGAGCAGCGCAGCCTGCGTCTTGGGCGGGGTGCGATTGATCTCGTCGCCGAGCAGCAGCTCACAGAAGATCGGCCCGCGCGTCAGGGTAAACTGGCTGGTCTGAAAGTTGAACAGGTTCGATCCCAGAATATCGCCCGGCATCAGATCGGGGGTGAACTGGATCCGCCCGAATTGCAGCCCCAGACTGGCGGCAAAGCATTGCGCCATGAAGGTCTTGGCGGTGCCCGGCGGGCCTTCGAGCAGGACGTGGCCCTGCGCCAGCAGCGCGACCAGCAGCGCGTCGATCGTCTCGGTCTGGCCGACGACGGCCTTGGCGATCTGGCCGCGGATCTGCGCCGCCAGTTGGCTGACTTCGGGCAAAGTCATTGCGGGAACAGTCATCGCAGCAGGATCCTTTCGAGTAAATTCAAACGCTGTGCAGCGCGCAGCATGTCGCGGGGGCGTTTTGCCGCACGCAAGTCAGCGGCGGCGGCAGAGAAGGTCTGGGCATCGGGGGCGCGCACCGCGAGCGCGCGGTCGATTGCGGCTTCGGCGGCCCCGGGTTCGAGCTGCGCGGGCAGCGCCAGCGCCTTGACCAGCCGTTCACGCGCGGCATCGGCATAAGGCCCGGCGAGCAGGTGCAGGCGCCTCGCGCGGCGCAGCAGCCCGGCCGCATTGGCAACCAGTGCGCGCTTGCCAAAGGCGATCGAGCGCGCGGCGAGAACAGGCGGGCCGAAGCGGTGATAGGCCCGCCACAGCGCCACCGCCGCCGCAAGCAGCAGGCACAGCGTTGCGGCGAGGAACGGCGGGGTGAAGGCGAGTTCGAGCAGGCTTTGCGAGCGCCCATATCCGGCCAGCGTCAGATCGAACACGATGTGCTTGTCGCCGCCGTCCAGCGCGGCCTGAACCAGCCGCTCCGCCAGCCCGGCATTGGCTGCATTGCCCATCCCGTAATTGTTGAGCAAGTCCGGATCGAACACCACGATCAGCGGAAAGCGCGGCGTGGGGCCAGCAACCGCTGCGGCCTGCGGTCCGCCCTCGACAATGATTTCCTCGTCTTCGTCCGGCAGCGGGACGGGTGCCAGGGCGATATTATCCAGCGCCGGATAATGCCCGCCATCGGCAAAGTACCCGGCAACCATGCGGGCGTCGCTGCCCGCGCTGACCAGCGGAACCAACTGACCGCCTTTCCCCGACAGCACCTTGGCCGGCGCGGCCATCGCCCCGCTGCGCCCGGTCATCAACCAGCGCTGCGCAGCAACGCCGCCCGGCAAGGGCGACAGATCGACGCTGACCTCGTCGTGAAACCCTTTCCACTGCGGTGCCGCAGCCTCGATCAACTTGACGAAGCCCGGATGGACCTCGGGATTGAGCGCAACCGACCCCGGCGGCAGCGGCACCGCGAGCCACTTGGGCATGATCAGCAGCGTTGGCCCGAAGCGGCGGTGATCGCCAATCGCGCGAGAAATGTCGGCGGACTTGGTCTGATGCAGCGGGGTCAGCACCAGCAGCCCGCCGCGCTGGTGCGGGGCGCGGGTGCGCGACTGGCTGACCTCGAATTCGCGCGCCTTGAGGTAATCGGACAGCGCGGCAAACCCGGTCAGGCCTTTGCCAGCGGCGTGCGCTTCGCTGGGCCGCGGGTCGGGGTCAGCCATCCCGCTGCCAACCGCCCACAGCAGCGCCATGAACGCCAGCGCGCCGCCGAGCACCAAGGCCAACGCGACTCGCGGCGAAAACGGGCTGGCGCGGCCGGTGCTCACGCGGGCAGCCGCTCAAGCGCGAATTCGGCATAGGCGCCGCGCGCCGCCTGCCAGTCCTCCGCGCTCAAGCTGCGCAGCGCGAACAGGCTGCGTTCGACCAGCCCGGCGATCTGGGTAAAGGTGCTGCGCGCCCGCTCGGGCAGCGCAGGCAATGCGCCGATTTCGCGCGCGGTGCTGGCGCTGCCGATCCAGTCGGGCCGCGCCGCCGCGATCTGCTGGACCGAGCGGCGCAGCAGCAAATGCGCCGCCTCGTCATAGCGGCCTTCGCGCGCCAGGGCGTCGGCATCCTCGAGCAAGGCGAGCGCTTCGGCCTGATCGGGCGTCCACTCCGCCTCGGCGCTGGCCGCAGTCTGCTTGCGCTGCCAGCCGAGCCGTAGCGGTTCGCTCAGCCGCCACACCGCATAAAGCGCGAGGACCACCGCCAGCGCGATCAACACCCATTGCAGCACCGGCCAAGACAGCCCGAGCGCGCGGCCGATCGGTTCGAATATCGTGCGAAAGAACTTGAGCAGCGCGGTCAGCCAGTCGGGGTCCTTGGCCGGCTTGACCACAATTTCGATCGGCATGAACTGGATATCGGGATTGGCATGCACGCGTTGCCAAGCGGCAGCCGCATCCTGCGCCGATTGCGCCCCCGGTATTTCCTGTCCCGCCACCAGGCTCTAGGTGGCACGCTGCCAGTTGCGGGGCAAGCAGGAGAAATCAACCCAAGCAAACTACAGTAAAACCAATTCGTCATTCCGGCGCAGGCCGGAACCCAGGACCGAGAAGACAGCCTTCGCAAAGCGACGTCGTTTTTAGCCAGGTCTGGGTCCCGGCCTGCGCCGGGATGCCGAGCGCGGCCGGCTACCCGCGCTCGCGCTCCTGGGGATAGGTTCCCAGCACGCGCAGTTCCTTGCAGTGGAACGCCAGTTCGTCGAGCGCGCGGTCGATCGCCGGATCGCCCGGCGCGCCGACGATATCGGCGTAGAAGGTCGTGGCGGAGAAGCTTGCGCCCTTCTGGTAGCTTTCCAGTTTGGTCATGTTGACCCCGTTGGTGGCAAACCCGCCCATCGCCTTGTACAGCGCGGCGGGGACGTTCTTCACCTCGAACACGAAGGTGGTCATCATCGGTCGCGCGCCGAGGCTGGCGGGATCGCGGGCATCGCGCGCCAGCACCACGAACCGGGTCATGTTGTCGGCCGCATCCTCGACGTTTTCAGCAACGATCTTGAGCCCGTAAAGCTCTGCCGCGATCTTCGGAGCTATCGCCGCGACGCCCGGATCGCCGAGTTCCGCCACATAGGCAGCGGCGCCGGCGGTATCGGCATAGGACATCGGCACGATGCCGCGCTCCCGCAGGAAAAAGCGCGACTGGCCGAGCGCTTGCGGGTGCGAATAGGCGGCGGTGAACGGGCCGTCAGCCCCATCCTGGTTAGGCAGCGCCATCAAGGCGTGGTGGATCGGCATGAAGTGCTCGCCGACGATGTAGAGGTCGCTTTCGGGCAGCAGGAAATGGATATCGGCGACGCGGCCGTGCTGCGAGTTTTCGATCGGAATGATCGCATGGCCCGCGCGCCCGTCTTTCACCGCTTCGAGCGCGTCTTCGAAACTGAAGCACGGCAGCGGCAGGCAGTCCGGGTTCCATTCGAGCGCAGCGCGGTGACCGTTGCATCCAGGCGCGCCTTGGAATGACACCGCGCGCGCCGGATCCGTAGCGGCCGCATGGGCCATTTCGGTGACGCGAGCGAGCGCGGGGGCGGGGTAGCTTTGCATGAGGGTGGCCCTAGGGGGCGATGCTCCGCCGATCAATAACCAAGCGCATTGCCCACCGGCAGCCGCGGGTCGATCGCGCCGTAAAGCCGCGCCTTGTTGCCGGTCGCCGCATTGGGCTTGGTGTTCAGCGCTGGCCCGCCGACCAGAATCGCCGCGATCTGGTTCCAGTAGGTCATCTGCTCGAGCTTGTGCCCCTTGGCGCTGAGCACCGCCATCGTATCGGCGCTGAGTGCATCCTTCTCATAATAGATTACGTCGGGCAGCCATTGCGCGTGGATCCGCGGCGCATTGATCGCTTCGCTCAGTGTCATGTCATAGTCGATGACATTGACCAGCACCTGCAATACGCCCGTCGGAATGTGGCTGCCGCCGGGGGTGCCGATCACCATCGTCAATTTGCCGTTATGCGTAACAATCGTCGGGGCCATCGAGGACAATGGCCGCTTGCCCGGAGCAACCGCGTTGTTGATCCCCTCGACCAGCCCGTACATATTGGGGAAGCCGGGCTTGCTGGAGAAATCGTCCATCTCGTCGTTGAGCAGAATCCCGGTGCCCGGAGCCGTAACCCGCGCGCCGAACCAGTCGTTGAGGGTGTAAGTCAGCGAAACCGCATTGCCCGCCGCATCGACGATCGAGAAATGCGTGGTGCTCTGGCCTTCCTTGGCCGCGCCGGGGCCGGGCAGGCTCGATGAAGGGGTGGCACGGTCAGGCGAAATCGTCGCCCGCTGCTGATCGGCATAAGCGCTGCTGGTGAATTTGCTCACATCGGCGCGGACGAAATCGGGATCGCCCAGGTTCATGTTGCGGTCGTGAAATGCGCGGCGCAGCGCTTCGGCGGTGTAGTGCACGCCTTGCGCGGAGTGGAACCCGAGCTGGCCCATCGGATAACCCGACAGGATGCCCAGCGTCTCGCACAGCACGATCCCGCCCGAGCTGGGCGGCGGGGCGGAGACGATGTGATAGCCGCGATAATCGCACTCGACCGGCGTGCGCTCGACTGCTTTGTAGGCAGCGAAATCGGCTTTGGTCATGATCCCGCCGTGAACCGCGCTGGCGGCAGAGATTTTCGCGGCAATGGGCCCACCATAGAATGCGGCGTTGCCGCCGGTGGCAACCGCTTGCAATGTGCGGCCAAGATCGGCCTGGACCCAGCGCTGCCCGGCCTGCCACGGTTTGCCGTGGTTCAGGAACACCGCCGCGCTGGCCGGGTCTTTGGCAAAATCTTCGGCCCCTTCGGCGAGGAAATCGGCATCGCCCTGGTCGAGCACGAAGCCCTTGCTGGCGAGCGTGATCGCTGCGGCCATCAGCGGCGCGCGGGGGCGGGTGCCATATTTGGTCCGCGCGAGTTCGAGGCCCGCGACGGTGCCCGGAATTCCGGCGGCGAGGTAGCCGCGCGTCGAGCGCAGCGGCACGACATTGCCGTTTGCATCCTGATACATTGTCGCGCTCGCTGCAGCAGGGGCGGTTTCGCGGAAATCGATGAAGGTAGTCTGGCCGCTCGCCAGCCGGATCGTCATGAACCCGCCGCCGCCGATATTGCCCGCCTCGGGGAAAGTCACCGCCAGCGCATAGGCGACCGCGACTGCCGCATCGACCGCATTGCCGCCGCTCTTGAGCACATCGAGCCCGGCCTGACTCGCAAGCCGGTGCGCCGAGACGACCATGCCGTGAACCGCGGCAACCGGGGCAGGGGCCGCCGCCTGTACTTGCGAACCGACCAGCGCCAGCGATACCAGCGCGGCGATGGTTGAATTTGTAAAGCGCATGATTGCCCCCGCAGTTAACTCTTCAGCCGTCATCCCGGCGCAGGCCGGGACCCAGTCCTATCAAACAACGACGTCGCGCTGCGACGACTTTACTTTCGGGCTGGGTTCCGGCCTGGGCCGGAATGACGGTTTAGATGCCACAAAAGAAAAGGGCGGGGAAGCCGAAGCTCCCCCGCCCGATTTCTAAGTCCGTGACGGACCGGATGCGATCAATACTTGACCTTGACCCGGACGTACCAGAGCCCACCGTTCATGCCGAACGGTCCGCCGTTACGGGCATAGACCTGACCGTCAGCCGAACCGCCAACCACTGGGTAGAGCTGGATCGAGTTGTTGTTCAGCTTGTCCGGGAAGGTGTTGAACAGGTTGTTCGCACCCACCGTGATCGCCAGTTCCTTCGACAGGCTGTAAGTCAAGTCGAGGTCAGTGGTCGCCTTGCCGCCGAAGTGCTGCAGCGGCCCGCCGTTGGCCCCAGTGGTCCCCGCCGAGTTGCCATAGTCGTTGGCGTTGACCCACGAACCGTAATAGTTCTCACGCGCGGTCAGGCTGAAGCCTCCCCGCGAATAGCCCATGGTGAAGTGCGCAACGTCATGCGGAGCGAGATTGACGATATTGGCAATCTGCGCGCCGCTGATCACGTTGGCGTTGGCCCTAAGTACCTTGTTGGCATTGTGGTTGTAGGCCAGCGAGAGGTTGAGCTTGCCGCCCATCGCATCGGTGTTGTAGCTCGCCACCACATCGACCCCGCGCGTCAGCGTAGAGAGGCCGTTGGTGAAAAAGCTGACGTTGCCACCAGACTGGCCGCCAAAGATCGTGTTCAGCGCCGGGCTTGCGATGAGGTCCCCAGCCGTGACCGTAAAGGGCTGGGTAACGAAGATCTTATCCCGGACCTTGATGTTGTAATAGTCGATCGTGAAGGTCAGGCCATGCATCGGCTCGGCGGTGAAGCCGACCCCGAAGTTGGTCGATTTTTCCGGGGTCAGGGCCTTGGCACCATAGTATCGCGAGGCGACGCTATCGACCGGGAATGTGCCGGTCTGGATCGAGTTGCCGCCAATGAAGTTGGTGGTCAGCGTCGAGTTATGCTGCTGCCCCGGCGAAGGTGCATGGAAGCCGGTGCCGAAGGTGGCGCGGATCGCATAGCCCGGAGCGAATTCGAACCGGGTATTGATCTTGCCGACTGTGGCCGAGCCAAAGGTGTTGTAGTGCTCGTAGCGGCCCGCAAGACCGACCGTCCAGTTCGACAGGATATCGGTTTCTGCGCCTGCGTAGAACGCCACGTTGCTCTGGCTCCAGGTTCCAGCCTGGCTGGGGCTGACCCCGCCGTAACCCGAAGCACCGCCTTGGGCATAACCCTGGAAGTCCGAAACGGTAAGCTGGTAGGTTTCCTTTCGGTATTCAAAGCCGCCGGACAGCGTGACAGGCTTGGCGAAGCCGACTTCGACCGGATAGGTCAGGTCAACGTTGCCGTCGAGTTCCTTCTGCGCCTGGCGGCCGAAGTTGAAACTCGTCTGAGTCGCGGTGTTGTACGGAGCGGCCGAAACCGGGTTGTTCGGGCTGAAGGCGGTGTTGAGCGAGTTGTACATCGTCAGGTCGAGCGAGTTCTTGCTGCCCGTAACCGAAACGTCGTAGGTTCCTTCGCCCAGCGATCCCTTGATCCCGGCCACGCCCCACAACTGGTTCACGATGCCGACGAAGATCGGGGTGAAGCCGGCGGGGTAGAGGTTGCGGAAATAGGGGTCCTGGGTCGTCGAGCAGCCATTGGCGTCGTTACCCGGGGTCGCATTGTAGTTCAGGAACGTACGTGGGCACAGTACGATATCGCCCGGCAGCTTCGTGGCATGCAGCGTGCTGCCGGTCGGATCAAGGACCGCCGCGGTTGAAGCGCGGTAGTTGAAGCTTTCGGAGGCTTTGCTGTTTGACGCATTGCCGACCATGTAGAACTTCGCATTGTCCGAAAGTTCCAGCTCGCTGTTGACCAGGATCTTCCAGCCGTGGCCAGGCGAGTTGCCCCAGATCTGGGCGGGCAGCGGATAAAACGGCAGCTGGGCGGCATTGCCAGGATTTTTGGTCGAATAGGCCAGCGCAGTCGGCCGGGTCACGCCGCGGCTGGTCTGGCCGTCGTCGAAGAACTCACCCGAAACATTGACGAAAGCGCGCTCACCCAGGCCGAAGCCGACGTTGGCTGCAATCTGATAGCTCTTGCCGTCACCGTAGCGGAAATACTGGCCGTAACGACCCTGAATTTCGACGCCCTTATCTCTGCGTACGCCATAGTTCATCACGCCAGCGATGGCGTCTGAACCGTATTGCGCGGTGGCGCCATCGCGCAGCACCTGAAGGTTACCGATCGCGATCGAAGGGATCGAGCCGATGTCCGCGCCCTGCGAACCGTAACCAAGGCCGGTATCCCCGCCCGAATAAACCTGAACCAGGGCCGAGCGGTTGAGACGCTTGCCGTTGATCATTACCAGCACGTTATCGGCGGGGAGGCCGCGCAGTGAAGGCGAGTGGACGAAAGTCGAGGCGTCGGAAATCGAGTTCTGTGCCACGAAAATCGAAGGAACCACGCTCTTGACGATATCAAGCAGGTTCGACGAACCCTGAGTTGAGAGTTCCTGAGCGCTGATCACGTCGACCGGGGAGGCCGAGTTGGTTGACGAACGGTCGGTCCGGCGGGTGCCGATGACCACGATGCTTTCAGCGGTGGCGCTGTCATCGTCGGCGGCTTGCGGTGCGGCTGTGGCGGTCTGCGCCAGGGCTGGATCAGAAAGGAAGATTGCGAGGCTGGCTACAGTTGCGGCGAGCGCAACCTTCCGGCCGCGACGGCTTGCGTTGATTCGCATGGAATTCTCCGTGTTAGGTTACCCCCCCAGCTCCCTTTGCGGACACGCTGCGGTATGGACGTCGCTATGCGCTGCACCGCACAAGTCAACGATTGCAGGTGGAACTCTAATCGATTATTACAGAAGTGTGGCTTTGGCGCACTATGTCGTGCGCTGCACGGCGAATCAAAGCTCGGATGATTTCATCGCGAATATGGGCGTATGCGGTTCATGTGCCGCCATCCGCGCGAGCAACAGATCAAGCTCGCTCTCGGCCATGATGATTCCCTCGTGCGCGGGCCGGACAAACCCGGTCGCGATCATGTGGGCATTAAACGCAATCAGGTGGTCGTAGAACCCAAAAGCGTTAAGCAGGCCGACCGGCTTGGCGTGATAGCCCAGCTGCGCCCAGCTGACCGCCTCCCACAACTCGTCCATCGTGCCCACGCCGCCCGGAATGGTCAGGAACCCGTCGCTGAGCCGGGTAAAGGCAGCCTTGCGCTCGTGCATATCGGCGACAATGTGGAGCTGCGTGCAGTCATGGTTCGCCACCTCGCCGCCGCTTCCGCCTTTTCCGGCGAGCGCTTCGGGGATCACCCCGATCACCTCGCCGCCCAGATCGAGCGCGCCCTTCGCCACTGCGCCCATCAAGCCGAGCCGCCCGCCGCCATAAACCACCCCGATCCCGCGCCGGGCCAGTTCGGATCCGACTTGGTAAGCAAGTTCGAGATAACGCGGATCGGCCGGACTGGCGGACCCGCAATAGACGGCAAGGCGTTTCATCTGACTCTATTGTTCCCGGTTGATCAACTTGGCGGCGGCCTTAGCACCTGCCAGCACCGCAGCAACCCCGGCGCCGGGATGCGTTGCCGCGCCAACCAGATAGAAATTGGCGAGCCCCGGGTCACGGTGTGGCGGACGCTGGAAGGCGGCTTGCAGCGGTGTGGCCTCAAGGCTCCAGCCGCCGCCGAGGTGTGCGCCCAGATCGAGCGCGAGGTCGCGCGGGGTGGTCACCGCTTGCGCGACTATTCGGTCGTGGATGTCAGGGATCAGCCGCCTCCCGATCTCGCTCAGCACGCGTTTAGCAATCAGCGGCGCGAGCGCCTCCCAGTCGACCGGCAGTTTGCCCAGATGCGCCACCGGCAGCACCGCGCGGAACAAGCTGGTGCCTGCGGGCGCGAGCGACGGGTCGGTAACGCTGGGGTGATGCAGCAGGATCAGCCCGTCCTGCGGCAGCACGCCCAGCCCGAAAATGTCGCCGAACAGTTCCTTGAAGCGCGCCGCGAACAGCACCGCGCGGTGCGGCACCCCGGGCCAGGTCCCGGTCAGTGCGAAATGCACCACCAGCGCCGAAGGGGCATAGCGCCGCCTTGCCAGGCTCTTGCTCATCTTGGTCCCGCGCGGACTGTGGCGCAGCAGATCGCGATAGGTGTGGACCACGTCGGCATTGCTGGCGACCGCGCTGAAATGTTCGCGCCAGCCGCTTTGGGTGACCACCGCGCTGATCCGGTTGCCGATCAGTTCGAGCTGCACCACCCGGTCGTGTAGACGGACCGTGCCGCCGATGGCCTTGAACCGGGCGAGCAGCGCGTCGACCAGCGCGCTCATCCCGCCGCTCGGCCACCACGCGGCTTGCCCCGGGGCCAGCTGTCCGAGCAAAGTAAGCGCGCTTGCGCCGAACGGGTTGGCCCCGCTGAGCAGAGTGGGCAGAGCCAGCGCCTCGCGCAGCTGCTCGTTTTCGACAAAATGCGACACCAGCCCCCAAGCGCTGCGCCAGCCGTGGTTGCGCAGCACTGCGGGGAGCGCGGCGAAGGCCTGCGCCGGTCCGCTCAGTGGCGCCTCGGCGAGCCGTGACCAGACATCGGCGCGAGCCGCCGCGTACCAGGCCTGAAGGTCTTCGTATCCAGTGATGTCGTGCGGCGCGATCCGGCCCAGCTGGCGTGCCTGTTCGGCAGGGTCCGCGGATAAATCGAACGCAGCGGCATCGCGCCAGTAGTAGCGGCAGGCCGGGGTAATTTCACGCAAGGTCGCCAGATCGGCAAGTTCGCAGCCTGCGGCGGCGGCAAGATCGTGCCACGGGGTCAGCTCGCCGAGATCGCCCGGGCCCTCCTCGAAGGTGTAGCCTGCGGCCTCGCGGCGACGAATCAATCCCCCTGCGCTCGGCTGGGCTTCGACCAGCGTGACCGCAAAGCCTTGCGCTTGTAATCGCAGCGCGAGCGCCAGTCCGCCCAGCCCCGCCCCGATTACACAGGCGCTGCGAGCGGGCGCGGCGGGCAGAACCGGGACCTTTTTTCTGGGCATGACCGGGCAATTTTAAGCACCGTGGACAATTGCGCAACGGTGTTGGCCCAGAACTTGGCGACGCCGCGCCGATCCGGCATGGTTCGCCGCGATGGATTTGCCGCAATTCACGATTGGCTCCGCGCACCTGCACCACGCGGCAGAGGTGGCGGCGATTTATGCGCACCATGTGCGCGGCGGCACCGCCAGCTTTGAAACCGAAGCGCCCGGCGCGGCCGAAATGGCGGCGCGGATGGCCAAGCTACTGGATGCCGGGGCGCCGTGGCTGGTCGCGCACGATAGCGACGGAACGCTGCTCGGCTATGCTTATGCCAGCCAGTTCCGAGATCGTCCGGCTTACCGGATGACCTGCGAGAACAGCATTTATATCCGTCATGACTGCCGGGGGATGGGTCTGGGCAAGGCGCTGCTGACCGCGTTGATCGAAGCATCGGCGCAAGCCGGGTTCCGCCAGATGATCGCGGTGATCGGCGGAGCCGAGCCGGGCTCGATCGCGCTCCACGCCGCGCTTGGCTTTGCTGATGCCGGCCGGATGCGCAGCACCGGGCGCAAGCATGGGCGCTGGCTCGATACGGTTTACATGCAGCTGCCGCTTGGCCTGGGCGACAGTGCGCCACCCGAGGAGGAACCTGGTTGACCAGTCTGCTCCCCAACCGCCGGGGCCTTTTGCTCGCGCTGGCCATGTGGCTCGCCATTGGCGCGACGTTGCTTGGCATGGGCCGGGTGCCGATCTGCAGCTGTGGCAGCGTCAAACTGTGGTGGGGCGTGGTCCAGTCGGCTGAGAACAGCCAGCACATTGCCGACTGGTACAGCTTCAGCCATGTGATCCACGGCCTGCTGTTTTATGGCTTTGCGCACCTGCTGTGGCGGCGCTGGAAGTGGTTCGGCGGCAAGCCGGCAGCCTGGGCCTTGCCGATCGCGGTGGCCTTTGAGGGCTTCTGGGAATTGCTCGAAAACTCGCCGTTGATCATCGACCGCTACCGCCCGGTGACGGTCAGCTTTGGCTATGAAGGCGACAGCGTGCTCAATTCGCTGTCCGACATCTGCTTCATGGCGCTGGGCTTCTGGATCGCCAGCAAGGTGCCGTGGCGCGCGAGTCTGGCACTGGCGCTGGTCTTCGAGCTGTTCACGCTGGCCATGATCCGTGACAATCTGACGCTTAATGTGCTGATGCTGGTCTGGCCACTTGATGCTGTGCGGCAGTGGCAAGCGGGTGGTTGACGCAGATCAATTACGCTCTTCACAAAGCCTGCGATTGCGCGTTTAATCGCGCAATTAAAAAGCTGAAGAGGATTCGCCGATGAGCGCTACCGCTGTTGCAGAGCAGGTGACTACCGCCACGACCACCCATGTCGATGTGCTGATCGTCGGTGCGGGCATTTCGGGGATCGGTTCGGCCTATCACCTGGCCGAGCAGTGCCCGGGCAAAAGCTATGCGGTGCTTGAGGCCAAGGACACGTTCGGCGGCACTTGGGATACGCACAAGTACCCTGGCGTGCGCTCGGATTCGGATCTTTACACTTTCGGCTACCGGTTCAAACCGTGGGTCGGCGCGCCGATCGCCAGCGCGGAGGAAATCCTCAAATACATGGGCGAGGTGATCAATGAGGCCGGGATGGACCAGCACATCCGCTACGGCCACCGAATTACCGCCTGCGCATGGTCGAGCGCGAACAACCTGTGGACCGTCGAGGCCGCCACCAAGGATGGCGCGGCGCACACTTTTACCGCCAATTTCCTGTGGATGTGCCAAGGCTACTACGATCACGAGACGCCGTACCTGCCAGATTGGGAAGGGGTCAGCGATTATCAGGGCCAGTTCGTCCACGCGATGAAGTGGGACCCGACGACCGACTACACCGGCAAGAAAGTGATCGTGATCGGGTCAGGCGCGACCGCCGCCACGGTCATTCCGGCGATGGCCGCCAAGGCTGCCAAGGTGACCATGCTGCAACGCTCACCCACCTATTTCCTCGCCGCGCCCAATGTCAACGAACTGGCCGACAAGCTGCGCGCCGGGGGGATCGACGAGCCGACCCTGCACCGGGTGGTGCGGACCCAGATCATGCACGACCAAGACCAGATGTGTCAGCGCTGCATCACCGAGCCCGATGCCGTGGCCGATGAACTGAAAGAGCTGATCCGCGGCTATGGCGGAGCAGACTTTGAATTCGAACCGCACTTTACGCCGCGCTACCGGGTCTGGCAGCAGCGGATGGCGATGGTTCCCGATGGCGATTTGTTCGCGGCGATTGCGGCGGGCAAGGTCGATACCGTGACCGACACGATCGCGCGTTTTACCGCCAAGGGGATCCTGACTTCATCGGGGCAGGAACTCGAAGCCGATATTATCATCGCCGCAACCGGCTTCCGCTTGTCGGTGATGGGGGACATCCCGTTCAGCGTCGATGGCGCGCCGGTCGATTGGGCCAAGGCCGTGACCTATCGCGGGATGATGTTCACCGGGGTTCCCAACATGTGCTGGGTGATGGGCTATTTCCGCGCGAGCTGGACGCTGCGGGTCGACATGCAGGCCGATTTCGTCTGCGCGATGTTGGCCGCGATGGACCGCAAAGGGGCCACGCGGATTGACGTGGCGCTGCGCGCGGAAGACCACAACATGGCGATATTGCCGTGGATCGAGGAAGACAATTTCAACCCCGGCTACCTGATGCGCGGGATCGAGCAGATGCCGCGGCGCGGTGACAAGCCCGAATGGCGGCATAACCAGGACTATTGGACCGAGCGCCGCGAGTTTCCCGGGATTGACCTCGATGGCAGCGAATTCCTCTATGATGGGGTGCGCACCGACCGGCGCGTAACCGAAGCTGCCTGAAGCCGTTCCGCCGCAATGAGCAACGCAATGATCTGGTGGGGCGGAACGCGGCCTGACCTCGTGCCGATGACCGGCCTTGGCACCAATGCCATGCCCGGGCATCTCGGGATTGAATTCGTCGATTGCGGCGATGACTGGATTTGCGGCCGGATGCCGGTGGATGCACGAACGCATCAGCCGTTCGGACGGCTTCACGGCGGGGCCTCGCTGGCGCTCGCTGAGACCATCGCTTCGGTCGCTGCGGCCTATTGCGTCGATCGCGACAAGTTTGCCGCAGTCGGCATGGAGATCAACGCCAACCACATCCGCCCGGCCTATTCGGGTTGGGTCTATGCCACCGCGCGGCCCGAATCGCTGGGCCGCACCACCCAGGTCTGGACGATCCGGATCGAGGACGAGGCAGGCAAGCTGGTATGCTTGTCGCGGATGACCGCAGCCGTCATTTCACTGGAGCGTAAATGAGCGATCCAGCGCAGTCTGTGGCGGTGATTGGTGCCGGTGATCACATCGGTGCAGCAATTGTGCGCAAGTTTGCCGAACAAGGTTTCGCGGTCCACGCCGGGCGGCGCAATGGCGAAAAGCTCGCCGCGCTGCTCGGCGGCACGGTGACCGGACGCTCGCTCGATGCGCGCGAGCCCGACGATCTGACCGCGTTCCTCGCCGAAGCCGAAGCGATCGCGCCGCTCGCCCTGGTGGTGTTCAACGTCGGTGCCAATGTCCAGTTCCCGCTGACCGAGACCACTGACCGGGTGTTCCGCAAGGTCTGGGAAATGGCCTGCTTTGCCGGGTTCGTCGCGCTGCGTGAGGCTGCGCGGATCATGCTGCCGCGCGGCACCGGCAAGATTTTCGTGACCGGAGCCACCGCCGGCTTGCGCGGCAATCCGGGCTATGCCGCCTTCGCCGCCGCTAAGGCGGGGTTGCGCGCGACTGCGCAAAGCGCCGCCCGAGAACTCTGGCCGCAGGGCATCCACGTCGCGCATCTGGTGATCGACGCCGGGGTCGATACCGAATGGGTCCGCGCCCGCGTGAGCGAGCGGATCGGGGCCGCCGCGCTCGCCGCGCAGCCCGACCTGCTGATGCCGCCCGCTGCGGTGGCCGAGGCCTACTGGGCGCTCTACTCGCAGCCCAGGTCGGCCTGGACTTTTGAGCAGGAAATTCGGCCTTTTGGAGAGACCTGGTAATGAACCGCGAAATCGAATTCCTCTACGACTTCGGCAGCCCCAACGCCTATCTGGTGCACCGCGCGATCGAGGACATGACCAGCGCGCAATTCCGCTACGTGCCGGTCCTGCTCGGCGGGATTTTCAAGGCCACCGGCAACCAGAGCCCGATGCAGGCTTACGGGCACATCGCGGCCAAACGCGATTACGATATGCTCGAAATGCGCCGCTTCATGGCCCGGCATGACATCAACAATTTCAAGATGAACCCCAATTTCCCGGTCAACACGCTGCTGATGATGCGCGGCGCGGTTGCGGCTGAAAAGCTGGGCTGCGCGTCCGACTACATTGAGGCCATGATGACCGGGATGTGGGAGCGCGGGCTGGCACTGGGCGACCCGGAGGTCTGGGCTGGCCTGCTGGGCGAGGCCGGACTGCCGGTCGATGCCCTTGTCGCCGGCGCGGCTGATCCCGACAACAAGGCCAGATTGGTCGCCAACACCGAGGCAGCCGTCGCGCGCGGGGTGTTCGGCATCCCCAGTTTCTTGCTTGGTGACGAACTCTATTTTGGCAAAGATCGCCTGCGCGATGTGGTGGAGGCAGCCCAATGACTGACTATGCACTGCCCAACAATTCTACCGACCTGACCGGGCGGGTGGCACTGGTCACCGGCGCTTCGTCGGGCCTGGGTGCGCGCTTTGCCGAAGTGCTGGCCGCCCAAGGCGCGGCGGTAGTGCTGGCAGCGCGGCGGCTCGACCGGCTCGAAGCGCTGGCCGCCAAGATCGAGGCGAGCGGAGGCAAGGCGCTGGCGGTGCGGATGGACGCGACCGATGCCGCGTCGATGGTCGCGGCGGTCGCGGCGGGCGAAGCCGCATTCGGGACGATCGACATCCTCGTCAACAACGCCGGAATCCCCGACGCCCAGCGCGCCCACAAGATGAGTACCGAGCTGATCGATCAGGTGCTGGGGGTCAACCTGCGCGGCCCGTGGATCCTCGCCTGCGAGGTGGCGCGGCGGCTGATCGCGGCGGAAAAACCCGGACGGATCGTCAATATCAGCTCGGTCGCGCATTACCGTTATGATGGCGGCGGCGCGGCGCTGTACGCGGTGACCAAGACCGCTATAGCCCGGATGACCGAGGCGCTCGCCGTCGAGTGGGCGCATTACGGGATCAACGTCAACGCCATCGCGCCAGGGATGTTCGTCTCCGAAATGACCGACGGGATGTTTGAGCGGATGGGCGGCAATCCCGCCCAGCACTTGCCGCGCGGGCGGGTGCCGGTGCCCGAGCAAATGGATTCGACGCTGCTCTACCTCGTCGCCCCGGCGAGCGATTGCGTCACCGGTGCAATTATCCGGATCGACGACGGGCAAAGCGCGCGGAGGAAGATGTGAGCGGCACAGACGAAACGCCGGTCTTGGTCGAACACGACGGCCCGGTCGCGCTGGTCACGCTCAATCGTCCTGCTGCGATGAATGCCTTGTCGCGCGATTTGCGCGCCGCGCTGGCTGAAGCGATGATCGCGCTTGACCGCGACGACAGCGTTCGCGCGGTGGTATTGACTGGCGCGAGCACACGGGCCTTCACCGCCGGGCTCGACTTGAAGGAGCTCGGCATCGACGGGCTTGGCGCGGCCAACGCCAGCCAGCCCGCGGCCAACCCGGTCAAGGCGGTCGAGCAGTGCCGCAAGCCGGTGGTCGGCGCGATCAACGGGGTTGCGATCACTGGCGGGTTCGAGTTGGCTTTGGCCTGCGATGTGCTGATCGGATCCGAAAACGCCCGGTTCGCCGATACCCACGCGCGGGTCGGGATCATGCCCGGCTGGGGGCTGTCGCAAAAGCTCAGCCGCATGATCGGCATCAGCCGCGCCAAGGAACTCTCGCTCACCGGCAACTTTCTCGATGCGCAGACGGCGTGCCAGTGGGGGCTCATCAACCGCGTGGTCGCCGCCGACCGACTGCTCCCCGCCGCACTCGCGCTCGCCGCCGACATGGCCAGCGCCGACCCGGACATGGTTCAGGCCTACAAGGCGCTGATCGATCAAGGCTACGCCGCCAGTTTTGGCGAAGCGCTTGAGTTGGAGCACCAGGCTAGCTCGGCGCGCAATGCGGCGGTCGGCGGGGCCGAAGTCGAGCAACGCCGCCGCGCGGTGATGGAACGCGGGCGCGCGCAACAGGCTTAGCAGTCACCGCAATTTCCGCGTTACCGTTTCAGTCTGCTGGCAATTTTTCAGATCAGGCGGCTTCGACCTCGTAGTGAATAGGTTTGAAGCTTCCGCCGGTGGAAGCAGGGGCAGAGCACGCGGTCAAGCCGATGATCAAGTCCATCTCGGCTCGCAGCCGAATGAAGTCACCGGGCTTGCTCAGGGGAGGCTGCACCGAAATGCGTCCGCTTAATCCATCGACGGGCACATTCATGAATATATTGAAAGCCACCGGAATATCGTCTGGGGCAATGCCGAATGGCTCGAGCGCTGCCGCAAGATTTCCAAAACAACCGCGATAAACCGGCAAATCTGGGTAGAAATGACGGAACGTTGCTTCGCTGCACGGGGTCAGGAGAAAATCGTGCAGCCCGGTTGCATCCTCGATAATGCTGAGCATCGGATTGGACCTGTTCGACCAAAGCCGGTTGCCGGTGGAAAGCCGGATGGTTTCCTCGTAATCGAATGTCCTGCCTGCGGAAATTACCTCGCGGATATCGGCCATGGCGTAAGCCAACAGATCGCTGACTTGCATTCCACAGGGATCGATTACGCGCAGCACCTGCCCGGCGCGGAGCGTGAAGGCAGTCCCGCTGCGGGGCGCGATCTCGGTAACGGCCATCAACGCGCCGCGCGCACATCGGCAAAGGGGCATTGCCAATCATCATCGACCTCGCGGCCGCTGAACTGCGCGGCGGCACTTACTTCGCCGTGGCGCGCCAGCATCGGATTGATGTTGCCCGCCCACGCGAAATCGCGGTCCAAAATCCGTTCGCGCATCTTTTCGTAGCGACCCGCTGCACGCAACTATTCAAACTGGTCGTGGAGATTGAATACAAGCGTCGGCTGCGGAAAACGGCGTGCGGGCCGGGATGCATTGGGATGCAGACCGACAACGAAAAATGCAGCGCCCCCGAAGCTAAGTGAAAAATGGGGGTCGCCCGGGTCGGCGCTAACCCCTGGATCATAATCTTGGCCAAGCCAGGCGTCCTTGTCAGCCAAAGACTGCAAACGCTTCCACATCGCTTGCTCAAATTCGGTTTCTGAAAGATCGTATGGGCCATCGAACGCGAAGGCGAGGCTGCGCAGCCCCTCCGGGTCGGACTGGTAGTTACTGGCCCAATTCATCAGTTCGGAATGAATACGCAGATCATCCCATCCGCTGTCGATGCGATGGCACGCCGAAACTTTGAGATTGCCAGTCGCCAATGCCGATTTGGCACCGACGCAGGGGAATTCAGCGGCTGAAATCATGCTGGATACGCGACTTTGCGCGCGCGTTTGATCATCAGACGTAACAAGCATCGAAAAGCTCCTTGTGCCGACGCAACGAGCAGAGGGGCAACAAAGTTCCGCCTGAAATCCCTGATATCGCATGATAGATTTGGGTGATGTACAAGGCGCTTATGTTGAAAAAGCCACGTCCGGGCTTAATTCAGGGTTAGGCACCAATTGGGCAAGGAGCGCGAAAATGGCTGGCGGCTGGGCACCAGAAGGCGGGGTTCAGGATCAGATCGAAGATAATATCGCCGACGCTGTACACAAGGCGCGGCGGTGTTTGCCAGTGGGCAACGGGCGCGCAGAATGCGAGGACTGCGGCAACCAAATCCCTGTTGCTCGGCGAACAGCCCTGCCCGGTGCTCGCACCTGCGTCGCCTGCCAGCAGGAGCGTGACAAGCGCCCGGCTCATTCCCCGATCAATCGCCGCGGCAGCAAAGACAGCCAGTTGCGATAATCCGGCCTCAAGCTGTCCTGAATGTCCGCAAACGGATTGACGAATCCCCCGCAATGATGGCAAGCGCGCCAGCTTATCGCACGGCGCAGTCACGGGCGGGTATAGCATAGTGGTAATGCACCAGCTTCCCATGCTGGCCAGAGGGGTTCGATTCCCCTTACCCGCTCCATTCTCCCCTTCGCAGACGTTCGCCACTGTCTCGACAAATCCCAGAAATCTGGCATATTGGCTGCACAATCGTTCGTGTGTGTCCGCCCGTTCCCGTGTCCAGCCGCAATGTGTTGGGGGTATTTTAGGGGGGTATTTGCGATCTGGTTGCGGTGATACCTTCCCAGTTGGGGGTATATTGGGGGTATGCAGCCCCAGAAAGTGGCGGAAAGCGTGGCACTTACGGATATTGCAATTCGGCAAGCCAAGGCGGGCCCAAAGGCGATCAAGTTGGCGGACGGCGGGGGCATGTTCCTGCTTGTGACCCCAACGGGCGGCAAGCTGTGGCGGCTTAAGTATCGCGCAGACGGGCTGGAGAAGCTGCTTGCCATAGGGGCCTATCCGGAAATTAGCTTGGGTGAAGCGCGCAGGCGGCGCGAGGAAGCGCGCGAATTGATCGCTTTAGGGAAGGACCCGGCGCGCGAGAAGCAACGCGCAAAGGTGCGCGCTCGCCTAAATGCGGCTGACACGTTCAAGGCGATCACCGATGAGTATTGCGCCAAGCGCAGGCGCGACGGCGAAAAGGGCTGGGCACCCGCAACGGCGGTGCGGAGCGAATATCTGCTTTCGCTGGTCTGCGGCTCGATTGGCAAGCTGCCCATAGCCGAGATTGAACCCGCAGACGTTCTAATGGCGATCCGCCGAATCGAAGGAAAGGGCAAACTGGAAAGCGCACGGCGCAGCTTGCAACTGGCAGGTGCAGTGTTTCGTTATGCGGTTGCGACCGCTCGCCTGCGCTCCGATCCTACGCGCGATCTGCGCGGCGCGCTCACTGCGCCAACCGTTACCCATTACGGCGCAATCACAGAAGCCAAGAAAGTCGGGGAACTGCTGCGCGCAATCGATGGCTACGAAGGCAGCGGAATAACCAAGCTGGCATTGCAAATCGCGCCCCACGTATTCGTTCGACCGGGCGAGCTGCGCCATGCCGAGTGGAGCGAAATCGATCTGGACGGTGCGCTTTGGACAATCCCCGCTGGCAAAATGAAAATGCGCAAGGCGCACGTAGTCCCGCTTTCCAGCCAAGCCGTGGAACTGTTTAGACAAATGCATGCAGTGACCGGGCCGCAAGGCTATGTGTTTCCTTCTATCCGTACCCGCGCCCGGCCAATGAGTGAGAACACAGTCAATGCCGGTTTGCGGCGGCTGGGCTATGGCACCGACGAAATGACCGCCCACGGCTTTCGCGCGATGGCGTCCACGCTGCTTAACGAAAGCGGCAAATGGAACCCGGACGCAATCGAGCGCGCGCTCGCCCATGGCGATACCGACAAGGTTCGCGCGGCATACCATCGCGGGGCGCACTGGAATGAACGCGTCAAAATGGCGCAATGGTGGAGCGAGTATCTCGACACCCTGCGCACAGGGGCGGAAGTCGTTCCGCTCAGGCGACGAGAGCAATCTACATAGCTTTCGACCTCCTATATCTGAACATCGGGAGTGGACCGGGCTGCTCTCGTCCGCTTTCGGATTGATCGGTGACCAGCCGCAACGACGCATTTGGGGTGGTTAGCTGCCCGCCGCTATCAACAACCAGACTTCATGAGCCAAGATAGCGATAAGCGTCCCCGCCACCACTGTGAGGGTAATCACATTCATCCAAAAACGGACTGGCTCAGCTCCTCGATGGGCATCCTTTGCCCACGGCGCCCAGCCTCCGCCAACCGCGCCCGTTTTCAGACAATGAACCAGAAGCCAAGAGAAGAATACAGCCGCCGATGCAACAAGCGCTAGTTGGAGAAGAGAGATCATTCCTCAGTCTAACCGGCAGCGCAATGTCCACTATGTCGTCGTTCGCAGACTAGCCGCTTCGTCCCGTCAGGGGAGGAAAGCAGACATCAGAATTGCTTGGAGAGTTCTGTAAGTGCCGCGTCTAAGAGGTACCGATGTTTATCGGATGCTTGCTCGGCGGCCGCGCTCGAAAGGCTATCGAAAGGTTGGGTGCCGTGCATGATTCATAGAGTCAGTTTGATGTTGCGCCCATCTCAAACGGGCCGGTTACTTTTTTCGACTTAGCTTGCGGCAACGATTCTCAGAGTCTGACTCATAATCATTTGCATTGATTTCATGTGCTTGCGATTCTGCGGGTCATGAGCTGGATCGAGGCGAGATAGAGCCATGCGGTGGCGCTTTCGATGGTTCGTTCGAAGTCTTTGGCGAGGCGGCGATTGCGGCCCAGCCACGCAAAGGTGCGCTCGACGACCCAGCGCCAGGGCAGAAGTTCAAAGCCTTTTGCCCGGTCGGATCGCTTGATGATCTCAAGCGTCCACTTGCCGATTTTGGTCAGCGCCTTGCGGAGCTTGTCGCCCGCATAACCGCCATCGGCGAAGACATGGCGCAGCCACGGGAAGCTGTGGCGGATGCTGGCGAGCACGTCGGGCGCGCCGTCGCGGTCCTGCACATCGGCGGTGTGGACCACGGCCCCGACGAGGAAGCCCTGGGTATCGGTAACAATGTGGCGCTTCCGGCCCTTGATCTTCTTGCCTGCGTCATAGCGGCACGGGCCGCCGCTCTCCGTGGTTTTCACGCTCTGGCTGTCGATCACTCCGGCACTGGGCGAGGCCTCGCGTCCCGCTGCTTCACGCGCTGCCATCAGCAGTGTGTGATTGACCTGGTGCCACAGCCCGATGTCGCGCCAGCGGTAGAAGTAATGCTGCACCGTGGTCATCGGCGGGAACAGATCGGGTGGCAGCATCCGCCATGGAAGGCCCCCACGCAGCAGATAGAGCAGCGCCTCGACGACCTGCCGGTAACTCCACAGCGGCGGACGGCCCCGCTGCGAACGCGCCGGAAACAGCGGCTCCAGAACCGCCCATTCCGCATCAGTCAAATCGCTTGGCAAACGCAGGTGGCTTCGGGCAAACTGCTTGCGGGTGGTGTCAGTCCACATGTGATCCTCCGTCGATGTCTCGCAACACCGATTGAATCACATCATGCTGATATCACCCAACTTCTTTTTCGGTCAGGCTCTCAAAACGTGAAATCAGGGCCTGTCGGTAATTGTGATCAACTCCATTTCACGCTTGGTTTGGAAATGCTTGTTCGATTTCCGAAAGTGAACATAGAAGTTGAAAATCGCTCTCAACATGTGCCGAAGCTTCCAATGTTTGGAGAGGAAAAGCCGGCCGTTAGGCAACGAACCTTGGGGCACGCTTGGCAAGGGTTTCGCTGCTGCGTGAAGACAGATCGCATCGACATATAGTTCATGCCCGTGTTCCATGACCTTGATGTGCAGTTCGTTAAAAGTCTCTTCGCCAGTGATAGGCGTTCGTTCTGTTGCGATGAGATTGCCGGAATCGATCCCGGCATCGAGCCACATGACCGTATTTCCGATCATATCGAACTCTCGCAAGGCCAAGCACCAGTTTGTGCAATTGGGACTGCCTTTGACGTAAGGTGAAATGCCGGTGTGCAGGTTCATCACCTTGCCTTTGCGACAGATCGCATCAATCAGCCGCGGGCGCAGCAATCCTGTGCCAGACACGACAACTAGGTCCGGTTTCTCCGCCTCAATCAGCGCAACGATCTCATTTGCATTAACGTCGTTGCACTGAAGGTGCGGCGGAATCGGGAACGCGGGATAGAGCCGCTCATAGTGATCAAGCATGCCGAACCAGGCTCGGCGGAACAGCCCCCCTGTAAGGATCACTCGAACAAGATCATGTATCCGTTTGGACAAGTGCCCGGGCTTGGGTCTGGTCGTCTGCTTGCCATCACACAGGGCAATCGCATGTAGCGGGACGCGTTCATGAATCTTGTGCGCGAGGGCCTTCTGATTCCCCTGTCCGCTGCATAACATTATGATTTTCATTGTCCGCTGGCGATTTCTGTTAATCCGCCGACCGCTTTGAAGCGCATTTCGGCAGCGCTCCGGGCATCGAACCCAAACCGTTCGTGGATACTGCCTTTTGGCTCCGAAAACCGATCGTTGACCAGCAGGACGTGCTCGAAACCTGCATCTTGAGCTAGTGAGATGTGCTGTACCTTATAACTCCCATTCGGGAAGGCATAAATCGAGACTGGCATGGCTAAATGCTTCTTAAACCAATCCTTGCACTTGCGAAAATCCTCTGCGGCGTAATCGTCCGTTTCAACTCCGAGATTGGCGTGCGAGTATGAATGGGCACCAAACTCATGGACATTTTTCAGTTCCGAGATTTCTGCCAATGTCATCATAGGCGTAGCATAACGTGTCATTTCCTCGCCTAGCTGTTCGAACACCGATTTAGCGATTTCTCGCTGTTCGGCATCGGGCCGGTTCTTGAGGAAGTGGGAGACCCGCCAACCCATTGATTCGCGCTCGGCAGTCCGCGCGTCCAGTGAACAGCCCGGTATTTCGAGACGTCCCAGTTCTGTTTGTGTTGCTTTGCCGATGAAATCCTGGATCATCACATTGAGCGGCGGCTGGCCGGATTCAACGCAGGCTGGAATGATGTTTTGATTCACCTTGATCCCGTGCTTCTCAAGCAGCGGAGCGGTCACTTCGATGAAGTCTTTGTAGCCATCGTCAAACGATAGAATCAGTGGAGGCTTCGTGGCGCGCATAGGCCACCACTCAGCGAGTTCTCCAAGCGTCAGCAAAGTGAAATTATTCCGCAGGAATATAAGCAATTGCTCGAACAGCTTCGGATCGAGCGGCCGATAGGTGCTGCTGTCAGCTGCGCAGACACGATGCAAGTTGAGAATTGTCAGCTTGTCGGTTCGCCCAATTCTGCGCACCCGGTGTCTGACGCGCAGCGAATTTCCAAGAAGCGCGAAAGCAACCGCCTTCAGGATCGATCTCATTGGGTTCCCATTCTCACGTACGTCGCGGAACACATAGGAAAACTTTGGTTATATGGAAACACAGAGTTCAGGAGAAATACGAAAAATTTGAACCGCGAAATGACGGTCTGCGTCGGAACCAATTTGCTCTGGATCTTGAACGAGCGAAGCATACGGCACCCAATCATGACGAAAGACCTTTTTTTGGAACGCCCCCTGCTCGTCCTCGCCGGTTGGATGTTCGTGTGAACTACCTTGGAAGTTGGCCCCGGGGCTATTTGAGAGCTTTGCGGATCGGCTCGTCAAAGTATCGGTTCAGGATGGGTGTCACAATTAGCACGCCCGCAATGACGGCTAAGGTTGGCAGGGCGGTTGGTAGCCCGAAGCGATGTGCTACGCCATTGCCGACCGTTAAAAGGGGCCAGTGGAGGGCGTAGATCCCAAAAGATGTGGCCGCCCCATACCGCGCGATCCAGCTTTCGCCGCAACAGCGCAAGGCCATGACGACCAACATCGGAGAGATAACAAATATGAAAGCTGCATCCCATGCCCGCGATGGCGGCACAGCGAATGCAGCTGAAAGCAACAGCAAGGTGGGCAGACAGGAGCCGTTGCCGAACTTGATCTTTGATCTTGTCCTGTAGAGCGCCACACCCAGCGCAAAGGAAAAGACGATGCGGGTAACGCCAAACGACAGGTCGCTCCAGTGCTGTCCGCCTAACTCATGACCGCTGGCCAGACTGGCTAGCAAAGCAATTCCCGAAGCTGCCACCAGGAGGCCAAGAAAGCGGTTGGACAAAATTGGCAGGAGAAACGCGTAAGCTAGGTTTACATATACTTCGAGCAACAGTGACCAGGCCGGGCCGTTTAGTGGGGCTAAGTTGCCTTGGGCTGTCCCCCGTCAGCACCAATGGCACAGATTTGAGGTTGTGATTTAAGGAGGATTGGGTCTTCGTCGTAGTGACGAAGGAACGAAGATGAAGACCCAATCCTCCTTGAAAAAATCGCCGGTGAAGGCCCCTGCTGAGCGGGTGGTGAAGGATATCCGGCGGCAGACACGCCGGCATTTCTCGGCTGAAGACAAGATCAGGATCGTGCTCGACGGGCTGCGCGGCGATGACAGCATCGCCGAGCTGTGCCGCAAGGAAGGCATC
>JANYGB010000040.1 GCA_025359445.1 Sphingomonadaceae bacterium
CCACTTGAAAGGGTAAGGCTTCATGGCCTCGCTTAAGGAACTCAAAGGGCGGATCAACTCGGTCAAATCGACCCAGAAGATCACCAAGGCCAAGCAGATGGTCGCCGCCGCCAAGCTGCGCAAGGCGCAGGCCAATGCCGAAGCCGCGCGGCCTTATGCCGTGCGCTTTGCCGCGGTGATGGCCAGCCTGGCCGGCAAGGTCGCGGGCAACGACGGCGCGCCCAGGCTGATGGCCGGGACCGGCAAGGACCAGGTTCACCTGATGGTCGTCGCCAACTCGGACAAGGGCCTGGCGGGCGCGTTCAACGCCAACATCGTCAAGGCCGCGCTGGTTGAGGCGCGTGCGCTTGAAGCAGCGGGCAAGACTGTGCTGTTCTACCTGATCGGCCGCAAGGGCCGCGCGGTGATCCGCCGCGCTTACCCGAACGCAATCGTCGCCAACTACGACACCACCGAAGTGCGCGAGCCCGGCTTTGCCGAAGCCACCGCGGTAGCGGGCGAGCTGATCGCGATGTACGATGCGGGCAAGTTCGATGTGGCGCACTTGTTCTACGCGCGCTTCCGCAGCGCCTTGGTGCAGGAACCGACGCATCAGCAGATCATCCCGGTGCCAGCACCTGATGTTGCCGTGAGCAGCAATGGCGGCGCAGCGGTGGAGTATGAGCCCGAGGAAGACGAAATCCTCGCCGACCTGCTCCCGCGCTACCTGAAGACCCAGCTGTTTGGCGCCTTGCTCGAAAATCAAGCGTCGGAACAAGGCGCATCGATGACCGCAATGGACAACGCCACGCGCAATGCGGGCGACCTGATCCAGAAGCTGACCATCCAGTACAACCGCAGCCGTCAGGCAGCGATTACCACCGAACTCATCGAAATCATCGCGGGCGCGGAAGCGCTCTAAAACTTTCAAGGCAAGGAAAAGACCATGGCCACCGCCACCAAGACCAAGGCAGCCCCGCAGGCCGCTACCACCGCCGGAACCGGCAAGATCAGCCAGGTCATCGGCGCGGTCGTCGACGTGACTTTCGACGGCGAGCTGCCGGCGATTCTCTCCGCGCTCGAAACCGACAACAACGGTAACCGGCTGGTGCTCGAAGTTGCGCAGCACCTTGGCGAAAATACCGTCCGCACCATCGCGATGGATGCGACCGACGGCCTCACGCGCGGCCAGCCGGTTACCTCCACCGGATCGCAGATCACCGTTCCGGTTGGCCCGATGACGCTTGGCCGGATCATGAACGTAATCGGTGAGCCGATCGACGAGCAAGGCCCGGTCGGCGCAGCCAAGCGCAACCCGATCCACGCCGAAGCCCCGCCGTTTGTCGACCAGTCGACCGAAGCGGCGATCCTTGTGACGGGGATCAAGGTCATCGACTTGCTCGCGCCTTATGCGCGCGGCGGCAAGATCGGGCTGTTCGGCGGCGCTGGCGTCGGCAAGACCGTGCTGATCCAGGAACTGATCAACAACATCGCCAAGGGCCACGGCGGCGTTTCGGTGTTCGCCGGCGTGGGTGAGCGCACCCGCGAAGGCAACGATCTGTACCACGAATTCCTCGATGCGGGCGTCATTGCCAAGGACAAGGACGGCAATCCTACGCCCGAGGGATCAAAGGTTGCGCTGGTGTTCGGCCAGATGAACGAGCCTCCGGGCGCGCGTGCCCGCGTGGCGCTGTCGGGTTTGACCATGGCCGAATACTTCCGCGATGAAGAAGGCCAGGATGTGCTGTTCTTCGTCGACAACATCTTCCGTTTCACGCAGGCCGGTTCGGAAGTGTCAGCGCTGCTCGGCCGTATTCCTTCGGCGGTGGGCTATCAACCGACGCTTGCCACCGACATGGGCCAGCTGCAGGAACGCATCACTTCGACTAACAAGGGCTCGATCACTTCGGTCCAGGCGATCTACGTGCCGGCCGACGATCTTACCGATCCCGCGCCTGCCGCCTCGTTCGCCCACTTGGACGCGACCACCACGCTTAACCGCGCGATCTCGGAACTGGGCATCTACCCTGCGGTGGATCCGCTCGATTCGACCAGCCGCGTGCTGACTCCGGCAGTTGTGGGCCAAGAGCACTACGAAACCGCGCGCCGGGTTCAGGAAACGCTGCAAAAGTACAAGAGCCTGCAGGACATCATCGCCATTCTGGGAATGGATGAGCTGTCCGAAGAGGACAAGCTGACCGTCATGCGCGCGCGCAAGATCCAGCGCTTCCTCAGCCAGCCGTTCCACGTTGCCGAAGTGTTCACCAACATCCCGGGCAAGTTCGTCCAGGTCGAAGACACCGTGAAGAGCTTCAAGGCCGTGGTCGACGGCGAATACGATCACTTGCCAGAAAATGCCTTCTACATGGTCGGCGGGATCGACGAGGCGGTCGCCAAGGCCAAGAAGCTGGCTGACGAAGCTTAAACAAGCGTCCCCCTCCTGCTTGCGGGAGGGGTTAGGGGTGGGCCAGTCCTGCCTCAAGCACAGACCCACCCCCGACCCCTCCCGCAAGCAGGAGGGGGGAGAAACCAAATGCTCCATTTCGAACTCGTCACCCCGGCCCGCCTCGTCCGTTCGGAGGAGGTCTACATGGTCACCGTGCCCGGCACCGAGGGTGACTTCGGCGTGCTCGAAGGCCATGCTCCGGTGATGTCGACGATCCGCGACGGCGCGCTGCAGGTTTACAAGACCGAAGGCGCAACGCCCGAACTGGTGATGATTCAGGGCGGATTTGCCGAAGTGGGCGAGAACGGCCTGACCGTGCTGGCTGAGTCTGTCACTGGCTGACATGATCCTGGCCAACCCGCGCAGCGTGGTCTTGCGCGATGGCTTGATTCTGCTGGTCTGCGCCCTGATCCTGCGTGCAGCATCGTTCGGTGACCCCAATATACACCTCGACGAGGCGTTCTATCTTCTAGTCGGGCAGGCCATGCATCATGGCGCGGTCCCATATATCGATATCTGGGATCGCAAGCCGTTTGGCCTGTTCGCGATATATTGGGCGATAACGGGGATTTCGGCCAATGTGGTGTGCTACCAATTGGTTGCCACATGCTCGGCAGTCGCCACCGCGCTGGTGCTGGGGCAGATTGCGCGGCGCTGGGTAAGCGGTTGGGCACCGCTGATGAGCGGGTTCGCCTATCTCGTTCAGCTCCACCCACTGGTGGGCATGGGCGGACAAAGCCCAGTGTTCTACAATTTGTTGATGGCAGGCGCTGCCCTGCTGTTGATCGGCGGCTGGACGGGTAGCGACGCGGCCGCATTCCGGTGGCGCTATTTCGCGGCGATGGCGCTGTGCGGCCTGGCGCTAACGATCAAGCAAACGACCCTGTTCGAAGGGATCGGGTTCGGTCTGGCCGGTGTCTGGTGGCTACATCGCAGCGGCCAGCCCCGGGTTCGCACTGGGGGTGATGCGGCGCTGGCAATTGTAATCGCGGCTGTCCCGACCTTGGCAATCGCCAGCTGGTACGCGGCGCATGGGTTCTGGCCCGAATGGTGGAACGCAATGGCCACCAGCAACGCCAAGCGCGAAGGATTGGGGTTTCTGACGGCCGCACACAACGTGTACGCAATAACGCGGCTGCTGCTGGTCTATATCGGACTGGTGGCAATCGGCTTGGCCGCCCAGCGCCACGTACCGGCGTTCCGGGCCTATCGCGGCTTCATGGTTTGCTGGCTGGCAATTGCGGTATTTGGCTTCCTGTCGATGCCGAACTTTTTTGCCCATTACGCCTTGCCCCTGCTGGCCCCGATGACGCCGATCGTCGCGATCGCTTTGTCGCGCCCGTTGCTTGGCCCGGCACTGCTCGCGCTGTCGGCCCTAATCGCGGTGATCCTTGGACGCCCGTTCGACTTTGCTCATCACCGCGCCTCGGCTCGGGGCTTTGCCGAAATGACCGCGGTAATCGATCGCTACCGCGGGGACCGCGGGCTGGTGCTGCTGAGCAGCCCGATTTTGCTTTACCCGGCAACCCACAGCCGGCCGCTTTCGCCGCTCGTGTTTCCCGAACACCTCGCCAATCATCTTGAGCGCGACGTCAGCCACCTGAGCACGCGCGTTGAGCTGCAGCGGATCACCGATGCCCGGCCCGCTGTGGTGCTGATCCGCGCCATGATCGAAGCTCCGCAGCGTGACGATCCAATCAATCCTCTGTTGCGCTATTTGCACGATGATTGCCGGGTTGTCTGGCGCGGACAAGTCTACGAACCGCGGACAATCTCGTTCCCCGCGCTGATTTATGCTTGCCGCTGAACCGGTTGGCTAATCGGCAGGAACGGCTTGGTGCCGCCGCGCCGTCAGGAGTCGTGGTAAGTTGAGCAACCAGGAAACAAGGGGTTTGAGCCGGTGCTTCTGCAGCTCGGTTACTTGGGCGAAGGCCAGCACAATCCCCCACGTCGCCCCGAAAGCGGCCCATGATCCGAGCAACGGGACGCCTAGCGCAATCAAAACTGCGCCCGCCAGCAACATCGCCGGCTGGTGCAGCAGGTAAAGCGTGAACGAGCGCGCAGTCAGCCATTTAACCGGTGCAGCTACCGGCCGCAGCGCGCGTTCGAGCCATGGGCTGAGCGCTTGCGCCCCGATGAAATGCAGGGCCATCGAGAACCCCAGCAGCGTGTCGGTCAGTATATAGCGCGACCAGCTGAGGCCAACCCGCCAGTTGTCCTGACCGATCACTCTCGCCAGCCACTCTCCCCCATGGCGCGTCCAGCTCAAACTATCGTCCAGGTACAGCACCAGCGCGGGTTGCACGAACAGCAGCAGCCCCAACGCCGGGCTTACCTGCCTGAGCTGCGACCAACGGTAAACTCCCCAACCCAGCGCCCAGATCGGGAACAGCAGCAGGATCTTGTACCCGGCGATCAGACAAGCCAGCGCAGTCACTGCAACCCGTTGCCAGCCGCGGAAGTAGAACAGCCCGGCAAAGATCATGTAATACCAGAACTCGTAAGCTATCGACCAATAGGGCGTGTTCGAGAACATCTGGGCCGAGACCGTCCAACTTTCATTGAGGAACAGCCCGCCCAGCACCAGCCGGACCAGTGCCGAGCCATCGGTGATCAGCCCGTCGTAGAGCTGCGGCACCAGCGCGACGCCGATCCGGTCGAACAGCACCGTCGCCAGCAGGCACGGCAGCGCGACCGAGTAAATTCGTGTCAGGCGGCTGACCGCATAAGCCTTGGGTGTGTGCTCGCGGGTCTGCGCCGCAAACGCGATCACAAAACCGGAGAGAACGAAGAATACCACCACCGCTTCGTGCCCGAATGCATTCCACGCCGCACGGTGCCCGCCGAGCAGTGGGAAACCATTGATGTGGAACAGCACGACCTCGGTCGCAGCGAGCAACCGAAGCAATTCAAGATACAGCGACAACCCCGGCGCAATCGCGCCCGGTTTCGGCTGGCTGGGAGTGTCCGCGATATGCCCCATCTGCGCGGCACTAACGCAGATACGTAAATTTAGAGTTGGACCTGGCCTTGTACGCAAGTGACGCAAGAACCGCCGACGTGGATGTCGCTGCCGACAATGCGGATATCGATCCACCCGTCGCGGCCAAGTTGGCGGCCTTGGCTGGCGCGGTAGGCGTTGCCATCGGCTACCTGCCCCATCGCCAGCCGGTATGCCGCTACTGCGCCATTGCCGCTGCCGCAAACGGGGTCTTCCGGAATGCCGTCGCCGGGTGCGAAACTGCGCACCACCACGCGTTCGCCGCGCACGGCAAACAGCGTCGCGCCGGTCAGGCCGTGCTGCTCGTAGTACGCGGTCAGCCGGGCGGGATCGTGCTGCAAGGTCTCCAGCGTTTCAATCTCAGCCAGTTCGACAATCAGCCACACTGGCCCGACATCGACCGCTTTCGCTGCTCCCTTGAGCGCTGCCCCGCCGATCCACGCCGTCACCTCGTCGCCGCCCGGCGCATCATTCACCGCATAGCGCGGCAGCCGAAATGACAGCGCGCCGCTCGCCACCGTCAGTTCGACCAACCCGACCGCGCATTGCTGGACGAGCTTGCCGTCCCTGGCCGCTGCAATCCCCGCCTCGATCACCGCATGCGCCGTTCCCAATGTCGGATGCCCGGCGAACGGCAGTTCGGCCTTGGGGGTGAATATCCGCACCCGGTAATCGGCCCCGGGATCGCTGGGCGGCAGCACGAAGGTGGTCTCGGACAGGTTGGTCCAGTTAGCGAAACCCTGCATCTCGGCGTCTGACAACCCATCGCCATCGAGCACTACCGCGACCGGGTTTCCTTTGAACGGAACGGCCGTGAACACATCGACCTGGCTGAATTTCCGTGCCCGCATTGCCCCTACTCCACCTGATCGCGCGGCGGAACGACCGGCCGGTAATTCCACCGCACTGCTTCGCTCCCGTCGAGTTTCGAAGCTTCCGCCATCAACAATTTGCCTTGTCGCCAATAACGGATGCGCTGCGGGAAATCATGCGCGGGGTTCGCAAATTCGATCGCCTCGGCACTGATCAGCACCAACGGAAACTCGACCGGCGGCTTGCCATCGGCTTGCGCAATGTACGCGAGCGAACCGTCCTTGCGGGTCTTGATCTGAGTCAGCTCCCAGCTCTTCACGTCTGGTCCGAAGCCATTGCGTGACAGTCCCAGCATCACCCCGCCGCGCGGGTCGGTCCACAGCTCGTCGGCCCAATTCGCGCCGTCCTGCATCGCCCAAGTGCCCGCGAGCCAGGCCGGCAGCACCGGCTGCGCGACAGTTTGTGCGGGCAACGGAGCGGCCAGTAGCAGCACAGCCAGAAACATTTTCTTCATAAGCTGATCAGTAGCTTCCCGGCGGTGAACCCCTGCTGTAGCGCCAAGGCCAGACGCTGCAAAGGGCCAGGTGCCCTTGCCTGAGCCCGCATTATGGCTCCTGTCATTAGGAAATCCTCAAAGTTTAGCGGTTATTCACCATTCCGATAAGCCAAAGGGAAGGCATGTTGATGCATGCTCGTCCACAGATATCAAGGGTTTGGACACGATGAGCGCTTTCGGTCGACGAAATGGTGCGGGTAGCATGGAGCCCGGGGCGCGCCCGCAATTTGGTGTCGCTCGCCCGATGAAGGGCGGTTCGGATCAAGCCAAATCGCAGAATCCTGTGCCCGCTGGCGGCGATCAGTTCCCACCACTGCCCGGCGAAGACAGCTCGATGGCGTTGCCCCCGCTCGGCGGCGGGATGAACAACAAGAACGCCGACGCGATGACGCGTCTTGCCGACCGCGTGAACGGCGTCCACGAAAACCAGTACAATGCCGAGGGCTTCGAGGCGTCGGTCCACAAAATCAAGGAACAAGTGCTACCGCGCCTGCTTGAGCGGGTCGATCCTGAAGCAGCGGCCACGCTGACCAAAGACGAGCTGAGCGAAGAGTTCCGCCCGATCATCATCGAAGTGCTGGCCGAACTGAAGGTCACACTTAACCGGCGCGAACAGTTTGCACTGGAAAAGGTGCTGATCGACGAACTGCTCGGCTTCGGACCGCTGGAAGAACTGCTCAACGATCCCGACATTTCGGACATCATGGTCAACGGCCCGGACCAGACTTATATCGAAAAGAAGGGCCGTCTGATCCTGGCCCACATCAGGTTCCGCGACGAATCGCACTTGTTTCAGATTGCCCAGCGGATCGTCAACCAGGTCGGTCGCCGCGTCGATCAGACCACTCCGCTCGCCGATGCCCGCCTCAAGGACGGCAGCCGCGTCAACGTGATCGTTCCGCCGCTGTCGCTGCGCGGCACCGCGATCTCGATTCGTAAGTTTTCCGAAAAGCCGATCACCATCGACATGCTCAAGGACTTCGGTTCCATGAGCGAGAAAATGGCGACCACCTTGAAGATCGCGGGCGCTTGCCGGATGAACATCGTCATCTCGGGCGGCACCGGTTCGGGCAAAACCACCATGCTCAACGCTCTGTCGAAGATGATCGACCCGGGCGAGCGCGTGCTGACAATCGAAGACGCGGCCGAACTGCGGCTCCAGCAGCCGCACTGGCTACCGCTCGAAACCCGTCCGCCCAACCTTGAAGGCCAGGGCGCGATTACCATCGGCGATCTGGTCAAGAACGCGCTGCGCATGCGGCCTGACCGGATTATCCTGGGCGAAATCCGCGGCGCGGAAGCGTTCGATCTGCTCGCCGCGATGAACACCGGCCACGATGGCTCGATGTGTACGCTGCACGCCAACTCCCCGCGCGAATGCCTGGGCCGGATGGAAAACATGATCCTGATGGGCGATATCAAGATTCCCAAGGAAGCCATCAGCCGCCAGATTGCCGAATCGGTCGATCTGATCGTCCAGGTCAAACGCCTGCGCGATGGTTCGCGCCGGACCACCGAGATCACCGAAGTGATCGGGATGGAAGGCGACGTGATCGTCACCCAGTCGCTGTTCAAGTTCGAATATCTCGATGAAAGCGACGACGGCAAGATCATCGGCGAATTCCGCCCCAGCGGTTTGCGCCCCTACACGCTGGAAAAAGCACGCCAGTTCGGGTTCGATCAAGCTTATCTCGAGGCGTGTTTGTAAGCGCGATCCGGCCACCATGCCCGATAACCTGATATTTTCGGCTCCGGGTATCTGCTTGCTGATTTTGGTCTGTCTTGCGGCGGTCTATCGCCACGTAAACCGTATCCCGGAGCCCCAACTTCGTCCCGCGATCAACCACACCATTCCGCTTGGCTGTTGCCGGCTGGTCGTGAGCGGAATGAACCAGGCCGCGCTTCAGGCAGCGTTGGCGGACTTCCCGAGACGATTCGATGGATCGACCTTGACCCCGATAATCGCCAACCCGGCGGCACTGACGTTCACGGTAGAATTCGCCGGCGGCATTTCCGCAGCCGACTTGCTGATGCTGGTCAGCCATGTGCAGTTCTTGGCCCCCGGCCGAACGCGGCAAGCGCATGTACTGGTAGCAGCCGAGGCCCGGCTAACCCCTGATTTCGGGACGATTGGCGAAGCGCTCGACGGTCAGGAAGCGGTGATCTACGTGCCCACCGGGGCGGACGAACTCGACGCCGTCCATGTTCTCACCCGCTCCGGCCTGTTCCGGCTGGCGCTGGCCACTCTGCGCTCGGCACCGGTCAGCGATGCGCGCGTGCCCCGCGGGCTCGATCAGATTGTCGAATTGCCGCTGGCCAGCACCGCTTAGCCTGCCAGCCATGCCTTGAGCGCGAAACCGAGCAGGAACAGCGCGGCGAAGCTGGACCAAAACGAGATATCGCGCCACGGTACCCAGCTGACCGCGTCGGGATCGCTGCGGCCCTTGCGGCGGCGCTCACCGCGCCAGCCCGCCACCGTCAAGCCCAACGCGATCAGCCCGGGCAGCAACAAATACCTCACCCAGGGTTCGTCCCACGCTGCTGCAATTCCAACCCAAGCCATGGCTACTTACCTATAACACGAGCCGTTCGTGTCGAGCGAAGTTTGGTGGTTGTTTTGGCATGCCCTTCGCCCGTAGAGCGCCCACATGCACCAAGACCAGCCCGCTCCGCCCGTGCAGCAGCCAATGTTGGCGCTGGGTTTGCGATTGATGGCGGTCGCGGTGCTGTCGACCTTGATGATGCTGGTCAAATACACCGCAGGCACCGGCGTTCGATTTGCGGAAATCCTGTTCTGGCGGCAAGTACCTTCGGTGGTGCTGATCCTGGGCTGGCTTGCCTTGCGCGGCCAGGTATCCCGGCTGCGCACCCGGCGGCTTGGCACCCACGGGCGGCGGGCGATGCTGGGGCTGACCGGCATGTTCTTCACCTTTGGCGCGCCACTGCTGCTGCCGCTCGCGGTGAGCACTACGCTGGGGTTCACCACTCCGGTGTTCGCGGTGATCCTCTCAGCGCTGCTGCTGCGCGAAAAGGTCGGCCCGGTGCGGTGGCTGGCGGTTGCGTTGGGGTTCGCGGGGGTCATAATCATCGCTCAGCCGGGTCACGCGCTGATCCCGCCGCTGGGCGCAGCTGTGGGGCTTGGCGCGGGCCTGATGGTGGCCTTGATCAGCATTCAGGTGCGCGATTTGGGGCGCACCGATGAACCGCTGTCGATCGTTTTCTGGTTCGCTGCGCTATCCTCACCCTTGCTGCTCGCGGCGCTGCCGTTCACGTACACCCACCACACCTCATGGCAGTGGTTCCTGCTGATTTCGGGCGGCGTGCTGGGCTGCATCGGCCAGCTGCTGCTGACTGCATCGCTGCGCTATGGTCAAGTCGCCAGCGTGATCGTGATGGACTATTCAGCGCTGGTCTGGGCGACGCTATACGGCTGGTTGGTGTGGAGCGAGCTGCCCCCGGCAGCCACTTGGTGGGGTGCCCCCGTCATCATCGCAGCGGGCGGCGTGATCGCGTGGCGCGAGCAGCAGCTGCATCGGCGCGCCCCGCCGGCTGCGATAAGTATTGGCGAATAAGCGAGCGAGGAACTGCGAATTACCTCCTGCATTGATCGGGCCTCAATCACCGTTGATCGAGCATGCGTTGCTTGAGCAATGCCGCTGCCTTAGTGTTTTCAAGTCGTTGGTTTGAGGAGAATTTTTGTGCGCGATTCGGCACGGTGGGCAATTTTGGCGGTCGCAATGACCAACTGCTGGTCGCCGGCCGGGGCAGACATCGTCGTCACCGGCAAGTCGTTAAAGGACACTGCGGCCAGTCTGGCTGCCTGCCTCGCGCGTCAATGCCCGCCCGATCAGGACGTGGCCGCCAGCGTTGCGCACGCCGAAAACCAGTTTGTTGCGGGCGATTATGCCGGGTCACAGCGGACGCTGCATTCCTCGCTCGGGCGCAACCGCAAGCATGGCAAGGCGTACCCGCTCGAGGTTTCGACTCTGCTGCGCGCCAACAGCCGCGTCGCCGAGCATATGGGCGAGGCCAAGGATTTCCAGCTGTCAGTGCTCGACATGCGCGACACGCTCAAAACGGTCTACGGCGAAAACGACTTCCGTACGCTCGTGGCGCAAATCGAAGTTGGCGACAGCCGCGCCAAGCTGGGCTATCCCGATGAGGCCGACAATATCTACGCCGGGGTTGAGGCCCGCGCGCTCGCCGCCAAGAACTACCGCGTCGCCAGTTTCGCCCGGCTGCGCCGCGCGCTGATTGCGCGAACCCGCTACGATGCCGAAGCCAGCGCCGCAAACCGCGACAAACTCAACAGCCAGCTCGATGTGTTGATCGCACAGCCGCTGCCCGGTTCCGGCGATTTCGTGCTCGCCGCGCAAGTGTTGCGCGCGCGTGAGGATCGCAAGTCCGGATCAAGTGCAAGCACGGATGCGCTGGTGCGCAGCTTTGCGGCCAAAGGCGGCGCGACGCGCCCAGTCCTGCTGTATAGCGAGCCATTAACCAGTATTGACCCGACGGGTGCAGCGCCCGGCCAGCAAAACCAGCGCGAAGCATGGACCCGCTGGTCGATCAACCGCAACGGGGAATGGATCGATGTCGGGTTTTGGGTGGGGCAGGATGGCCACGTCAGCGATGCCGAAGTGCTGCGGTCATCGGGCGGGATTGCATGGGCCAAGCCGGTGCTAAGCAACGTCACCCGCCGGATCTATGCTCCGCTGCGTAAAGATGCCGATTCCGCGCCGGGGTTCTACATGGTCGAACGCTACACCCTGACTGCTCGGGTCAGTGAAGGCGAGACCGGCACGCATTTGCGCACGCGCGAGGCGAGGCCGCGGATCGAAATGCTCAGCTTGACGCCTGATTCTGAAGACGTGCCGCCCGGGCCGAAGAGCTAGCTTCGCCCGCGCGCCCGCGCCCGGCGTTCACGCACGATCAGCCAGGCGAGCAGCCCAACCGGCCCGGCCATGAAGGTTGCCAGCAGGAATGGCAGCTGGACCAATCGCCCGAACTGCTTGTTATCGGCGTCGGCTGCGATCCACAGCCCGGTGAACAGATCAAACGCCAGATAATGTGTCCAGCCGATCACCACACCGCCATCGCTGGCAAACAAGGCGCGGACGCCCGCAATCGAACCGAACCCGGGCTGACCCGCTCCGGCAGCGCGCACTGGATCGACCGCGCCGGTCAGGAACAACGCGAACGCCACCGTGTAAGTCAGGCACAGCACCGCCACGCCCAGATACATGATCAGACTGTGCACGGCCGGTTTGCGCGGGGCGGCAGCGAGGAGCAACCAGCCGGCTATCGCCAGCAGGTTGGTCGCGGTGAATAGAACGCTCCACATTATGAAAAAACTTCAGGGTGCGGCGGGACAGCCTTTGATCGCTGCCACAGGGTCCAGCGCATCAGCAGGACCATGGCAAGGGCAAAAGCCATCAGCCCGTCGGTGACCAACAAGGCCTCGGGCGGGAAATGACCGCTCGCATCAGCGCCCGGACTGCCGCCCAGCTCGTAAGCCAGCAGACGGCGCGCAATGAGAATGCCGAGCAGAAAGATCAGCGCTGCGGGGGACTGACGGATCAGCATCTTGCCCGTCTGCGGATCGCGTTCGAGATGCATCCATTGCCCCCGCTTGATGCCTGCCAGCGCGCCGATTATCAGCGCAAACCCAATGATCAGCCAACCCACCAGGCTGGGCGGGAAGGTGACCAGAAAGAAAGCTACAGCCGCCGCAAGCAGCGCCGGCATCATCCACAAGCGGCTGGAGTTAAACGGCCGCGGCTTGTTCATGTTGCGAAAACGCAGCGCGAAGACGATGCCAATCATCAGGAATGGCAGCACGCTTTGCAATAGTTTCGGATCCATCGCCCGGCCCCCTTATTAGCCCAAATCACCCCGCCAAGCCAAAACCGGCTTGCGCGCGGCCTGGGTTTCATCAAGCCGGCGGCGCGGCGCGAAATGCGGCGCGCTCTTGAGGCTCGTATCGCCCGCCTTGGCGCGCTGTGCAAGGCTGCGCAGCGAACCGATGAAGCGGTCGAGCCCGGCTTTGCTTTCGGTCTCGGTCGGTTCGACCAGCATCGCGCCGTGGACTACCAGCGGGAAATAGACCGTCATCGGGTGGAAACCCTCGTCGATCAGTCCCTTGGCGATGTCGAGCGTTGAAAAGCCCTCGGGCAGGTTATCATCGCTGAACAGCGCTTCGTGCATACACGGCCCCGCTCCGCCGAACGGCGCATCGAGCACATCGTCAAGACTGCGGAGCACGTAGTTGGCGTTGAGCACCGCGTCTTCCGCCACCTGTCGCAAACCATCTGCACCATGGCTCAGGATATAAGTCAGCGCGCGGGTGAACATACCCATCTGGCCATGGAACGCCGCCATCCGCCCAAACGACTGTGGATGCCGCTCGCCGGCTGTTTCTTCCTCCACCAGCGTCAGGTGCCCGTCCTCGAACAGTTCGGTAAAAGGGATTGGGCCATAGGGACACAGCGCCTTGGACAGCACCACCGGCCCTGAACCTGGCCCCCCGCCGCCGTGCGGGGTGGAGAAGGTCTTGTGCAGGTTGATGTGCATTGCATCGATGCCAAGGTCGCCGGGGCGGACCTTGCCGACGATCGCGTTGAAGTTGGCGCCGTCGCAATAGACATAGCCGCCCGCCGCATGAACCGCGTCGGAGATCGCTTTCATGTCGCGCTCGAACAGACCGCAGGTGTTGGGGTTGGTGATCATCACCCCCGCACATCCGGCCCGAGCCGAGCCGTCAGCGCCGCCAGATCGACGCGTCCTTCGGCAGTCGCGGGGATGTTCTCGATGCTGAAGCCGGCGAAGGCGGCGGTCGCGGGATTGGTGCCGTGCGCGCTTTCGGGGACGAGCATGACAGTGCGGTCTTCGCCGCGCGCCGTAATCGCCGCCTTGATGCACAGCACCCCGCACAGCTCGCCATGCGCGCCGGCCTTGGGGGTCATGGCAACGCCCTGCATCCCGGTCAGCGTGATCAGCCAGTGCGCCAGTTCGTTGATGACCTTTAGGCCGCCCTGCACTGTCTGCACCGGCTGGAGCGGATGGATGTCGGCAAACCCGGCCATCCGCGCAACCTTCTCGTTAAGCCGCGGGTTGTGCTTCATCGTGCACGATCCCAGCGGGAACGGCCCGAGATCGATCGCGTAATTCTGGCGGCTGAGCCGGGTGTAGTGGCGCACGGTTTCAGGCTCGGTCAACCCGGGCAGCGCGGGCGCGGCCTTGCGCAGGAAACCGGACAGCGCGGTCAGCGGTTCAAGCTCGGGCTCGTCGATGTCCACGCCCGTCGCGTCGAACCGGCCCAACTCGAAAATCAGCTCCTCTTCGAGCATCAAGGCGCGATCGCCGCTGTGGGTGAGGTGCGGCGCGTCCTCGTGGTCGGGGTGCTGGGCCGGGCCCATCTCGGGGCGCCAGCCGGCGGCGTTGGTCGCGGTCATGCCAGCACTCCTTCAAGGGCCGTGGCCAGAGCTTCGATATCCTCGGCTGTGGTGCATTCGGTCGCGGTGACCAGCAGGCCGTTAGCGAGCTCGCCCGCCGCCGGATATAGCCGCCCGAGCGAAACCCCGCCCAGTACCTTTTGCTCCGCCAGTTCGCGCACCACGTCGCGTGCATCGCGCGGCAGGACCACGGTAAATTCATTGAAGTAGGCGGTGTTGAGCACCGACACACCCGGCACTTGCGCCAGCCGCATGGCCGCTTGCTGCGCGCGTGCGTGGTTGACCCGCGCGAGTTTGGCGAGGCCCGTCCCGCCGAGCAAGGTCATGTGAACACTGAAAGCCAGCGCGCACAGCCCGGCATTGGTGCAGATATTGCTGGTCGCCTTCTCGCGCCGGATATGCTGCTCGCGGGTCGAGAGGGTCAGCACGAAGCCGCGCTTGCCCTCAGCATCGACCGTTTCGCCGCACAGCCGCCCGGGCATCTGCCGCACGAATTTCTCGCGGCAACCGAACAGCCCGAGGTATGGCCCGCCGAACTGCAGCCCGACGCCGATCGACTGGCCCTCGCCCACCACGATATCGGCACCCAGATTGCCCGGCGCTTCAAGCAAGCCAAGCGCGACCGGCTCGGTCACCACCGCCACCAGCAGCGCGCCCTTGGCATGCGCGGCTTCGGCAATCGCGGCGAGATCGGGGATGCGGCCAAGGATATCGGGATATTGCACCACCACACATGAAGTCTGGTCGTCAATCGCCGCGATCAGCCCGGCGGTGTCGGCATCGGCCTCCAGCTTGGGGGTGCGGTAATCGATCGTGTCGCCGGTAAACTTGGCCATCGTCGCCACGGTTGCGGCGTAATGCGGATGGAGCCCGCGGCACAACACCGCACGGCTGCGCTTGGTCACCCGCCCCGCCATCGCCACGGCTTCCCAGCACGCGGTCGAGCCATCATACATCGAGGCATTGGCGATCTCGGTCCCGAACAGCCGCGCCACTTGAGTCTGGAATTCGAACAGCACCTGCAGCGTGCCCTGCGCGATTTCGGGCTGGTACGGGGTGTAAGCGGTGAGGAACTCGCCCCGCTGGATCAGGTGATCGACCGAGGCCGGGATGTGATGCCGGTATGCCCCTGCTCCGAGAAAGAACGGTGCGGCCCCCGCGCTGAGGTTCTGCGCCGCCAGCGCACCCATATGCCGCTCGACCGCCATCTCGCTGGCGTGCATCGGCAGGCCGGAGATCGGGCCAGACAGCCGCGCTTCGGCGGGGACATCGACGAACAGGTCATCGATCGTCGCAGCGCCGATCACGCCGAGCATTTCGGTGCGGTTGTCCTGAGTCAGGGGCAGGTAGCGCATTGTGTTCCTTCATCGTCGTCCCCGGCTCGACCGGGGACCGCTGGAGTTTTGCGCCGACGTTTCGTTGTGAACGCCAGCGGTCCCGGATCAAGTCCGGGACGACGTCAATTACAGCCCAGCCACAAATTCATCATAGGCCGCCCGGTCCATCAGACCCTCCAGCTCACCTGCATCGGCCAAAGTCAGCCGGAACAGCCAGCCGCCTTGCTCGGGATCGGTGTTGACCAGCTCGGGCTCGCCTTCGAGCGCGGCGTTGGCTTCGGTCACCGTGCCGCTGACCGGCGCGTAAACGTCCGAAGCAGCCTTGACGCTGTCGACCACGCAGGGCGCATCGCCTTTTTTAAGCGTGGAACCCGCTTCGGGCAGTTCGACGAAGGTGATGTCGCCCAGCTGGCCTTGTGCGTAATCGGTAATGCCGACGGTGCCGGTGGTCCCGTCACTGTCGATCCATTCGTGGTCCTGAGTGTAATACAGCGGCATGGAAAAGCTCCTCAGCGGTGATAGCGATGGGGGACAAAGGGCAGCGGTGTGACGGTGGCGGCAAGGCGCTTGCCCCGCACCTCGATTTCCAGCGCGGTGCCGGGGGCGGTATGCGCGGTGGTGACATAAGCAGTGGCGATCGGCGCTTCGAGGCTGGGAGAGAACCCGCCTGAGGTCAGCACGCCAACTTTCTGATCGCCGGCAAAAACGTCAGCACCCTCGCGTGCGGCCTGGCGCCCTTCGAGCGTCAGTCCAACCCATTTGCGCGGCGCGCCACCGGCCAACTCGCGCAGCACGCGGTCCGCACCAAGGAACCCGCCTTCAGTCCGACGTCGCTTGTTGATCGCGAAGTTCAATCCCGCCTCAATCGCGCTGGTATCAGGGCCAAGGTCATGCCCGTAAAGCGGCAGCCCGGCTTCGAGCCGCAAGGAATCGCGCGCGCCAAGGCCGATCGGCTTAACCTCTGGCTCACCGCACAACAGGTCGGCAATCCCTGTTGCAGCGTCGGCGGGGAGCGAGATTTCGAAACCATCCTCGCCGGTGTAGCCCGAGCGGCTGATCGTCACCGACGCGCCGCCCAATTCGAACAACCCGAACCGCATGAAGGTGAGCGCGGAGAGCGGATATTCGCCGCTCACATGGCGTTCGAGCGCGGCGAAAGCGTCCGGCCCCTGCAACGCCAGCAGCGCGCGGTCGTCCAGATGGTTGAGCGTAATCGCGTCGGGCAGATGCTCGCGCAAGTGAGCAAGATCATCCCACTTTGTCGCGCCGTTGACCACCACGTAAAGGCTTTCGGGCCAGCGTGAAACCATGAGGTCGTCGAGCACGCCGCCGGTCTCATCGAGCAGCAACGAATAACGCTGCATCCCCAGTTTGAGCGTGCTCAGATCAATCGGCAAGACCGCCTCGACCGCCGCATCAAGGCCTTCGCCCGACAATTCGAGCTGGCCCATGTGCGACACGTCGAACAGCCCGGCATGGCCGCGCGTCCACAGATGCTCGGCGATGATGCCTTCATACTGAACCGGCATGTGATAGCCCGCAAACTCGACCATCCGGCCGCCGCGCTCGCGGTGCCAGGCATCGAGCGGCAGCACTTCGATTTCGAGTTCTTCGAATTGATCGTCGTCTTCAGACACAGGGCAAGGCTCCGCACAGGACAAAAACTGTCTCGTGCCCCCTCTGTCACGGAAACCTGAGAGCTTTCCCCGGGCAATCGACCCAGGTTACCCCTTCGGCGGCCCCCGCATGATCGCGGAAACACTTTCCAGAGCGTCGCTATCGACCCACGCGGTCCATTTGCCTGAGAGATTCCGGGGCGGTTGCTCCTTCGGCGCCTGATGACGAATCATCAAGGCTCTCCCGCGCGATCAGCGACACTGGCGGGATGACTGGGCGGCGCACGTATGTCAATTCGTCATCCCCGCGAAAGCGGGGATCGCTGCCCAATTTTCGCAACATGAGAGCAATGCGGCCAGCGGTCCCCGGTCAAGCCGGGGGATGACGATCACCCCGCCCGGCTCGCCGCCCGCAAAATCGCGTCGTGTTCAAACACGAACCGCCCGGCCATTTTCTCGCGGGTCAGCCCGACAATCGCGCGGGCGACCACATCGGCCTTGATCGAGCGGTACTTAGCATAGGCACCGTGCAGCGCCAGATCCAGCAACGGGCTGGCCATCATGCCAAGCTTTTCAGCCGGGCGGAGCTCTTCACGTGGCCCCCGCAGCAGGCCGGGGCGCAGCAGATCGAGCCGGGGCAGCCCGACCTTGCCGAGTTTTTGTTCGACCTCGCCTTTGACCCGCAGGTAAAAGTTCTTGGCCGCCGGATCGGCCCCGACCGACGAGATCGCGATCATCTGGCGCATACCTGCCGTTTTGGCCGCCTTGGCGCAATCAAGCACCAGCGTCTCATCAACCGCGCGAAACGCCGCCTCGTCCTTGCCCGATTTGCGCCAGGTCGTGCCCAGTGCCGAAACCAGCACATCGGCGTTGGTTGCGGCGATGGCATCGGCCCAGTTGGCCGGATCAGCGAGCAGCACTTCCATCCTTGCGCCGGGCGGCAATTGCAATTCGCGCCGTGCCACCGCGACGATGCGCAGATCCGGCCGGCCCACCGCGAGGCGGATCAGGCTCATGCCGATCAAGCCCGAAGCGCCAACCAACGCGATCCGCGTCACCTTAGACATGGCGGAGGTCCTCAGGAGTTTCCCCGTAAATCCGCGCGTGCGCGGCGATGGCGTAGCGGTCGGTCATCCCGGCGATGAAATCGGCAATGTGGCGGCTGCGCGCAGGTTCTTCGGCTGGAACCCGCCCCGCCCAGCCCGGTTCCATCAATGCCGGATCCTGCGCGTAAGCAGCGTAGAGCTCAGCCGTGACCGCGCGGGCGCGGCCCGCAGTGTGCAGCTGCTGCGGGTGGTGGTACAAATTGTCATACATGAACGCTTTCAGGCGGTGTTCCTGCTCAGCCAGAGGTGCCGAAAACGCCACGCTGGCCCGCCCGGCACCGCGCACGGCCTCGGCCGATCCGAAGTCCTTCACCCGCACCGAAGTTTCGCCGATCACGTCGTTGACCATCAGACCGATCTGCCCGCGCACCAGCTCGCGCAAGCGCCGGTCTTGCGGAGCGGAAGGAAACTTGCGTTCGATCGCGCGCCATTGGTCAGCGACGAAATCTAGCGTCAGCAACTGGTCCAGTTCGAGGAACCCGGCGCGCAGCCCATCGTCGATATCGTGATTGTCGTAGGCAATGTCGTCAGCCAGTGATGCGACCTGCGCCTCAAGGCTGGGCCAGGTGGTCAGGTCCAGCGGATAGGCCGCATCGAGTTCGGCCAGCGCCCACGGCACCATCCCCAGCGGTCCGTTGTGCTTGGCGAGGCCTTCCAGCACCTCCCAGCTGAGGTTCAGCCCGTTGTGCTCACAGTATGGGCTTTCCAGCCGCATCAGCACCCGGAGGCAATGCGCGTTGTGATCGAACCCGCCCCATTTCATCAGCGCATTATCGAGCGCGTCCTCGCCCGCATGGCCGAACGGCGGGTGGCCGATGTCGTGCGCGAGGCACAGCGCCTCGGTCAGGTCTTCGTCGATCCCCAGCGCGCGGGCGATCACCCGGCCGATCTGCGCAACTTCAAGGCTGTGCGTCAGCCGGACCCGGTAATGATCGCCATCGGGGGCGACGAACACCTGGGTCTTGTGGCGCAAGCGGCGGAAGGCGATCGAGTGCACGATCCGGTCGCGGTCACGCTGCCAGGCGCTGCGCGGACCGCGCGCCAGCGCTGCCTCAAGCGGAAATTCACGCCCGCGCGATTGGGTTGGATCGCTGGCGTAGGGTGCGATCAAGCGCCCATGATCCAGTCAACCGCGGCTTCGGCGTGGATCCGCGTGCAATCGTAGATCGGCAGGACATTGGCTTGGATCGGCACGATCATTTCCAGCTCGGTGCAGCCCAGCACCACCGCCTCTGCCCCGTCCTGTTCGAGATTGGTGATGATCGTCTTCAATTCGCGCTCGGCCTGGCGCGAGGCCTTGCCCAGCATCAGCTCATCATAAATGATCCGGTCGAGCGAATCCACGAAGGCCATCTCGGGCGGCAGCAGTTCGATATCGCGCGCGATCAGCTTTTGCCGGTAAAAACCTTCCAGCATCACGTTGCGCGTGCCGAGCAGCCCGGCCTTCTTGATCCCGTCCGCCGCCATCTTCACCGCAACACATTCGGCGATGTGGATGACCGGGACTTTCACTGCTTCGGCCACCTGATCATAGACTTTGTGCATCGAATTGGCGCCGATGACTATCGCGGTGGCCCCGGCCGTCTCGAGCCGCTTGGCGCTGTCGGCGAGTACGCCTGCGGCGCGCTTCCATTCCTCGGGGGTCGCGAGCCGCGACAGGTCGGTGAAGTCGAGGCTTTCAATGAGCAGCGGCGCACTGCTGCGCATGCCGGCGCGGGCCTGCACCAACTGGTTGATGCGCTCGTAGTAACTGCGGGTCGATAGCCAGCTCATGCCGCCAATCAGGCCAAGTTTGCGCAAGGTAAGATACTCCCCGGGAAAGGCCCCTGTTTGGCAGTGGCCTTAATCAAGCAGCGCCATTGCGTCCAGTCAGACGGGCAGTCAACCGGGCTTGCCGACCACTCCATACACCGCGAGTTTCCCCGCGAGCCAGTTAGACAGATTGTCCGCACTGCGCTGCGCGACTTCCTGTTGCGGCAAGTGGCCGGAGTCCGGATAGACGATCACGGTACTGCCCGGGATCGCCTGGCCGAACCACTGCGCGGTGGCAGGTGCAATCAAGCTGTCGTGCGCGCCCCACAGCACCAGCACCGGCATTTTCAGCGCGGCGAGCTGGGCCTTGTCGAAGGTAACCCACCCTTGCTGAAAACGGGTCAGCGTGGCCTGGCGGTTACCGGGATAGCGCAGCAGCTCCCAGAACCGGTCGACCGTGGCCGGGGTGACGACCGCCTGGTTCCACACCGACTGGTGCAGGCTTTTCTCGATCAGACTGCGCGGGGTAACGGTCAGCATCAGTCGGTTGACCACTGGCATCCGCGCGATCTTGAAGCCGATGTTGCCCGGTTCCTTCGACAAGCGCGGCCCGCCGCCAGCATCGATCAGCACCAGTGCAGTCAGCTTGTCGCCATGCGCCAATGCGTAGTGCAGCGCATTGGCTCCGCCCATCGAATTGCCCGCGAGTGTGAACTTCGTTACCCCGAGCTTGGTGGTGACCTGATCGATCGTGTCGACAAAAGCCTTGGGCGAATAATCGCCGTGCGGTTCAGGCCCGGTGAGGCCGTGGCCGATCTGGTCGAAGCGGATCACGCGGTAGCTTTTCGAAAGCTGCGCGGCCCATGGATCCCAAGTGTGCAGATCGTCGTTCGAACCGTGCAGCAGAACGATCACTGGCGCATCGCGCGGGCCTTCGTCGCGCAGATGGACCGTCAGACCGTTCCCAAGCGCGAGGAATTGCGAGGGCGCCTCGCCGTACTTGGCGCGCATCGCGGCGGGGTCTGAATCCGGGGTGCGCAGAAAGAGGTAAACCCCCGGCAAGAGGGCGACTACCAGCAGCAACGCGCGACCTAGCCACTTCATCTTTTCATCTCCCCAATCCACCTTTTTACCGCCGTCAGGCCCGCCGGATCGAGCGCCGCGCGGCCCAGTTCGGGCATCGCAATTCCGCCCTCGAGACTGGCCATGCGAAAATACAAAATCGAATGCGCGGCATCGCCCGGGACCACGTCAACGTCCAGATTGCCCGATCCGCGCCCCGCTGCAACCGGGCGCTTGCCGATGCCGAGCTTGATCGGATCGCGCTCCAGCCAGCCGAGGTAGAGTCCAGAATTGGAAGCTGCACCATTCGCGTTGTGGCAATGCGCGCAATTCACATCGAGGTACCCGCGCGCGGCCAACGCGGCGTCGGCGCGGGTCCGCTCTTCCCACAGCGGGATGCGCTTGGTCACCACCGGCACGTGGTCAAGCTTGCCTGCCTTTTGCAGTGCCGCCAGCCACGCTGGGGCGAGGTTGTAGGCCTTAGGCCCGATCGGGGTGACCGCACCGGCAACGCCGTGGCATTCCTTGCACTGGTTCTTGTTGGGGACGGCATAGCTGAGCGGTTTACCGTCCGGCCCGGTCAGCGCGATGCGCTTGCCGCCCAAAGTCAGCCGCGCCTCGCGCTGGTCGGCGTCCCAGACATAAGGCAGCGCCACCCAGCCTTCGGCGCGGTGGAGCAGCACGCGGGTTTCAATCAGTTTCCCGCCCATCTTGAACGTCTTGATCAAGGCCGAGCCCATGGGCAAATCGAGCAGGCCCTCGTCCTGCGCTTTGGCCTGCTGACCGGGCGGAATGTAGACGAAGCGAAGCTTGTCCGCCCCGTCCGACCACAGCGGGATGTTGAGACGGTATGGGGTCACTCCGCTGGCCGGCTTCTGAGCGGCGCTGTCGGCGAAGAAACCATAGTCGCTGAGCACGGCCGGAAAATCGCTCCCGCGCACCGCAAGTTCGCTTACCATTTTTTGCCCCGGCTGCGCCGCCAGCGTGGCGCTCATCAGCATTAGCGCGGCGGCAAGCAGTCTCACGGCTTGGCGCGCGCATCCAGCGCGGCAGGCGCGCCGGTCGGATTGGCCGCAGCGATCGCCACCTTGACACTGCCGCCGATCAGCCGGGGTTTGGCCTCGGCCATGCCGATCTGCTCGGCAGGCAGGCCTAGCGCTAGCAGATGGCTGTCTTGCCCGGTGACCGCCGGCTGGGCTCCCTGGCCATCCCAAACGACCGCCGGCAAGGCCCCGCCAAAGGCCGCGGCCAACTGCACTCCGCCCGGAATTTGCGGCTCATTGCCGCCGCCGCGCACGGTGTTGCCGTCAACCAGGACATGGCGCGGAACCGGATTGTAGGTCTTGTCGGTAAACGGCTGCGGATAGGAGACCACCAGCACTTGCGCGGTCGGATTGTCCACCAGCGTATTACCGCGCACAGTGACCACATCGTTGGCCATCACCATCACCCCGGTGCCGCGCGGCACGCCGGCGACGATGTTGCCTTTGGGGGCAAAATTAGAGGTATCGTTGGCCACCACCAGATTGTCCGCGATCAGCGTATTCCCCCCGCCCATCACCGGCAGGTTGGGCAGGTCGAACACCAGAATTCCGCCGGTGTTGCGCGTCACCAGGTTGCCCGTCACCAGCGCATCGCGGCTGTTCTCGATCTCGATCCCGGCGACGCTCTGCTCGACCATGTTATATCGCACCGTGATCGCCTTGGACTGGCCGACGTAAATCCCCGCGTCCGACGCGCCCGAGACCTTGCACCCATCGACCAGCACCCCGGTGCTCGCGACCGGGTAAATGCCGTAAGCGCCGTTGGTTTCCTTTGGTCCGCCGGTCCAGGCCACGCGGATGCGGTAGTAAACGATGTTGTCCGCGCCTTTGGACTTGATCCCGTCGCCGTGAGTGTTCTCAACCGCGAAATCACGCAAAGTGACGTCGTCCGAGGTTACCAGCAGCCCCTCACCCGCGCCTTGCTGGCCCGAGAAATCGAGCACGCTGCCATCCATCCCCGCGCCGCGCACTGTAACCCCATTGGCATCGAGCGACAGCCCGTCGGTGAGCGCAAATCGCCCGGCCCCCAGCTGCACGACATCGCCCGGCTGCGCAGCTATCAGCGCCTCCTGCAAGCGCCCCTGCGCGCCCTCCCCGGCGGCGACGGCAATCGTCTTGGCGTGAACAGGAGCAGTCAGGGCAAGCGCCGAGACCGCAGCGATTATGGCTGTGGGCGTCCTCATGGTTCGCAGTGTGAACTGACAGGCGTGTAAGTCAATCCGCAGTGGAAAAGGAAGGGTTCACGCAAAGGCGCAGAGGAGCAGGGAGGCGCAAAGGGAACGAGGAGTAGGAAGATTTACTCGCGCAGAGAACGCAGAGCACGCCGAGTTGTTGTGCTTGCGGCGCAGCCGCTGCTCATTTTGCTTTTCGCGCCTAAGGCGATGCTGCAAAAATGAGGTCCGCCCCCGGCGAGCACTGATCCTCGGCGTGCTCAGCGTTCTCTACGCGAGCAAATCTTCCTTTTCCTCCGCGCCTTCCTGCTCCTCTGCGCCTCTGCGCGAACCTTCTTACCTTTTTCGGCCTCCAACCGCTCGCGCCCAGTCCGCCGAAGCGGTTTCAGGAACCAAGATCGATCTAGGTAGTTGCATAGAAAGCTACCCGCGCGCTGCGCCCAAGCGCCTTCACAGGAGCTTTGTCCGTGTCCAACAGCCGCCTCAAAATCACGCCGTCGGTTTGCCTTCTCGCAATCGCCATTTCGTGCACGGGCGTGGCGATTGCCGCGCGACCGGGGCAGATGGGCCACTCCGGCATGGCTATGGATCATTCCCGCATGGCGATGGAGGGACCGGCCGATCAAGGCCCGGCCTTGCCTCAGCAAAGCGGTAACGCCATCGCCGGGCGCGATGTTTTTCGTTCGGAAACCTTTGGCAATGAAGGGTTCTGGACCGACGCCGTCCGATTGCCGCAGGGCATTATGGCAGCCAAAGTAACCCCGCTGCAAGCGCTCAACCTGGGGCTGCAGATCGATGCCGACATGGTCGACGCGGCGACCAAAGCGCAGCTCGGCACAGAGCTTGCTGCCGACCCTTCGGGCAAGAGTTCCCGGCTGCTTAACGATCCGGCGTTGACGCTCGCGCTGGTCAAAGCTGGCGCGGTGATCGGGATGGTACCCAAAGGCGAAAAAGTCGGGGCAAGCTGCGCGCTGTGCCACACGATGACTGACGCGTCAGTGTTCAAGGTTGCCAAAGGCGGCAGCATCGGCAGCCGGATCGAAGGGATGGCCAATCATCAGCTCAACCTTGGCGCCATTTTCGCGACCGCCGCCAACACGCGCGCGCTTTATCCCGTGGCGCAGACGCAGCTTACGGCAAACAAGGGCAAGACGCTCGGCCGGGCTCCGCGTGGGCTGACCGAGAATTCGACCGAGGCCGATTTCGACGCCTATTTCGGCAATCCCAAATTCTACCCGATCGGGATGTTCGACGATACTTTCGATGGCAACGGCAACCCGATGCACAACAGCCCGTTGTTCAGGCAGGACCTGGCCGCGCCTTATGGCAGCGAAGGGACGATGACCAAGCAAGACGATTTCGCCAACCTCGTCTACACTTCGTTGTTCGATCAAACGATGTTAACTACGCCAGGCGGCCGCGCTTTCGTCCACAAATTGGCCGGTGCCGCTGGTGACGAAATGATCGACGATTACGTCAAGATCCTGCGCGACACCGGGGTGACCGGATATCCTTATGTAATCGGTCAGGCGCGCGATGTCGGTAACGTGGGTGAGCTTGGCAGTCCCATCGGCTATCGCACCGACAATGCCAAACTCCTGGCCTTGAACGCCTATCTGTTCGCCCTCCCCGCGCCCGCAGGAATGCGGGGCAATAGCGCTGCTGCGCTGCGCGGACGTGCCGCGTTTGTTTCATCGGGCTGCACGAGCTGCCACAACACGGTGCAAGGCCGCGCCGTGCCGACCACGATCCACCCGATGGGGCAAATCTGGCCGGGCGACCGTCCGACAATACTTGCCATGCGGATGGCGCCGCTGACCCCGGTGCAGGACACGCCCGGTAATTTCTTCGATGACAAATGGGCTGTGGTGAACGCATCGCTGCGCGGTGAAAAGCGCGGGGTGGCGATGCCACTGCTGCTCGATCTGGCCCGCAAGCCGGTGTTCCTGCATGATAACAGCGTGCCGAGCCTGGACATGTTGCTCAACCCATCGCGCGGAGCGAAAGCCCCGCACCCGTTTTATGTCCGCAACCCCGCGCAGCGCAATGTGGTGGTGACGTACCTCAAGGCGCTGGATACCAATTCGCGCTGAGGCCGAGCGAATTGGCAGGCGTAAATTGGTTAATTGAGTGACGATGGAGCAAGTGGTTCACGCAGAGGCGCAGAGGAAAAGGGGGGCGCAAAGAAGTAGGCGCTTTGGGCGCAGCCACTGAAAATCTGGCAGCTGCGCTTGGCGGAATCTGCGCGAAACCGTTCTAATGCCTGCGGCGCGCGTAACCACTCTGCGCTTCCCTTCTCCTCTGCGCCTCAGCGCGAACCCGCTCACTTCTTCTCCGGCGCAAACCCGCTCGCGCAGAGCGCTGCTGAACTCGCGGTGACCTCGATAACTTCGGTATCGCCGACTTGGCGCACCGCTGCGGCATAATCAAACAGCGAGCGTTTTTGGCCCTTCAGTTTGCGCAATTTGTTGAGCTGGAGGAGCGAAAGCCGGTCAGTCAGACGGGTGGCCATGCAGGACGAATTGCCCTCTGACAGCCCCGCATCGATCATCGCGCTTTTGACCTGGCCATAAGCGAGCTTGGACGGGGCGCAGGCGGCAAGGAAGACGAAAGCGGCGGAGATCAAAATCTTCAATTTGCACCTCAAACTGGACAGGTCGTGCCGGATTTTGGCTCAGGGTGGAGCGAGAATGGCTGACTTCGAGAACCGGCGCGCAGCGACCATTTGGGTCGTGAGCACCGGAAGCGCAGAAGGTGGCCGTTCGCAGCCCGCCCTGGGTCAAAAGGCGGTATGACCTAATGCGCCAGCGCCTTGTTGATATCCTCTACCATCTTCTTTGCGTCCGCGAGCAGCATCATGGTCTGGTCCATGTAAAACACATCGTTATCGACCCCGGCATAACCGACCCCGCCCATGCTGCGCTTGATGAACATGATCGACTTGGCCTTTTCGACATCGAACACCGGCATGCCGTAAATCGGCGATGATTTGTCGGTCTTGGCCGCCGGGTTGACCACGTCGTTGGCACCGATGATGAAGGCCACGTCGGTCTGCGCGAATTCGCCGTTGATATCTTCCAGTTCGAACACATCGTCATACGGAACCTGAGCTTCGGCCAGCAACACATTCATATGTCCCGGCATCCGCCCCGCGACCGGGTGGATCGCGTATTTGACCCGCACGCCGCGCGCCTTGAGCTGGTCGCCCATCTCGCGCAGCACGTGCTGCGCCTGCGCCACCGCCATGCCGTAGCCGGGGATGATGATGACCTGCTCGGCCTCACCCAGCAGGAACGCGGCGTCTTCGGCCGAGCCGCGCTTCCATGGGCGCTGCTCCTTGGCCTCGCCGCCAGCATCGGCAACCGCACCGAACCCGCCGGCGATCACCGAAATGAAGCTGCGGTTCATCGCCTTGCACATGATGTAGCTGAGGATCACGCCCGACGAGCCAACCAGCGCCCCGGTGATGATCATCGCGGTGTTGTGCAGCGTGAAGCCCATCGCGGCGGCTGCCCAGCCCGAATACGAGTTGAGCATCGAGACGACCACCGGCATGTCCGCCCCGCCGATCGGGATGATCAGCAGGAAGCCGATCAGGAACGACAGCGCGGTGACCACGGCGATCACCCACAGCGACTGGTCCATCGTGAAATAGCCGGTCAGGCCGATGATTGCGGCGAGCGTGCCAAGGTTGATCACATGCCGCCCGGGCAGCATGATCGGCGCGCCGCTCATCTTGCCCGCGAGCTTGAGGAAGGCGATGACCGAGCCCGAGAAAGTGATCGCGCCGATCGCGATGCCGAGGCCCATTTCGATGCGGCTCTGCGCCTCGATCACGCCGTCTGCGCCCGCGATGCCGAACGCGGTCGGGTTGAGGTAAGCCGCCCAACCCACCAACACCGCCGCCATGCCTACGAGGCTGTGAAACGCCGCTACCAGCTGCGGCATGTCGGTCATCTTGATGCGGCGCGCAGTAACCAAGCCAATTGCGCCACCAAGGGCGATGGCGGCGAGGATTTCTGCTATCCCCGCGAAGTCAGGCCCGAAGAACGGCGAGCCGTCTGGCGGAATGTGGGCGTAGTATTGTCTTGAGGGGACGTGGGTGACCAACGTCGTCACCACCGCAATCGCCATGCCGATCATGCCAAACCGGTTGCCGCGCTGAGAAGTGCTCGGGCTCGACAGCCCGCGCAGCGCGAGGATGAACAAGACCCCCGAAACGAGGTAAGCGAGCAAGGCCCAGGCGGGGGTCGCGGCGTGCTCCATCGCGCCCTCCATCACTGGCCCTCCGGTTTGGGAGCAGGCCGGTCCTTCTTCTTGTACATCGCCAGCATCCGCGCGGTCACCGCAAACCCGCCGAAGATGTTGACGCTGGCCAGCACCACCGCCAGCAGTCCCAGCCACTTCGAACTCGCACTCCCCGCCGCCGCCGCCGCAATCAGCGCGCCGACGATAATCACCGAGGAGATCGCATTGGTCACCGCCATCAACGGCGTATGCAGCGCCGGGGTCACCGACCAGACGACGTAATAGCCCACGAAACAAGCCATGACGAAGATCGACAGGATCGAGATGAAGTCCATTATTGCCCTCTGATCAATTCACGACAGCGCCAGGGATTAAGCCTTCGAGCGACAAATCGACACGGTCCTTACCAAGATACGTGATGATTGCTTGAGTGGTAACGAACAAATCGAATTTTTGTCCGACTGAAGGCGTTCGAACATTTAATGCATCACGACAAAATTCACTTTTGATCGCGCCACCCCATACGTTCTTGCCTTCAATTCTAGTCGCGCAGATCTCAATACGTTCGCACCCGGAATGATAGCAATATGGATTTCTCTTCAAGTTAATATCCATGATATCATTATCTGGCAGCGCGTCGGTTAGCGATGCCGAGACCGGCGTCGGGATTACTTCCCAGAACTTGATCAACGACGGACCCACCAAAAATCCAATGGTCGTACTCTGATAAAGACCAGCCTTGTAATGCTCGATACTGCCCAGTTGATCGTACAATCCGTCGCCGTCGGTGTCGGCCAAGCATGCGAATGTGTCCTGCTTCGGACGACGACCAGGCTCGCAAATTACACGCGCGCCAAACTGCGTCTCGACAAAGACGGTGTCGCGGGGAATGTCGGACCTCAAACGATCCTTGACCACCACACCATTAATTTTCCAACGTTTTACCGGAACTGCCCGAGCAAGTCGCACTGGTACCTTTTCGGTAATCGAAATCTCTGGGCTGCTTACGTAGACGTTCGTCAGCTCCCACCTTGCGGCGACTATCTTTGGCAACTCGAGATTGCTCTGAGTATCCGCGTTGACAGAACTGCCCAGCGCCAGCAGTGCTCCCAACAGGCTCAGTCGGAATGGTATTTTCATGACTGTAGCCTCTCGCTAACAACCTTGCCGCCTTGGGTCAGCCGCACCGCATTGCCGATCTCGTCATCCAGCACCGGCCGGCCCGCTTCCTTGTCCCAGAACGCGCTCAGGAAGTTGTACAAATTGCGCGAGAACAGCGCCGAGGCATCGGCCGCCAGATGCGTGGGTGTATTCGACCAGCCGATGATCTTGACCCCGTGCTTGATCACCACCTCGTCGGCCTTCGAGCCTTCGACATTGCCGCCTTGCGCCACCGCCAGATCGAACACCACGCTGCCCGGCTTCATGCTGGCGAGCTGCGCATCACTGACCAGGCGCGGTGCCGCGCGGCCGGGGATCAGCGCGGTGGTGATCACAATGTCCTGCTTGGCGATATGGCTGGAGACCAGCTCGGCTTGCGCCGCCTGATATTCCGCCGACATTTCGGTGGCATAGCCGCCCGCGCCCTCGCCTTCGATGCCCGCGACGTTCTCGACAAACACCGGTTTGGCACCCAGCGACATGATCTGTTCTTTGGTGGCGCTACGCACATCGGTGGCGGAGACTTGCGCACCGAGCCGCCGCGCGGTGGCGATTGCTTGCAGTCCCGCAACGCCCACGCCCATCACGAAACACTTCGCCGCGCTGACCGTCCCCGCCGCAGTCATCATCATCGGGAAGGCACGGCCATAGGCGTTCGCCGCTTCGATCACCGCCTTGTAGCCCGACAGGTTGGATTGGCTCGACAGGACGTCCATTGACTGTGCGCGGGTGATGCGCGGCATGAATTCCATCGCCAACGCTTCAAACCCGGCCTTGGCGTAAGCGTCGATCATTGCCCGCTGCCCGAACGGATCGAGCCCCGCGACGATCCATGCGCCCTTGCTCGCATCCTTCAGCGCGGACACGTCAGGCCCCTGCACACCCAGCACGATATCCGCGCCCTTCGCCGGGTCTTTGCATACTTCGGCCCCCGCGGCGGCATAGTCGGCATCGGTAATCGCCGCGCCAAGGCCGGCACCAGCCTCAATCGCCACGCTCGCGCCCAGGGCGATGAATTTCTTCACCGTTTCCGGGCTGGCTGCAACGCGGCTTTCGCCCGCTGCCGTCTCTTTGAGGACCGCGATCCGCACGGGGCCTGGGCCCGCTTACTTGGTGATCATGAAGATGACGAAAGCCGCCACCAGCGCTGTCCCGATGATCCCGAATTTCACCAGCCCGATAAAGCCGGTGTAAGTGGATTCTTGCGCTTTCAGGTCGTTTTCGGTGGCCATAGGTAAGGGTCCCTGGTGGTGATGGGTTGATTTCGCCGTACCCCTATCGCCCCCTTGTGGCGCGCTCAAGGCATTTACGCACCGGTATGACGGTATCGGCAGCCTTAATGCGGTCTTTACCCAACGGCGCTATCGCAAGGTCCTGAGGTGCACACTTGCCCTCAACGGGGACCGTCGCAGGAATTATGGCCGAGATCGAACAGCGCTCCTTAATGCTGATCGACGATGAGCCGGCGCAGAGCCGGCTGATTACGGCTTTGGCTGCGCGCGAGGGTTGGCGCACGCTGGTGGTACGCGACAGCGAAACCGCGATCGCCACGCTCGGCACGCGGCAAGGCTTGCAGCTCAGCGCGATCATCCTCGATCAATGGGTCCCGGGCGAGGAAGCCTGCCAGCTGATCGCCGAACTGCGCGCGCGCCGCCCGGCGGTGCCGATCCTGATGCTGACTACCAGCGCCTCGCCCTTGCTCGCGGTCGAAGCGATGCGCGCCGGGGCAACCGATTATCTGGTCAAGCCGGTCGCGCCGGACCGGATGATGCTGGCGCTGCGCATGGCTACCACTCGCGAAGCGCCGCGCGATGAATTGCAGCCGCTGACCGAGAAAATGCCCTCAACCCCCGACTTCGACGCGATGATCGGGGCCGCGCCCTCGTTCCGCTCAGCGCTGGCGGTCGCGGCCAAGGCGGCACGCGGGCAAGGCCCGGTGCTGATCGAAGGCGAAAGCGGCAGCGGCAAGGAAATGGTGGTGCGCGCGATGCAAGCCGCCAGCCCGCGCGCCAAAGCCCCGTTCCGGCTGCTCAACATCGGCGCGATTCCGGCCAATTCGGTTGAATCGGCGCTGTTCGGCCATGAAAAAGGGGCGTTTCCGGGCGCGTTCGATCGTCATGTCGGCGCGCTGCAGCACGCCGACGGCGGCACCCTGGCGCTCGACGAGGTCGACCGGTTGCCATCCGCCGCGCAGCAGCGCTTGCTTGAGAGCATCCAGCGCAGCGATGTCCGCCCGATCGGCGCGCGCCATTCGTTCCGGGTCGATGTGCGGGTGATCGCGGCAAGCAACCTGCCGCTGCGCGATATGGTCGAGGCCGGGCATTTCCTGCCCGAGCTGCTAAGCGCGCTGGCCGGAACCACTGTTCAGCTGCCGCCGCTGCGTAATCGCGCTGGTGATATTCCTGCGCTGGCCCGGCACTTCCTTGCAAGGATCGGCGAGCAACCCGGGCTGCGAGCGCTGGGGATCACCGCTGCGGCCTTGGCGCTGCTCTCGGCCTATGACTGGCCGGGCAATATCCGCCAGCTTCAAGCCGTGCTGTTCCGCGCGGCGGTGTTCTGCGATGGCGACGCGCTGACAGCAGAAGATTTCCCGCAGTTGTCAGACATGCTGGGCGACGGCAGCGGCAATCCGCAGGCCGCGCACCAGGAAGGCGTCGGCGTGATGCTCTACGCCCCCGATGGCAACCTGCGGCCATTGGAAGATATCGAAGCCGACGTGATCCGCCTCGCCATCGGCCATTACCGCGGCCGGATGACTGAGGTTGCCCGGCGGCTGGGGATTGGGCGTTCGACCCTTTACCGTAAGCTCAGCGAGCTGGGGATTGGCGAATCGGCGTGAGTGGCTGTCAGTTGCGCTGTCTTCGAACCGCACTGCAATTCTGTCGGGTTTTTGGCCTTACGGGAGAGGCGGCATGATGGCGCGGCGTGGGATACTTGGATTGGTGGCAGTTGGCGCGGTGGGGGTGCTGGGCGGCTGCGGGTTGCTGGGCGGCACGAAATCTTATCGGTTCCGGATGACGATCGAGATTGAGACGCCGCAGGGGTTGAAGAGCGGATCGTCGGTGATGGAAATCACCGCGTACAAGAAGATGAAGCTGACGTCGGAGGAACACGCGCGGGATTGGGAGGTGAAGGGCGAGGCAGTGGTGGTCGACCTGCCCGATGGTCCGATGTTTGTTTTGATGAAGACCGGAAATGGCCTGCGTGAGGATCTGGCGCTGATGTCGATGGGGGCGCTCGATCCGGAGTTTAAGAACGATGTCGTGGAAAGTGCCGGGCGGATTGCGGGCAGCTGGTCCACGCTGCGCGGCGATGTGCGCAGGGAAGACTGGCCGCTTATGGTGCGGTTCCGCGACATCAATGACCCCAAGAGCGTCGTGAAGATCAATCCCGAGACGGTGGGGGTCAAGCGGATTGTTGTCGAGACGACCAGCGATGAGGTGACAACGGGGATTGAGAAGCGGTTGGGGTGGTTGTCTGCTCATAGAGGCGCCCTGGCATATGATGGCCGAATGCACCCAGATCACCCTGAAAAAGATTTAAACCAGAATGCATTTTCGACGGAGCTGCAGTAAATGAAATTACGGTGCCAGGTGCAATACCCCCCAATTAGAACTCGCCCCAGCCCGCACGCAATCGTTAGCCCGCTAGCTGGCTGAAATCGGTCAGCGCAGCATCCTTCAACCCGCGCCACACCCGCACTGCCTGGACCGTTTCGGGCACGTCGTGAACGCGTAGCAATTGCACCCCGGCATCCATCGCTTTGACCGCCAAAGCCAGACTGCCGCCCAATCGCAAGTGCGCCGGAGCCTCATTGCTCAGCGCGCCGATCATGCGCTTGCGGCTGGAACCGACGAGCAGCGGCTGGCCGAGCGCGTGGAACAGCGGCAGCGCGTTCAAGAGCAGCAGGTTCTCCGCCACCGATTTGCCGAAGCCCAAGCCGGGATCGAGCAGGATCTTGTCGCGCGCAATCCCCGCCGCCAGCGCCGCATCGCGCCGCGCGGCGAGCCAGTCAAACACGTCGAGCACCACGTCACTGTAACTCGCATTCGCGTGGAGATTCTCGCCCTCGCCCGGCGCGTGCATCAGCACCACCGACACGCCTGCGCGCGCGGCGAATTCCAGACTGCGCGGATCGTGACGCAGCGCTGAGACGTCGTTGATGATGTGCGCACCAGCCGACAGCGCGGCCTCCATCACCGCCGGGCGGCGCGTATCGGCGCTGATCGCTGCGCCCGCAGCCGCAAGCCGTTCAATCGCCGGGATCACGCGTTTGAGCTCGTCGCCTTCCCACACCGCCGCCGCGCCGGGCCGCGTGCTTTCCCCGCCGACGTCGATCAGCGCCGCGCCCGCTTCGACCATCTTTGCGGCATGAGCGTTCGCCACTTCGGGATCATCCATGAACTGGCCGCCGTCGGAGAAACTGTCGGGCGTGACGTTAAGAATACCCATAACCTGCGGCTGGTCGAGCCGGATCGTGCGCGCGCCGAGCTGGAGCGGGGCGTGGACGCGCTGGAGGTTATCGAACTGCTCCCGCACCGTATCGGGCAAGTCAGGCAAGGCGGCGCGCAGTTCGAGCAGTGAATATCGCTCGCGCGCAGTGATCTTGCCGCCGTCCCGCGAAATCAGCGCAAACCGGCTGGCATAAACCAGCCCGCCCGCCAGACGCAGCGCATCGCCCTCTTCGCTTTGCGGACTGTCAGCCAGCGCGATCGGGCGGAGGTAGTAACTGGAAGTCATGCGGTGCCCTTACTCCAAATCCTGTCATCCTGAACGTGTTTCAGGACCCATTTCGCCTCAAGTGCGGTGCTCGCCGCCCACGTGCAACTGCGCCGTCGATTGCCAAATCGAGCTGCGGGATGTTGTGCACGATGGGTCCTGCAACGAGTTCAGGATGACGATGAAGGAGTGGTGGGCGAAAGGGTCAATCCTCGGTCGCCAGCAGATACAATTGCCGCACGGCATCGATCGGCTTGAGCTCGCCCTCGTGCTCCAGGTGCCAGAACGACCAGCCATTGCAGCTCGGCGCGCCTTGCAGCTTGGCGCCGAGGCCGTGGATCGAGCCGGTCTCGGGCCCCGCGACAAGCGAGCCATCGGCGCGGACTTGCGCGGTGATTTTCCGCTTTTTGTCGAAGATCATCGTACCTGGCGCGATCAGGCCGGTTTCCACCAGTACCCCGAATGCCACCTTGGGCGCCGAGCGCGCGGTCTGCATCGTGGTCAGTGCACTTTCATCGAGCGGCAGCGCGAGTTCGATCCGCTCGAGCGCGGCTGCGCGGTAAATCGGTTCGCGCTCGCAGCCGATCCATTCACGCCCCAGCCGTTTGGCCACCGCGCCGGTGGTGCCGGTGCCAAAGAACGGGTCAAGCACGACATCGCCCTTGTTCGTGGTCGCGAGCATCACGCGGTACAGCAGCGCTTCGGGTTTTTGGGTCGGATGGACTTTGGTTCCGCCCGATTTCAGCCGTTCCTGCCCGCCGCAGATCGGCAATACCCAGTCAGACCGCATCTGAAGTTCGTCATTTAACGTCTTCATCGCGCGGTAATTAAAGGTGTACCTGGCCTTCTCGCCCATGCTCGCCCAGATCAGCGTCTCGTGCGCGTTGGTGAAGCGGGTGCCCTTGAAATTGGGCATCGGATTGGCCTTGCGCCAGACCACGTCGTTGAGGATCCAGAACCCCATATCCTGGAGTATCGCGCCGACCCGGAAGATGTTGTGGTACGATCCGATCACCCACAGCGAACCGTTGGGTTTAAGCACGCGGCGCGCCTCGGCCAGCCATTCGCGGGTGAACTGGTCATAGGCGGCAAAGCTGGCGAACTTGTCCCAGTGATCGGTTACCGCATCGACATGGCTGCCATCGGGCCGGGCGAGATCGCCGCCAAGCTGGAGGTTGTAGGGCGGATCGGCAAACACCAGATCGACCGAGTCCGACGGCAGGCTGCGCATCGCTTCGATGCAATCGCCGTCGAGAATGCGCCCCACTGGCAAATCGGGCCGCACAACTTCCTTGGCAACGCGCAATCGCGCCTTTTCGCCTACCAGCAACTGACCCATGACCGCCGCAAATCCCCCTGAAGTTATCCACAGGGTGAGTCCTCACGAGTCCCCCGTCAAGCGGAATCGCGCTGGAATCCTTGGGATTCGTGGTTGGCGAGTGGGCTGGTTTTGCAGAACGAAACGAGTCCGGCACAGGATGTGGAGTCTTTGGGCGGGGTACGGACTCGATATGTAGTGGTGTGGCCCGCGGGACTCTCAGGCGAAAAATCCTCCCCCGCTGGGGGAGGATTTAGAGCAGCACCAGTTGCCGCACCGGCACGAAGCTGCGGCGGTGAAGCTCACAAGGCCCATGCTCTTGCAGTGCCGCAAGGTGCTCGGGCGTGCCGTAACCCGCATTGCGCTCCCATCCGTAATGCGGGTGCGCCTCGGCATAGCCGCGCATCAGCCGATCGCGGTGTTCCTTGGCGATGATTGAGGCGGCGGAAATGCTTGGGATCAACGCGTCCCCGCCAACGACTGGCCGCGCCGTCCAGCGCCACTCCGCGCAGCGACCTTGCGGGGTCAGGTTGCCGTCGATCAGGACCTCATGCGGTTCCTCGTCCAACTGCTCGCACAGCGCCGCCACCGCGAGCGTCATCGCCAGCATGGTCGCGCCGAAGATATTGAGCCGGTCGATGTCCGCGACCTCGACCACGCCGACGGCCCAGTGGCAACGCCGTTTGATCGCCGCTTCCAGTTCGGCACGGCGCGCGGGCTTGAGCTTCTTGGAATCGTCGAGCCCCGCCGGGCGCGGCTTGCACAGCACCACTGCGGCAGCGACCACCGGCCCGGCCAGCGGCCCGCGGCCCGCCTCATCGACGCCGACGATATGCCGGTCAATCAGTGGCTTGGCATAGGACAAAGTCTGGGCGATGATGGCGGGCATGACCTTCAAATTCCTCAACGCTTTATCGCCGCTCGCTCTGCTCGCCGCAAGCTGCGGCAGCCCTGCTGTTGGGGATAGCGCCAAGCCCGCCGCTGCCGAGGTCAAAGATGCTTTCAAGGCCGAGGTGCTTGAGACATTCGACGAGCCGTGGGCGCTGGCGGTTTTGCCGAACCGGGAAATTCTGGTCACCGAACGAGCCGGAAAGCTAAAGATTTCGTCCGAGAGCTTGCACCGATGGAGCGAGGTGTCCGGCACACCGACTGTAGATTACGGCGGACAAGGGGGACTGGGCGACGTCGCAATTCCTCCCGGTCCCCAACCACTTACATTTGTTGCTACCCAACCGATCTATCTGAGCTGGGTTGAAGCGGGACCTTCAGGAACGCGTGGAGCGGTTATCGGCGCGGGGCTGCTGATCCCTGGCTCGAATCCCGAGCTGAACAATTTTCACATAATCTGGCGCCAAGACCCCAAGGTCACTGGCCGCGGCCATTTCTCGCACCGCATCGCCTTCTCGCCCGACGGCAAATACCTGTTCCTATCCTCGGGCGAACGGCAGAAGTTCACCCCGGCGCAAGACCTCACAAACAACCTTGGCAAGGTGCTCCGGCTCAACCTCGATGGCACCCCGGCGGCGGGCAATCCGTTTGCAAGCAAGGGCGGCGTTTCAGCGCAAATCTGGTCCTACGGCCACCGCAACCTGCTCGGGCTCCAGTTCGATGCTTCGGGCCAGTTATGGGACCTTGAGCACGGCCCCGCAGGCGGCGACGAGCTCAACCGGATCGAGCCGGGCAAGAACTACGGCTGGCCGTTGGTGTCGGATGGCGACAATTACGACGGCAGCCCGATCCCGCGCAATTCCACCCGGCCCGACCTCACCCAGCCGGCGATCAGTTGGAACCCGGTGATCGCGCCGGGCGATTTCATTTTCTATTCGGGCAAGCTGTGGCCTGAGTGGAAAGGCCAGGCGCTGATCGCGGGGATGGGTTATCCCGGGCTGGTCCGGGTGCGGATCGATCGCGAAAGGGGCCGCGAGGAAGCGCGCTATCCGCTGGGAAAGCGCATCCGCGAAATTCGCGAGGCACCGGATGGGTCATTGTTATTGCTGGAGGACGGCAAAGGTGGGCGTTTGCTGCGGCTGACGCGGAAATAACATCGACATTGGCGCAGCGCGGCCTTATCCGCGCGCCCCTATGTCCGATGCCGCCACCCTGATCCCGCTCGACAATGTCGACCCCGCCTTGGTTGAAGCTCTGCTCGACCGCGCGTTCGAGCCCGCGCGACATACCCGCACCGCTTACCAGCTGCGCGAAGGGCTCGACTGTCTGCCCGCGCTGAGCTTTGCCGCGATCGACGCTGGCGAGCAGTTGGTCGGCACGATCCAGTGCTGGCCAGTCGCCTTGACCGATCCGGCCAAGCGCAGGCATCCGTTGATCATGGTCGGGCCGGTCGCGGTGCTGCCCGAGGCGCAGGGCGGCGGCTATGGCCAAGCCCTGATGACCGCAGCACTGGCTGCGATCTCACCAGATGCGCCGCTGCCGCAAGTTATGATCGGCGATCCTGATTATTATGGCCGGTTCTGGCAGTTCAGCGCCGAGCACACCGGCGGCTGGACCTTACCCGGCCCGTGGGAAGCGCACCGGTTGCTGGCGCGCGCGAGCAATCCGGCCGTGCTTCCCCGTGAAGGCATGCTGGGGCCCTGGCGGTAAGCAATCGGGTCCCCCGAAGCACCGAAGAGGTTCCGCTGCGCCGCAAGGCCGACATCTTGGGTTCTTCGGGTGAACCAAATCATTGTTCACCACCCCGTGTTCTGGCATCGCACCGACGATGCCATACGAACCGCCACCCGAACTTGCCGCACTGACGCTCGCGCAAATCGCCGAACTGTCAGCGGCACGCAAATTGCCTCCGGTCGATCAGTGGAATCCGCAAGCCGCCAGCGACAGCTTGATGCAGATCAAGGCCGACGGACGCTGGTTCCATGACGGCGGCGAGATTAAACGTCCCGCCATGATCCGCGCCTTCGCCAGCCTGCTGCGGCGCGATGCAGACGGCCAGCATTGGCTCGTTACTCCGCATGAGAAGCAGTCGATCGTAGTCGACGACGCCGCATTCGTGGCAATCGACGTAGCGCGGCAAGGCGATGCGCTAGTCTTCCGGTTGAACACTGACGACGACGTGGTGGCCGGGCCAGACCATCCGCTGATCGCGCGCGGCACTGCCGATCTGCCCGCAATTTACCTCGCGGTGCGTCACGGTACCGAAGCCCGGCTTAATCGCAGTACCTGGCTGCAACTGGTCGAACTGGCCGATCCTGCGCTGAGCGTCACCAGCCAGGGCGCGCGCTTCTCGCTGGTGCCCGGATGAGGGAACTGGTTGCGCGGCTCGAACGGCTGCACCGCGAAGGCCATGCAACGCCGATCGATCACCGCGACGAAGCCCGCTTCGCCGCGCGCGAGCTTACCCCCGCTGCGGTGCTGGCGGCGGTTACCGCGCGCGAACGGCCAGCGTTTCTGCTGATCCATCGCCCGTCCAACATGCGCTCGCATCCGGGACAGGTCGCCTTCCCCGGCGGCAAGATCGATCCCGGCGAGACCGCGATCGAAGCCGCGTTGCGGGAGGCGCATGAGGAGCTCGGCATCGACCCCGCCGACGTGACCGTGATCGGCGCGAGCGACACCTACCGCACCGGCAGCGGCTATGCGATCACCCCGGTGATTGCGGTAATCCCGCCCGATCTGGAACTGCGGCCCAACCCGACCGAAGTGGCGCAGTGGTTCGAAGCGCCGGTCGATTTCGTGTTCAATGCAGTCAACCACACCGAACAAACGGCATTTTGGCAGGAGCAGGAAAGGCGCTACATCGAAATCATGTGGCAGCAGCATCGCATCTGGGGCGTAACCGCCGGCATCATCGCCAACCTGGCACGGCGGATCGCGTGGTGAAGAGTTTGGTGCGCGCAGAGGCGCAGAGGCGCGGAGGCGTTTCGCTTGCCGCGAAGCGGCTCAAAAAGTCTGAGGTTGCCGCCACCGGCAAGTTCGAAAGATCGAGCATTGCCTGCGGCGCTACTAACCTTTCTCTGCGCCTCTGCGCCTCTGCGCGAACCGCACTATGACTACCCTGCCTCCAGACACACCGTGGCTTGAGCGCGCCGACCTTGCCGCACTGCTGGGGGCGCTGGGGCCAGGGCAGGCGCGGTATGTCGGCGGGGCGGTTCGCGACACTTTGCTGGGGATAGCGGTCAAGGACATCGATATCGCCACCACGCTTGAGCCGCGCGAGGTGATGCGGCGGCTGAAGGCGCACGCCATTCAGGTGGTGCCGACCGGGATCGATCACGGCACCGTCACCGCGCGGCTGGCGGGCGGCCCGGTCGAGATTACCACGCTGCGCCATGACGTCTCGACCGACGGCCGCCGCGCCACCGTGGCCTTCGCGCAGGACTGGCAGGACGACGCCGCGCGGCGCGATTTCACGATCAACGCGCTCTATGCCGACCCGGTGACGCTGGAGATTTTCGATTATTTTGGCGGCAACGATGACATTGCCGCGCGGCGGGTGCGGTTCATCGGCGAAGCCCGCGAGCGCATCCGTGAAGACCATTTGCGGATCCTGCGCTACTTCCGGTTTCAAGCGAGGTTTGGCTCACAGCCTGCTGATCCCGAAGCCGAAAGTGCCTGCGCCGATCTCGCCGCAACGCTCAAAGGCCTGTCACGTGAGCGGGTTGGGATGGAGATGATCAACCTGCTCGGCCTGCCCGATCCCGCGCCGACGGTGGCGCGGATGGCGGAGCTTGGGGTCTTGGCACAGGTGCTGCCGGAGGCAGATGTGGCGGCTTTGGCGGCGTTGGTGGGTGAGGAAGCGCGGCAAGGCGTGGTGCCCGACGCGATCCGGCGATTGGCCGCGCTGCTCCCGCCCGACCCCGCGCTGGCCGAGCAAGTGGCGGCGAGGTTCCGCCTCTCCGGCGCACAGAAAAAGCGGCTGGCCTTGGCGGCAGGGCGCGTCCCATTCCTCCCCGGCACGGGGAGGGGGACCAGCGAAGCTGGTGGAGGGGTACAGGCCGATTGTCCTGACCTCGAAAACTCACGCGACTACGATGGTGCCCCTCCACCCCCGCTGCGCGGCGGTCCCCCTCCCCGTACCGGGGAGGAACAAGCAGCCCGCGCCCTCGCCTACCGCCTCGGCCGCACCGCCGCACTCGACCGCCTGCTCCTCACCGCCCAAAGCATCGCCCCGCTCGAAGGCTGGGAGATCCCAACCTTCCCGCTCAAAGGCGGCCAGATCGTCGCACGCGGGATCAAGGCCGGGCCGGAAGTGGCGCGGGTGTTGAAGGCGGTTGAGGCGCGGTGGGTGGAGGAGGAGTTTCCGGAGGAGGCCGGGGTGCGAGTGATGTTAGAGGAAGTGTTACGCAGTTGAAATATCGCACAAGTCTTGGCGAATGAGACTCAATCGCTTTTGGCCGCACCTGAAATTGAATCCGGTTTGCGCCAAGGATTTGCGGCGAACTTGCGAGCACCCGTGACGCCGAATGCGACAGGAACGATCAGCACGACGAACCAAAACAAGAAAGTCGCCCCGCGCTGATCAGCGCTCGGAGTATACCCATCATCCGCGTATTGATCGCAGCCTCCGCGAATTGGATCGCCCTGTTCCTCACAGCTGGGGCTACCTAGGCTAGCTGCTGCGAAAAATGCGATAGCTACGCAACAAAGAATTCCATTCCTGAGGGCAGCCAATCGACCATTTTTCTCGCCTGCATCTTTCGCAGTTTTGTGAGCAAGCATGACGATTCCGCTCAAAAACAGAATGCGAACCGCCTCCCACAATTGATCGCCATAGGCTTGAGGCAAAATGCATCTCCTCTCAAACGGATTCAATTTGCGAGTAGTTTAGCAGATATCAGTATTCAAAACCTACCATCCCTAGGAAACCCCGTCGGCGGCAGCCGTCCCGCGGCCCCGCGCGCGACCTTCCACATCACCGCGTCCTTCTCGGTCCGGGTGCGCCCCGTGTCCCCGCCCATCGTCCAACTCAGCCCATCCTCCAGCTTCAGCGTGATCGCATCGGCCAGCCCGCCGTCGCGGTAGCGTTGCAGGGTTACGCCTTGGCCTTTGGCCATCACCGGCATTTCGGACAGCGAGAAGATCACCAGCTTGCGGTTATCGCCGACCACGGCGATGTGATCGTGCTCGGGCGGGACTTCGCGCACCACCGAGAGCTTCACCCCGGGCTTGGTGGTCATCACGCCGCGGCCTTTACGGGTTTCGGCGAGCAGTTCGTCGGCCTCCGCCACAAACCCGCGACCCGCGTTGCTGGCGAGCAGCAGTTGCGCCTTGGGGCGATAGACCATGACCGCGATGATCGCCGCTTCGGTATCGATATCGAGCATCGTGCGGACCGGTTCGCCAAAGCCCCGCGCGCCGGGCAGCTTGTCCGCGCCGAGGGTATAAAACCGCCCGTTGTCGCAGGCGATCAGCAGCTTGTCGGTGGTCTGAGCGTGGAGCGCGAACGCGTGCGCGTCGCCGTCCTTGTACTTGAAATCCTTGTCGAGCGGTTCGTGGCCAGAGGCTCCGCGCACCCAGCCCTTGGCCGAGAGG
>JANYGB010000051.1 GCA_025359445.1 Sphingomonadaceae bacterium
GCTAGTGGCCCGCTCCTACCCGGCCCGCCGCAATCCAAGCAGCGTGCCACCCGTGCCCAGATGGCGGAATTGGTAGACGCACCAGCTTCAGGTGCTGGCGCTCGCAAGGGCGTGGAGGTTCGAGTCCTCTTCTGGGCACCATTTGTTCTCCCGCGCATGTGCGCCGGAGCTTGAAAAACCCGCAGAACTCCGCTAGTAACTGAGCCACGGCCACCGCCGCGGTTCGCCCTCGTTCGCCATCAACCGCGACCTTTTGGGGGCCAAGGTGGGGGCCACCCGAAACTCTAGAGATAAGTGGCCCCCACTCGATGGCGCTGACAGATATTGCAATTCGCGCGCTGGTCCACGGCGCCAAACCGATCAAGAGGGCAGACGAGAAGGGCCTGTTCCTCCTCCTGCAACCGTCAGGCGGAAAGCTCTGGCGGTTCAAGTACCGCTTCAACGGCAAGGAAAAGAAGCTGGGCCTCGGTCGCTATCCCGACGTTTCGCTGAAAGAAGCGCGCAGGCGGCGAGACGAAGCGCGCCAAACGCTGGCGATGGGCACGGATCCTGGTGAAGAGAAGAAGCAGGTAGCGCTCGCTACGGCGCTCAATGCCGCAAATTCCTTCGAAGCGGTGGGAGAAGAGTATCTAGAGAAAATGTCGCGCGAAGGGCGTGAAGCCGTGACGATCAACAAGAGCCGTTGGCTAGCCTCCCTATTTTCGACGAGCATCAAGCAATCACCGATCGCTTCCATCTCTCCGGCCGAGCTGCTCGCGTCACTCAAAGCAATTGAAGCAAAAGGACATCACGAAACGGCCAGGCGCATGCGTTCGTTTGCTGGGCGCGTATTTCGCTACGCTATCGCGACTTCACGAGCGGAGCGTGACCCGTCAGCTGATTTGCGCGGGGCACTGATAACGCCTCGCGTCAAACATCACAGTGCTATCTTCGAACCTAAACGAGTAGGGCAGTTGCTTTGCTGCATCGACAATTATACCGGAAGTCCGCTTGTGCGATTGGCCTTGCAGTTGACTCCCCACGTGTTCGTTCGACCTGGAGAACTGCGCTCTGCCGAATGGAGCGAAATCGATCAGTCGAAAGCTATATGGACGATCCCGGCGGAAAAGATGAAAATGCGGCAGCCGCACCGCGTGCCATTGTCGACCCAAGCAATTGCAATTTTCGACTCAACCAAGGTACTAAGCGGCCACCAGCGCTACATCTTCTCGTCGCTCTATTCCGGTCAGCGGCCTATGTCCGAGAATTCTATCAACATGGCGCTTCGCCGTATGGGATTTGGCAAAGACGAAATGACCGCACATGGATTTCGATCGATGGCTAGCACATTGCTCAACGAGTCTGGTCTGTGGTCGCCCGATGCAATCGAAAAAGCTCTTGCGCATGATATCGGCAGTTCAGTGCGCGGGTCTTACCACCGTGGCAGCCATTGGGACGAACGGGTGCGAATGGCCCAATGGTGGTCTGACTATCTAGATCAGCTGCGAGACAGTGCAACTGGTTGATAAATAGGTATAATTTGACAAAAGCACAGCACTTTGCTATACTGATAGTGTGTCAACAGTTGGTTTGACGCTTCCACATAGTGAGGATCCCATGAGTCGTTCAGCCCGTGTGCTGGCGCCAGGCGAGGTGCGTCGTATTTTGACACACGCGCGAAGGAGCGGTGCGCCACAACGTAATATCGTCATCGTCTTGCTTAGCTTCCGCGCCGGCCTGCGCGCTTGTGAAATCGCAGGCCTGACATGGCAAATGGTCACCAAGCCGGACGGTAGGCTCTCGGACTTGATCGAAGTCGACGGCACCATAGCCAAAAATGGGCAACCCCGACGTTTACCAATGCACCCTCAGATACGGTCCGCGCTGGTTGCACTGCGAGCAATGACAACCGGAGCATCCGGTCCAGTTGTGCGATCGCGGCGCGGATCGCATATGACCCCGCGCAGCATCGTGAACTGGTTTGCAAGTGTCTATCGCGATTTAGGGTTTGCGGGATGCTCATCGCACTCTGGGAGACGGACGTTTGTCACCCAGGCGGCGCGTCTGGTTGCGAAGACTGGTGGATCACTTCGCGACGTCCAGGAGCTCGCCGGGCACGCAAGCTTGAACATGACGGCGCGGTATGTCGCTGGTTCGACGGAGGCGCAGCGAAAGCTGGTGCGGTTGCTATGCTGAGCGTGAATCGCTTCCGCCGACTTGAGGCCGCGCTCCGTCGCCGCGGCTATGGACCAACGATCGAATGGTCGGAGATCATACAACCACCAAACGACGCCGATGATTTCGCCGAGCGTACCATTTACGTTATCCTCAACTCGGGTTTTCGCAACAGCGTCGCCGAACCGATCTATCATCGTTGCGTTGCCGCGCTTCGGACAGGTCTGAGTGCAACCACTGTGTTTAGGCATCCGGGTAAGGCGCCCGCAATCGACACAATCTGGCAAGCGCGCGAAGCGCTGTTCGAAGAATACGGACGGGCAACTGACCCTATCGCCTTTCTCGAGGAAATTCGTTGGATCGGGCCAGTCACCGCACTTCACCTCGGCAAGAACCTCGGTCTTCAACATGCAAAGCCCGATGTTCACATGGAGCGTCTCGCGCGCCACGACAAAACAACGACCGCCAAGCTTTGCGAGCGCTTGGCCCGCGCGACCGGATACCGCGTAGCGACCATCGACACTTTGCTTTGGAAGGCCTGCGAGTCCGGCTTGCTCAAATCGGCGGTATACGAACGCCACGGTTGGACTGCTGCCATAAGCGCTGAAGTTTCGAACGAAGCCTGGCAACCAATAATGAGCGACGGGTACAAAGCGCTCACTGCGGAACCCGCACCTAGCGAGTAAGCCACCCCCAATTCCAAGAATATCAAACTCTGCAGCTTTCGCCAACGTCGGGCGCGGGTTGCGAAGCCGTGCGCGCGGAACGCGCAATCAATCACAATCAGGAGAACAACAATGACCAATCAAGTGCATTCACTTGCCGACCATCAACAGGTCCCCCGCGCCGAGCGCATTGGGCGGCTCAACGACGCGCTGCGCAAGAGTGGCCAAGGCGGCGTGATCGTCGTTACGCGGGGGGTCCGAACACTGCCGGGGTTCGACGCCGAGACGTTGCTCACCATGCTGCAGCTGGCGAACGACTTCGACCCCGACAAAGACCCCCACGGCGAACGCGACTTTGGTAGTTTGGAATGTAGTGACGGCAACGACCTCCTTTGGAAGATCGATTATTACGACACCGACATGACTTATGCTTCGCCCGATCCCGCAGACCCAGCTGTAACCAAGAGGGTGCTGAGCGTCATGCTGGCGTGTGAGTATTATCAGCGCGAGGCGATAGATTTTAAGCTTCGCGAGCTGGTGGGTAAACAGCTGTGGCACGCTTACCGGCACTTCGTGCCAGCGCCTCTGCTTGATGGATTTCTCAAGCAATGTACCAATCGCAAACTGAAGCATTCGACTCGTGAGCCCGCGTCTGTTGAGCCCGGCTTTGAAGATTGGATCGTCGATAACCTATTGCAAGATCCCGACGCGCTGGAGAAGCGGAACGAGGCCTATCCTCACAAGCTCTTGGGTCGATACGAGCGTGAACACGAGATCGCAGAAGCGCGGGATGCAGCGCGCGCGAGCGAAGCGGCTTCTTGGGAAGACGACGAAGATGACGACGGTTGGGATTAGGCAACGCCAAACGTTGTAATTCAGGAGCTTACGCCATCGTACCATCCGATCAAGGGACTAGCGGGGGCCACATTGGGGGCCCAAATTTTAACGCCAAGCATAACTCACTGCTATTAAAAGATATTTCCACTATATATGGGTCCTCTTCTGGCACCATTTCTTTTGACGTTGCGCGCTATTGGCCCTTCGGGGCGGGGGATTTGGCGAACTTTGTTATCTTTGGGCGGGTTTAGTTGATGAAACTCATGCGCGGAGTGTTCTTGCGGAGGCTTCCTGTCCTCGGGATGAGGAAAGGCGGCGCGAAGGTAGCAGGGTCGCCGAAGTGGCGATGTGGATGATGGACCATATCGCCAACAACGCGATCAACGAGGCGTTCCGGCTCAACTATGCCCGCATCCCGCTGAAAGACAGGGCGCATATCCTGCATGGCGATGCGCTGGAGGCGGACTGGTCCGCGCTGCTCCCGCCTGGGAAATGCAGTTACATCATGGGTAACCCGCCGTTTGTGGGACAGAGCTTGCAGACGCCAGTGCAGCGGCAGCAAATGGCGCGTATTCTTGATGCGGCGAGCGGGAAAGCTGGATCGCTTGACTATGTGGCGGCATGGTTCGTGAAAGCGGGCCGGTATTGCCAGGCAAACCATCGAATTCGCATCGCCTTTGTCGCAACAAACTCCATTTGCCAAGGTGTGCAAGTGGCGCAGCTCTGGCCCCAACTTTTCGATCGTTTTGGTTTGGAGATTTTCTTTGCTCACCGCACTTTTAGCTGGGGCAGTGAAGCGCGCGGCAAGGCTCACGTTTATGTCGTAATTGTTGGACTCGTTCATCGCGAGCATGAGCCCAATGAAAAACGATTGTTTAGTTATCCAGATATCAAAGGCGGTCCCGTGGAAACACGACAGGCTGCAATTTCGGCTTATTTGGTTGACGCAAAGGGAACCGCAAACCGGCATATGGTCGTGACGGAATCATCTCGGCCACTCTGTGATGTCCCAACGATTCTCTACGGGAGCAAACCGGTTGACGGCGGACATTTGATCCTTTCCGCAACGGACCGAGCGGCTCTTTTACGGCATTATCCGACGGCCAAGAATCTAATAAGGAAACTGTTGGTGCTGATGAATTCTTGAATGGGGGTGAGCGTTGGTGCCTTTGGTTGGCTGAGGCCGAGCCAAGCCTTCTGCGGTCCATCCCACCCATTCGCGAGCGATTGTTGGCCGTTCGCAGCTTCCGTTTGGCGAGCAAGAAGGTTCCAACGCAGAAGGCGGCGGAACGTCCCGCGGAATTTGCCGAAATGCGTCAGCCGCCGGGAAGTTATGTTGTTATCCGGATGCACACATCTGAAACGCGAACTTATGTTCCACTCGGATTTTTTGGACCAAAGGACATTGTCCATAATAGCTGCACCTGTGTGCCCGGCGCAGGGCTTTTTGAGTTCGGTATCATTTCGTCTTTGCTGCATATGGAGTGGCTTCGTCACGTCGGTGGGCGGCTCGAAAGCAGATATCGTTACGCAAACACCCTCGTTTACAACACCTTCCCTTGGCCTGAAACCACCCCAGCCCAGCGCGCCAAAATCGAAGCACTCGCCCAAGCCGTGCTCGATGACCGCGCCGCCTATCCCACTTGCAGTCTGGCCGATCTCTACGATCCCGACACCATGCCGCCGCCGCTGCGCAAGGCGCACGCCGCGCTCGATCTGGCGGTGGACCGGCTCTACCGCGCCGCGCCCTTCGCCAGCGACCGAGACCGGGTCGAGCAACTGTTCGGGCGCTATGAAGCGCTGGTCAATCCGCTGGAGCATGAAGCGATACGGCAGAACCGGCGGGTTAATCGCAAGCGGGGTTCGGGCATGTAAGTTTCGCTCCAGATAAGAGTCTCCCCCCGCTGGGGGAGGTGGCCCGCCGCAGGTGGGTCGGAGGGGGGCTAGCAAGCGAGCGCGCGATGGCGAGCAGCCGCTACTGCGGCTTTTTGTGGTTGTGCCCCTTCCGTCTCGCTGCGCGAGCCCCCCCAGAGGGGGAGACGCTTGGTGGGATGGGACCACTGGCCTGTGCCCCTCCACCATGCAAGAGCATGGTCCCGCTGGCGCTGCGCGCCCTCTTCGAGTCGCCCGGCACGGGGAGGAACTGCGCCGAGTCGCACTCCATCTCACCCGATTTCCCCCGCAATTGCTGCATTGCAGCACGCATCTAGGCCATGCTTGTCGCTGTAATTGCTCATTTCATCGATTCCAGTGTGCAATTGCGGAACGATATGTCAGCTTCCGGGTTTGAGAGGCAGCACGCGTATTTGGGGTGACCGATGTACCAGGACTGCAAACTCGTTATCGATCCCGCAGCAGACCTTGCTGCCCAGCCGGCAACCGCTTCGGTTGTTTCGCTGTTTTTCGCGCAGCCCAAGCCTACCCCGGCGGGCGCGGCGCAGCTGCGGCTGGCGATGATCGGGACGTATGTGCCGCGCAAATGCGGGATCGCCACGTTCACCCATGACGTGACCGAGCAGCTGCGCCGGTTCGAAAGCGATATCGCGACGACGGTGTATGCGCTGGATGCAGCCGAGCGCCACGGCGATTATGCGGCAGGCATTGTGCCGATCGACCAGACCAGCCGCGAGGCCTATCTTGGCGCGGCGCGGGCGATCAACGAGAGCGGCGCTTCGGCGGTGTGGCTCCAGCACGAATTCGGGATCTTTGGCGGGCATGACGGCGATCTGGTGCTTGAACTGGTCGATGCGCTGGCCGCGCCGCTGGTCGTCACGTTTCACACCGTGCTGAGCGCGCCTTCGGGCAACCAGCGCCGCATTGTCGAACATCTGCTGACCCGCGCCAGCCGCGTTATGGTGATGTCGGCGCACGGCCGCGAGCTGCTGATCGAGCGCTATGATGCTGCGCCCGAGCTGATCGAAGTGATTGCGCACGGCGCGCCTGACCGGCCGTTTGGACGCGAGGCGGAATTCAAGGCGAAGCTGGGCATTGCACACCAGAACGTGCTGATGACCTTTGGGCTGATCGGGCCGGGCAAGGGGCTTGAGCAAGTGATCGCGGCGCTGCCGGCGGTGGTCGCGAGCTATCCCGATACGGTTTACCGGATCGTCGGCGCGACGCATCCCAACTTGATCGCCAGCCACGGCGAAAGCTACCGCGAAGGACTGATGGCCCGGGCTGAGGAGCTGGGCGTGGCGGATCACGTGGTGTGGGACAACCGCTTCCTCGATACGCCCGAGCTGCTTGACCAGCTGGAGGCCTGCGACATCTATCTGACCCCGTACGGCAACTTGCAGCAAGCCACTTCGGGCACGCTGAGCTATGCGGTGGCGCTGGGCAAGGCTGTGGTCTCCACGCCCTATGTCCATGCCCGCGAGCTGCTCGCGGACGGCGTGGGCGTGCTGGTCGAAGCGGGTTCGAGCGAGGCGATTGCCGATGCGGTGATCGCGCTGCTGGCCGATCGGAGCCGGCTCGATGCCACCAAGGCGCGCGCTTACGCCGCCGGGCGCAAGACGATCTGGCCGCAATTTGCCGCCGCGACCGCCAGCCTGCTGCGCCGCGCGGTGGTCCGCCCGGTGATCGACATGCCGCTGAATGCCGCCCCCGGGCTCACCGGGTTCCTCAGCATGTGCGACGGGACCGGGATGATGCAGCACGCGATCGGCATCGTGGCCGACCGCCGCCACGGCTATTGCCTGGATGATAACGCCCGCGCGCTGATGCTGATGAACCACGCCGCCGGGGTCAGCGAGGCCGAGCGGCTGGGGTGGAGCAGCACTTTTGCGAGCTTCGTCCAGCATGCGTGGAACCAGGATGACGGCCACTTCCGCAACTTCATGTCGTTTGAACGGACCTGGCTTGAAAGCAAGGGTTCGGACGATTCCAACGGGCGCGCATTGTGGGCGTTGGGTGATACTGCCGCGCATTCGCCGGTGGCCGGGTTGCAGGCCTGGGCGCTCGAATGGTTCGATGTGACCTTGCGCACGCTGGTTTCAACCGACAGTCCGCGCGCGCTGGGGTTCGGGATGCTCGGCGCGGCGCTGGTGCAGCGCCAAACCGGCGGGCATACCGGGGCCGAGGCCTTGCTCCAGCGCGGCGGCGATCTGCTGCACCGCCTGCTCGCCAGCTCGCGCCGGCCCGACTGGGCATGGTTCGAAGCGGTGCTGGGCTATGATAATCCGCGCCTGGCGCAAGCACTGATCGAGGCCGGGCACGTGCTCGGCCGCGCTGATTGGCTTGAAGAGGGCCTGGCGACGCTGGGCTGGGTTGCGCAGCGGCAAACCTCGGCCAGCGGGCTGTTCCGCCCGGTCGGTTCGGAAAGCTTCGGGCTCACCCACGATCAACGGCCGTTCGACCAGCAGCCCCTGGAAGCCCAGGCGGCGATCGAGGCTTGCGCGGCGGCTTATGCGGTCAACCCCGATCCGCGTTGGCTTGCCCATGCCGAGGCCGCCTATGCGTGGTTCTTTGGCGCGAACGATCGCGGGGCCATCCTGGCAGATATCGCTACCGGTCGTTGCCGCGACGGGGTAACGCCGCGCGGCGCAAATGCGAACTGCGGGGCCGAATCGATCCTTGCATTGCAGCTGGCGCACGTCACGATGTGCAAATTGGGTGCAGCGCGGCCAAAGATTCGCGGACAGGGGATTGAGTTTGCTGGACATGAAGGACCATCTGGCGGCGCAGTTGCGCATCCATGAGCTGCGCTTGCATGCCGATCCTTCGCGCGTAGTTCTCCGACCCTTTCACCTTGGCTGGCAGTCGGTCACCGCCCCGTCGGACCGTGCGCTGGCGCTGGTCGCCGACGTTGCGGCGCTGAGCGAGGGCGAGGTTGAGGCGGAATACGAGCGGGTGATCAAGGACTTCGCCCAGCGCCACTGGCAGACCGAGCTGCTGTTCACCGAGCGCTTCAACGAGGTCGAGGACAACCTGTCGCTTCACGATGCGGGGTTCTCGGCAGCGCGCAAGCAGTTGATCGGGGCCTATTTCTGCCACGAATATACTTATGCGGCGGCGGCGCTGATGAACCCGTCGATCGTTACGCACCCCGATCAAAGCGGCATGCCCCTGGGCTCCAAACGGTTCGTCATGTCGCTGCGCGCGGTGGGAGAAGGGCACATCTCGTCGATCGTCTTCCGCGAAGGGATCGCGCACGGCGACGGCACCTTCCAGTTGTGGCCGCAGGATCACTTCGCCACCGCTGCGCTGATCGACGATGCCAGCCTGACCGATGCCGATGACGCGGTGACAGTCCATCGCCACGCCGAGAGCAACCTGTCGAACACGGTCATCTTCCCGATCACCGAACAGCAGCGCGGCGGACTGGAAGACTTGCGGCTGGTACAATTCCAGCACAGCGACGGCAGTCATGAATGGGTCGGCACTTACACCGCCTATTCGGGCAGCTCGATCCGCTCCGAACTGCTCCGCACCAAGGATTTCCGCAGCTTCCAGCTTGAACCGATCCAGGGCGCGGCGGGCCGCAACAAGGGCATGGCGCTGTTCCCTGAAAAGATCGACGGGCGTTACGTGATGATCGGGCGGCAAGACGGCAAGAACCTGTTCCTGCTCCGCTCGGACAACCTCGATACCTGGGACGACGAGGGCGTGTTCCTGATGGGCCCGCAGTTCCCGTGGGAATTTATCCAGATCGGCAATTGCGGCAGCCCGATCAAGACCGACGCCGGCTGGCTGGTGCTCACCCACGGGGTCGGCGCGATGCGCAAGTATGCGCTGGGCTGCGCGCTGCTCGATCTGCACGATCCGAGCAAGGTGCTGGCGCGCAGCCGCGAGCCGCTGCTCACCGCCGAGGATGCCGATCGTTCGGGCTATGTCCCCAACGTGATCTACACCTGCGGCGCGCTCAAGATCGGCGATGCCCTGCTGATCCCGTACGGTATTTCGGACAGCGCGGTCGGCTTCGCCTCGACTTCCGTCAAGGACCTCTTGGCGATGATGGACTAGGCGGATGGACGCCGCGCCCGCCAGCCACGCTGTGTTGCAACAGGCGTTCGGCTGCGGCGCGGCTTTGGCGACGACGATTGCAGCGCTGGGCCGCGATGCGGATCATCCGCGCGGCGCGCTGCTCTGGCCGCGCGGCGGGGATGGCGGCGCTGCGAGCCTGCTGACTTTGGGCCGCGCCGCAGAGCTGGCTTATGGCCGCGACGGGGCAATGCTGGTGCTTCACGCGCTTGCGCCGGGTGAATTCTTTGGCGAGATTGTCGGCTCGGGCGGGCAGCAGGATACCCGGGTTGAGGCGCTGTCCGACGGCGCTGCGACGCACTTCGCTCCCGCCGCGCTGGTCCGGCTGATGGAGAGCTATCCGCTGGTCGCGCTGGCGATGGCGCGGCACCTGTCGGCGCGGATCGCGGCGATGCGCCAGCGCATGCTGGAAACCGCGCTGCTTTCCGCCAGCGGGCGGATCGCGGCTGAACTGCTGCGCCAGTCGCGTGCGTCGGCGGATGGCGTAATTCGCCCGCTACCGGTCTGGTCCGAACTTGCAGTGATTGTCCAGTCGACCCGCGAGACGGTGTCGCGGACAGTCTCGGGCTTTGAAAAGCGCGGGCTGGTTGTGCGGGTCGAAGGCGGACTTGCCGTGATCGCGCCGCACCGGCTTGAGGAACTGGTGTATTAGGACGTCGGCTACTTGACCAAACTTATCCCGTTCGTGGTGAGGAGGGACAGAGCGCAGCGAAGGGCCGTTTCGAACCACCAGGCGCGGCGCTGGGTCTTTCGAGACAGCTCCTCAGCCTGCGGCTTCGAGACGCCTCCTCAGGACGAACAGGATAGGTTTAGGTTTGGTGCTTCACCCCACCAGCATGTGCACCGCGCCGCCCAGATCGTCTTCGCGCGGATAGTACAGCTCTGGCCGGCAGGCCGGTTCGCCGCGCGCGCACAGCGTGACGGCCAGCGCATCGCTGGCCAGCGTCGTTCCGGTGGGGGCCAGCGCGGCGAGCTTGCGCGCCAGCGCTGGGGCTGGTCCGTATGGCACCAGGGCTCCGCTCGCTGGATCGGTCAGCACCGGCCCGATCGCCAGATGCGCCCCCACCGCGACTCTGCCCAGCGCATTAAGGTGGTCGATGACTGCCAAGGCTGCCCCAAGATCCTCGACTACTGCTTCCCAGCCATTGGGCGAGACCCGGACGCTGCCGCCCGGTAATCGGGCAAGCACTGCCGCTACCGGCGCAGTCAGCGCACTGAGCTGCGCCGAGGACTGGCCGATCGCCGCTTCCATGCCGTCCAGCACGACCGCCAGATTGACCGACAGCACCCGCGCCGGATCGGGTTCCTCAGGCGGGAACAGGGCATCGACTGCAGCATCGCGCGCCACCGTCAGCCGGTACTGCACGCCGCTCGCGCTCCGCCAGCGCTCGGCCTGGCGCGCTGTATTCGCGCCGCCGCCGGCTTCGTCGGTCACGATCAGCTGCACTGCCATGCTGGCCAGCTGCGCCGCACTGCTCAGCGCGCCGCCGATCGCCAGATCGCCGGCATGCGCGGTCGCCAGTGGATCGTGCACCGAACTTGCGCTGTCTGCCGCTATTCGCAACGAGGCCGCAGCGCCCAGCAGCGCACGATAACGCAGGGTCCATTCGGCCCCGGCGGGCGCGACCGACTGCGCTTCGAACTGCTCCGCTGGGCAGGGCAGGACAACGTGCAGCGCCGCGCCTTGGGCGAGCAGCATCTCGGCGATGACGATGTCCGCCCCCGCAGCCAGCGCGCCCCAGGCAAAGCCGGCGGGGTGCGCCGCAAAATGCTCGGCCAGCATGATCTTGAGCTGCGCTTCTGCGGTGCCGCCGCTGGCCACGCCCATATGTCCGGCGAAGTGCAGGCTGGCTGGCGGGGCAAAGCGGCCGATCCAGGCCGCATCGCTGTGCTGGGCCGCCGCGATTTCACGCAATTGGGCGACGGTCACGGCGCGCTCGGCCCAGCCGTCGGGGTCGGCTCGTGCTGCATCTTGCATCGCGTGCTCGGCAGCGGACTGGTCGCCCAGCAACAGCAAGGCCTCGGCCCGGGTTGCGGCAAGGAAATAGGGGGTGTCGATTGCTAAGGCGGGATCGTCCAGCTGGTCGAGCACGCTGTTGGCACCCGCCCGAGACCCATCGGCGTCACCCGCCAACAACCGCAGGCTCGCCGCGTTGATCGCCAGATAAGGTGCCGGTTGCAGCGCATCGGCAGCGGCATAGGCCTCGGCCGCAGCGGCATGGTGCGCGCGCGCCGGTGCCCCCACCGCCAGCCGCGCCCGTCCTTTGAGCAGTCGCCCCTTGACCGCGAGCGCAGCCGGATCGCCGCCGCGCTGGTCGTACCCGGCGCCGACAAACAGCTCCCAAGCCCGCCCCACCGCACCCGTACGAGCGAGGGCGGTGAGTTGGGCGAGGGTGGGGCCGCGTGTGCCGTTTTGTGATAATGCGCTCACAAGTTTACCAGTCGATCCTTTAAGCCGCCTCATCAAACAAATTGGGGATCATGGATGTTTAGGCAAGCGGCACGGCCGATGTCGGGATCGCGCCGATCCGTTGGCCGCCGAGAGGAGGGTTCTTTACATCGGGATCGATGGTCATCGGATACGTCTTGTTCGGCGATTGCGACATCAGGACATAAAGGTTGAATGGCTGGTCTTCGGGCGTGGGCCAATTATCCCCTGGATTATGAACCGGATAGGGGGACTTGGCTTCGATCACGACTTTCTGATCATCCTGGCTGATCACCTTGTAATGCTTGGCATGCCCCTTTGTTTTGAACGAAATCGCATCGTGGTCGAACGACCAGTTCCATTTGGGGTCGAGCGTGAAAGTTATCAGCCAGTGATCGCCAGGCATTATTCTCAGGAAAAAACCAGCGCTTGAATTGCCGTCAACGAGCCCCGTCTTGCCTAGATCGTTCAACAGGACGACGAGATATGGACGTTGCGGGTCGAAGCTGAATTGTATCCCTGCTGGCTTGCCAATCCCGACCGTGCCGGATGCGGTAAGATCAGGTGTTTCGTCATCATTTTGGCGGGGTTGTTTGCGCAGCGTCATAGTTGGCTCCTCCATTTAAGAATGATTGTTCAGGTTCAGTGCAGTGGAAAATCATGATCCAGCTTGGACATCCATTCCCCCCAGCTTCGGTTTGATGGGTCCATTCCGCGAAGCGTCAGCGCCGATTTTCTGGCTGCAGCCGCAGCCACCATCGCTTGACTGCTCTTGCCGTCGGCATGGAGAGCCTTGGCAAGGCCATATTCGGCCAGCAGCACGGCCTCCATATTCCGGGCATCCGAACCAAACCGATGAGTCAGCGCAACAACCGTGTCCAGCTGTTGCTGACGCACGCGAACGGCATGATCGTGACGGTTTTGCGCCGCCATTGCATCGGCCTCCCAAGCGAGCCGGTTCGCGAAATCAAGCTGGGCATTAAGATCGCCGGGTGCATTTCTGGCGATTTCCTGCATCGCTTGGCGAGCCGCTGAGCAATCACCCAAGGCGGCGGCAGCGCGCTGTGGAACCTCCAACAGGAGGGTGCAGATGTTGCCTTCGGCATAAGCCAGTTCCCGCCGCCAGCGGGTTGAATTGCCGTCGGCAGCGACCAACTTTTGTGCAAGCTTAAGGTAATTATGCCAGTGGAGGTCGGCTTGTTGCAGGGCTGGGCCGCCTTTGGAATCACGTTCGAGATAGGCTGCGTAGCCCATCCAGTATTCGCTTTGCGCATGATTGAAAATTCGCTCAAGGTCGTCTGGTTGGCGCGCCAGCATGCTTCCGGTTGCACGCCAGGCTTCGAATATCTCGGCCTTGGCCCGATCGCGTTTCCCGTCGGTAGCAAGATCGTCTTCGGCCATGGCGAACAGCAGTCTTGCGCGGCGCTCGAGCACAGCGGCGGGCAGCTGCGAAAGGTCTTCACGCGAATAGTGCGCCATCGCCCGCTGATTGACCGCATCCATCACGTCCAGCCGGCCCACCCCCTTCAGCTTGTCCCTCAAATCCGTCAGCATGAATTCCACCATTCCTTCGGCTTCGGCGCGCTGGTGTTCAGCCTCAGTGCGGGCGCGCAGCGCGACGATCAGCGCTGCGGCAAGGACTAAGCTCAAAAGCACCGCCCCCGCCGTGATGGCCATCACGCGGCGCTGGCGGGTTTGCACGTCGCGTTGGACCAACCGGTCGAGCGGCTGCGCGGTCAGCCCAGCCAGGATTTTGAGCAGCGCGAGCCGTTTTCCGTCGTGGCCATCGCGGAAGTCGGCGGCCAGTGGCTCAAACACCTGGCCGGCGTGGACCAGCAGCGCTTGGGGAAACGCATCGCCCGGTTCGCCTTTGAGCAATGCCGCCAGCACTGGCCGGTCGGGATGGAGTTCGCGGAACAGGCTGACTTCCTGCGCGACCCACTGGCTGGAGCGGGCGGCGGGACTGGCCAGCACGATCAGCGCCGCCGATCCGGCCAGCGCCTCGCGCACTTGCGACGACAAATCGGGCCCGGCGGCAAGTTCGGCGTGGTCAATGAAGATGGGGGTGAGCCGCGGCTGGCCGGGCAGCGGCCAGTGTTCGAGCTTGCGGTGGAGCCAGGCGGCGAACCGCGCGTCGGCGTGGCTGTAGCTGATAAAGGCCCGGTACCGCGCGGGCGCACACTCTTCCGAATCTTCGCCCATGGTGCCCCCCAGCAGAACCGGCAGAGTGATACACCCGGCCCCACTTTGCAACAGCGCCGATCAGCCAGGTTCTGGCTCCCTGCGGGCGGGCAGGTGTGGCACTTACGCTACGGTACCGGGCCAAACTAACCTTTCGATTAAATCTGGTTGTAATGCGCGGCGGTCGGTGGTCTATTCCGATGTGCAACCGCCCGTTCAAGGGTCGGGCATTAATAGGAGAGATGGCTGATGAGGGGTAAACTTACCTTGCTTGCGGGCGTATGCGCCGGAGCAATTGCATTTCCTGCTTTCGCGCAGACCACGCCGGCACCGGCTGACGATCAGGTGGACTCGTCCGAGATCGTGGTGACCGCGCAGCGGACCAATCAAAAACTGCAGGACGTGCCGATTGCCGTCAGCGCCTTCAATTCCGAAGCGCTTGAAAAGCAGCAGATCAAGAACACCTCCGATCTTCAGTTGACCTTGCCTAACGTCACTTTCACCAAGGGCAACTTCACTGGATCCAGCTTCACCATCCGCGGGATCGGTGATCTCTGCGTGGGCACGACCTGTGACAGCGCTACCGCAATTCACATGAACGACGCGCCGCTGTTCGGCACGCGCCTGTTCGAGAGTGAATTCTACGACATGGGCCAGATCGAAGTGCTGCGCGGACCGCAGGGCACTTTGTTTGGCCGCAACGCCACTTCGGGCGTGATCAACTTCCGCACCCAGCGACCCAAACTTGGAGTGACCGAAGCCAGCGTGGAAGCCGAATACGGCAACTACAACAGCATCAAGGGCAAGGGCATGGTCAATGTGCCAATCGGCGACATTGCCGCAGTCCGTGTGGCCGGGTTCTACCTGAACCGTGATGGCTATACCAAGAACCTGTTCAACAACACCAAGCTCGATGACCGTGACATGTTCGGGGTGCGCGGTTCGCTGCGGATTGAACCCTCCAGCGGCACCACGATCGATTTCATGGTCCAGTATTTCCATGAAAAAGATTCGCGCTTGCGGATCCAGAAGCAGCTGTGCCAGCGCGACCCGACCGGCGTTCTGGGCTGCCTTGCCGGAAATCGCGGGTTTGGGACGACCAACGCCAACTCCACTTTCGTCGGCGTGCTGACCTCGAAAGAATTCTTCATCACGCAAGGGCTCCCCGCTTCTGCTGCGCTTGGCAGCCTGTACGGGCCCGATGCCTATACCGGCGCCATCAACCCGACTGATTACCGGGCGATTTATACCGATACCCAGCCGCAGTATTACACGCGCGAATGGATCGCGCAGGCCACGCTCGATCAAGACCTCGGCAGCGGGCTCGACCTCAAGCTGGAAGGCAATTACCAGAATGTAGTGATCGATTCATCGCAGGATTATAACAACTCGGTCCAAAATCGGTCGATCTACGCTGGCGGTCTTGCCACCCTGCAGGCTGCTGCTCTGTCGAGCGCGTTTGGTGCGGGCACCGCGCCTTACTTCCTGCCGCTCTATAACGCGATCACGCCTAACGGCCCGAATGGCGTGCTGTGTACCTCGACGGCTGAAGAAACCGGCACGGGTGCATTCGGCGGGCACCGCGTTTGCGGAACCACCCCGCAGGACTTTGACCGGTCGGTCGGGCGGAACAACAGCTGGACCGCAGAAGCCATTATCTCGTCTAAATGGGACGGGATGTTCAACTTCCTGGTTGGCGGGATCTACGGCAAGGTCCACACGACCAATGGTGACTATTATGTCGATTCATTCGGGATCGATTACTTCGCCGGTCTGCTCGGCTCGTTCACCTCGCTCAGCACCGGCAAACCGCCAAGCTACCTGGGCACGCCGACCTATCGCAACAATTCCGCTGAATTCAAGGTTACGACTTACGGTTTGTTCGGCGAAGCTTATTTCAAGTTCAACGATCAGCTTAAGCTGACCTTGGGTCTGCGTTACAACCACGACGAGAAGGATATTTCGGCGCGCACTACGCTCGCCAACTTCCTGGTGCCGTACACCGCGACCAATGCCTACGCTACGCCGTATGGTGCCGGGTTCGATGCCGACCCTGCAACCACCTGCGCCGTAACGGGTTCGGGTGTTGCCGGGGCAATCGGTTCGGTCGCGGGCTGCGAAGCCTTCCAGAACAACAAGGTCTCGTTCGGCAAGTTCACCGGTCGCGCGGTGCTCGACTATGCGATCACCCCGGACAACCTGGTCTACTTCTCGTACTCGCGCGGATACAAGTCGGGCGGTATCAACCCGCCGCTGTCACCGATCTTCACGGTGCCGGTCACGTTCGAACCGGAATTCGTCAACGCCTTCGAAATCGGCTCGAAGAACCAGTTCGGCAAAATGACGCTGAATCTGACGGCCTTCTATTACGACTACAAGAGCCTGCAGCTGTCACGCATCGTCGCCCGGACTTCGGTCAACGATAACGTGAACGCGAAGATCTACGGTCTTGAAGCTGAAATGGTCTACCGTCCGAGCCGTGAACTGACCATCAACATCGGTGCCAGCTATCTGCATACCGAGGTTTCGCAAGACAAGTTCCTGGCGAACCCGCGTGACTTTGGCGGTGGCCGCGCTGATGCGGTGATCATCAAGGACATCACCAATGGCGCCAACTGCGCAGTCGGGTCGAACAGCGGCAATGTTGCCGGGGTGAACGCCTTCGTTAACGGGGCCAATGCCCTGATCAACGCCGGTGTGGTCCCTGGGCTGAAGCCAGGTGCCGGGTTGCAACCCACTACTGCGTTCCCGGCTGGTGGCGGAATTGCTTCAACCGGCGCCTTCGGTATCTGCGGCGTTCTGTCGGCTGCAGCTGCCGGTGCGTTCAACAATCCGTTGCTCGGGCCGCTTCAACTCAATCCAGCAACGCTGGGCGGCGTAACGGTCTATCCTTCGGGTATTACCACCAACATCAAGGGCAACAAGCTGCCTGGCGCACCGGACTACAAGTTCTCGGCCGGCGTGCAGTACGCAGCTACCTTGGGCGACCTGACGCTGACCCCGCGCGTTGACTATATCTACACTGGTAAATCGACCGGCAATATCTTCAACGGCTTTGTCAATGAAGTGCCGAGCTTCAGCCAGGTTAACGCCAACTTGCAGCTCGACGGTCCGGACAAGAAGTGGTTTATCCGCGGATGGGTGCAGAACCTGACAAAGAACGATGCGATCACGGGTCTTTACGTGACCGATCAATCGTCGGGCAACTACACCAACATCTTCACGCTCGAGCCGCGCCGCTACGGCCTCACGGCAGGACTGAAGTTCTAAGCACTCCTGGGAGGGATGCTTGATTTGGGGCCCCGGGTGCAAACCCGGGGCCCCTTTTTTGTTGGGCGGTGCCAGAGAATCGTTGGGCGGTGCCGGAGAAAAGGAAAGGGTTCACGCAGAGGCGCAGAGAAGCAGGAGAGGCGCAGAGATGTGGGCGTCAGGCCGCAGGCTTCGATGTCATTCGACGCTCCGTTATCCGCGACAATTGATTTATCAGAACGGCTGCGCCGCTCGCGCTACCCCTCTGCGCCTCTGCGTGAACCCTTACGACGAACGATCCTGCAACTGAGGTGGCGGCCATGTCCCACCAGCGATGCCTCGATCGCGGTCCAGATCGTTTGCGAGGTTATAGCTCGCCCCGACTTGGTTCCCTCACGGTTGGGGACGGGCTCCCACTTGTCTCCCTCCCGTTGGGGAGGGGCCAGAGGTGGGAGTTCAAGGCCCGATACGTTGAGATTCGCTTTGGCGCGGACCCCTCATCCCAACCCTTCCACACGGGGAAGGGCTTTTAAGCAAGCTCAGCCCACCAGCGATGCCTCAATTGCCATGCGGATCGCTTCGGACGTGTGGCTCGCGCCCATCTTGTTGAGCATGTTGGCGCGGTGGATTTCGACTGTGCGCGGGCTGATCTCGAGCCGCTCGCCAATGCGGCGGTTGGACAGGCCATTGGCCACACCCGCCAGCACCTCGCGCTCGCGCCGGGTGAGCCGCTGGACCCGGCTGCGAGCCATCGCCTCGCGCAGTTTGGCAGTGCCGATCCCAGCGCCGCTGATCTCGGCCAACGTGGCTTGCCGGGAAGGCTCGGTTTCGATGGGATGTTTACGTAGTTCGGCAACTCGATTCGGAATTTCTGCAATGATTTTCCTGCCTTGCGGCAACTGCTTTTGCTCCGGATTGGAGGCAACAAGCCAAGTTCACCCAGCTTCGGCCAGCGCAGCCGCAACTTCCGCGAAATCGCTGCGCAGGGCGGCAATGGCAGCAGGGTCAAACGCCAGCACACTGCCAAGCAAAGTCCGGCGTGCGGCGGCATAATACCGGGTCAGCGACCCAGCAACGCCGTCGGCTCCATCGACCCCGAGTTGCAACGCTGTGATCGCCGCCAAAGCGCTGGTCAGCCCGGCGCTGCGCCGCTGATTGTCACCGCTGCGGTGGCCGCCCAGCGCGGCCGTCAAGGCCCGGCCGAATTGCTCGAAGCAGACCAGCACCAATCCGGCGGGATCCGCACCGCTGACCCGGGCGTCGAATTCGACCCGGCGGTAGGCTTCATGGGGGGAGAGCGACGGGTGCATCGTATGGCTCCTAGTTCCTTGGAGAATTCCACGCGTCGATCTAGTTCCTGAGGAACGACAGCGTCGCGCGCGATGCGCCCACCCGGGCGTCGGTTCCGGCAAAGCGGGTGGTCATTTGCGCGCGGAGCTTGTCCTGCGCAGGGGCAAAGTCGGTCTTTTCGGCGGCGAGCTTGGTCTTTTGCTCGCTCAGCCGTCGCAGTGATCCTGCCAGCGTGGCCGGATCGCTTGGCGAGCCGGCCACCCGGCCCAATTTGTCGAGCGTGGCGAAGACCCCGAAAATACCGTTGGTCAGCATCGCTGATACCCCGGCTGGTGCGGCCTTGGCGCTCGCGGCCAGGCGCGCCGTATCGAGCCGGAAGGTCCCATCGCGATTGATGGCCAGACCAAGGTCGGCGAGCGTGGCCGGTTGCCCGGGGCTCGCACCAGGCATGATCGTGCTCCCGACCAGGCTCGACAAAGCCCGGCGCAAGACGCGGGTTCCGGTATCACGCGAAAGCTCGCCGGTTTGCGGATCGACATCCTTGTTAAGCTCGGCAACCAGTTCGTTAAGTGCGCTGGTCAGATCGGTCATGAAGCCGGTGACCGCGCTGCCGGGATCGCTGAACCGCATGGTGGTCGGCGCGCCGGCGTTATGTGCTGCGGTGATCTCGTCCTTGCCGTCGGCCAGCACCAGCGCCCGGCGCAGAACGTTTCCCAGCTCGCGCACGTTACCTGGCCAACCGTGGATCCGCAGCAGGGCGAGCGCATTGTCTGCCAGCCACGGCAGCGGCTTGGTTGCGGGGGCTGTGGCGCAGTACCATGGCAAAGACCAGCGGGGCAATGTCTTCGGGCCGTTCGCGCAGCGGACGCAGCGTCAGCGGGAACACGTTGAGCCGGTAGAACAGATCAGCGCGAAACCGGCCCTCGGCGACTTCGGTGGGCAGGTCGCGGTTGGCGCAGGCGATGATCCGCACGTCGATCTTGATCGGCTGGGTTGAGCCGATTGGCCGACACGGTCGATCTAACCATAGCCAATCTGACGACGCTGGCGGCCAAAGGCGGCGCGGCCGGTTCGTATGACGTATCATCCGCAACGGCTGCGAACACGCTGCTGGGTACGCTCGATACCGAACTCAATTCGATCTCGAGCTCGCGCGCTGCTCTGGGTGCCGGGCAAAACCGTCTCGAATCGGTGGTCATTAACCTGACCAGCAACGCTACCAACCTCGCCGACGCACGCAGCCGGATCGAAGATGCTAACTATTCGGCTGAAACGACCGCCATGGCCAAGGCGCAAATCCTGAGCCAGGCATCGACCGCGATGATCGCGCAGGCCAACCAGAGCCAGCAGAACGTGCTGTCGCTGCTGCGTTAAGTTCGGCGTTCCCCCCGCCCGACCTTCGGGTCAGGCTTGGCCCGGCGATATCCCATATCGCCGGGCCTTTTTTTTGTGCTGACAGAGTGCCTCGACACAAACGCCCGCGCACGGCATCATGGCCGCGCGGATCGGAGCGAGTGAACTGGCGAAGCTGCTTAAATCGTACCGTTTGGCTTTGGCCTGCGCATTAGCGGTTCCAGCTGCTGCTTTGGCAGACACGCCGCTGCCCGCGCAGGTGTCTACCGCCGCTAGCCTTGTGCCGAGCAACAGCGTTCACTGCGTATACGATCTGATGTCGACCGAGGACCGCGAAATGGCGCTGCTGCTGTTGGAGCGCGAGGTCGCCTCCGGAACAAGGCTCCATGCCGGGTCGCGAAATTTGCAGGTGATCGACCGGCTGGTCGACGAGGCCCGAGTTAAATGTGCGCAGCCTTTTGCGTGGTCGGGTGGCCGCTCTGACGCGGCGGTTGCTTACACGATGAACGAGTTGATGAGCGAAGGGGTTGCGCAAGCGCTCGAGGCAAAAGGCCACGGTACTGGCGAGATTGAGGAATATTATGGTCAGCACCGCGCCGAGTTGGCCGGACTGGCGCGGATCGAAGGTGCCAAGGCCACTGCTTTTCGCACCAACCTGTTCGATCAGGGCTGGGCCAAGGATGAAACAGCGACGTTGGCGACCGCCGAGTTCTATCTGGAAGCGCTGCTTGCGCGGGATCGGCAGGCGCTGATTTTCGCTGCCGCCGCCGCCCATTCGCCTACCGTGGCCGCCAAATCTAAGCCGGGCCGTCCGCCATCTCGGGCAACGACAACAAGGCGCGGTAAGCCTTGATCCGCTTTTTGGCCGGAAGTTCGTCGATCGCCTCGAAGATCTTGAACCCGAGACGGCAGCTGGCCGAGGTCGATTTAAGATCGGTTGCCAGATAAGACCGGACCATCAAAGGCACCACATCGCGTTCGAAAGTTTTGCGCGCGTCGTCGATGCCAAGCGGTTTGACCCGATCTGCCGCACCGAACAGTTCGATCAGCAATTGGTCCTCGCGTGCTTCGAACTTGCTGTCCAATGGATCGATCAGCCCGCCACCGTCGTCGATTGCTTCCTTGCACATCGGGTAATCGCGCAAGCGCTGGTCGCGCGCAGACCCGGCATAAAGCGCGAGCATGCGGTCGAGGATCGGATCGTTCGAAACCGAAAGCAATGGCCAGGCCGCGATCACGATTGCCGCCCGGCCCGAACTGATTGCCTCCCTCAGGCTGCTGCCGGTATTGGCCCGCCGCCACGCACCGTTCAGACCCTCGGCGAAAGCGGCCGGTAGCGCGGACTGGGCTGCCTGCCACATCGGCCGGCCCGCCAGCATCGCAGCAATTTCGGCGCGGCTATGACTGCCATCGGGGAGCGCAAGTTCGGATCGCTCGGCGCGGCGGGTGATAACGTTGGCGGCGGTCAGTTCGGCCGTGCCAGGCAGCCACATGTCCTCGTGCCCCCGGGCCAGCGCCTTGGTAATAAACGCAGGGTCGATCCCGGCCTGCTCGTAAGCCAGTCGCAATGTGTCGTTGCCATTGATCCCGAACACGGTGAGCGGCGAGAGGTGCCGGGTGCTCGCTGCCGCGATCGCCGAAGTTTCACCGGCAATATCGACCCCCACCGCTTGGTGGAAGCCCAGCTCGGCTTGCGGGCCAAGCGTCCGATACCGCCCGGACACGAATACCTGAGTGCAAGCCGATGCGCAGTAATTCTCGACATAGGTATCAAGGTGGCGCTTGCGGACGAGCGCAGCGATCAGGCGGCCTTCGATGGTCAGGCCGCCGGGCGAAGCAAGGAACACCGTCCTGACCTTGGGCGCGCCTTGCAGCAGTGCATCGAAGCGCAGGAAGCTGTCGTCCATGATCGCGCCGATGATGTAAACAATGGTGCCGTCGGGCGAGAGGAAGATGCGCGGCGCGGCCTGCGGCGCGGCTGGCGGCGGCGGGAGTGATGCGGGCGGACCGTTGATCAATACCCGCGGCGCGGGTGCGGCCGCTACGCTCAGAACGGCCATGCAGATCGAACCGATCCAGAGGATGAGTTGTGCTGTAACTTTCATTGCGCGATAAATGACCGAACCGGGGCGCGCTGCAAAGGGATTCTACCCGCTAAACCCCAGCCGCGCCGCAGCTGCGATCAGGTCAGTCCGGCGGTGCGGGGCCAAACGATTGGCGCGGGCCTGATAAACTTCGACCAGCGCGAATCCGGCCTTGGCCGGCTTGCCCGCATCGAACGGCGGCGCGGGATCGTATTCGAGCGCCAGCTGCACTGCGCGGGCATGATCCTCGCCCGCAATCCGCGCGATCAGTGCGAGCGCGAAATCGATCCCGGCAGTCACCCCGCCGCCGGTTACCCGGTTGCGGTCGAACACGTACCGCGCCTGCACCGGTTCGGCCCCGAACAGGCCAAGCAGATCGTGCCAAGCCCAGTGGGTGGTTGCCTTGTAACCTTGGAGCAGCCCGGCCGCGCCCAGCACCAAGGCCCCGGTGCACACGCTGGTGACCCATTCCGCCTCGGCACCCACTTGCTTGACCCAATCGAGCGCCGGGGCATGATCGATTACGCCCGCCACCCCCATCCCGCCGGGCACGCACAGCACATCGGCGCGGGGCAGCTGGGCAAACGTGGCGGTTGGCACGATCGAGAACCCGGCATCGGTCGGCACCGGATCAAGGCTGTCCCAGACCAGATCGACTTTTGCGCCGGGCAAGCGGGACAGGAACTGGACGGGACCGGTCAGATCGAGCTGCGTGATTCCGGGGAACAGGAGGAAGGCCAATTGCATTGCGCCAGCCTTGCAGCAAAAACCGCGCGGTTCAACCTTGCGGCGCAGCGATGCTTGGCATAGCCCGGCGCGCTAGGGAGGACAGCATGACGAAATACGTCGGCGCGATCGATCAAGGCACCACCAGCACGCGGTTCATCGTGTTCGACCAGCGCGGTGCCACTGTGGCGGTGGATCAGGTGGAACACGCGCAGATCATGCCGCAGCCCGGCTGGGTCGAGCACGATGCGAACGAGATTTGGGCTAATACGCAGCAGGTGGTGGCGGGCGCGCTGGCCAAGGCCGGCTTGACCGCCGCCGATCTCGTGTCGATCGGGATCACCAACCAGCGTGAGACCACCGTGCTGTGGGACAAAGCCACCGGGCAGCCGCTGCACAACGCACTGGTGTGGATGGACACGCGCACCTCGGACCTCGTTGCCGAACTAGAGCGTGACGGCGGACAAGACCGCTTGCGCGGCAAGACCGGCTTGCCGCTGGCGACCTATTTCTCGGGGCTCAAGTTGGCGTGGCTGCTCGATACCTTACCCGGGGCGCGGGCACGGGCCGAGGCGGGTGAGCTACTGTTTGGCACAATCGACACGTGGCTCGCTTGGAATTTGACCGGATTACACATCACCGACGTGACCAATGCCTCGCGCACCCAGCTGATGGATCTGGCAACGCTTGAGTGGGACGATGAACTCCTCGAGTTGATGCGCATTCCGCGCGCCTGCTTGCCCGAGATTTGTTCATCGAGCGAGGTTTACGGCACTTGCACCCGGGTGCTGAATGGCGTGCCGCTCGCGGGGTTGCTTGGCGATCAGCAGGCGGCGCTGTTCGGGCAGGCTTGTCTTGCCCCGGGCGAAGCCAAGAACACCTACGGCACCGGCTGCTTCATGCTGATGAATACGGGCGAACAGCCGTTCCCTTCGACTTCGGGCCTGCTCACTACGCTCGCCTACAAATTAGGCGATGCCCCGGCGGTCTATGCGCTGGAGGGTTCGATCCCGATCGCTGGTGCGCTGGTGCAGTGGCTGCGCGACAACCTGGGGCTGATTGCGCATGCCTCCGAGATCGAGGCGCTGGCCGCAAGCGTGCCCGACAATGGCGACGTCTATTGCGTCCCCGCCTTCTCGGGCCTTTACGCACCGCATTGGGACGACCGCGCGCGCGGGGTGATCGCCGGGCTCACCCGGTTCGTGACCAAGGCCCATATTGCCCGCGCCGCGTTGGAAGCGGTGGCGTTTCAGGTGCGCGAAGTGGTCGATGCGATGACCCGTGATTCGGGTGTCGAGATCGTCGAGTTGCGCGCCGATGGCGGGATGGTGGTCAACGAGCTGCTGATGCAGTTCCAGGCCGACATCCTTGGCGTGCCGGTGGTCCGCCCCAAAGTCATCGAAACAACCGCGCTGGGCGCCGCCTATGCCGCCGGGCTGGCAGTGGGATACTGGCAATCGACCGCCGATATTACGGCCAACTGGGGGGTGGATAAGCGCTGGCAGCCCACGATGGCCGAAGATCGCCGCGCGGCGATGTACGGCAAATGGAACAAGGCCGTGGCGCGCGCGCAGGGCTGGGTGGATTGAGCAAGATGAGCAAATCTGCACCACCGACCAAGACTCACGCAGCCGTGATCGCGCGGCTGGATCCCTATTGGAAGATAGAAGCGGTCAACATTGTCGCGGTGCCGGGCACGGCGTTGTTTTTAACCATGGGCCAGATCGGCTGGGTGACGCTGGTGCCGATGCTGGCCGCCGCGCTGCTACTCGGGATCGGCGCAGCTTTTTGGCGCTTTAAGGTTCGGCAGCTGCGCCGGGTCCAGCCCGATCAAGGTAAAGTGCTGCACTGGATCGCCTGGCTGCAATGGCCCAGCCTGTTTTTGACACTCCTAGGTTGCCTTGCGATGGCGCTAGGCTGGCTAGTGCCGGGGCAGGCGCGCGGTACGCCTGACCGCGTGGCCGCAACGGTGCTGGCGGTGCTTGCAGCTCTTGAATACGTCAACTATTACCACCGCCAGCTGCAACACTTCGACAATCTGTCAGATTTTCGCCGGATGGTGGCGGGCAAAGGCTTTCGCCAGTCGTGGCTGGCCCGCGATTTGGCCGCGCTCCGCAAACGGTCCTGATTAGAGCATCAGCAAAATCGAAATCCGCCTATTCCTGGGGTCGCTGGCATTGTACCGCACCAATGGTTCGCGGTCGGCGACGCCTTCGATCTTTCGGAACCGCCCCTCGCCGATGCTGTCGGCCATCAAGGCCTGCCGGGTCGCCTCGGCGCGGCCGGCGGAGAGTGACCAGTTGTTCGCCCCCGCACCGCCGTTCCATGGTAGCGCGTCGGTGTGGCCGCGGATCGAAACGCCGCCCAGTTCGCCCGTCAGCAATTCTCCGATCGCATGGAGCAAGGCTGCCGCATCGGGGGTGAGCACAGTAGTACCAAGCTGGAACATCGAGAAATCCGCATCGTCGACCAGATCGATCCGGATCCCCTCAAGCGTGTCGATCATCCGCACCTGTTTGGCCAGGCGTTGCAGCTTGGGATTGGCTGAAAGCTTGGCTTGCAAACGCGCCTGCATCTGGCTGACCTGCTTGGCCCGTTGGCCGCCTTCCTTCGGTCCGCCGGCCGCGTCGCGCGGGATCGTCAGCGCCTTGCTGCCGGTCTGCCCGGCGCAGTTGGGGTAATTGTCGACCTCGGTGATCGACTTGGCGGTCAGCACGATCACGTCGATGTGATCCTGCTTGGTGTGGCGCGGGCCCTTCATAACCTTTTTGAATCCGCCAAAGAATGCCTTGATCCCGTGCATGTTATTGCCGGTAACCAGCGCGCCAAGCGCAGCGCCCATGATGATCAACATCTCGTGCGGGATCGCCTCCATCACCGGGCCGAGCGCGCCGCCGGTAATGGCGAAGCCCCCGAACAACATGACGATCAGGATGACGATCCCCGCAATCGCGTACATTTCTGAAAATTCCCCCGAAGTGATTATTTGAAGCGGCGCGGCTCAGCGCAGGAAGTCGAACAGGCTTAACTGCGACAGTTTGGCGAAGCTGGCCTGGCTCGCCTCGAGCACGGTCATCGTCTGCTGCAACCTCGCCGAAATTGCCGACACGTTGCAAGCCTCAGTCCCCCGGGTGCACCAGCTCAAGGCGCAGGCATTGGCGCAACTGCGCGAGGCGCTCGAGGGAGTGGCGGAGATCGTTTGAGCGCATAAAGCAATCAACCCTACATCCGTTCGTACTGAGGAGGGACTGAGCCCGAAGCGCAGCGCAGGGTCGAAGGCCCGTCTCGAAGCACCACGCGCAGCGCATGGTCCTTCGAGACGCGTCTTCGCTTCGCTCTGCCGCTCCTCAGGACGAACGGGGTTGAGGGTATGGGGATTCCTGCTTACGCTTCCCGCTTGCCCTTCTTAAGCGCCCGGTTAAACGGAGCGTGAAGGGAGCGCTCCTATGGAACTCACACTTGCAAGCCGTACCGCCCTGATCACCGGGGCATCGTCGGGATTTGGCGAACATTTCGCACGGCTGTTCGTCGCTCATGGCGCCAATGTCGTGATCGGCGCACGGCGTGCTGACCGGCTCGCGGCTTTGGCCGAGGAGTTGGGCGATGCGGCGCTGGCAGTCTCAATGGACGTCACTGACGAGGCTTCGGTGATCGCCGCTTACGATGCCGCCGAAGCGCGGTTCGGCACGGTCGATACGGTGATTGCCAATGCCGGGATCGCTAAGGCGGGGCGCTCGACCGACCTTTCACTAAGCGACATTGCGGCGGTGGTCGAAACTAATTTCACTGGGCTTTACCTGACCGCACGCGAAGGCGCGCGGCGGATGATCGCGGCTAATTTCCGTGCGAGCGAGCGCGGACGGATCGTGCTGATCGGCTCGATCACCGCCGAAATGACCGGCAATGGCGAGACCGCCTACGCCGCGATTAAGGCCGGGGTGGCGCACCTTGGCCGCCAGTTCGCGCGCGAATGGGTTCGGCAGGGGATCAACGTCAACACCATCCAGCCGGGTTATGTCGATACCGAAATCCAGGGCGACTGGTTTGAAACGGCAGGCGGGCAGGCGCATCTGAATTCGTTCCACCGGCGGCGGCTGACCCCGATAACTGCGCTCGATGCGCCGGTGCTGCTGCTCACGTCGGAGGCCTCGCGGCATATCACCGGGGTGACGCTGACTGTCGATGACGGGCAAGTGCTGTGAGTTTGGCCGACAATACTCCCGTCATCATCGGGGTTGGCCAAGTGTCCGAGCGGATCGGTGAGGCGGACTACCGCGAACGTTCGCCGATGGATTTGGCGGGCGATGCGCTTGCCGCAGCGCTGGCCGATGCGGGTGCGAAGCGCAAGCTTGCCCCTTCGCTCGATACCATCGCGGCGATCCGCCAGTTCGAGATTTCGGGCACGCGTTACCCTGCGCCGTTCGGCCATGCCAACAACCCGCCGCGCGCAATTGGGCGACGTGTGGGCGCGAACCCCGCGCGCGCGATCCTTGAGATTGTCGGCGGGCAGGGGCCGCAGAAGCTGGTTGGCGAACTGGCGGCGGAGATTGCTGCCGGGCGTTCGCAGTTGGCGGCGGTGGTCGGGTCTGAGGCGATTTCGACCGTGCGGGCTTTGACTTCACGAGGCGCAACGCGCGATTGGTCCGAGACGCGGCGCGGTACGCTTGAGGATCGCGGTTACGGGCATGAAGGCGTTTACGATGCCACGCTTGTGCGTCATGGCGCGGGTACTCCGATTGCGAGCTATGCGCTGGCTGAGAATGTCCGCCGTGAGCGGCTGGGACTATCGCTCGATCAGTATCGCGAGAGGATCGGCGAACTGTTTGCGCCGTTCACCAAAGTCGCTGCGGCTAACCCGCACAGCGCCGCCCCGGTCGAACGTAGCGCCGCCGAACTCGCCCACCTTGATGAGCGCAACCGGCTGGTCGCCGAGCCCTACGGGCGGCTGGTCGTGTCGCGCGATCAGGTCAACCAGGGCGCGGCGATCGTGCTCGCCAGCATCGCCGAAGCACGCCGGATGGGCGTACCCGAAGACCGGTGGGTTTACATACACGGCGTCGCCGATTGCGCCGAGCCGTCTCTGCTCAGCCGGCCCAATCTGGAACAGAGCCCAGCGGCGATTGCAGCAATCTCAAGTGCGCTTGAGCTTGCTGGATCGAGCTGGAAAAAGCTCGATTTTGTCGATCTTTACTCCTGCTTTGCAATCCCGATTTTCAACTTGCTCGATGGCTTCAAACTGGATCCGCACGATCCGGGCGGCTGGACCCTGACCGGCGGCTTGCCGTTCTTCGGTGGGGCCGGTAACAATTATGCCGCGCACGGAATAGCCGAGGCCGTGGCCCGCTGCCGCGCTGCGCCGGGCAGCCGCGCGTTGGTCGGCGCGAACGGCGGGATCATGAGCAAATATGCCGCCGCGGTCTATTCGACTGAGCCCGCCGATTGGACCGCCAGCCGTTGGACCAGCCTACCCAAGCGCGAAGCCGGTTACCGCGTGCTCGATGCGTTCGACGGCGAGTGCACCATCGACAGTTTCACCATTCAGCCCGGCAAAGCGGGCGAGGTTGCGACGATTGTCGGGCGCAATGGCGACGCGCGGTTCGTTGCCAATAGCGATGATCCGGCGATCTGTGCCGAGCTGCGCGCGGGGCCTGTGGCAGGCCGCAAGGCGCGGGTCGAAGAGGGCGAGAAGGGCCAGAACCGGTTCTGGTTTATCTAACTTCGAATTCAATCCAGCCTGCAATCTTCGTCATCCTGAACTTGTTTCAGGACCCATTCCTCGGCACATCCGGAGCGACGTCGGAGTAGCAAACCTCGCGGTTTGCACCCAATCGGATTGCTTCGGCCTCGCGGCACGATGGGCCCTGAAACAAGTTCAGGGTGACGGGTTTAGGAAGAAGGGCACTATTGCTTGCCGCCCGCCAACGCCGCTAGCAGCGACGGGGTCAGCACTTGCGGTAATTGTTGCGGCGCACCGCCGCCTGCCGGATACCACATATACAGCGGCACACCCGCCGCACCCTGCGCGCTGAGGAAGCGGCTGATCGCCGCGTCGCGCCGGGTCCAGTCACCGCGCAGCACGATGACTTCAGCTTTGGCGAAGGCGGTGCGGGTGTCCTCACGCTCGATCGCGGCGGCTTCGTTGACTTTGCAAGTCAGGCACCAGTCGGCGGTGAAATAGAGGAACACCGGTTTGCCCGAGGCGCGGGCTTTGGCGAGGGCTGTTTCGCTGAACGGCTTGCTGGGTAGGAGGCTTGCTTCCGCAGAACCGGCCGGAGCGACATTGGCGGGCAATACGGTCGCGGCGAAGAATGTCACCAGGATCGCTCCCGTCCAAGCGAGCCCGGCTGCCGACTGCCCCTGCCGTTGGCGCTTCCCGATTATGACCAGCACCGCCACAACGGCGGCCAAGGCCAGCCCGCACAGATATACGAACGTCACCCCCCCCACGCGCCACGCCAGCCACACCAGCGCCAGCGCGGTCAGCGCCATCGGCACGGCCATCGCCTTCTTGAACCAATTCATCCACGCGCCCGGACGCGGGAGCAGGCGGCGCAGATCGGGGACGTAGGCGAGGAGCAGGAACGGCAGCGCCAGTCCCAATCCCAGCGCGCCAAACAAGGTCAAGGCCTCGGGCACCGGCAACAACAGCGCCGCCCCCATCGCCGCCGCCATGAACGGTCCGGTGCACGGCGTCGCTGCGAAGGCCGCGAGCAGTCCGGTGGCAAAGGCCCCCTGCGGCGAGCCATCCCCGGCAAAGCCCGGTACCGCAAATTCGAACAGGCCCGCAAGGTTGGCGGTGATCGTCACCGCGAGCAGCAACAGCGCCGCGACTACCAGCGGCTCCTGCAACTGGAACGCCCAGCCGACTTGTTCACCGCCCGCGCGCAAGGCGAGCAACAGCCCGCCGAGCGCAAGGCAGGCGAGCACCACGCCGGCGGTATAGGCCAGCCCTTCGCGCCGCGCCTGGGCTTCGCTTTCACCCGCGCGGGCGAGACTCAGCGCCTTGAGGCTGAGGATCGGAAAGACGCAGGGCATCACGTTCAGGATCAGCCCGCCGAGCAAGGCGGAGAGCAGCAGCACTGCCAGCCCGGCAGGCGGCGCGGCCGCTTCGAGCGGGGTGCCGCCGCTTGGGACCGGTCCCGGCACAGCGTCGATCGTCACCCCGTCACCCGCGGCGTTGAGGCGCAGCACCGCCTCCAGTTTGCCCGGCACGATCGGCTCGAATTTGCGGCGCGGGAGTTCGACCACGAGCACATCCCCATCGCGCGAGAACCGCTGTGGCGCGGCGTAATCGACCACGCTTTCGCTGCTGACAAACAAGTGCGGCTGGTCGAGCTTGACAGCTTCGGGGAGCGGTACGGCGATCCGCACCGTATTTCCGGCCAGCGCAAACTTTGCCTGGCTCCCCAGCGGTGCGGGCAAGGCCGCGCGCCACCCATCGAACCGGGCATCGCGTGCGCCGGGCTGGCCGACTTTGACCATCAGCGTGAGGTCGGCCTGCTCGGGCACGCAGATCTTGTCGGTGCAGGCGAGCCAGCGGGCCTTGCCGGTGAGCGCCAGTACCGACCCCGCAATGGCATCGGCGGGGACCGCCAGATCGACCAGCACCGCGTAGTCGTGCTCGTAAACGTGGTTCATAAGCCCGGAGACGAGCAAGGTCACCGGCACCGGGAAGCGCAGTGCGCCGATTTCGGTTCCGCGCGGCAAAGTCCAGCCGATCTCCAGCGGCTGGCCGGCATCGCCGGGGTTGAGCCAGTAGCCGTGCCAGCCCGGGTTCGGCTGCATCAGCACCGCCAAGGTAAGATGGCTGCCTCGCGCGGCCGCCGACTCGGCCACCAGGACTGGCCTGATATGCGGTGCGGCGGCCTGTGCCGGGGTTTGCCCAGCCAGCATGGCCATCGCCAGAAATACCAGCAGTTTCATGGTAATGGCCCGCACGTTCGATAAACTCCAGTGGCCCGGATCGCAGCGCTTGCAACTGTCACGCGGCAGCGCCATCAGGGCTTTGGCCACATTGCCCTGCAAGATCAAGGAAGCCCGATGCGTCTGCTTTTCGTTCCGCTGGTTCTGCTCGTTACAGCATCGTTGGCCGGGTGTGCCGCTTCGCAGGCCGGCGAGCCGGGTTATGCCGCAGTCCTGCCCCGGCCGAGTGGTCCGCCGCGGCTGATCGTGGCAATCGCGGTCGATCAGTTTTCGGCCGATCTCTATGCGCAGTACCGCCCGCATTACCGCTATGGCCTGGCGCGGCTGGCGCAAGGCGCGGTGTTCCCCTCGGGCTACCAGTCGCACGCCGCGACCGAGACGTGCCCGGGCCACTCGACCCTGCTGACCGGCGATCACCCGGCGCGCACCGGGGTCATCGCCAACAACTGGTACGAGCCCGCCGGACCGCGCGGGACCAAGCCGATCTATTGCGCCGAGGATGACCGCAACCCGGCCTCCACTGCGCGCAACCCGGTGGTTTCAGCCTATCACCTCAAGGTGCCGACGCTGGGCGAATATATGAAAGCCGCCGATCCGCGCAGCCGTAACGTGGCGGTCTCGGCCAAAGACCGCGCCGTGATGATGATGGGCGGCCACACCATCGATGCCGCCTACTGGTGGAAGGGCGCAGGTTTTGTAACGCTTGCCGGACGCGATCTTGCGCCTGCTGCGATGACCGAGAATACTGCCGTGACCGCCACGCTGAAGGCCGGCGCGCCTGCGCTCAGCGCACCGGCATGGTGCCAATCGGCCGACCACGCGGTTGCGCTCGGCACCAAGGGCAGCACTGGGCAGGGCCGCTTTGCACTTCCTGCCTTGGCGAGCGAAGCCAAGGCCCCCGACATGTTCCGCATCTCGCCCCGGATGGACGCCGCGACGATCGATCTCGCCAATGGGCTGGTCGATGAAATGGGGTTGGGCAAAGGCCCCGCGCCCGATATCCTTTCGGTCAGCCTGTCCGCGACCGACTACATCGGCCACGCCACCGGCACCGAAGGCGTGGAGATGTGCATCCAGATGGGCGAACTGGACAAGAACATCGGGCGTCTGATGGATCACCTCGATGCGCTGGGGATCGATTATATGGTGGTCCTCTCGGCCGATCACGGCGGGCTCGATACGCCCGAGCGGCTCGATGAGCAGGCCTTGCCGCGCGCGGTGCGGGTCGATCCGGCGCTGATGCCTGACGCGCTTTCGAAGGCGGTATCGGCCAAGACCGGGATCAAGGTGGATGGCCCGCTGCTGGTCGCCGATGCGGCGTTCGGCGATTTCTACGTCAATCGCGCGGTTCCGGCGGCGCAGCGTCCGGCGGTGATTCAGGCATTGGTTGCTACGGCCAGATCCAACTCGCAAGTGGCGGCAGTGTTCACCTCGGAGGATCTTGGCAAAACGCCGATGCCTTCGGGCAATCCGCAGGATTGGACGCTCAAGGAGCGCGCCCGCGCCTCGTTCGATCCGGCGCGGTCGGGTGACGTGATCATCTTGCTTGATCGTGCAATCGTGCCGATCCCAGAGCCCTTGCCCGGCGCTTATATCGCGACGCACGGCAGCGCGTGGGATTATGATCGGCGCGTGCCGATGCTGTTCTGGCGCAAAGGCGTGCCGGGGTTCGAACAGCCGCAGCCGGTCGAGACGGTCGATATCGCCCCGACCCTGGCGGCGATCCTCGGGCTGACCTTGCCCGACGGGACGTTCGATGGCCGCTGCCTCGATGTCGATGGCAGCGCTGCTAACACCTGCGGGGCGAAATGAGCGGCGAAATGAGTGGGCGCAAAGACCTGTTGATCCTTGGCGGCGGACTGGTGGGCATGACGCTCGCGCTCGCGGCGGCCAAGCAGGGCATCACCAGCCACGTCGTCGACAAGGCGCTGCCCGAGGACCTAACCGCCGAGGGCAGCGATGGCCGCGCCTCGGCAATATCGACTGCGAGCTGGAACCTGCTGGGCAACATCGGCCTGGCCGAGCGGCTTGAGCACTTGGGCTGCCCGATCTCTTCGATTGCGGTGACCGACGGGATGAAACCGGGGCGGATCGACTTCCAGCCGGGGGCGGACGACGGCACGCTTGGGCGGATGTTTGCCAACCGCGATATCCGCCTCGCGCTGTTCGAAGCGGCGCGGGCCGAACCGGCGATCAGCTGGTCGAGCGGGGTTGAGCCGGTCACGCGGGAGCGCGGCGAGCATGGCGTAGCCGTGACGCTCAGCGATGGCCGCACACTGGAAGCCAGCTTGATGATCGGCGCTGAGGGCCGCCAGTCGCCGACCCGCGCCGAGGCCGGGTTATCGTCGGCACGGTGGGATTACCGCCACCGCGCCTTCGTCACCGCGATCAGCCATGCCAAGCCGCACGATGGTGTGGCGTGGGAAATCTTCTACCCCGCGGGGCCGCTGGCGCTGCTGCCGTTGCTCGATCTGCCAGGTGGCCGCCATCGCAGCGCGGTAGTCTGGACGGTCGACGAGAAGGATGCTGCCGGGATTTCCGGGCTCAGCGACGCGGTGTTCCTGAGCGAAATCACTCAGCGGATGGAAAGCGTGTTCGGGGCCACCGCGCTGATCGCCCCGCGCCTGTCTTACCCGCTCAATTTCCATCACGCGGTACGGATCACTGGGCAGCGGCTGGCGCTGATCGGCGATGCTGCGCACGGTATGCACCCGATCGCGGGGCAGGGGCTTAATCTGGGCCTGCGCGATGTCGGCTGCCTGGTCGAAGTTCTGGCCGAGGGAATGCGGCTCGGGCTCGAACCCGGCGATGCGCAACTCCTCGCGCGGTACGAGCGCTGGCGCAGCCTCGACAGCGTCAGCGTGATGGCGACCACCGATGCACTGGTACGGATCTTCGGGATTCCCGGACGCTTGCCCAGCATGGTCCGGCGCCTCGGCATGGGACTGATCCAGCGCAGCGGTTGGATGAAGCGGTTTTTTATGGATGAAGCGCGAGGGATGTCCGGACAATTGCCGACGTTGCTCAAAGCCCAGTAATCAACCCAAGACGTGAATTGGTGAATTTACCCAGCAGGTGTGGCTGGAAGTCCCGGCTGCCGTACTGCTTCGCCATTGCCGTCCTTGAGCAATTCAGACTCGGTCAGCGCGGCCTGTTCGATCTGGTCTAGTGCGGCCTGCGCATCGGCATAGCGCCGCGCCGTGACCATCCATTCGCGCACCGGTGCGTTATCGGGCAGTTTGGCGACTTCGGCGATGGCAGCTTCGATTTGGCCGCTGCGCAGTAACATACGCGCATGGTCAAGCCGCTCGTCGGGGCTGGCGGTCTTGCCGTCATCATGGCGGATCACGAACAGCCCGGACAGTTCGCGGGTGAACCGGCTCCAGCCGCTTTCGCCCGTGGGCCGATCGAGGAGCGCCGGGGCCAGGCTATCGAGCTGGGCGGCGAGCTTGTCGAGCGTGACCGGCGTCTTGGCTGCGGCGACAAGCGTGTTCACCGCCGCCGGACGCGCGACGCCGAACCGCGTACGCAACTGGCCTTCGAGATAATCGAGCGGCTTGCCTTGTTCGATCGCGCGGCGGGTCGCCAGTGCTACCAACAGACCCTCAGCACGTGCTGAATTACCGCCCAGCGCGGCGGTTTGCAAATTGAGCTGCGCCATCCGTCGCTCAAGCGCGGCGACTTGCTGGTCAAGTGCCGTCGCGGTGAAAGTCTGAGCGGGGCTTTGGCTGGCCGGGGACGTGACCTGCAGCCCGCTTGCCGCCACTGGTGCAGCATTGCGGCTGCCAACGTCGATCTGTCCGTTCCACACCAACCAGCCGATCAGGCCAGCGCCGCCCAGAAACGAAATCAACCCGGCGAGCAACATCCCCCGAAGCGAGGGTCCGGTGCGCGAAGGGGCGGCAGGTTGCGAAGTGTAATAATCGTCGGGCATGGATCTCGGTTCTGCTCAGCCGGAAATCGGCACGGAGGGGCGCTCCCCAGGCCACGGGTCTTGGCACATCTGCCGGGCCAAGGCCAGCAACGCCTTGTCGTCGGGCATGGCAGCGGCCGCAACCTCGCCCCAGCCATCGCCTGCCGCCGCGCCGATGCGCTGCGACAGCGCGGCAAGCCGGATCGGCGCGCGGCGGATCCCGCAGCGCACGCATTCGGCGGTTAGATGCTGTGCCGCCTCGGCCGAATGGAGCGCAACAATCGCCGGATTGCGCAGCAGCGCTTCGAGCTCGGCGGGCAGCGCGCGCGGCTGGCTGGCATAGACGACCCGCTCGTCCATGATGAAGCCTGGGGGCAGCGTCAGCCCGATGCGCTCTCGCCCGGTCAGGCGGAGCAGGCGGTGGTGGCCCGGTTGCAGCGCGTCCAGCAGGCCCTGCATCGCAGCCGCTCCGGTAATCGCGACTGTGAAGCCTGCCGCACGCGCCGCCGCAGCGGTTGCCTCGCCCACTGCATAAACCGGCAGCCCGCGCAAAACCGTCAGCCCGCGCCCGCCATGAGCGAACACCTGCGCGCTGCCGATCAGCAAGGCGTCATAGCGGCCGGGTAGGACCGCTTCCCAGCTTTTCGATACGACCTCAAACAGCGGAAAGCCCCGCGCATCCATTCCCGCCGCGCGAGCGGCATTAGTGCTGGCCTCATTGCCCGGTTCGGGGCGGATGATCACCAGCGGCACCACGGTCAAAAGCCGCCGGGCGGATCGAAATGCTGCCGAATGGCCGGGCCCGCGTGTGCGAGCAAATCTGCGGCCAAAACCTGCGCGGCATCTCTGTCACCGGGCGCAAAGCGCGCCTCGCCGCGTACTTCCTCCGCCCCATCGGGGCTGAGCAGCGCAGCGGTCAACACCAGCATATCCCCATCGGTTTGGGTCAGCACGGCAATCGGGCTGTGGCAATTGCCGCCCAGCGCAGCGAGCAAGGCGCGTTCGGCCAGCACCGCGTCGTGGCTAGGGACATGGTCGATCGCAGCCAGCAATTCGCGCATTTCGGTATCGCTTACCCGGCATTCGATCGCAATCGCGCCCTGGCTCGGCGCGGGCAGCCATTCCCGAGCGTCGAGCGGGTTGCCGTGCGTCATCCCCAGCCGGTTAAGCCCGGCCATCGCCAGCAAGGTCGCATCGGCCTCGCCCGCCGCCAGTTTGGCTAGCCGTGTTGCGACATTGCCGCGAATGCCGACCACGCTGCAATCGGGCCGGGCGCGCAAGGCCAGCGCGGCGCGGCGCGGGGCGCTGGTCCCGATCCGCGCGCCCGGGGGTAAATCGGCCAGCGAGGCTGCGCCAATCAGGCAATCGCGCACATCTTCGCGCGGCAACACCGCTGCGATCACCAGTTCGGGCGGCCGCAACGTCTCAACGTCCTTGAGCGAGTGGACTGCAAAATCGATCTCGCCGGCCAGCAGCCAGGCGTCGAGCTCCTTGGTCCACAGCGCCTTACCGCCCGCATCGGCGAGCGAGCCCTTGACCCTGTCGCCGCTCGCAGTGACCGGCACGATCTCCACTTCCATCCCCGGATGCGCTGCAATCAGCGCGCCGCGCGCTTCTTCGGCCTGCGCCATGGCCAGCGGCGAGCGGCGGGTACCGAGTCTGAGCGGGGGACGGCTGGGCATCGCAGGTTGTGCTAGAGCGCAATGGCTTTAAGGGAAAGTCAGGATGGCGATTGTCCTCGGAATTGAATCGTCGTGCGACGAAACCGCAACCGCTTTGGTGGATGGTACCCGCACGATCATTGCGCAGCGGATCGCTTCGCAGGATGACGCACATCGCCCGTATGGCGGCGTTGTCCCCGAAATCGCCGCGCGCGCCCATGCCGAGCGGCTTGCGCCCCTGATCAAAGCGGTGCTGGATGAGGCCGGGCTGGCGCTGTGCGATCTTGATGGGATTGCCGCTACTGCCGGGCCAGGCCTGATCGGCGGCGTGATGGTCGGGCTGGTCACCGCCAAGGCCCTCGCAATGGCGAGCGACAAGCCGCTGATCGCAGTCAACCACCTTGAAGGGCATGCGCTGTCACCGCGTCTGGCCGATGCCTCGCTGACCTTTCCCTACCTGCTGCTGTTGGTGTCGGGCGGGCATTGCCAGATATTGCTGGTCGAAGGGGTCGGGCGCTACCGGCGGCTGGCGACAACAATCGACGATGCGCTGGGCGAAGCCTTCGACAAGACCGCCAAGATCCTCGGGCTGGGTTTTCCGGGTGGCCCGGCGGTCGAACGGATCGCGGCGACCGGGAATGCCAAAGCGGTGTCATTGCCGCGCCCCTTGCTGGGCAGCGCCGAGCCGCATTTCTCCTTCGCCGGGCTTAAAAGCGCGGTGTTGCGCGCCAAGCAAGCGGGCATCCACCAGGATGCCGATATCGCCGCTGCGTTCCAGCAAGCTGCGATCGACTGTGTGATCGACCGGACCCGCAAGGCGCTCGGCACGATTACCTCGCCAAGCGCCTTGGTCGTTGCTGGCGGGGTCGCGGCCAACCGCTCGGTTCGCGCCGCGCTTGAAGCCTTGGCCCTGGAGCACGGGTTGAAGTTCGTCGCCCCGCCGCTGGCTTTGTGCACCGATAACGCCGCGATGATCGCCTGGGCCGGGCTTGAGCGGATGGCGCTGGCCGGGTTTACCCCCGATCCGTTCGATTTCGTCGCCCGCCCGCGCTGGCCGCTCGATCCCGCTGCGGCGCCGGTACGCGGGGCCGGGGTCAAGGCATGACGCTGGGGATCATCGGGGCCGGGGCCTGGGGTACTGCATTGGCACAGGCATTGGCGGGAGCTGACACGCCGGTCACCATCTGGGCGCGCGAGGCTGAGCTGGTCGGCGAGATCAATGCCGAGCATCGCAACAGCCTGTTCCTGCCGGGAGCCAGCCTCTCGCCGCATATTCACGCGACCAGCGATCTTGCCGAACTGGCCGGGCTTGCGGTGGTGCTTGTCGTCACTCCGGCCCAACATCTCGCCCGCGTGCTGGCCGACTTGCCCGATGCGCCGCGCGACTTGGTGCTTTGCGCCAAGGGGATCGAGGCGGGAACCGGGCGGTTGATGGCTGACGTGGCCGCCGCCGCCGCACCGCAAGCCACGATCGCCGTGCTGTCCGGGCCGACGTTTGCGCACGAGGTCGCCGCCGGGCTACCCACCGCGGTCACGCTGGCCTGCGCGGGAGGCACCGAGCAATGGCAGCGGATCGCCCCGCTGCTCTCACGCCCGATGCTGCGGCCCTATTACTCCGATGACGTAATCGGCGCTGAAATCGGCGGCGCGGTCAAGAACGTGCTCGCGATCGGCTGCGGCGTGGTCGAGGGACTGGGGCTGGGCCAAAACGCCCGCGCCGCGCTGATCGCGCGCGGCTATGCCGAAATGCTGCGCTTCGGCCTCGCCCGCGGGGCCCGCGCTGAAACGCTCGCCGGGCTGTGCGGGCTGGGCGATCTGGTGCTGACCTGCTCATCCACCTCCAGCCGCAACTTCTCGCTCGGCAAAGCGTTGGGCGAAGGCTCGTCGGCAGCCGAGGCGCTGAGCGGCAAGAACTCGGTGGCCGAAGGTGCATCGACCGCGCCGGTGCTGGCCGAACTTGCGACGCGGGACGGGATCGACATGCCGATCGTGATGGCGGTCGCCCGGCTGCTGCGCGGCGAGGCTCCGGCACGCGTGGTGGTCGCCGATCTGCTCGCGAGACCACTCAAAGCCGAGGGCCCGCAAGCATGAACGATAGTCCGGCCAACCAGCAGGATATCCAAGCGCTGGCCAAGGGCGGAAGGACCAATTTCTTCGGGTTCTTGCTGCGGCTGCTCGGCACCGCGCCATTCCTGTTCATCGCGGGGCGGCTCTACGGAGTCGAGGCGTTGGGGATCTATGCGTCTGCTGTGCTGATTGCCGAGTTGGCCGCGCAGCTGTGCGGGCTGGGCCAGCGCCGCAGCTTGGCGCAGCGATTGGCCGAGGACGGCCGCGATCCTGCCCATGTCGTGGCCGATGCCCTGATCCTGACTTTGGGCATGGCGCTGGTGGTCTCCGCGCTGCTTTACCTCGTCCCCGCGCCGATGTTTCCCAGCGGCAAATTCAACGAGCTTGATCGGCTGCTGCCCTTCGCGATCATCCCCAATGCGCTGACCGACGTGATGCTGGCGGCCTTGGCTTACGGTTATAACGTCGGCGCCACGGTGCGCGCCCGTTCGCTGGTCGAACCGTGGGTGCAGACGCTGACCGCGCTGACATTTTGGTGGCTCAATCTTGAGGGCGGGCTGGCGCTGTCATACCTGTTTGCCAAGACTGCGGCGTCATTGTTTGCCTTCGTGCCGCTGCTGCGCACGCTTGGTCTTCCGCGTGGGTGGTTGCCGAACCTGGCGCGGCTCCGCAAGATCGCCGCGCAATCGGCCCCGCTCGCCGGCGCCGATCTGGTCGAATGGGGCTCGCGCCGGCTCGATCTGGCGATCCTGGGGTTTCTGACTTCCCCCACTGCCGTGGGGGTCTATTTCGCGGCGCAGCAAGTTGCGTCTTTGCCGCAGAAGCTCAAGACCAGCTTCGAGCCAATCCTTGGCCCGGTCATCACCCGCAATATCAAGGAGGGCAACTTTGCCGCGATCGCGCACCAGGTGTGCCAGGTCGGCTTCTGGATCGTTGCGGTGCAAGCGGGGATCGCGCTGGCGCTGGGCATCCCGGGGCCCGACGTGATGGGGTTGCTGGGCAAGGACTTCATCGGCGGCACCGGCGCGCTTGGCTTCCTGCTCGCTGCCGAGGTCGTGGCAGCCACTGCGGTGGTCAGCGAAGCGGCGCTGGTGTACCTCGCCCGCATTCCCAACTTGCTGATTTCGCTAAGTACGATCTCGCTTCAGGCCGTGCTGACCTTCGTGGGAATCGAGGCGGTTACGCACTTGGGCTACAACGACAAGTTCAGCGCGGCGGCTGCGGCGGGATCGCTCATGATATCGCTGGGTGTGGCGTCCTTGCTCAAATCGCGGCTGCTCGGCAGGATCCTCAAGCAACCGATCAACAACTGGCGCTGGCCGCTGGTCTGGGCCGCGGCCCCGGCGGTGGTGATCGGCTGGGCCACTCAGCGGCTGCTGCCGCACTGGGCCAGCCTCGCCATCGGAATCCCGGCAATCCTGCTCGCCTACGGTTTCGTCATCTGGCACAAAGGCTTCGGCCCCGAAGACCGGGTGCTGTTCCGCCGCAATGTCGGCGCATGACGCAAGAGAAGGAGCAACCGGCATGATCGCTGGGATCGAACCGCAATGGCTGGTCTATGGCGTGGTTGCGCTGCTCGCGCTGCTGATTGTCTGGCGGATGCTGGCGGCCCCCGGCAAGCGCACCCGGGATCGCGCCTACAAGCCCGATGTGCTTGACGAAGGTCAGGCCCCCGCCGCGCGCAACCAGGCCCTGATTGATGCGGCACCGGCAGCGCAAGTGGTGATGCCGCCGGTAATTTCCGATGCGCTCGGCGGGATGGGCGAGGTTGTCGCGGTGGCGGCGCAGGATGAGGTTTTGGAAGCGCGGGTTGCGCAAGTGGCGCCACCGCCGCCGCCGCCGCCCGCCCCTGTGGCCAACACCGCGCCAGTGCCCGAAATTATTGCAACCCCGGTCGCCACGCCGGGTCTCGACAAAGCTGCGTCACCCGAACAGACCGCGGTTGAGGAACAGAGCCCCGATGCTGTGGCGGAAGTCGCGCCTGAACCAACGCCTGCGTTTGAGCCTGCTCTGGTTGCGGTTGTCGCGCCCGTCGCACCGGCACCCGCCACCGCCGACGACTTGTCAAAAATCAAGGGCCTCGGCCCCAAATTGCAGACGCTGCTGCCGACCCTCGGCCTCAGCACCTACGCCCAGATCGCCGCGCTGACCGAAGTCGACCTTGCGGCGCTCGATCCGAAACTCGGCCCCTTCGCAGGAAGGCCGACCCGCGACGGCTGGGTCGAACAGGCAAAGTATTTGGCGGCGGGGGACATTGCCGGGTTCGAGGCGCGCTTCGGGAAGGTTTAGGCGGCGCGCTTTTGCACCGATAGCTCAAGACCGAGAGCATTCAGGACTGCAAGAAGCGTTTCCAATGTCGGATTGCCGTTCTCGGAAAGCGCATTGTAAAGGGCTTGGCGGCCAAGACCCGACTTCTTCGCAATCTCGGTCATTCCCTTTGATCGGGCGACATCACCGAGCGCTGAGGCGATGTGCTTAGGATCGTTCCCTTCCATCGCCGCCTCAAGATAATACAGGATATCCTCCTCGTTTTCGAGGTGAGCGGCAGGGTCAAAGGGGGTCAACTTCAATGCCATCGTCTGCTTCCTTGGCAAGTCGCTTGGCCTTTGTAATATCGCGGCTCTGCGAACTCTTGTCTCCGCCGGTCAACAGGATGATGATAATACCATCCCGCCATATGTAGTAGATACGATAGCCAGACCCGAAATGCAGGCGAAGTTCCTGCACGTCGCCACCAACGGACTTCGTATCCCCGGCATTGCCGCTGGCGAGGCGTCGTAACCGGTCATCAATTCTCAGACGGGCTTTGCGATCACGCAGCCCTTCGAGCCACCTGCGAAAATCCAGAGTTTGAAAAATTTCCACCTGTCCAAGTCGAACAAGCGGAATGTTTTAATCATTCATGGCACCTACCCCGATGCAAATTGCGAGTTAGCGTTGCCTCACGATCCACGTGGCTCGACGTCTAAACTCACCATTTTACAGGAGGCGGAACCTGACTGACGTGTCCTTCATATGGGACAAAACATCTCGGCGTTCAAGCCAAAAGATCATCGCATTTTCTAGCTATTTGTGAGTGCACGGAAAAGCCGTCCTAAGCGCTAGCGACAACACGCCTACGGTGGGCTTGTCTTGCAGTTGAGGGTTCGCGCGAATGTGATTTAAGGCGACATCCATCGCGTCTTTTCTAGTTGCTGTTGCGGATGTGCAAAAAGTGCGGTCATTCCCTGCAACCATATCGCGATCTTGCAATCCAGCCAGGTATCCCAAACAGATACCAAAGAGTTCCCCCTTCATTTTTGGATCTTGATAGTTCTCGCAGATCCGGAGAAACTCTCCTGCGGTTATGAAGGGGTGGTCCGCGAATGCTGGTGTTGCAATTGACGCAGCGCAAAATGCGATGCTGAATAGTGCGATCTTCACTGAAGTGGTCCTCAAGTTGTGATTGAAGATGTCTTATCAGATTCGACAAAATTGAAAATAATCGATCACCGCCCCCACTTCGTCTTCCCCTGCCTTCCAAACCGGCCCTTGCGCGTCCCCGGCTTGCCCTCATTGCTCCGTCCGACAATCGGCGCGCGTTTGTCGCCGTCGGGGATCCCCAGTTCATCCGCCTCCAGCTTGCGGATTTCGTCGCGCAGCCTCCCGGCTTCTTCGAATTCCAGGTCCGCTGCGGCATTGCGCATCTTCTTTTCCAGGTCCTCGATGTACCCCCGCAAATTATGCCCGACGAGGTTGTTCGCGCCCTCAGCGTCGATCTCGACCAGCACGCCGTCGCGGCTGGCGGTGTCGGCGACGATGTTGTGGATGTCGCGCTTGATGCTTTCGGGCGTGATGCCGTGGTCGAGGTTGAACTGGTGCTGCTTTTCGCGGCGACGGTCGGTTTCGGCGATGGCGCGTTCCATGCTGCCGGTCATCCGGTCGGCGTAGAGGATCACCCGGCCATCGACATTGCGCGCGGCGCGTCCGATGGTCTGGATCAATGACGTTTCGCTCCTCAGAAAGCCTTCCTTGTCCGCGTCGAGGATCGCCACCAGCCCGCATTCGGGAATGTCGAGGCCCTCGCGCAGCAGGTTGATCCCCACCAGCACGTCGTAGACCCCCAACCGCAAGTCACGGATCAGCTCGATACGCTCCAAAGTCTCGACGTCGGAATGCATATACCGCACCCGCAGCCCCGCCTCGTGCATGAATTCGGTCAGGTCTTCGGACATCCGCTTGGTCAACGTGGTGACCAGCGTACGGTAGCCCGCCAGCGCCACCTTTCGGCACTCCTCGATGCAATCCTGGACCTGGTCCTCGACCGGACGGATTTCAACCGGCGGGTCGATCAGCCCGGTCGGGCGGATCACCTGTTCGGCGAAGACCCCGCCCGATTGCTCCATTTCCCAGTGGCCCGGAGTAGCCGAAACCGCCACGGTCTGCGGGCGCATCGCGTCCCATTCGTTGAACCGCAGCGGCCGGTTGTCGATGCAACTGGGCAAGCGAAAGCCGTATTCGGCCAGCGTGATCTTGCGGCGATGATCGCCTTTGCTCATCGCGCCGATCTGCGGCACGGTCTGGTGGCTTTCATCGACAAACAGCAGCGCATTGTCAGGCAAGTATTCAAACAAGGTCGGCGGCGGCTCCCCCGGCAGGCGGCCCGTCAGGAAGCGCGAATAGTTCTCGATCCCGGCGCAGCTGCCGGTCGCGGCGATCATCTCAAGGTCGAAATTGGTGCGCTGCTCGAGCCGCTGATGCTCGAGCAATTTGCCCTCGGCCTCCAGTTCCTTGAGCCGCTCGGACAATTCGAACCGGATCGCCGCGGCCGCCTGCTTCATCGTCGGGCCGGGGGTGACATAGTGCGAATTGGCATAGACCCGCACCGCATTAAGGCTCGCGCCCTTCTTGCCGGTGAGCGGATCGAATTCGGCAATCTCTTCGATCTCGTCGCCGAAGAAGCTGATCCGCCACGCCATGTCCTCGTAGTGGCTCGGGAAAATTTCCAGATTGTCTCCGCGCACCCGGAAATTGCCGCGCGCAAAGGCGGCGTCGTTGCGCTTGTATTGCAGCGCGACCAGCTTGCGGATCAGTTCGCCCTGGTCCTGCGTTTCCCCCTTTTTGAGGTCGAAGATCATCGCCGAATAGGTCTCAACCGAGCCAATGCCATAGATGCAGCTAACCGAGGCGACGATGATCACATCGTCGCGTTCGAGCAGCGAGCGGGTGGCCGAATGGCGCATCCGGTCGATCGCCTCGTTCACCGAGCTTTCCTTCTCGATGTAGGTGTCACTGCGCGGAACGTAGGCTTCGGGCTGATAATAATCGTAGTACGAAACGAAGAATTCGACCGCGTTGTCGGGGAAAAAGCTCTTGAATTCGCCGTAAAGCTGCGCCGCCAGCACCTTGTTGGGGGCGAGGATCAGCGCCGGGCGCTGTAATTGCTCAATCACTTTGGCCATGGTGAAGGTCTTGCCGCTGCCGGTTACGCCGAGCAGTACTTGCGTGGCATCGTCCGCAGCGATCCCGGCCACCAGATCGGCAATCGCGGTCGGCTGGTCGCCGGCCGGCTGGTATTCGCTGACCAGCGTGAACGGCTTCCCGCCCTCGACTTTGGCCGGCCGCGCGGGGCGGTGGGGCACGAATGCGCCCGAGGTATCAGGCTCTTCCAAACCGCGGCGAATAACGAGTTGTGACATATGGCACATATGGCGAACATGGCCGCCAGGTTCAAGCCGGGGGCAGATGAACGCGGCGGCACGGCACCGCGGCCTCCAGTCCCCGACTGGCACAGAACAATGAGCGGCAAGCCCGCCAAATGCTTGCCGTTCGGGACATTGTGCAATAAACTTGCCGCCGGGGTCGCCGAATCAGAATCAATCGCGTGCCAAATTGCGCGTTTTATTTTCTGCGGTGCGACCCGTCTGGATGGACTGGCTCTGCGCTGATTGCGGGGGTTTAATGAGCAGTCCGGATATCTTCATTTCGTACAATCGCGAAGATGCGGCCATCGCACGGATCTATGCCGATTCGCTGGCCGGCGCAGGCCTGACGGTGTGGTGGGATGCCACGCTACGGTCTGGCGAGGATTACGACGCGGTAACAGAAAAGTCGCTGCGCACGGCCAAGGCGGTGGTGGTGCTGTGGTCGCCGCGCTCGGTCAATTCGCGCTGGGTCCGGGCTGAGGCGACCATCGCCGATCGGGGCCATACCCTGATGCCGGTGATGATCGAAGCTTGTGATCGCCCGGTGATGTTCGAACTGAAGCAAACCGTTGAAATGTTTCACTGGCGCGGTGACCTTGAGGATAAAGCCTGGATGGCCTTCGTCGCAGATTTGCGGCACAAAATAGGTCGCGCGGATCCTGAGCCGGTCGCTGTTGCAACCCCTGCAGCCATGCCTGCGCAAGCCCCGGCCGCGCCCGTTTCAGCAGGCCGCAGCGTTGTTGCGGTGTTGCCCGTGGGCTGCCGCGGCGGCGATGGTGAGCTTGAAGTGCTGGCCGAAGACCTGACCGAAGATATCACGCGTGAACTGGCCCATGATGGCCAATTCCGGGTCATCGCCGCAGGTTCGATGGCAGCCTGGCGCGGCAAGCCGATCGATCACAAAGACGTCGGCCGTCAGCTTGAGGCGCGCTATCTGGTTGAAGGCAAGTTGCAGCGCAGCGGCAAAGATACCCGGCTGACCATGCAGTTGATCGACGGCAATTCCGGCAATGTGCTGTGGTCAACGCGTTTGGTTACCGAAGCTGAAGGCACCGCTTTTTCGGCAGACACCCTGCCAGTTGCCGCCGCCGCACAGTTCGCCGAACAGATCGTCCAGCGCGAACAGAGCCGGGCGATGGCCAAGAGTGCACCGTTTTCGGCATGGGACCATATCCTGCGCTCGACCGCCAATTCGCTCCGCGCCGAACAGGAAGGTGCTCGCCAGGCAGTCGAGGAAGCAAAGCTGGCCGTGACCGCCGCGCCGGACATTGGGCTGGCCCATGCCCTGCTGGCGTCCGCGCTTGCCGCTCTGCCCGAAAGCCAGGGGCAAAAGCCCGACGCCGAACAAATTCGCGAAATTCAGACCCGCACCCGGCAAGCGATGCGGCTGGACGGTAACAATCCTTCGGTGCTGATGGCGCTGGCGGGTGCCTATAAAGGTCTGGGCGAATATGAGATTTGCCTGCGCCTGGCAAAACGCACGGTCGAATTGTGGCCAAGTTCGCCGCTGTCCTATTTGATATTGGGCAACTCGTATCGCTTGCTGGGCCGCACTGCCGAGGCAGTCGATGCGTACCGCAAGCAGGACCGGCTCTCGCCGTTCGATAGCGGGCGCAACGTCGCGCTGACTTGTCTGGGGGAGTGTCTGCTGGCCGAAGGTCAGCCCGAAGCAGCCGAGCAAGCACTGGACCGGGCACTGATGCTCGATCCCGAATACCCCGCCGCGCTCGAATGGAAAGCAATCGCCGCAGACTGTCTCGGCAAGGAACGGGCAGCCAGTGATGTGATGCGGCAAATCCGCTCGGCTGAGGCGGCGGTGCCGCTGGACGAGCATGTCTGGCAGATCGAGCGCGACGAGCATTTGCGCGACCGCGCCGCTGGACACGTTGCAACCTTGCGGCGCTTGTGGCTGGCTATCGATGCCCCGGCACCCGCACCGGCACCGGCACCGTCGGCCATACCCCAGCCGGTCGAAGTGGCTGCGCCTGACATCCTTGAAGCCGTGCCAGAAACGGTTGCGCTCAAAGCGGAGCCAGCAACCCAGCGCGCCGGTCCGCTAACCCCAATGCTTGTGCTCGAGCCTGCAGTAGCCGAGGCCTCCAGCGAGCCTTCCGCCGAGACGAGCGCAATTCCCCTTAAGGCAGGCAAGCCGACAGTCGCCAAGCTCACCAGTGGCAAGTCGCCGGGTGGGAATGGGGGCAATTTGCCGCCAGCCGTCACCCCCGGTCCGGTGAAGAGCGATGATTACCTTATCGATCCCGCACCACCGAAAGCAGCGCCTGTCAGCAAATCAGCTAAGGCCGCCAATGATGACGCGGTGCCCGCCGGCACCAAGCGCCGGTCCGCTCTGCCGCGCATGGCTGCGTTGGTTGGCACGGTGGCGCTGATCGGCATCGGCGGCGCGGTGTGGTTCACTGGTGGCACATCGGGCAAGGCCGATGCCACAGCTCCCGTTGCAGTGCTCGCCGACCTCGGTCTCACTTCATCAAGCGAAGTCGCACCTGCTGCTCCTGCCCTCGTGTCCGGAACGTCGCAACCTCTGGCCGAGGCGCTGACCGCGCTGATTTCCGCATCGCGCAATGCCGGGCGACCGCCAGCCGAAGTGGCAGCGCTCGTGGCCGGCCAGCAAAAGCTGGCAGCGGTGTTAGCGCAAAGTGCTGCGGAACCGGCCAATGCCGCGCTCACAGACCAGGCGAACGGCATTGCTGTAGGCCTCGCCCTGCAGCAAGGTGCGGCGCTCTCCGGCGATGCTGACCGCTGGTTGCGGAATCAGGAGCAAGCCGCCGCTGCAGCGAGACGCGGGTTGCCCCCTGAAGGAGCGGCAATTGTCGATCGCGCCTTGAACAGGGCGCGGGGTGCCAGATCCGATCTCGCCTCGGCGATTGCTGGCGCGGGTCGGGCTGGTGACGCCACCAGGACGCTCATTGCGGCGCGCACTGCGGTAGCTGCTTATGGCAGGCTGGTCGCCATGCCCGTTGCGGCCGCAGTTGCAACTGCCCGCGCTTCCGCCGCTGCCGATACCAACAAGCTCAAGGACCGTCTCGCACGCTCGCACGCCGAGATCGAATCGGCGCGGGGCGATGTCGGCCGACTGGTCGGTCAGATCGCCGGGCTCGCTACGGTCGAAAAGCCCGGTCTGTTCGCCTCTGGCACCAAACGGCAGTCATTCAAGCTGCGCAAGGATAACGCCGAACGGGCCCGCGCCCTTGCCGCCGAAGCAGACCGGATTGCGGCGACATCCGGTTCTGTCAACGAACCCGGCGCACTGGACGCAAGCCTGTCGCGGATGCAGGGCCTGAGGAGCCAGGCTGCAGGCCTGCTGGCCGCGTCCAGCGCGGCGCTGAAATCTGCGGCAAAGCCCGACGATAAATCGGCTCCGTCCGCCAACAAATAGCGGGCAATTGCGCTACTCTTACGCGCGGGCCTGATTGCCCGATGGCGCGGTTTGCGGCGATCAACCGCGCTGGCGGGCGCGGCGGCGAGGGGGCGAGCGCGCCCGAGATATCAGGCTATGCCGGCCCGCGGCGGATGACGGGTTGGAACCTGGGGACCGAGGCGAGCAGCTCCCCCGCCAAGGGTAGCGCGGCAACTGCCACACTGCTGAATTATTGCTGCCACATACGGCCCATAAATGAGTCGCGGAGCAGTCATGCGCCGGACTTAGAGGCTCTACCCGGAAGTTCGCAAATGGGCTTCGGGGGAATAACCAGACATGCGCAAAAACGCACTTGTTGCCGCGCTGGCGATTGTGCTCGCCGGGGGCGTGGCGGCATCCGCCAATTCGCTCAACTCAGGCACCAGCACATCTGAAGTGCTGGTTCCTGCCCTGCAGTACCTCGATCCCGCCACGGTCACGCCTGCACTGCTGTTGCCCCAGCCGGCGCGGCCGGGGTCGGCCGAACTGTCGCGCGAAATGGATCGGGTGCGGCTGTTGAGCCGCACCGCCAGCCCGGCGCGCTATGCCCAGGCCCGGGCCGATGATGCGGCTGAAGACCCTGTGCTGTTCGATACTGCGGTAGGGCACAAGCTCGAAGAACTGCCCGAGACCTATGCGCTGCTCAAGCTGGTGCAAAACGAGACCGAGGCGGTCGTGGTTACAGCCAAAGCCTGGTTCAAGCAGGAGCGACCGTACCAGCTGGATCCGGGGCTGCGCCACTGCGGTGCTGGCACAGATGCGTTCACCTCTTATCCCAGCGGACATTCCGGGTTCGGCTATTCGGTCGGCTGGGCGCTGACGTTGCTGGTTCCATCGCGCGCGCCGCAAGTGCTCGCGCGGGCGCAGGATTACGCGCTCAGCCGCGAGATATGCGGAACCCACTTCCAGTCCGACACCGAAGCCAGCCGGGTGATTGGTACTCTGGTGGCCGAACGGCTGTTTGCCGACCCGCGGCTTGCCGCGCGGATCGCAGCTGCGCGGCGCGAACTGTCGCAGCAATGATTTTCACCCACCCATCTTCTTTCGCTCACGAGGTATCGATGTCCACCAGAACTTTCCGCTCCGCAATTGTCCTCGCGTCGGGCCTTGCCGCGCTCGCAATCGGCTCGCAGGCCCACGCCGGTGCTGCCATTGCCACTAACGATGCTGCCACCGATGCAGGTGCGTCAACAACCACCGAAGACGCTAACGACCAGGCAACCAGCGCCAATCAGTCGGGCCAGGCCAACGATGCCCAGTCACTTACCACCTCGGACATTATCGTCACCGGTTCGCTCACCGCACAAGTCGCGCCGATCACTGCCTCGCTCACTACTACCCAGCCGCAATCGGCGGTCAGCCGCGACTACATCGACAACGCGAACGCCGCCTCCGATTTCAACGAACTGATTTCGCTGACCCCGGGCGTATCGATCACCGGCACCAGCAACGGGCAGGGCTTTGGCGAGAGCAAGGCGGTGATCCGCGGCTTTCAGGACGGTGAATACAACGTCACGTATGATTCCATTCCCTTCGCCGATACCAATAACCCGACGCACCATTCGACCGCGTTTTTCCCTTCGAACACCATTGAAACCATCGTGGTCGATCGCGGGCCGGGCAACGCCAGCCAGCTCGGGCAGGCGACCTATGGTGGCAATCTCAACATGTATTCGCGTGCGGTAAGGGACGAGCGGAGCATCACGATCGAAGGGATCACCGGCAACTGGAACACGTTCATCGGCCGCGCGGAATTCCAGAGCGGCAAGATGGATTCGCTGGGCGGTGCGCAGATTGTCGTCGCCGGGCAATTCCTCAAATCGGACGGCGCGCTGACGTTCTCGCCAGTGCAATCGAAAAACATCTTCGCCAAGCTGGTCGTGCCGCTCGGGTCCTCGAACACGCTGACGCTGATGAGCACCTATAACCGCAATTACTATTACTAGTCGGACGTGCTCAAGGGCGCAACTTGTGGCAGTTCGGTCAAAGGTACCACCGGGTTTACCAACGCGGCGCTCGATCCAGCCGGCAACGTGCTGACCCAGCTTACTGCGCGCAACTGCGCCACAACATCGAACATCGGCACTTACGGGTTGAATTACGGACTGACCAATGACCCGACCCGTTCCGACTATTACAAATACAACCGCACCGACAAGACCACCGACTTTTCCTACGCGCGGCTGCAAAGCCAGCTGGGCGGCGGGCTCAGCCTAGACAATCGCGTATATATGTACGCCTATACCAACAACACGCTAACCGGTAACGCGGGCACAGCGGTCACGGGCTTCAGCGGCGCAGGCACTCCGATTTCGCCCTATGTCGCAGTGCTCGCCCCGGCCACAGACGTGCTGGGCTATTACAAGGGCAACAAGTACCGCGTGCTTGGCTACATCGGCCAACTCACTTATGAATTCGCGTTCGGCAAGATCCGCGCAGGCGGCTGGTACGAACATGCCGCGACCGATCGCTCGCGCCGCGATATCGACCGCACTACCGGGCTGACGAGCTATGGCCAGAAGTTCAACAACGGCAACGGCACAGCGGCGCAGAATGCACTGCCCGGGATCGGCCTGGCCAACTACGCCTATCTGCAGCATTCGAACTGGACCCAGTACCAGCTGTTCGCCGAATTTGAATTCCGCCCCTTCGATAGCCTGTCGATCACACCTGGGGTCAAATACGTGCATTTCACCCGCGGGATCGATGCCGTGGTCAATCAGACCACCCGGCTGCCGCTCAACACCAGCGCGACCTGGACCAAAACCCTGCCGTTTCTGACGGTCAATTGGCAGCCAACCAATAACTGGTCGTTCTACGGCCAATACGCGCAAGGAATGTATGTGCCCGACTTGTCGAGCTTCTACTCGGCCTCGGGCAGCCTTTCGACCGCGCTCGACGCGTTGCGCCCGCAGACCACCACCAATTACCAGATCGGTTCGGTCTGGCACGGCGACAAGATCTCGCTCGATGTGGATGCCTATCTGATCGACGTGAACAACAAGATCGGCACCTGCACCACCGTTGGCTGCGATACCTCGTTGCTGGTCAATATCGGCACGGTCAAATACAAAGGCGTCGAAGGGCAGATCGGCCTGATGCCGCTGCCGGGGCTGTCGTTCTTCGCCAACGGATCGTACAACTACGCGCACAGCGCGGCCACCGGGGCCCAGACCGCCAAATCACCGTTTGCCACGGCGGCGGCGGGGATGGTCTACAAGCATGATGGCCTGCGGGTCTCGTTCAGTCAGAAGTTCACCGGCACTCAATATGCAAACGAATTCAACGGCAGCCCGCTGGTCCGGCTTTACCGCATCGCGCCGTACAGCACCGGCGAGTTCGCGGTCAGCCAGCAAGTGGGGTCGCACTTCCGGATCGGCATGTCGGTCTCAAACGTGTTCAACAGCCGCGCGATCACGGCAATTGCCAACAGTTCGTCAGGCGCGCCGACGGTGACGGTGGGAACCACCACCTACCAGAACGGCTATGGCCAGTCCGATCAGTTCAACTTCTTGCCGCCGCGCTCGTTCCAGGTGGATGTCCGGTTGACCTTCTGAGTTCTCCGGGTCGCGGTCACGCCGCCGCAAGGTGCGGTTTACCAGGGCAAGCGCGTACCGTCGGCGGCGAACAGTCCCCCGGATTGTTCGGCACTCAGGCGAGCGAGGAACCCGAGTAGCGCAGCGGCACTGGCCTGGGATGATTGAACTTGCCCCGCGGGCAATCCGCGCTGGAACGGGGCCGAAAGCGGGGTATCGACGGTGCCGGGGTGCAGCGCGGCGATCACCGCCAGCGGATTGCTGCGGCGGCATTCGATCGCGAAGTTGGCGACCAGCATGTTGAGCGCAGCTTTCGCCGCGCGGTAGCTGTGCCAGCCGCCCAGCCGGTTGTCGCCGATCGAGCCGACCCGCGCCGAGAGCACTGCGAAGACCGCGCGCCGGCTGCGCGGCAACAGCGGGAGGAGGTGCTTGGCGATCATCGCCGGGCCGATGGTGTTGGCGCGGTAGAGCTCGGCCATGGCGGCGGGATCGAGCGCGCGGTAGCTCTTTTCGGGCAGCGGCAACCCTTCGCGGTGCAGCAGTCCGGTGGCGACCAGCACAAGATCGAGTTCGCCGCCGATGGCCGCTGCGGCGGCGGCGAGGGAGGCTTCGTCATCGCTGTCGAAGGTGAACGGACGCGCGCTGGGCGTGGTGGCGGGAAGGGGCGAACGCGAACCTATCCAGACTTCGGCATAGGCCGGATCGGCGCACAGTTGCGCGGCCAAGGCAGCACCGATGCCGCCGCGCGCGCCGAAGACTGCCGCACGCAAGCCGGTCAACTCAAGCTGCGTATGTCAGCGCTTCAAAGCGTTCGAGGTGGTAATCTGCGCTGCCAAATTGCCCTTCGATCATCGTCGCGCGCTTGAAATAATGCCCGATCGCGAGTTCCATCGTGATCCCGATCCCGCCATGCGTCTGCACCGCGCTCTGGCCGATGAACCGGATCGATTTGGCGACCTTGGCCTTGACCATCGAGACCGCCGCCTTGCGCGCATCCTTCTCGGCATCGAGCCGCAAGGTGCCCATCAGGGCCATCGAGGCGATTTGCTCGGCCTCGACCAGCATATCGGCCATGCGGTGCTGGAGCACCTGGAACTTGCCGATCGGCACGCCAAACTGCTTGCGCTGCCCGGTGTATTCGACCGTCTGGGCGAGCATCGCGCGGGAGATCCCGGTCGCTTCGGCGCAGACTGCGACGGTGCATTCGTCGACCACACGCTCGATCAGGTCGATCCCGCCGCTGAGCAGCGCCTCACCCGGAATGGCGACGTTTTCGAAATAGACTTCGGAGGCGCGGAAGCCATCGACGGTCGGGTAATCACGGCGCGAGATGCCCTTGGCCTTGGCATCGATGAGGAACAGTTCGACGCCCTCGCGTTCGCGCCGTCCGCCGCCGGTGCGTGCTGTAACCAGCAAGTGCGTGGCCCAGGGCGCGGCATAGACCACGCCCTTGTGGCCATTCAGCACGTAACCCGCGCCGTCAGCCTTGGCAGTGGTGCCAATGTCGGCGAGGTTGTAGCGGCCTTGCGGTTCGGCATAGGCGAACGCGATCACGCAATCGCCTGCGATGATCGCCGGGATGGTCGCTTCAGCCAGCGGTCCACCGGCTGCGACCAGCGCGCCGCCGCCGGCAACCACCGTTTGCACCCACGGCTCGATCGCGATGACTTTGCCGAATTCTTCCATCATGATCAGGTTTTCGATCGACCCGCCGCCCATGCCGCCAAGGTCTTCGGCAAACGGCGCGCAAGTCAAGCCAAGCTCGCTCGACAAGGCGCGCCAGATGCCGGGATCGCGGCCTTCGGGGCTGGCGATCATTTTCTGCCGGGCATCGAAGCTGTAATTGTCGGCCAGGAACCGCGCGAGCGTCTCGCGCAGCATCCCCTGGGTCTCAGTGGTGCTCAAGTCCATTTAATCAAATCCTCTCGCGTGCCTCGGGTCAGAGCCCCAGCACCATTTTTGCAATCACGTTGCGCTGAATCTCGTTCGAGCCGCCGTAAATCGTGGTTTTGCGCGCGTTGAAATAGGTCGGCGCGGCGCGGTTGGCCCATTCCTGGCCGATCGGGTGTTCGTTGTCACCCTCGCCAAAGCCGCGGTAATAGGGGGCGCCATAGTGCCCGGCCATCTCCAGTGTCAGCTCGGTCAACCGCTGCTGGATTTCGCTGCCCTTGATCTTGAGCACCGAGCTTTCCGGCCCCGGGTTCTTGCCGCCCGCCATCGCGGCGAGCGTGCGCAGTTCGGTATATTCGAGCGCGGCCAGATCGATCTCAAGCTCGGCCACCTTGCGGCGGAAGAACGGGTTGGCGAGCAGCGAACGATCGCCTTCCATTTCGGTCGCGGCGACGGCCTTGAGCTTTTCGACCCCGCGCTTCGACGAGGCGACCCCGGCGATGCCGACGCGTTCGTGCGCGAGCAGGAACTTGGCGCAGGTCCAGCCCTTGTTCTCTTCGTAAACGCGGTTGCTGATCGGTACGCGGACGTTGTCGAGCCACACCTCGTTGACTTCGTGCTCGCCGCCCAGCGTGATGATCGGGCGAACCTCGATCCCCGGGCTCTTCATGTCGATCAGCAGGAAGCTGATCCCTTCCTGCATCTTGGCGTCGTTATCGGTGCGGACGAGGAAGAAACCCCAGTCGGCGTGCTGCGCCATGGTGGTCCAGGTCTTCTGGCCGGTGACCAGATAGTCGTCCCCATCATGCACTGCCTTGGTGCGGAGCGAAGCCAGATCGGACCCGGCGCCGGGTTCGGAATAACCTTGGCACCACCAATCCTCGCCCGACAGAATCCGCGGCAGGAACTTGGCTTTTTGTTCGGGGGTGCCGAAGGTGTAGATCACCGGGCCAACCATGGCGAGACCGAACGGCATCAGGCGGATGCAATCGGTGCGCGCGGTTTCTTCGGACCAGATGTAGCGCTGAGTCGAGGTCCAGCCGGTGCCGCCGTATTCGACCGGCCAGGCCGGAGCGACCCAACCCTTCTTGGCCAGAACTTTGTGCCACGAGAGGAAATCCTCTTTGGTCAGCTCGTCGCCTTCGTCCTGCTTGCCGCGCAATTGGGCGGGGTAATTCTCGGCGATAAAGTCGCGCACCTCGTCCCGGAAGGCGAGGTCTTCGGCGCTGAAATCAAGGTTCATGGCAGCTCTCCAACAGGCGTGTTTGCACGCAGGATAGGCGCATGAAAGCCCGCCTTGCAAGCCGCACGCTGCTGCCCTTACGGCATGGCTGGTTCGCGCATGGTTGGCAGCAGGCGGCAGGCTTGATAGGTTGGCCCCGGGCCGCTGACTGTGAAGGAATTTGCGATGCGCTTGCCAATCGTTTTGCCGCTGTTTGTGCTGCTGTTGCTCGGCGCCTGCAATAAGCCCGCCGAACCCGCCGCCAAAGCTGCGGCGGCGCTGGACGAGGTGCAATTCAAGCCGGGGCTGTACCAGACCAAGGTCGAGATCAAGCAGCTCGATATGCCTGGAATGCCGCCCCAGGTGGTCGCAATGATGAAGAGCAAGATGCTGACGCAGCCGCTGACTTATTGCCTCACACCCGAGGACGCCGCCAAAGGCGTTCAGGCAATGAAGGAGCGGATGGGTACGGGCCAGTGCCGGTTCGACAAATTCAACGCATCGGGCGGCACGATTGATTCCGATATGACCTGCAATGGCGGCGGCAAGGGTGAGATGCACGCGGTTGTGCATGGCACTTATACCGAAACGGGCAACGTCATGGCAGCGAGCGTTGACGTCGGCATGGGGCCGACCGGCAAGATGCATATGGAGCAGGCCACCACCACCACCCGGATCGGCGATTGCACCAAGTAAAGGCACGGAGGCGCTTGACTTGACGATGGGTCTGGTGTCGCTTCGGATCAGCGCGGCGGACCAGGCGGGGCAACCCTGCGGAACCGTCCGGCATTAAAGAGGGGAAATACGATGAACTATGTAATCATGGCAGTGATGGGTCTGATCGTGGGCGCTTTGGCCAAGCTGCTTTATATCGGTGACAACGGCAACAGCTGGATAATGTCGATGGTGCTGGGCATCGCAGGCTCGTTCATCGCCGGATTGATTGGCAGCATGCTCGACAAGCAGCCCGGCACGCAGCTGAAACCAGCCGGATTTATTTTCTCGATCCTTGGTGCGATGGTCCTGATCTTCGTGGCCAAGCAAATTGGCATCCAGGTCTGACCCTGTAAATCGAGCGGGTCGCCGCGCGGCGTCCCGCTCTACTGTTATTGAAAGAAGGGTGCCCGCTATGAACCCGCTCCGCCGCCTGCTCCCCATTGCATTGGTGCTCGGCAGTGCCGGGCTGGTCGGTTCGGCCGCACAAGCCCAGTTTGGCAGCCTTGGCAGCGTGGTCAGGAACCTGCCCATCAAGACACCGGCGATTCCCGATCTGCTCAGCGGACCGGCACCCGTTTCGACTAACATCAGAGACGCGGTCTATGGCGATCCGGCCAAGGACGGGTTCACCCCCCCAGGGCGACCGCTGGCGTTGACCGGCCTGACGCCGAGCGCACAGGGCGGGTTCATTCTGGCCCCCGGATATTATTCGATGGTGGCGCAAAGTTATTGCCTACACGCGGGAACGCACGGTCCCGGTGGCGGTGATGCCTATCTGTTCGCGCCAGTTAAGGGATCCGCGCGCGACGCCGTCAGCAGCATCCTGCACAATTCGGTCGCGCATCCCGAGATCGACCAGCACGATATCCAACTGCTGCTGTGGGCGATCGTCGCACGCGCCAAGTTCGAGGACCTCGACATGCGCTTGAAGGGCGTGGCCGCGCGATTGCTGACCACCAAACAACTGGCCGGGCTCAACCGCAGCGCGCTTGGTTTGCTGACCAGCCCGCAACTTGCCTCGGTGACTGGCGGCTTGCCGGGACCACTGCGCACTGTGGTCGAAGCAGAAAGCCGGATGCGCGGGTTGCTGACCACGCCGGGATCGTCCTATGCCAGTATTGAACGGGTTGCGGTGCTGAGCGGGATCGCGCCGCGTGGCCCTGGCAGCATCGATTTGCCGGCCACCCGCTGGAGCCTGCATCCCGATGGCTTCTGGGTCCGCTATACGCCAAATGGTTATACCAACACCAAGGTCGAAATCTGGGTGCCGGCGGGCAGCAAGGGCGTGGGCAAGGCTTATGATCCAGGCAGCTCGGTCGCAGTGCCGGTTAACACCTCACGCCAACGTCTGGCGCAGTCGGGGCGGACTTACGGCAAGTAGCCGCGCGAGCGCTTGGTCAGTCCTTGCTCCACGGGTTTCCCGAACCGGTTGGCGCTGGCGTGGCCGCACCTCCGTCGAACCCGCAGCGTGCGACCGCCACTTGTTCCGGCTTGCTCCACATGTACTGGCCGTTGGTGGCAATCTCGATCGCGCCCGATTTGGACTTGCGCTGCATCACCGTGACGCAGCCGTAATCACCGCTGTCGCGCAGCGCGTGGTACTGCGCGGAATTGATCGGAATGTCGGTGTTGTCGCCGGTCTTGAACGGATCGATCTGGATTGAATCGCGTGCGCCTCTGCGACCCCAGCCGATCGAAGCGATCGGATATTGCGCTTGCTCGACCTGCTGGTTGGAAAAGCCGAATTCAGTCCAGTCGGAAATTCGGTAAGCCATTTCACCGAAACCGAAGGCAAAAATGAACGGGCCGAACAGCAAAGTTGCGATGCGGCGGATCAGTGAGTAATCGCTGATCCCGAACACGATGACAAAAGTAACGACTGCTCCAAACACCAGTCCGACACCGCGCATCCCCCACAGCAGTGTCTGGTTGATCGGGGTGATCAGCGAGGTGCCCGACAGCAGTGCTTCGAACCAGGCCAGGAACAGCAAGGTGCAAGAGAGGATGCCGACAATCGCGAGCAGGTTGAATTGCTCGCCGTCCGGCTGCGCGGTGGGACGCGATAAGGTGCGGGTCACGCTTGCCGCCACATCAACCGGCTGGCCGTTGATCGTCGCGCCGCGCTGGCCGAATTGTGACCGCTGCATCAAGCCTGTTCCCTCCGCTTTTGCGCTGCTCAGCCTCGCGGCCGTTAAATTGGCGTAAAACCGCGACCATGCCTGCGCGCCAGTTTCGCAGGTGCAGCATTCACCGCTTGACTCTGTTCCGCCATCGGGCAGTCATAAAGCCCGTGAGCAGGATGGATCCCGATGGCTGAAAGCGCCCCGTGTTTCGATGAGATGCTGAGCGCCGATGGCAGCGTGCGCGGTGCCTATTCCGACTACAGCGACTGGTATCACCGGCAAGATCCGGGCCTGATGCGGCGCAAGGGGCAGGAGGCCGAAACCTTCTTCCGCAAAACCGGGATCACCTTCAACGTCTATGGCGACGACGCGGGCGAGGAGCGGCTGCTCCCGTTCGACATGATTCCGCGGATCATTTCTGCAGGCGAATGGCGCAAGGTAGTGCGGGGGATAGAACAGCGGGTGCGTGCCCTGAACGCCTTTCTGCATGACATTTACCATCGTCAGGAGATTATCCGCGCGGGCCGCGTGCCCGAAAGCCTGATCTCGAAAAATGCAGCATTTCTGCCGCAAATGATGGGCATGATCCCGCCCGGCGGGGTCTATACCCACATTGTCGGGATCGATCTGGTGCGCACCGGTCCCGACGAATTCATGGTGCTCGAAGACAACGCCCGCACGCCCTCCGGGGTCTCCTATATGCTGGAGAACCGCGAGACGATGATGGCGATGTTCCCCGAACTGTTCACCGCGATGGACGTGCGGCCGGTGCAGGATTATCCGCGCAGACTGGCGGAAAGCCTGGCCGCCTGCGCCCCGAGCTGCGCCGGGAGCAAAACCGATGGCCGTCCGGTAGTCGCGGTGCTGACCCCCGGAATCTATAACTCCGCCTATTTCGAACATGCCTTCCTGGCCGACCAGATGGGCGCCGAACTGGTCGAAGGCAGCGACTTGCGGGTGGTCGACGGCCGCGTCGCGATGCGCACCACCCGCGGGTTTGAGCCGATTGACGTGCTCTACCGCCGGGTCGACGACGACTATCTCGATCCGCTCACCTTCAACCCGACCAGCCGGCTGGGTGTGCCCGGGATCATGGACATCTACCGCGCGGGCAAGATCACCATCGCCAATGCGCCGGGTACCGGGATTGCCGATGACAAGGCGATCTATTCGTTCATGCCCGAGATCGTCGAATTCTATACCGGCGAGAAGCCATTGCTCGCCAATGTGCCGACGTGGCGGTGCAGTGAGCCTGACAGCCTCGCTTACGTGCTCGACAATCTGGCCGAGCTGGTGGTCAAGGAAGTCCATGGCTCGGGCGGGTATGGCATGCTGATCGGGCCGACCTCGTCGCGCAAGGAAATCACGGCGTTTGCCGCCAAGCTGCGCGCCCGGCCGGACAATTACATCGCCCAGCCCACGCTGGCGCTGTCGACCGTGCCGATCCTCGCCAAGTCGGGTCTTGCCCCGCGCCACGTCGATTTGCGCCCCTTCGTGCTGGTCTCGCCCGACGGTATCCAGATTACTCCGGGCGGGCTGACGCGGGTGGCGCTCAAGCAAGGTTCGCTGGTGGTCAACTCGTCGCAAGGCGGTGGGACCAAGGACACTTGGGTGCTGCAGGACTGATGGACGCGGGGGTATCATGCTAGGCCGGACCGCCAACGGGGTGTTCTGGATGGGCCGCTTTCTTGAGCGGGCGGAGAATACCTCGCGCTTGATCGAGGCGGGGTTCCGCATGGCGCTGACCCGCGATCTGGTCACTAGCCAGGAAGAGTGGCGGTCGGTCGTCGCCACGGTGGGCCATACCAAGCAGTATGAGCTCTACAACGCGACCTACACCGGGATCCAGGTGTGGAACTTCTTGCTGCGCGATCGCCATAACCCCGGCTCGGTGCTGGCGATGATCGAAGGTGCGCGCACCGCCGCGCGGGCGGTTCGCACTGCGCTGACCCGCGAGGTGTGGGAAGCGGTCAACGAAAGCTGGATGGTGATCCGCGAAGCGCTGGCCCGCCCGGTGCGCGAGGCTTCACTGGGTCAGGTGCTGGGCATAATCCGGCGCCAGGCCATGCTGGTGCGCGGCGCGATCGATGGGTCCATGCTGCGCAGTGAGAACTTCAACTTTTTCCGGATCGGCACCTTCATCGAGCGCGGCGACAACACCGCGCGGATCCTCGACGTGAAATATTATGTCCTGCTGCCCTCGCTTGCGTGGGTCGGCTCGCGGCTCGACAATGTGCAGTGGGAAAGCGTGCTTCGGTCGGTGTCGGGCGAACGCGCTTACCGCTGGCTCAACGCCGGCTCGATCGATCCCAAGGGCATCGCCGAGTTTCTGCTGCTCGACCAGCGCTTCCCGCGCAGCCTCAACTTCTGTCTCGATAACCTGCGGTCGAACCTGGCCAGTCTGGCGCACCAGTACGGCCACGAAATCAGTGCGCATGAGGTGTTGCGCGGGGTAAGCTCACGCTTCCACGAGAGCAGCATCGAAACCATCTTCGAGGCCGGGTTGCACCAGTTCATCCAGTCATTTATCGCCCAAAACCGCCAGGTTGCGCAAGCGATCGAGCACGATTACAGGTTCTACGCGTGATGCGGCTGCTGGTCGAACACACCACCCGCTACGAATTTTCGCAGCCCGTCACGCATGGCCTGCAACGACTGCGGCTGACGCCCAAAAACACCCACGGCCAGAAGATCGTCAGCTGGGATATGCGCCTTGAAGGGGCGCGGATCGAGGTCGAGTACGACGATCACAATCACAACCGGACCGCGCTGATCTCGGTCGAACCCGGCGCGCGGGTGCTTGAAGTGCAATGCAGCGGAGTAATCGCCACTGCCGACAATTCCGGCGTGATCGGACAGCACTCGGGGCATATGCCGCTGTGGTCGTTCCTCGCACAGACCCCGTTGACGCGCCCCGGCGCGAAGATGCGCGGCATCGTCAGCGCGCTTGGCACACCGCGCAGCGAAGTGCTCGCGCTGCTCCACGAATTGTCGGCGACGGTGCTCGATCAGGTTCCCTACACGGTGGGCGAAACCGGCGTGAACACCACCGCCGAGGAAGCTGCGGCGCTGGGCAAGGGGGTCTGCCAGGATCACGTCCACATCTTCATCGGCGCCGCCCGCGCGCTGGGGGTGCCGACGCGCTATGTCTCGGGCTACCTGATGATGAACGACCGGATCGAGCAGGAGGCCGGCCACGCCTGGGCCGAGGCACATGTCGGGGCACTCGGCTGGGTCGGGTTTGACGTTTCCAACCGGATCAGCCCCGACGAGCGCTATGTTCGCGTCGCCACGGGCCGCGATTACAGCGAGGCCGCGCCAATCACTGGCTTGTCGTACGGGGCGGGGGAAACTGTGCTTGAAGTGCGGCTGGCGGTTGAACAACAGCGGATCGAACAGTAGGCCCGGCCGGGCTGGGGGATTCGCTGCGTGACCTATTGCGTTGGAATGATGCTTGATCGCGGGCTGGTGTTGATGAGCGACACCCGCACCAATTCGGGCGTCGACAACATTTCGATCTTTCGCAAGATGAATTCGTGGTCGGTCCCGGGCGAGCGGATCATCGCGGTGATGACCGCGGGCAACCTCGCCACCACCCAAGGCGTGATCAGCCAGCTCGAAGAACGCAACAAGGCGATCTCGGAACGCCACAATTCGCTGCTTGAAGCAGATTCGATGTTCCAAGTCGCGACAATCGTGGGCAAGCTGCTGCGCGAAACCATCGCCCAGTGCCGCAACGAAAATGCCGGCGAAGAAGCCTCAACCCCTTCGTTCACCGCCTCGATGATCGTGGCCGGGCAGATCAAGGACATGGAGCCGCGGCTGTTCCTGATCTACCCCGAAGGCAACTTCATCGAAGCCGGGTTCGACACCCCGTTCTTCCAGATCGGCGAGACCAAGTACGGACGCCCGATCATCCTGCGCGGCTATCACCATGACATGAGCTTCGAAGATGCGGTCAAGCTGCTGATGGTCAGCTTCGATTCGACGATCAAGGCCAACCTTTCGGTCGGCCTGCCGCTCGACCTGATGGTGATCGAGCGGGACAATTTCGAGCCCACGCACAAACGCCGGATCGGGGTGGACGATCCCTATTACCGGGCGGTTTCGGTCGGCTGGAGCGAATCGCTCAAACTCGCCTTCGAATCGCTGCCCGATTATACGTTCTTTCAGGGCAAGGACGGCTAAGCGCGGGCCACGCGGTTTACTTGCAGAACGCCCGGCTGCTCATCTCAAGGTGCAGATGATCGTGATGCGCGGCGTTGTAGGCGGGGGTCAGGACGGTGCCGAAGCGTTTGCACGCGCTTTGCCGGATCGCTTCGAAGAAGCGCTGGACTTGCGGGGACTGGTCGGCCCAGTTGCCGGCAATCGTGATGTGGCGGCCGTCGGCCAGCACAAACCCCGATACGTCGATGGCATTGCCGGTGGCGTGGGCCGAGCGGCGCGGCGATCCGGCGATGTTGCGGCAGCTGTAGCTGCCCATCGTCTCGATCCGCACCAGCGGCGAGCCGAGGATCTGCTGCGCCGCACGGTCGACCCCGTAGCGCGCCCACCCGGCCAGACTTTCGGCCAGCGGACAAGTGACTGGGCCCAGCCCGGCGAGCGCCAGTTCGGCGCGGTCGCTTTTGAGCGCTGCCAGCTTGACCGTGCCGACGGTTGAACAGCCCGCGCCGTAATACTGATCGGGCAACGGGGTGAAGGCAGCGCTTTTCGCGCCGAGATCAGCCAGGCAGGCGCGGACTGCGGGGTTGGGGGTGATCACCGCGGTCGAGCGCGCCACGCTCGACCGCTGCGGCGCTTGCGCCGAGGGAATCGCCTGGCAGGCGCTCAACAGGCCGGCCAGCAGCCCCAGGATCAGGATTCCGCGCATAAGCGGAAATCTGCCACGGGTATGGTTAACAACTTCCTACCGCGCCGCACGAATGTTGGGCGCAAGCGGCGAGAAGAGGCCGGTGCCGCTTGACTTGCCCGCCCCCGTCACTACTTGCAGCGCCGGGCCACGCGGTCCCAACGCCGCGCGAGCTCTCTGCAAGGAGAGACTTTGATGACTGTACCAGTACCCGCGCGCAAACCTGCGCGTCCGTTCTTTTCTTCCGGTCCCTGCGCCAAACCGCCGGGCTGGACCCCCGCAAAACTCAGCACCGAATCGCTTGGCCGTTCGCACCGCGCCAAGATCGGCAAGTCGCGGCTTGCGACCTGCATCGACCTGATGCGCGAAGTGCTGCAATTGCCCGACACCCACCGCATCGGCATCGTCCCGGGGTCTGACACCGGCGCGTTCGAGATGGCGATGTGGACGATGCTGGGGCAACGCGGCGTTACCGCGCTCGCTTGGGAAAGCTTCGGCGAGGGCTGGGTGACCGACGCGGTCAAGCAGCTCAAGATCGATCCCACCGTAATCCGCGCCGACTATGGCCAGCTGCCCGATCTGACGCAGGTCAACTGGGACGACGACGTGCTGTTCACCTGGAACGGTACCACCTCGGGCGTGCGCGTGCCGAATGCCGACTGGATCGCCGCTGACCGCAAGGGCCTCAGCTTCGCCGACGCAACCAGCGCGGTGTTCGCTTACGACATTGATTGGGACAAGATCGATGTGGCGACGTTCAGCTGGCAGAAGGTGCTGGGCGGTGAGGGCGGCCACGGAGTGCTGATCCTCGGGCCGCGTGCGGTCGAGCGGCTGGAAAGCTATACCCCCGCCTGGCCATTGCCCAAGGTGTTCCGGCTCGTTTCCAAGGGCGCGCTGACTGAGGGCGTGTTCAAGGGCGAGACAATCAACACCCCCTCGATGCTCGCGGTCGAAGATGCGATTTTCGCGCTCGAATGGGCGAAGGGACTGGGCGGGCTGAAGGGCTTGCAGGCACGTTCGGACGCCAATGCCGCAGCGTTGCAGCAGATCGTTGCCGAGCGCAGCTGGCTCGGCAATCTGGCTGAAAATGCGGCGAGCCGTTCGAAGACCTCAGTCTGCCTGACGGTCGAAGGGGCGGACGAAGCCATGATCAAGGCGATGGCCGGGGCGCTCGAACAGGAAGGCGCGGCTTTCGACATCGCCGGTTACCGCGACGCTCCGCCGGGGCTGCGGATCTGGTGCGGCGCGACGGTTGATACCGCCGATATCGAAGCGCTCGGGCCATGGCTCGATTGGGCTTACGCGAACGCCAAGCAATAACCGTTTCCCCGCGAAGGCGGGGACCTCAGGCCTCCAGGTCGCACCCAGCCGACCGAGGTCCCCGCCTGCGCGGGGACGCACAAGGATCAGAAAAATGACCAAACCCCGCGTACTCATTTCCGATCAGATGGACCCCAAGGCCGAGCAGATCTTCCGCGAGCGCGGCTGCGATGTCGATGTGATCACCGGCAAGACTCCCGAGGAACTCGGCGAAATCATCGGGCAGTATGATGGCCTGGCGATCCGTTCGACCACCAAGCTGACCAAGGAGCTGATCGAGAAAGCGGTTCGGCTCAAGGTCGTTGGCCGCGCCGGGATCGGGGTGGACAATATCGATATCCCTGCTGCCTCGGTGAAGGGTATCGTGGTGATGAACACCCCGTTCGGCAATTCGATCACTACCGCCGAACACGCCATCGCGCTGATGTTCGCGCTGGCTCGCCAGCTGCCCGAAGCCAATGCCCAGACTCAAGCCGGCAAGTGGCCGAAGAACGATTTCATGGGGGTCGAAGTCACCGGCAAGACGCTCGGCCTGATCGGCGCGGGCAATATCGGCTCGATCGTCGCCAGCCGCGCGCTGGGGCTCAGGATGAAGGTCGTCGCGTTCGATCCGTTCCTTACCCCCGAACGCGCGGTGGAGATGGGCGTGGAGAAAGCCGATCTCGATACGCTGCTCGCCCGCGCCGATTTCATCACGCTGCACACGCCGCTCACCGACCAGACCCGCAACATCCTGAGCCGCGAAAACCTGGCCAAAACCAAAAAGGGCGTTCGGATCATCAACTGCGCGCGTGGCGGGCTGATCGACGAGGTGGCGCTGAAGGATGCGCTCGATTCGGGCCAGGTTGCGGGCGCGGCGCTTGACGTGTTTGCCAAGGAACCGGCCAAGGAATCGCCGCTGTTCGGCACCCCCAATTTCATCTCAACCCCGCACCTTGGGGCTTCGACCGACGAGGCGCAGGTCAACGTCGCTATCCAGGTGGCCGAGCAATTGTCCGATTATCTGGTCAACGGCGGGGTCACCAATGCGCTCAACATGCCCTCGCTGAGCGCCGAGGAAGCGCCCAAGCTCAAGCCTTACATGGCACTGGCCGAACAGCTCGGCAGCCTCGTTGGCCAACTGACAACCGGCGCAATCCCGCGTATTTCGATCCACGCTGAGGGTGCCGCGGCCGAGCTTAACATCAAGCCGATCGTCGCCGCGGTGCTGGCCGGGTTCCTGCGGGTCCAGTCGGACACGGTCAACATGGTCAACGCGCCGTTCCTCGCCAAAGAGCGCGGCATGGAAGTGCGCGAGGTCAAGACCGAGAAGGCCGGGGACTATCAAACCTTGATCCGGGTTTCGGTCAAAACCGAGGCGGGCGAACGCTCGGTAGCGGGTACGCTGTTCTCCAACGCCGAGCCGCGACTGGTCGAACTGTTCGGGATCAAGGTCGAAGCCGAACTGAACGGCCCGATGCTGTACATCGTCAACGAGGACGCGCCGGGCTTCATCGGCCGGATCGGGACTCTGCTAGGCGAAAACGCGATCAACATCGGCACCTTCAACCTGGGCCGCCGCGATGCGGGCGGCGAGGCGGTGCTGCTGCTCAGCGTTGACAGCGCGGTCCCGGCCCCGGTGCTCGAAGCGGCGCGGGGTATTGCGGGCGTCAAGCGGGTGATGGCGCTGGCGTTTTGAGAAAGAAATGGTTCACGCAGAGATCGCGGAGAAGAAGTTGGAGGCGCAGAGGGGTCGAGAACGCCGCAGGCATTCAATCCGTATCGGGACAGTGCGCTACGACGCATCGTTGAATGGCAAAGCGGCTACGCCGCAAGCGCTACACCTCTGCGCCTCCCATTCTTCCTCAGCGTCCTCTGCGTGAACCCCTTTTTCTTTTTCGACACCGAACCAGGTCCCCGCTAAAGGCGCTTCCATGGAATTCGACCGCGATCTGTTGCCCGAGGGGCTTGAAGACCGGCTGCCGCCAAGCGCGGCGGCGGCGGCGCGGGTTACGCGCGCGGTGCTCGATTGCCTCGATGGGCACGGTTACGACCGGGTCCAGCCGCCGACGCTTGAGTTCGAGAAATCGCTCGCCAGCCGCATGGCCGGGATCAGCCCGCGGCGGATGTTCCGCTTCGTCGATCCCGCGAGCTTGCGCACCCTGGCGCTCCGCAGCGACCTGACCCCGCAGCTTGGGCGGATCGCCTCAACCAGCCTGGCCAGCGCGGGGCGGCCGCTCAGGCTTTGCTATGCCGGGCAAGTCGTGACGATCAAGGGTGACGGGCTCGACCCGGCCCGCGAGCATCTGCAATTGGGCGCCGAACTGATCGGCGATGATAGTGTCGCGGCGGCGGGCGAAGTGGTCGCGGCGGCCATCGAAGCGCTCAGCGCCGCCGGGGCAACCGGGCTATCGGTCGATTTCACTTTGCCCGATCTGGTCGATACGCTGGCCGGAGTCGATGGCCTTGGGGCTTTGCCGTTGGATGCGGACACGATCGAAGCGGTGCGGCGCGAACTTGATGCCAAGGATGCTGGCGGATTGGTTGCAGCGGGCGGCGCGGCTTACCTGCCGCTGCTCACCGCCATCGGGCCTTTCGCCAGCGCGATAGAGCGCCTTGCCGCAATCGATGCTGGCGGCGCACTGGCCAGCCGGATCGCGGCCTTGCGAGAAATTGCCGCGCGGGTGCAGGGCAAGGCGCGGCTCACGCTCGACCCGAGTGAGCGCCACGGGTTCGAATACCAGACCTGGTTCGGCTTCATGATCTATGCCGATGGCGTCCCGGGCTCGCTCGGGCGCGGCGGGAGCTATACGATCAGCCCGAGCGATGAGCCGGCGATCGGTTTTTCGCTTTATCCCGACCGGCTGATCGATGCGTTGGCCGAGGCCGAACCACGGCGCGACAGCCTGTTCCTGCCGCTCGGTCATGATCCCGATCACGCTGCGCGGCTGCGCGCGATTGGCTGGCGAACGATCACGGCACTGGGCCCAGATTGCGATGCCAAGGCTTTGGGCTGTACTCATCAGTTGAGCGCGGGCGAAGCGGTCAAGCTCTGACCGAGCTACGACGAACCGTGCATTTGCTGACTTGAGTTGCCCGCCAGATTTATCCACACGGGCCGGTCAGATGAACCCCCGTTCAGATAAGTGCTTCGATAAATACCTCATCGCGAACAATTATTTCGTCGGAATTCGGCTCGTCTCAAGCAGCGCTTCGCATCAACTCAAAAACACCGTGTCAAGCTTTTGCGCCTTGGCCCGCGTTGTCATCTTGGCTGCATGACGAACCGAACTGCTCTATCGCCCCTGGCTTGCACCGCGATTGCCGCTGTCCTCGCCATTGCTCCCACCACCGCTTTTGCGCAGGAAACTGCCGCGCAGACGGCGGCGCCCGATCCCGTGACTGCGGCTGATCCAGCACCGGCTGCCGCCGCCGCTGCGCCCGCGCCGATCATCATTCCTGAAATGCGTGCCGCACCGGTCGTTCAGGCGGTTCCTGAACCGAGCGCTGCGCCCGAGCCTGCTGCGGCAACTACGGCAGCCACACCGGCCAGGGCCGCACCGCGACAGACTGCGCGCACTGTAGCGCCGGTAGCGGCCGCTGCTCCGGTCACGGCGCAAGCTCCGCCAGCACAAGTTGCTCAAGATGCGCCAGTTGCTGCGCCGGCAGAAATCTCACCGGTAGCCGCCATCGATCCCGCGCCGCAGCCGGCCGCTGCGCCCGCGCAGGACAACAGCACCGCGCTCGACCTTGGCCTACTGGGTCTGGTCGCGCTGGGCGGGGCAGGGGCCTATATCTTCGCACGCCGCCGCCGCGACGTGGCCCAGCCCGAAACCGTTTACAGCGACGAACGCTACGCCGCGCCTGCGCCGGTAGTGACCGAGCCGGTCTCGGTGCAGACACCTTCGGCGTCCGCGTGGGTTCCGGTGGTTGCCACCAGCGCCGCTGCGCCGATGATGTTCGAACGCCGACCGCTCGCCGCTAGCACCGCCGGTTCGGCAATCGCGCCGGGCCCACTGCCGACCGGACCAGCGCTGGCCGAATTGTTCGAGCAGATGGCGCGCGCCGCGCCCGATGCGGAAAATCCGTTCAAGGGTGACAAGCGCCGCCGCGCGCGGGTACGCTGGTTGATGAAGCAGCACGAATACCGCTTGCGCGATGCCGCAGGCCAGAATGCGGAGGATCGCTTTGACTTCCGTACTTTCGCGGCGAGCACCAAGCAGGCCGAACCCGCGCGCATCCGCCGCGAGGTTGTCCCCGCCTGATCCTGCGCGGAGCTCACCGAGCAGCGCTCGCAACCCAAGCCCGGCCCTTACTCCTGGGGGCCGGGCTTTTGCGTTACTGGCCGAACACCTGCTTTAGCCAGCTATCGACCACTGGGGTTGCGGCGAAGCTTGGGTCACCCAGGCTGCGGTTGATCTCGGCGTGACCGCGCAGGCCCTCGCCGGGGAAGCTCTGCCGGGCGACCTTGGTGCCGCCCGCCTTGAGCGCCGACTCAAGCGCGATGTTCTGCGCCACTCCGTCCTTGCGCTGGACGTGGATCAGCAGGAACGCGGGGGCGTTGGGCGCGGCCGCCTGCAAGGTGGGTGACAAAGCGTGCTGGCGAGCGGGGTCGGTCCCGAATGCCTCGATATAGGTATCGTGCATGAACTGGCCGCCATCGGCGATCTGCTTGGCAACGTCGTAAGCTGCGCCGTCGATCGGGATTACGCCCTGCACATTGGCGAAGCTCAGCCCAGCACCGCGCAGATATCGCTCGTCGGTGCCGACGAGCGCGACCAGATGTGCGCCTGCGCTGTGGCCCATCATCACGATTCGCGCGGGATCGATCCCCAGCGCAGCGGCGTGGCCGATTAGGTACCGGAGCGAGGCGGCAACATCCGCGGCCTCATCCTCGACGCTTGCGCCGGGCACCAGCCGGTAATTGATCGCGGCATAGGCATAGCCCTCGCCGGTGTAATGCGGGGCCTTCCAGTTGCCGCCAGCGTTGTCCTTGGTCCCGCGCTTCCAGCCGCCGCCGTGGACGAACACGATCAGCGGAGCGGGTCGCCGCGCCCCTTGCGCGGGCCAATAGTCCATCACTTGCAACGGGTCCTTGCCATAAGCGAAGGTCTGCTTGCCCGGCGCTTGGGGTGCCGCCGACGCGCCGCCGCGCTCCGCCAGCCGCGCGCGCAATCGGTCGCCCGGCGCGGCCTGCACCAGGGCCGACGCCGCCAGTGCACCGACCGCAAGGGTGCCAATAACAATCCGCTTCATGCCTGTTCTCCCTGACCTGCCGCATTGATATCGGCTGTGCGGCGCGGTGCCAGTCCCGAATTGTTGCAGTTTGTCGCGGAAGCTGGGCAAAGGCGGGTAATGCGCGATTGCCCCGCCGCGCGGCATGGCTTAGGGCGCGGCACGGATTTGACGCCTCTTTTGAAGGATTCTCCGTGGCCAATGTTACCGTGATCGGCGCCCAGTGGGGCGATGAGGGCAAGGGCAAGATTGTCGATTGGCTCGCCAGCCGCGCCGATGCCGTGGTCCGCTTTCAGGGCGGTCACAACGCCGGGCATACCTTGGTGGTCGGCGATCAGGTTTACAAACTCAGCCTGCTGCCCTCGGGGATCGTCACCGGCACGCTGTCGTTGATCGGCAACGGCGTGGTGCTCGATCCGTGGCACTTCCGCGACGAGGTGGCCAAGCTGCGCGGGCAGGGAGTGGAGATCAACCCGGATAACTTGCAAGTCGCCGAAAACGCCCCGCTGATCCTGCCGTTCCACCGCGATCTCGATGGCTTGCGCGAAGATGCCAGCGGCGCCGGGAAAATCGGCACCACACGGCGCGGGATCGGCCCGGCTTACGAAGACAAGGTCGGCCGCCGCGCGATCCGGGTCTGCGATCTGGCGCACCTGGATGATCTCGAGCCGCAGCTTGACCGGATTTGCGCACACCACGATGCTTTGCGCACCGGGTTTGGCCAGCCATCGATCGACCGCGCGCGGTTGCTCGCCGATCTGAGCGAGATTGCCGATTTCGTCCTGCCTTACGCCAAGCCGGTGTGGCGCACGCTTAACGAGGCCAAGAAAGCGGGCAAGCGCATCCTGTTCGAAGGCGCGCAGGGCGTGCTGCTCGATGTCGATCACGGGACGTACCCGTTCGTCACCAGCTCGAACACCGTCAGCGGCACTGCGGCCTCCGGATCGGGTCTCGGGCCGAGCGCGGCGGGGTTCGTGCTCGGGATCGTCAAAGCCTATACCACCCGCGTCGGCTCGGGTCCGTTCCCGACCGAGCTCGAGGACGAGATCGGCCAGAAGCTGGGCGAACGGGGCCATGAATTCGGCACCGTGACGGGCCGCAAGCGCCGCTGCGGCTGGTTCGATGCGGTGCTCACGCGGCAATCATGCGCGATCTCGGGCGTGACCGGAATTGCGCTGACCAAGGTCGACGTGCTTGACGGGTTTGAGACGGTGAAGATCTGCGTGGGCTACAAGCTGACCGGCAAAGACGGCGTCACCCGCGATCTCGACTATTTCCCCAGCCACTCCGCCGATCAGGCCGGAGTCGTGCCGGTTTACGAGGAAATGCCCGGCTGGAGCGAAACCACCGCCGGGGCACGCTCATGGGCGCAGCTGCCCGCGCAAGCGATCAAATATATCCAGCGCGTGCAGGAATTGATCGAGACACCAGTGGCGCTGGTGAGCACTTCGCCCGAGCGGGAAGATACGATCCTGGTGCGCGATCCGTTTGTGGATTGAAACCTACTTCCCCACCACAAACCCATAGGGAATATACAAAAACACCTCGGTGTTGCTCACTTGCGCCCAGGCGATCTCGCGGTCTAGGCCGGTGACGGAGACTTTGTAGTCGGTCCCATAGAACGTGCTCGCGTGTTGCGCGGAGCCAGCGATGCGGCGGTAGATTTCGTCGCGGTATTGTTCGGGGTTGATGATGGTCAGCGCCATCGGGCCGCTCTGGGTAATCTGCGAGCGGCCGGTGGCGGGCACGGCTTTGACGAAAGCCGAAATGCGGCGCTGGGCGTCGGCGATGGTGCCGGTCAGCTTGGTCTTGACCAGCAGCCGGATCGTGGCGGTGCTGCCGTCGTCCGCGAAGCCCGGTTTGACCTGACCGTTGCCGTTATCGTCATCATAGTCATCGTTGTCGTCTTCATCCTCGGCGACCAGATCGGCTTGCCCGGCGAGGCCTGGGAACAGCACCTTCCAGTTGTCGCGGGTCACTTCGGTGACTTCAAGCTCGCCGGTGACGAGGCTGAGCCCGTCCTTTTTGGCCCGGTCGAGCGCGGCGAACAGCATTGCCTGCACCTCGCTGCGGCGCATCTCGGCCTCGCGCGAATCCGAGACGATCTCGATATGCCGCACCGCGCCATCGGCCGGGCGGCGCAGTCCGATCACCGGACGCTTGTCGAGGTAAGACAGCTGGGTCATCACTGCCGGAAGCTTGTCAGTCCGCTTGCTCGCAGTGACGATGATCTCGCCGCCACTGTCATCCTGCGCCAGCATCGGGGTGGCAATCAGTGCCAGACTCAGAACGGCGATGCGCGCGAATAGTTTCATCGGCTTACTCCTGAGCGGACTAGCGGGGATTGATATTGTAGCGGTAAGGCAGGAACAAGAAGACCTCGGTGCTGCTCACCTGCGACCACATCACCGGTAGGTCGACGCCTGCAATGTTGAAGGTGAAACTGGGTCCGAACAGCGCAGCGTTGTGCTTTGCATCCTCAGCCACCAGCGTGATGATCCGGTCGCGGTATTGATCGGGATTGATGACTGTCAAAGCGATCCCGCCGGAGGTATCGACCGTCGCGCGGCCTGCCTTTTTGAGCGAGGAGATGAAGGCCTGCAGCTTGATCTCGGCCGCCGTCGCCGATCCGTCGAGCCGGGTTTTGACCATTAGCTGGACACTGCTGGTGTCGACCCGCCCGCCATAGCCAAGCGGGAGCTCTTTGTAATTTGCGCGGGTGACCGGCTCCAGCTGGAAATTGCCAGAGACGAGCTCAACCCCTGCCGCCGCCGCACGGTCGATCGCGGTGAGCAGCACGGTGTGGATTTCTTCCTTGCGGGTCGCCGCGTCGCGCGTGTCGGAGTTAATCGTGAACGCCATCACCGCGCCGTCGGCCGGCCGCCGCAGCCCGACGACCGGGCGATCCTGGCGGTAAAAGGGCGCGTTCTGACACTGCGCGGTGACCAGCACTTCGCCAAATGCAGGCGCCTGATTATCTTGCGCCAGCGCTGCGGTGGTGCCCAGCATTGCCAGTGCAGCAAGGATTCCCGATCGCGTTTTCATGATGCCCCTCCGCGCTCGAAGGTCCAACATTCGGATGGTCTTGGCAATGGGGGGAATTTGCCTAAGCTTGGCCAATGGTTTTGCGTCGTTATTCGCCGGTCATGGCCCTGCTTTTGCTTGGCGCTGCAGCCACGCCTGAGCCTGCACTGCATTATCCCGAGGTCGCTCACATCCGCGTCGACAAGTCGGCGCGCACCATGACGCTGTACGGGGTGGATGGCTCGGTCACCACGATCGATCACATCCAGCTTGGCGATGTGCCGGTCGGGACGAAGCGGTTCGAGGGCGATGAGCGCACGCCCGAGGGGCGCTTCACGATCGACTACGGCAACCCCGGCAGCGCCTATCACCTCTCGCTCCACATCAACTATCCGCGCGCGCAGGACACTGCCTATGCCCGCGAGCGCGGCCGCAGGCCCGGCGGGCTGATCTTCATCCACGGCCAGCCCAATGACTGGCCGGCCGGACGCGTGCCGGGCGACTGGACCGATGGTTGCATTGCATTGTCCAATGATCAGATCGAAGCCCTGTGGGATGCAGTGGCCGATGGCACGCCGATTGAGATTGTGGGCTAATTGGAACAACTGTTCTTGACACAATCTCTTTCTGTTCTATTTCTGTTCGAAATTGTCGGAGTCGAATCGAATGGCCCAGTCGAACTTTGCTTACCTTGCATCGTCCAATGATGCCGCCGGATTGCCGATTGCGCTGTCGGTGTTTGCTGACCGCGCGCACTTGCGCGGGCAGATCGGAGACGATGCGCACGCGGCGGGGCTCAGACTGGTACAATCGGGCGAGATAGCCGAGCTGCTGAGTGGCGATGCGCGGCCACTGGGCGATGTGGTGATGGTTGATTGCCCGGGCAATGATGCAGCTTCACTTGCGGCATTGGCGCGGCTCGATGTGCGCGCGGCGCAGGCCGGTGCGATGATGGTGGTGTCAACCAGCCTAGCCGCGCTTGACGATGTGTTTGGCTGCCTTGATCAGTCGGGCGCGCAGATTCTGGTCGATCCCAGCCGGGGTGAGCGCGTGCTCGCGCTGGGCCGGGCCTTGATCGATTGCGCGGGCACGCGGGTGCGCGAATTGTCTGATGAAGACCGGCTCGCGCTGTTGCGGCTGACCGAGCAGGTTGGCCAGATCGCCCAGCGGCTTGACCGGATGGGCGCGCCTGCGGCAAATCCGCTCGAAGCGGGTGGCAGCGCTTTCAGCTTTGGCAGCCCAAGCGTCACCTACTTGGGCGTGGAAAACGATCACTCTGATCGTCTGATCCGCGCTGCCCGTCCGGCCTTGCCCGATCCGCGATTGGTCCGGCGTATCATCCGCCAGCGGCAGCTGCGTGCGCGGTTTTTCGATGGTGACCTGTTTGCCGATCCGGCGTGGGACATGCTGCTCGATTTGACTGCGGCGCGCGCCGAACATTCGCGGGTTTCGGTCACCAGCCTGTGCATCGCCAGCGGGGTCCCGCCGACCACGGCGTTGCGCTGGATTGGGCAGATGACCGATGCCGGACTGCTCGAACGGATCGAGGATGAGACCGACCGCCGCCGTGCGTTTGTTACTCTGACGGACAAGGCGGCGGACACGATGGCGCGCTATTTTGCCGACATTGGTCCCCAGGCTGCGCGACTGGTTTGAGGTGATTGACCGCGCCGCCATTTCGCAGCATAGCGCGCGCTCCCCGGTCGGGGCGCTTAGCTCAGTTGGTAGAGCATCTCGTTTACACCGAGAGGGTCGGCGGTTCGAGCCCGTCAGCGCCCACCAGGGAAGTTCCGATTACTTCGCCTCTGTCAGCAGCGCGGCGCTATCTGCGCTGGCCCAGTCGCGTCCGCCGACCGTGCGCCAAACCTCGCGTCCGGCGGAATCATAGAGGATCGTTGCGGGCAAAGTTTCCGCGCCGAACTGGAAAGTCAGTGAATTATCGGGATTGAGCCACGGCTCGAGCCGGGTCACCCCGTGAGCTTTGAGGAACGGGGCGACGCTCTCAAGTTTTTGAGTGTCCTGGTTGACCGTCAGCACTTTTAGCTCCGGGCGGTCCGCCGCGATCCGGTCAAGCTGCGGCAGTTCGGCGACGCACGGCGCGCACCATGTCGCCCACAAGTTGATCAGCACCGGCTTGCCTTTGAGGCTCGCCAAATTGAGTTCCTTGCCCGCCGGATCCTTGATCTGGAAATCGGGCAACGCGCTGCCTTTGTGGCTGCGATCGATGCCGCCCGCGACCGGCCCCGCTGGCGTGACGGCCGTGGCGGCGGTTTGCGACGGTTGCGCCTTGTCGCCGCTTTGCCTATCGCACCCGGCGAGAAACAGGGCGCTGGCGAATGCAGTGCAGCCGAGGGCAACGAACTTGAGCGAAGGCGAAGACAGCAAGGAAGGTTCCGATCCGAAGGGGGCCAACGCCATGTGGGGCGGCCGGTTCGCCGGCGGGCCGTCGGCAATCATGCGCGAAATAAACGCCTCGATCCCGTTCGACAAGGCCTTGTGGCTGCAGGACATCGTTGCGTCCAAGGCCCATGCCGCGATGCTTACCGCGCAGAGGATTATATCCGGCGCGGACGGCGCGGCCATTGCCGCCGGCCTCGATGCGATTGCTGCCGAATATGCCGCGAACGGTGTGCCCGAGAATTGGGACCTCGAAGACATTCACATGACCACCGAAAGCCGCTTGGCCGAGATGATCGGTGCGCCCGCCGGGCGGCTTCACACCGCCCGCAGCCGCAATGACCAGGTAGCGACCGATTTCAAGCTGTGGGTGCGCGATGCCTGCGATGCCGCAGACGCAGGGCTTGCCGCGCTGCAAGAAGCGCTGGTTACCCGCGCGGGTGAGCACGCCGCGAGCATCATGCCCGGGTTCACCCATTTGCAAACCGCGCAGCCGGTTACGCTGGGGCATCACCTGCTGGCCTACTACGAAATGCTGGTGCGCGACCGCTCGCGCCTTGCCGATGCGCGGCGGCGGCTTAACCAGTCCCCGCTGGGCTCGGCCGCATTGGCAGGGACAGGGATCCCGATTGACCGCGTGGCGACTGCCGCTGCGCTCGGGTTCGATGGCCCGACGCGCAACAGTCTGGATGCCGTATCCGACCGCGATTTCGCGATCGAATACCTGACCGCAGCGGCGCAGACCGCGTTGCACTTGTCGCGGCTCGCCGAAGAGCTGATCTTGTGGGCGAGCCAGCCGTTCGGTTTTGTCACTTTGCCTGACAGCTTGTCGACCGGCAGTTCAATCATGCCGCAGAAGAAGAACCCCGACGCGGCCGAGCTGGTACGGGGTCATTCCGGGAGGATTGTCGGCGCGCTAGTCAGCCTGATGGTGACCATGAAGGGGCTGCCGCTGGCCTATTCGAAGGACATGCAGGACGATAAGCCGCCGGTGTTCGATGCCGCCGCGCTGCTCGAGCTGTGCCTGGCGGCGATGACCGGGATGATCGCCGGAGCAACTTTCCGCACCGACCGGATGCGCGCCGCCGCCGAGCTGGGCTATGCCACCGCGACCGATCTGGCCGATTGGCTGGTAACGGCTGCCGACGTGCCGTTCCGTGAGGCGCATCACATTACCGGGGCGGCGGTCAAGCTAGCCGAAAGCCGGGGCATTGCGCTCGATGCACTGCCGATTGCGGACTTGCAGGCGATCGATCCGCGCATCGACGCGCGGGTCTTTGCGGCGCTGTCGGTCGAATCTTCAGTTGCAGCGCGCGCCAGCTATGGCGGAACCGCGCCGGAACAGGTAAAGGCGCGAGTGGCCGAAGCGCGCTGCGCGCTGGGTCTGGAGTAATCCCGATGCGTGCGCTGATGCCATCTGCCCTAATCCTGCTGCTGGCCGGCTGCGGAGCAACATCGGCGCTCAAGCCCAAGGCGGGGCAGTCGCTGCCGGTGGCACCCTATGGTTCGGAACAGAAGCCCACCGCAGAAGCCCTGCTCAAGCCCACCTCTCAGGCTGCGCCGGAACGCAGCGTTGAACTGCGAAAACGTTCGGAAGAACGCGTTCAAGATCCGTTCGACCTACCGCCTTCCGACTGAAAGCTCTTTTCCAATGAACTATTTCGAATATCGCGACGGCGTCCTCCACGCCGAAGACCTGCCGCTGAGCGCTATTGCGGAGCAGGTTGGCACCCCCGTTTACGTCTATTCGCGCGCTACGCTGGAACGCCACGCGCAGGTTTTCAAAGCCGCACTGGCGCATTTGCCACACGCGCACATCGCTTTTGCGATCAAGGCCAACCCCAACCTTGCGGTGCTCAAGGTAATGCAGCGCGAAGGGTTCGGCGCGGACGTTGTCTCGGGCGGAGAGCTGGCGCGGGCACTGCTGGCCGGAATGCCGGGCGAAGACATCGTCTTTTCGGGCGTGGGCAAGATGCCGCGCGAAATGGTTCAGGGTCTCGACGCCGGGATCGGCCAGTTCAATATCGAGAGCGAAGAAGAGGGCGTCGAGCTCGCTGCAATCGCGGCGGCGAGAGGCCAGCGTGCGGCTTGTGCGCTCAGGGTCAATCCGGACGTCGATGCCGGCACTCACGACAAGATTTCGACCGGCAAGGCCGAAAACAAGTTTGGTGTGCCCTATGACCGGACGGGCGAAATCTACGCTCGGCTGGCCAGGCTCGAAGGACTCGAGATGCGCGGGCTGGCGGTGCATATCGGCAGCCAGTTGCAAAGTCTGGATCCGCTCGAAACTGCTTTCACCAAAATGGGCGACCTGCTCGGCCAATTACGCGCTGCCGGGCAAAGCGTTACCCACATGGACCTCGGCGGCGGACTGGGCGTGCCTTACCGTGCTGGCGAGGTTTTCCCGACTCCCGAAGAATACGGCGCGATGGTAGGGCGGGTTACCAAGGATTGGGATACGCGCCTGATGTTCGAACCGGGACGGGTCATCACTGGCAACGCCGGAGTCCTGCTAACCGAGGTAATCCGGGTCAAGCGCAGCTCGAACGGGCCGCCGTTCGTGGTGGTCGATGCGGCGATGAACGATCTGGCGCGCCCGGCAATGTACGGCGCGTGGCATGATTTCGACGCGGTGCAGCCGAACGGCAGCCGGATGGTCGCCAACATCGTCGGGCCGATTTGTGAGACCGGCGATACCTTTGCGATGGGCCGCGATATCGATGCGCTTGAGGCTGGCGATCTGGCGGTGTTCCGCACCGCCGGGGCCTATGGCGCGACGATGGCATCAAGCTACAACAGCCGCGGGTTCGTCGCCGAGGTCATGGTCGATGGTGATCAGTTCGCGGTGGTTGCCGACCGCATCCTGCCCGCGCAGATCACCGACGCCGAGCGGGTGCCGGAATGGCTGTTGTAGCAAGCGAACCCACCCTCAGCCCCTCCTGCATGCGGGCGGGGAGCGAGACTTGACGAGCGAAGCGAGGCTAGTCGCAGCGGGGTGGGCAGGCTAGGAGTGACGCATGCACAGCCTCCCGCTCTTCCATCGCATCACCGGCCACTGTGTGATCGTGCTGGGTGAGGGTGAGGGGGCGGAGGCCAAGCGGCGACTGGTGGAACGTGCTGGCGGGCTGGTATCGGACGATCCCGCAGCCCAGGCGGCACTGGCCTTCGTGGCGCTCGATGCGCCCGAGGACATCGCTGCAGCGCTCAAAGCCCGCGGGCTGCTGGTGAATGTCGTCGACCGGCCGGACCTCTGCGATTTCACGGTACCCAGCTTGCTCGAACGCGGTGCGGTGCTGGTCGCGGTCGGAACTGGCGGGGTTTCGGCGGGCTTGGCCAAAGCGCTGCGGTTGCGGCTTGAGACTTTGCTGCCCGGTAACCTGGGTGCGCTGGCCGAAGGGCTCGGCAGGGCCCGCGCGGCGCTGCGGGCACGGTGGCCGCAAGCCGCCGCGCGGCGTCGCGTGCTCGATGCCGCTTTGGCGGAAGGGGGTGCGCTCGATCCGCTGAATGACCAGAGTTCCGCAGCGCTCTCAGGCTGGTTGGCGAGCGCGCAAGACACAAGTCCGGCTGTGCATGAATTCATCGTTGCGACAGACGATCCCGACGACCTGACGTTGCGCCAAGCCCGTTGGCTCGGAACGGCGGATCTGGTCATGCATGATCCCGGCGTATCGTCTGCAATGTTAAACCGGGCTCGGGCCGATGCCGTGCGGCGGCCTTTGCTCGCCGGTGATGATGCAATCGCGCATTCCGGGGTTACCGTAATCATTCGGCGGGGCTGAGCAGCACTTTCAATTGCGCGAGCGCGATCGGCTTCGCCGGGTCATCCTGCCAGCAGCTGGCGTTGACCAATGCTACCCGCCGTCCCGCCCGGGTCACGGTGCCGCTAGCAAAGGTACGCTGCTGGGTCCCGCCGCGCATGAATTCAACCGCGACATTAACCGGCTTTAACCGCATCGTCTCGCCGCGCCGGTCAAGCTCGGTTTGCAGCGCCGCGATCGCCGCCATCTCCATCAGCCCGCTCATTGCTCCGCCGTGGAGAAAGCCGGGGCGGCCCGACACGCGGTCGGAATAATCGAACCACAGCACCGGTGCATCAGCCTCTGCCGGCTCGATGGTGATGCCAAGCGCCGCAGCGTAGGGCGGCAAGGCGTAGCTCACAGGTAAGTCCCGTGGGTTGCCATGAAAGTGCCGGTAACGTGCGCAATCGGATCATCCGGATCGCCATCGTGCGCGGTACCCCGAATGAAAGCGATCGAGCGGGTCAACTTGTAGCACTCGCCGTGGCCGACAATGGTCATCCCTGGTTGAGCGGCGCGCATATAATCAACTCTGAGATCGAGTGTAGCTTGCGGGATGAACCGCCGCGCCAGAGTCCACACCGACATCGAAGTCGCATTGTCCATCAGACTGATGATCGGGCCCGAAGCAAGCACGCCGGTTTCAGCCACGCCGACCAATTCATCTCGCCAAGGCAGCGCGAGTTCGACCCAGTCTGACCCGTGATCGTGATAAGCAATCCCCAGCCAACCGCCGTGCCCGTGGCGGGTCATCATCTTTGAAGCGCGCGCCGGATCGAACACGAAATCGGCCGGCAAGTCTTGCAAATTGAAGGGCGTGTCGGCGCGGGTCATGGGGTCTCTGTGCTGCGCGCGCGGGGCTATTACAATGTTTTAATTTCAGCTTTGAGCCGCTCGGCGGGATGGACTGTGTGCGGCGTAATCAAGGCCGCGACGCAACCGTTACTGCACAAAGGGGATTGATTATGAACTTGCCCAAGATCGACATTTCCGCGCTGCCCGACCTCGGCACCGTAACCGGCGTGTTCGGCAGTCTGGCGCATACCGCGCACGTCCAAAGCTCGGACGACACGATCATCATCATGATGGTGTTCGTTTACGACTTCATAATCGGACACTGAGCGGACGGTAGAGCAGGACTTGGCCGGATGATCATTCGACCCGAACTGCAGGCGCTGCGGAGCGACGATACTCCGCAGCGCCATGCTCAGGCCGAGTTACATCGGCTTGTTACACAATGGCGTTCCAGCGGCGGAGGGGCCGGGATTGAGCAGGCGCTTGCCAGCTTTGCGCGGGGAACGCCGCTGGCAAAGCTCCAACCGCTCGCCCGGCTGTTCGTCCCGGGACACTCGGCTGGATTGAAACTAGCCCACGACATGGTTGACCGGTTTGTCGCTGTGCTGGCGGCCTCGCCGTGGGGCCAGGTGCCGCTGCCGGGCAAGCTCAACGACGTCACTGCCACCATCGTGTTAGCCGCGGCCAGCAATACCGCCCTGGTGCTTCAGGCAACCGATGGGGCGGCGCTCAGGCGCCGTCCGCCGGCGCTGACTGTCAGCTTTTCCCCGGGCGAAACCCACGATCACGTACTGGCCGGAAACGCTGAGGCGCGGTTGATCGAATTGCGCGGCGAAACCGAGCACGGTGCCGATCTGACCGCGACGTGCTTCGCACTTCGGCCAGGCCAAGTGTTCAGGCGTGACGGTGCCCGGCAATCGCTGCTGATCGATGCCGCGCCGACCACGCTGGTAACGCTCAAATTGCAACGCCGCCCGGCAACGGGGTCGGTCACTCGCGAATTTTGCCTAGCCGAAGGAACGTTGGCACATCAGGCAGCAGGTAATGCGCGCGAGAGCCGCTTCGAACTGGCCGCTGCCCTGCTTGGGCGCATGGGGCGCAGAGATGCTGCGCCGCTGCTTGGCGCAATGGCCGAGGAGCAAGGCGGTGCGTCGCTGCGCTGGCAAGCGCTCAGGGAATGCCTGGGGCTCGATACGGCAGAGGGCTTTGCAGTCCTGAGCCGGATGGCCGGGCGGGCCGGTGATCCGCTTGCCGCCCCAGCTGCGGCTTTGCAGACACAGCTGCTTCAGTGCTATCCGCAATTGGCGGGAGCCGCGTCTTGCCCCGCATAATCGATCTGATCGATTGCCAGGTCGCCTCGCTTGGAGAAGCCGCTGCGGGGATCACCGCGCAAGGCTTCGATCCGCATGATCAGGAAAGCCTGATGGGCGCGGCGCTGTGGCTGCGGCGGCTGGGCAATAACCAGACCTTTCTCGGTGACTTGCTGATCGAGCAATTGGCGCAACGCCACCGCGAAGAACCGGGCGGTAATGCCTACGGTCCGCAAGTGGTGATGCTGGTCCCTCCGGGCGGCAGCTTTTTCATCCGCGCCAATATCTGGCCTTCAGCGGACGAACACATGGTGCGTGCCAGCGGTGAGGCGGCCTTTGCCATCGGTATGCCGCACGATCACAATTTCAGCTTTCTGACCCACGGCTACTTTGGGCCGGGCTACTGGAGCGACTACTACGAATACGATTTTTCTGAGGTGGTGGGCTATCGCGGTGAGCCGGTGCCATCGCTGCGGTTTGTCGAGCGCGCGCGGCTCGAACCCGGCAAGCTGATGCTGTACCGCGCGCACATCGACGTTCACGCGCAGCTTCCGGCCGATTCGCTCTCGGTCTCGCTCAACGTGATGCACACGGCCGGGGCACAAGGCTGGCTCGATCAATACAAGTTCGATCTCGACCGGCGCGAGATTGCCGCGCAACTCTCTCCTGCGCCGAGTGCGGCATTTCTCAAGGTCGCGGTCGGGCTGGGGAGCGATGAGGCGCTCGATCTGGCGCACCGGTTTGCTTTGCGCCATCCCAGCGATACGATGCGGCTGGCGGCATGGGAAGCGCTGGCTTCGCGCGAGGTCGGGGCGGAAACGCGGGATACCCTCTGGCGCGAGGCCGAAGGTGCCGGTAGCCGCTTGGTCGCAATGGAAGCCAAAATGCGACGGGCCGAACTGGCAGCCTAACGCAAGGGCAGCCAGACGAGAACGCCCGCCAGAAGGATCAGGCAAATCACCGTGCAACCAAATTGGAAACGGCGCGGCATAATCAAGATTGCCAACTCACTGAGCAAATCCGACCAGAAATCAAACATTCGCGCCAAACCCGCCAGTCAGCGCATCGATCGCCGCCTGCAGGATCACCGCCGCCGCTGCCGCATCGATCCGTGCGGCGCGTTTGGCGCGGCTGATGTCTTGCGCGATCAGCGCGCCTTCAGCGCTCGCGGTTGACCAGCGTTCGTCCCACAGCAGGATCGGCAGGCCCAGCACTGACAAGTTGCGGGCATAGGCCCGGCTCGACTGGCTGCGCGGGCCTTCGCTGCCATCCATGTTGATCGGCAGCCCGATCACGATGCCCAGCACGCTGCGGGTCTGCACCAGCCCGGCCAGCAACGCCTTGTCCACCCCAAACTTGCCGCGCTTGAGCGTCTTGCCGGGCGAGGAGAACCGCCAGCCGGCATCGCAAAATGCGGTGCCAATTGTCTGGGTGCCAAGGTCGAGCGCGAGCAGTGCGCCGCCTTCGGGCAAGGCAGCGGCGAACGCTCCGGCCTGATCGGTGATCAGTGCGCCGTCTGCCACGCCGCCGCCCGCTGGCCGAAATCGCGCTTCAGGTTGGTCCAGTAGAGCGCGTAATCGTAAACGTGGTAATTGCCGCCCGGCAGCACGAACGGTCCCATGTCCGGCCCGGAGCCGATCCGCAGCGTGCCGTCGGTGTTGCACGTCGCGCCGACCAGTCCCGGGGTAACTTTGGCGTGTTCCATCTTGAGGTCAGGCACGATGCCGCCAAGATTGGCCGCGGCTGGGGCGCTGCCGCCAATCCCGCCGGTCAGCGGGTTCGAGCAAAGGATCTGCGGCGGTATCGGCATTGCCATCCCGGCAGGATTGGCCAGTCTTTCATAAGCATGGCGCATTGTCGCCGGGTCGGCATCGTCAGAGAAGGACAGGAAGCTTACCACGCAGCCGATCTGCGCTGCTGCCGCACAGGCTGGTAGCCCCATCGCCGGCAGATCGCGCTGTACATCGACCACCCAACCAATCACATAAGCTGCGACGATGCGCTGCGCGAGGGGGGTTCGCTTAATCTTTTCGGCGAGCAAGCGCTTGACGATATAACTGCCTTGGCTGTGCCCGGCCAGCACGATGCCGCGCCCGGGCGGCTGTGCGGCAACAAACGCATCGAAAGCTTCGGCGACATCGGCATAGGCCAGATCGAGCGCCTGAAGAGCGGCGGGCTGGTCCGAGACAAACGCACCGATCGTCGCCTGGCGGTATCGCGGGGCCCAGACTTCGGCGGCGTTGGCAAACACGCTGGCATTGGCCCGCACAGTGATCTCGCCGATCTGGCGGGACTGCGGATCGCTGATCAGGGCGTTCCAGTGCGTGTTCTTGAGATAACTCGTGGGATGGACGAAAAACACTGCGACATTGTATTGCGCGGCATCCGGCAGCATCCCGTCGGGCTGCCATTTGACCGGGTTAGGGCTGGCCATGCCCGGGCGGGCGAACCACATCGCAGGGTCGTTGTAGGCGTTGGCCTTAAGCGCGGGCTGCGCTTCGAACTTTACCGAAGGCTCCATCGCCATCCGGGTGAGTGCCTCTGGATAAAATGACAGAGCGAGCCGCGCGCCCACGACGACGACAATCACTAAAGCGACCAAGTACAAGAACTTGCGTGCCATCGGGTGCTAGGTGCCTTCTTCGTTGCGCAGCGATTGCCGCTCGAGCGCGACTTTGAGCATAGCTACCATCGGATCAGCGAGCATCAGGCCAAGAATGCCGAACAGCGTACCCATGATTAATTGCATCCCCAGCACCAGCGCCGGGGCCAAGTCGGCGGTGCGCTTGGCCACCATTGGCACGATGATATTGCCGTCGACCGTTTGCACCACGAGGTAGACCACCATGCAGAACAGCCCGGTGTTGGTGCTGTCAGAAAAGCCCACCAGCACCATCAATGCCCCCGAAATTGGCGCGCCTATATTAGGCAGAAACGCCAGCAGCCCGGTCAGCAGGCCGAGCACACCGGCGAGCGGCACGCCCCATAGCGCCAGCAGAATCCAGGTCGACACCCCTTCGACCGCCATGCCGAGCAAGCGCCCAGCGAGCAGGCGGCGCAGGGTCTTGCCCATCGCCGCAGCAGTCACTTCAAAGCGGGTGCGTTCGTTGACCGGGAGCAGCCACGCGAATCCGCGCCGATAAAGGTGCGGCTCGGCTGCGATATAGATGCCGAGCACCAGAATCCCGAAAGCCGTGGTCAGCCAGCCGATGACGCCGCCTACTGCGCTGGTCAAGTCACCCACCGATCCGGCGAGCTTTTCGATCAATCCCTGCAGCGACTTCACGTTGAGGATCGCCCCGTGGGCCTGCAACCAACCGATGATCTTAAGCGCTTGAGTCTGGACCACGGCAGGAAGCTGCGCGGCCTGCTGTGCCATTGCAGTGCCCGCGAAGGTTATAGTCCAGACCAGGAACACCGCCGCAAAGACCACTACCATCGCCACCCGCCAGCCACGTCCGATTGGCAGAACCCGGCCGAGCAGCCGCACCCCGCCGTCAATCATCGCAGCAAACACCATGCCGCCGAAGATGATCAGCAACGGCTGGGCCAGATAAACGATCAGCGCGAGGCCGGCCGCTAGACCGATCCACACCGCGGCACGTTTTGCTTCCTTTTGCAGCACGGGGTCGTGAATATCGGTCGGCCCGGCGTGTTCGGTGATCGGCGTCTCGTCTGCTGCTGCCTTATCGGCTTTGGCCGTTCGCTTGCGGATTTTGCGCAGCGACTGGCCGGCAGCCTGTTCGACCGCGTGCGGCGCAGAACCAACCTGGACCATTACTTTCCCTTCGTCAGGTGGACGGCGCGCAAACTGGTCCATGACCTTCCCGAACGCAAGGCTTGCCACCACGTGAGCGGATTGAATTGCTGGCTGCCATCGAGCGAAAAGGTTACAAATTCGGCGCGACCACCGACGTCAGAGAGCGGAACCGGCCCGCCCAGGCCATCGGACAGGATCGGTACCCGGCTGTCGGCCGAATGATCGCGGTTATCTCCCATCAGAAAGACATGGCCTGCCGGCACGGTGATTTCAGGCATGTTGTCGAACGGATCGTTCGGATTGTCCTTGATGATCAGATAGGTAGCGCCGCCGGGCAAGACTTCGCGGTACGTCGGCAGATCGATCACTTTGCGGCCCGATGGCAGCGTGCGCGGCTCAATCGTGAAATCGTCGTAACACCATTGCTTGATCTGGCGTTCGCCGCACATCAACTCGGGATCGGCGTCGAGCTGGACATCAGGTTCGGCTTGCTGCGGAACTGGCTGACCGTTGAGAATGACTTGCCCCGCGATCAGCGCGATCCGGTCCCCCGGCAAAGCGATAACGCGCTTGATCAGATCGTCGGTGCGGTTGCGCGGCACCACGATCACGATATCGCCGCGTTTTGGCGTGCCCGGCAACACTCGCCAAGTCCCGCGCGGCAACACATGAAAGCTCGCCGAGGCCCAGTTCCAGCCAAACGGGAACTTCGACACCACCAGCCGGTCACCGACCAACAGGTTGGGCATCATCGAGATCGAGGGAATGTAGAACGGCTTGGCGATGAAGCTGTGGAATGCCAGCACCGCGAGCAGCATCCACACCAGACCGCGCAGTTCGCCGAGCCAATCGACCTTGTCGGCCGACTTTTCATCGGCCACTGCATCGGGCAGTTCAGCAAGTTCGGGTGTCAGATTATCTTCGGCAAGTTCGGTCACAGTGGGCGGGCCTCGATAACCACGAAAGCCTGCGCCCAGGGGTGGTCATCCGTTAGGGTGAGATGGATCACCGCCTCATGCCCGGCGGGCGTGATCGCGGCAAGGCGGGAAGCAGCACCACCGGTCAAGGCGAGGGTAGGCGCGCCGCTCGGCGCGTTGACCACGCCAATGTCCCGCATGAACACCCCGGCCTTGAACCCGGTTCCCACCGCTTTGGAAAAAGCTTCCTTGGCGGCGAAGCGCTTGGCCAAGGTGCCGGCCTTGGTAAATGGGCGGCGGACTGCCTTGGCGCGCTCGACTTCGGTGAAGACGCGCAGTTCGAAGCGCTCGCCCCAGCGTTCGAGCGAATTGGCGATCCGGTCGATGTTGCAGAGGTCGGAACCGATGGAGATAATCATGTGACTGCTTAGTATCCATCCACTAAAGTAATCCGGGCAAACGACTCAGTGGGCAGTTGCACGTATTCGACAAGTACCTTCGTACCATAGCAATAGGATTTGAAGATGCTGATGGCGCGTTTGAAAAATTGATCGATATCAACACTTATTCCGGCGCTATGAACTACACCGGGGCCGCCGAGAAAAAGTGTGATGGGACCATCAGCGGTTAGCACCCTAACTGGCCCGCCATTAGACGTTGGCTGGAATGGCCCATAGGCTCCTGCGCGCAGGTTTTCGTAAATGTTTGTCCCGTTCCAGGCGTAGAAATCTACCACGCCCGTGATTGCCTGTTTCCCGCCGATCGTCATCGAGTGCTCCACCATCACCGCGCCGCGTCCATCAGTTCGCGCATTCGCAGCACCGCCGCTTCCAGCCCAGTGAAAATCGCCTCGCCGATAAGGTAGTGCCCGATGTTGAGTTCGGCCAATTGCGGGATGGCGGCGACGGGCTGGACATTCTCGTAAGTCAGGCCGTGGCCTGCATGCGGCTCGATTCCGTTCTTGGCGGCGAGCGCGGCCATGTCGGCCAAGCGGCGCAGTTCTACCGCGATCTGATCACCCTCGGCATGAGCATATTCGCCGGTGTGGAGTTCGACCACCGGCGCGCGCAGCTTCATCGCGGCTTCGATCTGGCGTTCTTCCGGCGCGATGAACAGGCTGACGCGGATGCCCGCGTCGCTCAGCCGGGCAACGATCGGCGCAAGCCGGTTGTGCTGTCCGGCGGCATCGAGCCCGCCCTCGGTGGTGCGCTCCTCGCGCCGTTCGGGGACGATGCAAGCGGCGTGCGGCATGTGCCGCAGCGCGAACTCAAGCATTTCCTCGGTTGCGGCCATCTCGAAGTTGAGCGGCAGATCGGTCGCAGCCTGGATCCGGGCGATATCCTCGTCGCGGATGTGGCGGCGGTCTTCGCGCAAATGCGCTGTGATCCCATCGCCGCCGCACGCCGCAACGATCTGCGCGGCGCGGACCGGATCGGGATGATCGCCGCCGCGCGCGTTGCGGATCGTCGCAACGTGGTCGATGTTCACGCCTAGGCGAAGACGTGGAATCATTACCTGGCCCTGCTGCCGGGCTTGACCGCTTCGCTCGCCGCCAGTTCAGGTGGCAGCTCACCGGGCGAATAAGTCGGGAAGTTGATCGCGATCAGCGGGAAGAACGGCACACCGAGATCCACTGTCCCGGCTGAGCGATCCACCAGTGCCGCAGCGGCGACCACTTCGCCGCCAGCTTCCTGGATGCAGCGAATCGCTTCGCGGCTGGAGAGCCCGGTGGTGACCACATCTTCGACCATCAGCACCTTGTCACCCGGTTCGAGCGCGAAGCCGCGACGGAATTCAAAAGTGCCGGTCGGGCGTTCAACGAACATCGCATCAACCCCGAGCGCGCGGCCCATCTCATGCCCGATGATCACGCCCCCCATGGCCGGCGCGACAACCTTGGTGATGTCCTTGCGCAGCTCACGCGGGATCGACGCGGCGAGCGCGGAGGCGAGCCGCGCGGCGCGCAGCGGGTCCATCAGCACCCGCGCGCATTGCAGATAGTGCGCGCTGTGACGGCCCGAGGAGAGCAGGAAATGGCCTTCGAGCAAGGCTTTGCTAGCGCGGAATTCGGCCAGCACGTCGTCATCCTGCATGGTCAGATCAACCCTTTCGCGTAAATTACCACTCGCAAACGATGCCCTTTGGGGAAGGTCGCAAAAAATCCCCCTAGTGGCGCTTGAGGTGCCCGTAAAGCGCGCGTATAGGCCCTCCAGAAATTGACAACTCCCACGGGGCAAGGGGGAGCACTCATGGCTTCGGCTCGCCCTGACTAGCGAAAGCAAGAGGAACGATGACAATCGGCCATAACGTCCGCGCAGCGGGTCACGCGATCAAGGCTGTCGCACTGTCTATGGCCTTGCTGCTGGCGCCCGGTGCGGCGCTGGCCGCACCTGCCGCACCTGCCGCCACAGCTGCACCCGCTGCATCGGCTCCGGCAAACGATAACGCCAAGGCTGCGGCTCCGGTGGTAGGCTCGGTTGCTGCTCCGGCCACAACTGCCGCTGTTCCCGCTGCTCCGGCCATCGATCCCAACGATCCGCATTTTAAGGTCGCCCCCGGTGGCTATACCCCGCTGCCGGCGGTTGAGGGCGTCGGGATGCCAATCCCCGGCGCGATCAACCTTCAGGCCCAGTATTCGCCCAACGGCCACAAGGCCTATGCCATGCACACCTGGCTGATCTGGGTAATGGTCGGAATTACGGCATTTGTGCTCGCGCTGTTGGTTATCGTTGTTGTGCGATTCAATGCCAAAGCTAACCCGGTACCGTCGAAAACTGCCCACAACACCCTGCTCGAAGTGGTCTGGACCGGGGTTCCGATCCTGATCCTGGTGGCAATCTCGGTCCCGTCAGTCAGCCTCCTGCGCGCGCAGTTCAAGCCTGCGCCCAAGAACGCGCTGACCGTCAAGGCCACCGGCAACCAGTGGTACTGGACTTACCAGTATCCGGATAACGGCAAGGTCGAGGTTATTTCGAATATGCTGAAAGAAGCTGGCGAAGGTCAGCCGGGCGAGCGCATCCGCGCTGTTGCCGATGGTCCGCAACATCTCGCGGTCGATAACCGCATGGTCGTGCCGATCAACGAAGATATTCGGCTTCAGACCACTGGCGCGGACGTAATTCACGCCTTTGCGGTACCGTCGCTGTGGTTCAAGCTCGATGCGGTTCCGGGCCGGCTCAACGAAAAGGTCCTGCGGGTCGAAAAGGCCGGGGTTTACTTCGGCCAGTGCTCGGAACTGTGCGGGGTCAAGCACGGCTATATGCCGATCGTGGTTGAAGCCCTGCCGCGCGACCAATTCAACGCCTGGGTGATCGCCCAGGGTGGGACAATCGACGGGGCACCTGCACCTGCTGCGCCTTCGGCCGCTCCGGCGCCTGCGCCCACCACTGCCGCTCCCGCCGCCGCCAAGCCGGCCGCCTGAGCTTTAACCGAATTCAAGGACAGAGGTTTACCCATGGCCATCACCGCCGATAACTTTCAGGCACACGCCGACGATCACGGGCATCATGATCACAAGCCGACCTTCTTTGCCCGCTGGTTCATGTCGACCAACCACAAGGACATCGGCACGCTCTACCTGATCTTCGCGATCATGGCGGGGATTATCGGTGGCGGCATTTCGGGCTTGATGCGGCTCGAACTGGCGCATCCCGGGATCCAGTACCTTGGCTCGATCGCCTCGTTCCTGGGTGAAAAGAACCCCAGCTTCGATACCCAGCTGCACCTGTGGAACGTCCTGATCACTGCACACGGCTTGATCATGGTGTTCTTCATGGTGATGCCCGCGCTGATCGGCGGCTTTGGCAACTGGTTCGTGCCGCTGATGATCGGCGCGCCTGACATGGCCTTCCCGCGGATGAACAACATTTCGTTCTGGATGACTGTCGCAGGTTTCTGCAGCCTGATGATTTCGGCATTCGTGCCAGGGGACACCACCGGCAACGGCGCGGGGATCGGCTGGACCGCCTATGCGCCGCTCTCGACTTATGGCGCACAGGGCCCGGCAACTGACTTTGCAATCTTCTCGCTCCACCTTGCCGGTGCCGCATCGATCATGGGCGCAATCAACTTCATCACCACCATCTTTAACATGCGCGCGCCGGGGATGACCCTGCACAAGATGCCGCTGTTTGTGTGGTCGGTGCTGGTCACCGCGTTCCTGCTGCTGCTGGCGCTGCCGGTGCTCGCCGCAGCGATCACCATGCTGATCACAGACCGCAATTTCCACACCACTTTCTTCGATTACAAGGGCGGCGGCGACCCGGTGCTGTTCCAGCACCTGTTCTGGTTCTTCGGCCATCCCGAGGTTTACATCATGATCCTGCCGGGCTTCGGTATCGTCAGCCAGATCATCTCGACTTTCTCGAAGAAGCCGGTGTTCGGCTACCTTGGTATGGCTTACGCGATGGTTGCGATCGGCGTGGTCGGCTTCGTGGTGTGGGCGCACCACATGTACACCACCGGCATGAGCCTCGACACCAAGATGTACTTCACGCTCGCCACCATGGTGATCGCGGTGCCGACCGGCATCAAGATTTTCAGCTGGATCGCGACGATGTGGGGTGGCTCGATCGAGTTCAAGAGCCCAATGGTCTGGGCGATGGGATTCATTTTCCTGTTCACCGTCGGCGGCGTAACCGGCGTTTACCTCGCCAACGGCGGGATCGACGATGTGGTGCAGGACACCTACTTCGTGGTCGCGCACTTCCACTACGTGCTGTCGCTCGGCGCGGTGACCTGCCTGTTCGCAGGGTTCTACTACTGGTTCCCCAAGATGAGCGGCAAAATGCACTCCGAATTCCTCGCGCACCTGCACTTCTGGGTGTTCTTCATCGGCGTGAACCTCATCTTCTTCCCGCAGCACTTCCTCGGCTATCAGGGCATGCCGCGGCGCTATCCCGATTATGCCCCGGCGTTCGAGCATTGGAACACAGTTTCGTCCTATGGCTACCTGGTCATGGCAAGCTCGATGGTGATTTTCTTCATCAACATCGCTTGGTCGCTCGCCAAGGGTAAACCGGCTGCAGACAACTACTGGGGCGAAGGAGCGACGACGCTCGAATGGACCCTGTCAAGCCCGCCACCGTTCCACCAATTTGAAACGCTGCCGGTGATCGAGGATACGCCGCACCATTGAGGCGGTTGGCAGTTCTCTGAAATGCTTTAAGTCCCGGTCCAAGTGGCCAGGACTTTTCGTTTGGGGAGAACAATTCGATGACCGAACAGCGATCGATCTTCATCACCGGCGCGGCTTCGGGCATCGGCCGCGCAGCGACGGTGCTGTTTGCGCAGAGGGACTGGCTGGTTGGTGCGGCTGACCGCGACGAGGCCGGGCTCGCCGCCGTGGCTGCGACGTCGGCGGGTATCGTCCCGTTCACATTGGATGTGGCGAACCGCGATGGCGTGGTCGCGGCCTTCGCTATGTTCGGCCAGCGCACCGGCGGCAGTCTCGATTGCCTGCTGAGCAACGCCGGGATCGATGCCAAGGGTCCGTTCGGCGACATGGCGTGGGACCGGGTGCGCCAAGTGGTCGAGGCCAACCTGCTCGGCGCGATGAGCGTCATCCATGCCGCGCTGCCGTTGCTGCGCGCCACGCCTGGGTCATTGTGCCTGTCGACCGCATCGGGTTCGGCGATCTTTGGGGTCGGCGGGATGGCGGTCTATTCGGCGACCAAACACGGTGTGCGCGGGCTGACCGAGGCGCTGTCGGTTGAACTGGCGGGCACCGGTGTCCGCGCGGCTGATTTGTTACCAGGCATAATCGATACCGGTATGCTGACGACAGCAGACAAAGCGGCGCTGCCGACCGAAGGCATGTGGCGGGTGATGCCGGCCGAGGCGGTGGCGCAGGCAGCATGGGAAGCTTATCACGGCGACAAAGTGCACTGGTTCATCCCGCCCGAGCTGGCCGAAATGGACCGCCAATCGACCGCTGCGCCCGAAGCGGTGCGCGACGCGTTGATTGCGCGCTCGATGGTTTGAAAGGTCCGACTCATGCCTGAATTCCGAATGATCGATGTCGGCGAAGTCAGCTAGCGTTGCGCCATCGAAGGCAGCGGGCCGCTGGTTATTATGGTCCATGGTTTCCCGGAAAGTTGGTATTCGTGGCGGCATCAATTGAGCCCGATCGCCGATGCCGGGTTCACCGCCTGCGCTGTCGATGTGCGCGGTTATGGCGGTTCGGACAAACCAGCGAACGTAGCCGCCTATGCGATGGAGCGGATTGTTGGCGATCTGGTCGGCCTGCGCAAAGTTTTGTCGCCGGATCAGAAGACGATCCTGATTGGGCACGACTGGGGCGCGCCGATCGTGTGGAATTCGGCCTTTACCAATCCGCAGCACTTCCGCGCGGTGGCGGGGCTGTCTGTGCCGTTCAGCGGTGCGCCCCAGCGACCGTTTAATGAGGTTTTCCGCGAGCATTTCACTACGCAGGGACGGTTCTTCTACCAGGAATACTTCCAGCATCCGGGCGTGGCCGAGGCCGAAGCCGAGGCGGATCCGCGCAATTTCGTCGAGCGGATGATGTATTCGATCTCGGGCGATGTGCCCCACGGCGATTACTGGTCAAAGCCGCTCGGGGCTACATTCCTCGAAGGGCTGCCCGACCCGCAACCGGTGCCGTGGCTGAGCGAAGCCGACCTCGATTATTATGAAGCCGAGTTCAAGGCATCGGGCTTTGCGGGGCCGCTTAATCGCTACCGCAACCACGAAGCCGATTTCGCTTGGCTGCGAGCGTGGCAAGGCAAGCGGATTGAGCAACCAAGCCTGTTCATCGGCGGCACCCACGATCCCGCGACCACGCTGTTCGGCGCAGTCGAAGACCCCGTCGCGATGATGCGCCTGTTCGCGCCGAAGGTCGAAGGTCACGTCCTGAGCGGCGTCGGCCACTGGACCCAGCAGGAACGCCCGGAAGAAGTGAACAGCCTGCTGATCGACTGGTTGAAGCGGCTGTAAAAGCGTCTGTTCACCGACGTTTATCGATAAGACATTAGGTGTCAGGCCTGAGCCGATAGGACATCGCCCATGCCATCAAAGCAGGGCCCGTGCCCAGGGCGGTCGTTGCCGCAAACCGGCGCTTACCCCGGACCGGCATGCGTGCTGCGCGGAAACTCCACCGCTTCTTAACCACCTCAGGTTATCTCCAGCATCTGCCAGTCCGGAGGGTGAGCCATGTACCAACTTGTGACGTTGATCGTGACCGACTGGATTTTGCCGAATTCGGCAAAGGATACGCCGCTGCGCTGGACAGTGCGGGCGGCATTGATAACCGCAGTTGCTTGGATTCTGGCCCGATAACGCGCGCGTTGCTATTCGCAGCCAAATTTATAATTTCCCCTCTATGCCTCATCCACTGCACTCGGTACCGTGCCTGATACGCGCGGCAAGCGGGGTCAGCTACCGAACCCAGCAGGAACGCCCGGACGATGTGAACACGCGGCTGATCAACCGGCTGAAGCAATAATTGAGGGACTGTTCTTAAATCTTCGGGCGGTTGCAGCAGGTTCGGGCTGCGCCTATAGGCCGGCTCAGCCATGAGCACCGCCCCCGTCCAACCGATTCTCTTGCCCGCCGACTGGCGCGATTTCTGGTCGTTGACCAAGCCGCGGGTGATGAGCCTGGTGATCTTCACCGGGCTGTGCGGGCTGCTTGCTGCGCCCGTCCCGATCAACCCGGTAATCGGGTTCGCCGCCATCCTGTGCATCGCAATCGGAGCAGGCGGCGCGGCTGCTCTCAACATGTGGTGGGAAGCCGATCTCGATGCCAAGATGAAGCGCACTGCCAATCGCGCGCTGCCTGCGGGCCGTATGGACCGGGCGGTTGCGCGCGATTTCGGGATTGTGCTGTGTGCCGGCTCGGTGCTGGTGATGGGATTGGCGGTTGGCTTGCTCGCCGCGGCCATCCTGGCGTTTTCGATTTTCTACTACGCGGTGATCTACACCATCTGGCTTAAACCGCGCACGCCGCAGAACATCGTGATCGGCGGCGGGGCGGGGGCCTTTCCGCCGATGATCGGGTGGATCGCGGCGACCGGCGACATCACGCTGATGCCGGTGCTGCTGTTTGCGATCATCTTCTTTTGGACCCCGCCGCATTTCTGGGCGCTCGCGCTGTTTGTCGAGACAGATTATGCTGCTGCGGGGATTCCGATGATGCCGGTCGTGGCCGGGCACCGCTCGACCCGGCGGCAGATCCTGATCTATGCGGTGCTGCTGCTGCCGATCGCGCTGGCACCATTCCTGCTTGGGCTGACACATTGGCTATATGGCCTTTCGGCCCTGTTGCTCGGCGCTGCATTCCTGATACTCACTTTGCGTGTGGCGACCTTCCGTACTCCGGCCAACGATGCCGATATGCGCGCCGAAAAGCGTCTGTTTGCGTTCTCGATAATTTACTTGTTTGCGCTGTTCGGCGCTTTGGTGGCCGACCGCTTTATCCTTGGATGATGACCTATGACGGAACTTGACCCAAAGCTTGAGCGTCAGCGCATCATTAAAGGCCGCAACCGTGCGCTTGCCTTGGTGCTGTTCGGCCTCGCCGCGCTGTTCTTCGCGATTACCATCGTCAAGAAGATGCCTTGAACGTGGCCTCCAACGTTACTCCCAATCCTGAGCTTAATCGCAAGGTTGGGCTGATGGCGCTGGCTTTCGCGCTGTTCATGCTGGGCATGGGCTTTGCCGCTGTGCCGCTGTACCGAATGTTCTGCGCCGCGACCGGCTTTGGCGGGACCACTCAGCGCGCCAGCGCGGCCGAGGCTGGCGGCGTGGCAGTGGCCGCGCAGCGCATCTCGGTGCGCTTCGATGGCAACGTTGAAAGCGGGATGCCGTGGCGCTTCGGCCCGGAGCAGGTGACGGAAGATATGCGTATTGGCGAGCGCAAGATCGCCTATTTCACCGCAGAGAACCTGTCCAACCGGCCAATCACGGGGATCGCCAGCTTCAATGTCGAACCCGAGTCCGCCGGGCTTTATTTTAAGAAAATCCAGTGTTTCTGCTTCAACCAGCAGACACTCAAACCGCACGAAAAGGTGCGCATGCCGGTGCTCTATTACGTCGATCCTGCGATCCTTAAGGATAGCGAGACCAAGGGTACCACCCAGATCACGCTAAGCTATACCTTCCACGACACGGCCAATCGCGGCGCGCCTGCTGCGGCACCGGTGAAAGCTGCGTCAAAGACACTGGACCACGCGCAGACGGCGCGATAAGGGCGGGTTGAATTTTACGCCGGCGGGCTTGGATTGCCGGCGCTACCGAACGACAGGACTGAAAGCATCATGGCCGGCACCAAGAACCATCAGTACCACATCCTCGATCCCGATATCATGCCGTTCATGGGCGCGGTTGCCGCGCTGACCATGACCAGCGGGCTGGTATTGTTCATGCACGGCATGACCGCGGGCAAGTTCATCTTCCCGCTCGGCATGGCTGGCATCCTGTTCACGATGTGGCAGTGGTGGACGAAGGTCGTGGCCGAGGCACATCAGGGCCATCACACCCCGGTTGTCCAGCTGCACCTCCGCTATGGCATGATCCTGTTCATCGCTTCGGAAGTCATGTTCTTCGTCGGCTGGTTCTGGTCGTTTTTCGATTTTTCGCTGTTCCCCTCGACCATTTCCGATGTCGTCGGCGGGCAGTGGCCGCCCAAGGCGCTCGAAGCGGTGATGAATGCGTTCGACTTGCCGCTGCTTAACACGCTGATCCTGCTGTGCTCGGGCACCACGGTTACCTGGGCGCATCACGCGCTGATCCATGGTGATCGCGATGGGCTGAAGAAGGGCCTGTGGGCGACGATCCTGCTCGGCATGCTGTTCACCTCGCTGCAGGCGTATGAATACATCCACGCGCCGTTCCCGTTTGGCACTAATACCTATGGCAGCGCGTTTTACATGGCGACCGGCTTCCACGGCTTCCACGTGATCATCGGCACCATTTTCCTCGCAGTCTGCCTGAAGCGCACTTACAACGGCGACTTCACCCCGCGCCAGCACTTCGGTTTTGAGGCAGCAGCATGGTACTGGCATTTCGTCGATGTGGTGTGGTTGTTCCTGTTCCTGGCAGTCTATGTTTGGGGCAACTGGGGCTTCGCGGTCGAGTAAATGACCGCATCGATGGCTGATCGCTGGCACCTCGCCCAGATCAATATCGGCAGACTGGTTGCGCCGCACGGCGACCGCCGGGTCCAGCCGTTCTTTGACGCGCTCGACCGGATCAACGTCATCGCCGATGCCTCGCCGGGGTTCGTCTGGCGGTTGCAGGATGAGAGCGGCAACGCGATGGGGATCAGCTATTCGCCTGACCCGTTGTTCGCGGTGAACATGTCCGTTTGGCGCGAAGCCGATGCACTGTTCGAATTCGTCTACCGCAGTGCGCATACTCCGGTAATGGCGCGGCGGCGCGACTATTTTCAGCGCTTCGACGGTGCCTATCAAGCCTTGTGGTGGATTGAAGCGGACACCGTGCCAACCGTGGCGGAAGGCCTCTCGCGCCTCTGGCTGCTCGACCGGTTCGGGCCATGCCCGCAAGCTTTCACCTTCAAGGCGCAGTTTCCCGCCCGCGATCAAATGGGTTCGCCGGTCGATCACGGTCCCGATCCGTGGTGCGTTGGCAATGCGTAAGGCAACTCCAGAATGAGCCGGCGACTGCCGATTTTGCCAACGACCTTGGTCCTGATCGCAGTCGGGATCATGATCCGGCTGGGGTTTTGGCAGATCGACCGGATGCACCAGAAGGAAGCGTTGCTGGTGCGTTATGCGGCAGCTGAAAGCCGCTCGGCCGATGTGCAGCCCGCGCAGTTTGCTGAGGACCGTGATGCGGTGCTGTACCGGCACACAGCATTCACTTGCGGTAATGCAACCGCGCCATCGGGCATTGCCGGGCTTAGCGCCAAGGGAGAAAGCGGAATTGCACACACGGCGCAGTGCCGCGCGGACAGCGATGGTGGCGGCGTGCCCGTCACCGTGACACTCGGCTGGTCGAGCAATCCTGCGCCGCCCGCGTGGACCGGGGGACCGGTCGCAGGAATTGTCGCGCCGATGGGCAAATCCGGGGTGCGAGTAGTAGCCGACCCACCGCTCGCAGGGCTCCAAGCCAATGCTCGGCCCGACCCCAAGGACCTGCCCAATAACCACTGGTCTTACGCGATCCAATGGTTCCTGTTCTCGCTGACTGCGCTGGTGATCTACAGCTTGGCATTGCGCAAGCGACTGCAGACCTAGCCTCCAAAAGTTCGTCATTGCGAGCGTAGCGAAGCAATCCAGAGCGTCTGCGCACGACACTCTGGATTGCCGCGTCGCTTCGCTCCTTGCAATGACGTGGGTTAGGTAGTGTTCTTGCCAGTTGTGGCACCGACCGCTAACGGCGCAACCATGGAATACGTCTCCACCCGTGGCAGCGCTCCCGCGCTTGACTTTGCCGGCGCGACTCTGGCGGGCCTTGCCAATGACGGCGGGCTTTTTGTGCCGCGCGAGTGGCCAAAGTTCACGCCGGATGAAATCGCTGCAATGGCGGGCCTGCCTTATGCCGAGCTGGCCGCGCGGGTGATGCAGCCGTTTGTCGGGGACAGCTTGACGCCCGAGAAGCTGCGCGAGCTGACGACGCAGGCCTACGGGCGCTTTGCCCACGCTGCAGTAACTCCGCTCAAGCAGCTCGACCAGCAGCACTGGCTGCTCGAATTGTTCCACGGGCCGACGCTGGCGTTCAAGGACGTCGCGCTGCAATTGCTCGGGCTGCTGTTCGAGGAATTCCTGTCGCGCGGCGGCGATCCGCTGACCATCGTCGGCGCGACCTCAGGCGATACCGGCTCGGCCGCGATCGATGCCGTCGCGGGGCGTGCGCGGATCGACATCTTCATGCTTCACCCCAAGGGCCGAGTGAGCGACGTCCAGCGCCGCCAGATGACCACAGTGCTGGCGCCCAACGTCCACAACCTTGCGGTCGATGGCACCTTTGACGATGCCCAGGCGGTGGTGAAGCGGATGTTCGGCGATCGGGCGATGACCGGCCGGTTTGCGATCGGTGCGGTCAATTCGATCAACTGGGCGCGGTTGATGGCGCAAGTGGTCTATTACTTCGCTGCCGCATTGCAGCTCGGTGCGCCGAAGCGGGAAGTTGCATTCGCAGTACCGACCGGAAACTTCGGTGATGTCTTCGCCGGGTATGTCGCGGCGCAGATGGGCCTGCCAATCCACCGGCTGATCGTCGCGACCAACGTCAACGATATCCTGCACCGGGCGCTGACCAGTGGCGATTATTCGGCCGGCACGGTCACGCCGACCGCCGCGCCGTCGATGGACATTCAAGTCTCGTCGAACTTCGAACGGTTGCTGTTCGATCTGTGCGGGCGCGACGGCGCGGCGCTGGCGGCGCAGATGGGGACCTTTGAGGCGACCAAGGCGATGCAGCTGACCAGTGCCCAGCGCGAAGGCGCTGCCAAGCTGTTTTCCAGCGCGCGCGCCGATGCCGACCAGATGACGCAGGCGCTGCGCTGGGCGTGGGAGAATACCGGCGAACTGCTCGATCCGCACACTGCGATCGGCTTGCACGCCGCGCGCGCAGCAGGTTTGCCCGCGCATATTCCGGTGGTCACGCTCGCCACCGCGCACCCGGCAAAGTTCCGCGACGCGGTCGAACGCGCGACCGGCCAGCGCCCGATCCTGCCTGCGCGGATCGGTGACCTGTTCGAGCGTGAGGAACGCATAATCGAGCTATCTGGCGGGTACAACGCGGTGGCTGAATATGTCGCCAAAAACGCAGTGCCGCGCGGCTGATGGCTGCGCTTACCCTCCAGCCGCAGCTGATGATCGGTGCGGGCTGGGGCGATTACCGGCTGGTCGACAGTGGGCATGGCCGCAAGCTTGAAAGCTACGGCCCTTACCAATTTGTTCGCCCCGACGCGCAGGCGCTGTGGACTCCGCGGCTCGAGAAATGGCGCGCTGAGGGCGAATTCATCCCCGGTTCGGACGAGGACGGCGGCGGTCGCTGGCAATATGCTGCGCCGGTCCCGGCCGACGGCTGGCCGCTGAGCCGAGGCCCGGTAACGTTCACCGCGCAGTGCACCCCGTTCCGCCACCTGGGGTTTTTCCCCGACATGGCCCCGGTGTGGGACTGGATGGGCGAGCAGTATCGTCGTCCTGGGCTTGACCCGGGACCGCTGGCCGGATCAACACAACCTCTCGCCCGGTTTCCAGCGGTCCCGGGTCAAGCCCGGGACGACGGGTTTTCCAGCCTCAACCTGTTCGGTTATACCGGGGTCGGCACACTGGCGCTGTCCGAATACGGCCCGGTTACCCATGTCGATGCGTCCAAGAAGTCGGTCGCGCAGGCGCGCCTAAACGCCGAACTATCCGGCATGGCCGAGCGCCCGGTGCGCTGGATCGTCGACGATGCGGCCAAGTTCGCCGCGCGCGAAGTGCGGCGCGGCAAGCATTACGACGGGATTATCCTCGATCCGCCCAAGTTCGGACGCGGGCCGGAAGGAGAGGTCTGGCGGCTCGAAGAACATCTGCCCGGGCTGCTGGCCGATTGCCGGGCGCTGCTCAGTGCGGAAAGCCGGTTCCTGTTCCTCACCGTCTACGCGGTGCGGATGTCCTCGCTCGCGCTCGCCGGGTTGATGGCCGAACTGTTTGCGGGCCTGCCCGGGACCATTGAGCATGGTGACTTGGCGGTGCAGGAACAAGGCGAGAATGCGCGCCTCTTGCCCACCGCGATCTTCGCGCGCTGGCGCAACAGCTAACGCGGCTTGCGGAAACGCAGCACGAACTGGTCGGTCTTCCCGCGCGGTACATCTTTTTCGTGCGCGGTGTGGTTGTCCTCTGGGTGGCGAAGCAGGTTGCTCTGCGCATCGAGCCTGAACCCCGCCGCCTCGGCTTCCTTGATTACCAGCGCGGCTTCGATCCGGTGCAGGCTCGAGGTTACGCTGGCCCCGGCTCCCGCAGCCGCCTGATGATCGTTGACCAAATAGATCCCGCCCGGCTTGAGCACCGCGAAGGCCCTTCTGGTCAGGCTGGCAGCCATGTCGCTGCTGCCGTCCTTGATGTTCTTGAAATCGTGATAGTTGAGCGCGGTCCACACCACATCGACCGGAACTGGCGCGAGCGCGCTGAGTTGGCCCGATTGCTCGGTGGTGTTGGGATGCGTGCTGGCCCATGCAATCACTGCTGCAGATGGCTTGTTCGACACGGTATAGACGTGGCCTTTGGGGCCGACCGCGAGGCTGATCAGCCGGGTGTAATAGCCGCCGCCGGGGGCCAACTCTGCCACCACCGCGCCAGGCTTGATCCGGCCAAAAGCCATCAGCTCGGCAGGCCTGCGATCGGCATCGCGAACTTTGTCGGCGTCGGGACGATCGGCGCTAGCCAGCGCGGCTGCGAACTGTCCGGTGGCCGCCAAAGCGGGCGCTACTACCAGCGCGGCAACGAGTGAGCCAGTTAGCCAAGCGCGCATATCGGTTCTCCAGTGACAGTACGGTGCGAAGCTTAGCGCGGCTTGACCGCAGCGCCAAACGCACATTTGCATCCTAGACTTGGCCCCGCTGCCATGCCATCGCCCGCTCCATGGCCGATAGCCTGATCCTGGAAGTTGCCGATTTCGAGCACGATGTCCTGACCGGCATCTATTCGGAGGAAACCGGCCGCCCGCAGCCGCTGCGCTTCACGGTGACGGTTGAGCTGGCCTGTGCGGTGCATTACGCGCCCGAAACTCCGCTCAGCGCCAGCAAGAATTACATGGACCTGAAATTCGCGGCGAGCGAGGCGCTGCCCCACGGAGTGCATTTCAAACTGATCGAAGCGGTCGCCGATCATGTCTGCGAGACTTTGTTCGTGCAGGATACGCGGGTGCAGGCAGTGACGGTCAAGATCGTCAAGCTGGCCATCGCCGAGGGCGGCGAATCGATCGGCATCACACTGCGGCGCGAACGGCGCTGATGGTCACGCTCGAAATCCAGCCGCTGCCGAACTTGCCGAGCGCGGCTGCGGCCACATTTCACCACGAGTTCCTGCCGCAAGCCCAAGCCATCCTGACGAGCGGAGCGCAGTGCCTGACGCTGCTGTTTGGCGCTGGCGACCAAACTCATCGAAACTGGCGGCTGGCGGCGGTCCAGGCTTTGGCGCTTGAACATGCGCCCGGACGAGTCAATGCTCTGGCGGGCGGGAACACGGCAACTGTCGCCGCGACACTCGCTTACCTAGAAGCGGCAGACGGCGTGACCGGCCAGTACATTCCGCTAGCTGACTTTGGCGCCGGACCTGTGATACAACCTTTGGAATGACGCCGACCCAGCCCCTCGTTGATCAGTTCCAGCGCCGGATCAGCTATCTGCGGCTGTCGGTGACCGACCGCTGCGACTTGCGCTGCGCTTACTGCATGCCCGAACGGCAGACCTTTTTGCCGCGCAAAGAGGTGCTGAGCCTTGATGAGCTGCACCAGTTGGCGCTCGGGTTCATCGCGCGCGGGGTGAGCAAGATCCGTCTGACCGGCGGCGAACCACTGGTGCGGCGCGACATGATCGAGCTGGTCCGCGCGCTCGGACGGCAGATCGGACAGGGTCTTGAGGAGCTGACCCTGACCACCAACGGCACACGCTTGGCCGAATTTGCCGATGATCTCGCCGCCGCCGGGGTGCGCCGGGTCAACGTCTCGCTCGATACGCTCGACCGGGCGAAGTTCGCTGCATTGACCCGCCGCGATAGTTTGCCGCAAGTGCTCGAAGGGCTGATGGCGGCGCGGGCGGCGGGTTTGCAGGTGAAGATCAACACCGTGGCGCTCAAGGGCGTAAACGCGGACGAACTGCCCGACCTGATCGCCTGGGCGCACGGCCAGCGCTTCGATCTGACCCTGATTGAGGTCATGCCGCTGGGCGAGGTTGAGGCGGACCGGTTCGACCAATACCTGCCGCTCGATACAGTGCGCAGTGCGCTTGAGGCGCGTTTTACCCTGACGCCAAGCCCGCATCGCAGCGGCGGCCCGGCGCGTTATTTCGACGTTGCCGAAACCGGCGGACGGCTGGGGCTGATCACTCCGCTGACCAACAATTTTTGCGAAGGCTGCAACCGGGTGCGGGTCTCCGCGACCGGACAGCTATACGCCTGCCTCGGTGGGACCGAGCAAGTCGATCTGCGCGCCGCCTTGCGCAGCGAGGACCCCGAGGCGCAGCTCGAACTGGCGCTGGGCGAGGCCATGCGAATCAAGCCCGAACGCCACCACTTCGCGATTCGCGTCGCCGGAGCTGCACCGGCACTGGCGCGGCACATGTCGCTCACCGGCGGCTGACATGACGGCTCGGTTGATATTCCTCGGGCGGCTGGAAGACGCAGCGGGCGGCGCAGAGCGCGATGTGACCCCCGGTCCGCTCGAAGCGGTGCTCGCCGCGCTTGCACCCGATCTGGCGGTGGCTTTGCTTGGGGAACGGGTGCGCATGGCGCTCAACGGTGTGCTGATCGCCGAACGCGGCGGGATCGTGTTGCGCGAAGGCGATGAACTCGCCTTCCTGCCCCCGGTAAGCGGCGGCTGATTTGGCCAGAGACGTGCGCCTGATCGATCTGCCGTTCGATCCGGCGCGCGAAATGGCGGCGTTCAACGCGGCGCACGCTGCGGCGGGCGGCATCGTCAGTTTTATGGGCCAAGTGCGCGGGCAGGGCGCGGAACTGCTCGAACTGCGGCACTATGCCCCGCTGACCCTGCCGGGTATGTCTGCGCTGGCGCAAGTCTGTGCCGCGCGCTGGCAACTGGACGGTTTGTTGATGCTGCACCGAACCGGAAGACTCTCACCCGGTGAACCGATCGTGCTGGTTGCTGCCGCCGCAGCGCATCGCCGCCAAGCGTTTGCCGCCGCCGACTATGCAATGGATCATCTGAAAAGCGAATCGTGGTTCTGGAAGCGCGAACGCCGCGCCGGGCAATGGCACTGGATCGAGCCGCGCGCCGATGATTACGGTGGCCTCGCCCGCTGGGTTTAGCTGCCCAGCCGGCTCCGCAACTCGCCCAGGACGCGGTCCTGCCGTGCGATCAAGCCTGTAACCGTATCGCGCGCTGCCCCGATCGCGCCCGGATCCTCACCGCGCACCCGGGTGTCGTTGTACAGCGCATCGAGATCGGACAGCGGGAGCATCGTTGCAGCCCGCGCGGCTTCAAGCTCGGCCACCGCAATGGTTGCCGTGCCCCACGATTCGCTGCCCATTCTGGCGTTCCCGGCCGCGTTCACCGCCGAACGGGCCCGCGGCTCGCGGCCCCGGAACTTGGCATCCGCAGCCTGTGCTGCGCCGACCAGTCCGCCAAGCTGGCCCGTAACCGTTACTGGCGGGGCAGGCAGGACCACCACCTCGGGTGCTGGCGGCGCGTCAAACGAGGCGGTCAACCGCTCGGCCGGGCGGCGCTCAAGCGAGGGATATTCGCCCTTGCTGGTGGCACAGGCGCCGAGCATCAGTACAGTGCTCAGCAAGAGTAAGGAGAGGGGGCGGGAAAGCATGGTGCTGCCTTAGCAACACCTCAGCGCTGCGCCAACGCAAAGCGCGCACTCTCGCCGTTGACACTCTTGGCCGCTTGATCTAGGGCGCGCTTTCTTCTGGTCCCCTGCCGTCAGGCGGGGGCTGGCACGCTGTCCGATTGGCCGGGCAGTCAGGTGAAATGAACGGATAAAAGTACCATGTTCGCTGTAGTGCGCACGGGCGGCAAACAATACCGGGTTGCCGCTGGAGACAAGATCGCGGTTGAAAAGCTCAGCGGTGAAGCCGGTGAGACCATCACGCTGGGCGACGTCCTGCTGGCCGGTGACGGCGGCGAAACCAAGGACATCGCTGGTGTCGTGGTCTCGGCCGAAATCATCGCCCAAGCCAAGAGCGAAAAGGTCGTGGTGTTCAAGAAACGCCGCCGCCACAACTATCGCCGCAAGAACGGCCACCGCCAGCAGCTTACTCTGCTGCGCATTCTGGCTATCGGTGACGAGAAGCAGGCTGCCAAAAAGGAAGCCGCGCCAAAGGGTGAAGCTGCTCCTGCTGCGGTTGCTGCGGAAGCCACGCCCGCCAAGGTTGCTGCCCCCAAGAAGGCCGCAGCCAAGGCTGCAAAGCCTGCTGAATAAGAATTCGGAGTAGATCGAGATGGCACATAAAAAAGCTGGTGGCTCCTCGCGCAATGGTCGCGATTCGGCAGGCCGCCGCCTCGGGGTGAAGAAGTTCGGTGGTCAGGAAGTGATCGGCGGCAACATCATCATTCGCCAGCGCGGAACCCGCGTCTATCCGGGCGTTAACGTCGGCATTGGCAAGGATCATACCTTGTTTGCGCTGGCCGTCGGCCGCGTGCGATTCCACGCCGGCAAGCTTGGCCGCAAATACGTGTCGGTCGATATGGCGCTGGCCGCAGAATAAATCGGATGGTTGCCAACGGGCCATCCTGACGGGTGGCCCCGCCGGAGTTCGTCTCCGGCCTGATGAGGGAGAGGGCCCAGCCCGTCTCTCTCTTTTCGTCTCTCCCTCAGCACATCTTTGCCGTTAGGCCGCGCTCATCGTGCGGATTGGCGCAAACCGTAATGGCACTGTCACGCCCGCACCCTAGATTGGGCGGGCAGGGCGAAAGAGTTGGGAGTTGGTACCATGTTCATTCGCAGCGAAAGGCTATTTCTGCGCCCCGGCTGGCCCGAGGATTGGCCTGAATTGCTGGCCCGGATCGGTGATGAAGGCGTGGTCAAGAACCTTGCACGCGCGCCTTGGCCCTATATCGAGGGCGATGCCCGCGATTTTGCGCAAAGGCCGCAGGACCCGCGCTGCCCGCACTTTTTCGTGACGTTGCCGACAAGCGCGGCCCCCGCCGAACTGGTGGGCTGTGTCGGGCTGGCCAACGACGGTGACGAGGTCGAGCTGGGCTATTGGTTTGGGCGCGAGCACTGGGGCCGTGATTATGCCACCGAGGCGGCGCGCGCAGTGCTGCGGCTGGCGCGCACGCTCGGTCATCGGCGGATCGTCGCCAAGCACTTCACTGACAATCACGCTTCGGGCAGGGTGCTGGCCAAGCTGGGCTTCCGCCCGAGCGGCGAAGTCCGCCCGAGCTACAGTCTGGCGCGCGGCTGCGACGTACCGGCGGTGGTGCACACGGCTGAATTCGGCGCCTCGTCCGATTGCGACAGTGACGACGACGGGTTTTCGGGAATGCGAGCGGCCTAGGCCGAAGCCAGCACGGCGTCAGGAAACTCGCTTTCGGTCTTGCCGATCAGCGCGCGGTCATCGTGGTTCCACGGATGAAAGCCGGGCAAGAAAAACGCGCACCAAGCCGGGAATACGCGGCGCAGTACGCCGGGTGAACCGATCAGGTACCAGGCCAATTTCAGCTTGACCTTGGGCCCGGTGATCCCGTCCTGCGCGAGTAGGCTGAGCGTATCGTTCCAGCGGTTTTTGAGGAAGTTGCCCGACACGATCAGCATCATGATCGACTTGAGCTTCCAGCGCCGCCACTTGCTCCAGTTGCGAGTGGCGTGGAGGTAAGTGTCATAGGCGACGCCCTTGTGCTCGATCTCTTCCATCGCGTGCCACTTCCACATCGCCGCGCTCTCCGGCTCGGCCCCGGCGAAATGCTTGGGGTTGGCGAGGAAGTCATTGGCCATCATTGCGGTGTAGTGTTCGAGCGCGATGGTCACCGCCAAGTTGATAATCGGCGGACGGTCCTTGGTCAGCGCCAGGTTGGCCTCAAGCCGCTGGTCGATCGTGCCCAAATCGTAGCCGGCCTCAATCGCCGCCTTGTTGAACACCAGATGCTCGCGGGTGTGATTGATTTCCTGTTTCACGAACGCGCGGATCTCGGCCTCGAGCTTGGGCGGAACACCGTCGCGATGTGCCTTTACTGCCTCGATGAACATGGCCTCTCCGCGCGGGAAAGTGGCGGACAGCGCATTGTGCCAGTGCGTGGCAATCGGGTTGCCCGCGAGCCACCACTTGCCCGGCTTGCTTGTCCGGCCAAAGCGCAGGTCGCGCACCACGATTTCCAGATCGGCGGGGGTGGGGGCGTTTGAAGAGTCTGACTCCTTGCCTGAAAGGCCAGCGGGTTCTAGGTCGAGAGGGAATTTGGTTTGAGCGTTCATGGCGCTTCTTTTAGAGTAACTGACACTGATGTCAATAAGAAAACGCCTGACGCAAGAGGAAAGCCGCACGGTCGCGCTCGAAGCGGCGCGCGCGCTGCTGATCGATATGGGTCCGCAGGCGGTGACGCTCAAAGCCGTGGCGTCGCGGATTGGCCGCACTCACGCCAACCTGCTCCACCATTTCGGCTCGGCGGCCGGGCTGCAAAAGGAGCTCGCGCGTCATCTTGCAACTACGATCTGTGCGACGATCGAAGAAGCCGTGCTGGCCGAGCGTTCGGGAGACGGCGATCCACGCGTGGTAGTTGATCTGACCTTCGACGCATTCGACAAGGAAGGCGGCGGGGCGCTCGCCACCTGGATGCTTATGAACGGCAATGAAGACGCGCTCGATCCGCTGCTTGAGGCGATTCATGATCTGGTCGAGGATCTTGCCGAATACAATGGCGGCCAGATGCGCGAGATCACGCACACCTTATGCTTGATGGCGTTGGGCGATGCTCTGATGGGCGGGCCGCTGACCTTGTCGCTGGGCCTGCCGCGCAGCTCGGCGCGCGATACCGCGACGAGGATGCTGGTCGATGCGGCGGTCAAGGCCGGCCTGTTCGTGCCGCCGGAGGGGTAGATAGGCATCGCGGTTGCAGTGTTGCAAGGTCGCGGCACCAAGCCATCGCCACATTGCTCAGCATTAGTTCGCTGGCCATCTGAAAGTCAGAACGCGCGCCGCCATCAGGTGATTGGCGATCATGAACCACCAGAGCGGATAATCGGTGCGCGTCAGCCGCACGTCGCCCTGCGCCTCATCGCGATCAAACAGCCGGTGGCCGACCAGACCCGGAACGACATGAGCAATGGGGAAGCCAAGCGCAGTCCAAAGCGGCCAGACCGTCAGACTGGCCGCGAGCACGCCGAGCCCGGCAACAACCCCGACGATATGCAGCGCCAGGTTGGCTGGGTGTCGGTGATCTGATCGATAGGCGGTCGCGTAAAAATGCTTGAAACCGATCCGTTCGTCGATGTTTTGCGCCATGCCGCAATCCTCTTTCGTTTCGTGCTGCGGCAGTATGAATAATTGCTCACATCGCCTACTCGCCTTCGACGAAACTGCCGCAGGAACGCATTCATGGTACTTTCGCCGCGCAAATTGCCGAAGCAGGGCCGCGCCCGGGCGACCTGCGATGCGATCCTTGAAGCGGCTGCTCACATTATCGCGCGCAGCGGCCTCGCCGCGTTCAACACCAATGCCGTCGCAGAGCGGGCCGGGGTCAGCATCGGCAGTCTGTACCAGTACTTCCCGAACAAGGACGCGCTGATGGTGGCGCTGATCCAGCGGCAGCAGCAGGGTCAGCTGGATACGCTGATGGCGGCAGCGGCGACGATCGATCCCGCAGCAGATCTGGCAACCGTGGTCCGTGCGCTGGTTCGCGCCGCCATGCAGCATCACCACACTGACGATTTGCTGGCCACAGCCATCGATCATGAGGAGGCGCGGCTGCCGGTGGATGATCTAATCGGCCAGTATCTCGATCAGGGCGGAATGCTTGTCGCAGCGCTGCTGGCGAACTTTCAGGGCCAGATCGGACTAGTCGAACCGCAGGTCGCGGCGCGAACCTTGCCTGCGCTTGTGCGCGCAGTGACAGATGCCTGGGCGAACCTGACGCCGCCGCAGCTAGACACGGCGGAAAACGAAGCTGTCAAAGCGGTCTTGGGTTACTTGCGCTAAACTTGTGCCGGGTCAGGCCGACTGAAGAAAGGCCGGGAGCCACTCGGGGTTGATATCTTTGGCCCGCAAATGATCGACCGCCAATCCCAGTTCCGGATAAGCCGCGCGCTGCCGGGCGGGGCTGCTGTCCGCTAACGGCACCACCACCGCCCGCCGATTGACCTTCGCTCGCCAGTTCATCCGCGCGGTATTCTCCTGCCCGACATAACAGCCTTTGGTGAACGAGACTCCGTTCAGCTCAGCTGCATTGCATTCGAGCCACAGCAGATCGCCTAGCTCGGCCGCACCTTCACACACGCCGAGCGAGAGACGGTGCGCCAGCCATTCGGCCTCGGCGCTATCGCCCTCAACCGCGCCAAGCCAACGCTGACCCAGCGCAGCGAGACGCGGATCGGGCGAAACATCCAGCCCCGGCCGCCAATGCACCGCCAGTGCGGGATCGAGGGCAAAACTGATCTTGCGGCGCAGTCGGTACATCGACAACCGCTTGATCAGCGCCTCTGCTAAGGCCGCTTCACAATCGAGGAGCAAGTCAGCGCCATCTTCCCACACCAGGAAATCAAACAGGACTTTGCCTTGCGGCGACAGCAAAGCCGTCCAGACCGGCAGGCCCCCGGTCATATCACTCGTCAACAGTCCCTGAAGGAAATCGCGCAGGTCCTCGCTCTCATCCGTAGCGGTAAGGCGGATCACGGCGCGGCTGGTCAGGCGGGTGGCAGTCATGGCTCTTAGGTGGGGTCTTGGACGGCGCTTGGCAATGACAGGGTGCGTGTCGCCGCGCAGTATGGCATGGGCATGCGCCATGACAACTGCGCCGAATCGCTCTTCGCTGACCATCACCCGCCCCGATGATTGGCACGTCCATTTGCGTGATGGCGCGGTGATGGCGGGGGTGCTGGGGCACACCGCGCGGCAGTTTGCCCGAGCGATCGTGATGCCCAACTTGTCGCCGCCAATCAGCAGCGAGGCTGCGGCTGAAGCATACCGCGCGCAGATCATGGCGGCCTTGCCTGATGGTGCAGACTTCACACCGCTGATGACTTGCTACCTGACCGACGGGATAAATCCGGCTGAGCTGGAGCGCGGCTTTGCCTCTGGCGTGTTCACCGCCGCGAAGCTTTATCCCGCGCATGCCACCACCGGCTCTGCCCACGGGGTGACCGATGTAGCGAATATCCGCCCTGCACTTGAAGCGATGGAGCGGATCGGCATGCCGCTGCTGGTGCACGGCGAAGTCACCGATCCGGCGGTGGACATTTTTGACCGTGAGGCGGTGTTTATCGATCGCGTGCTGGCGCCATTGGTGCGCGACATGCCCGGGCTAAAGGTAGTTTTCGAACACATCACCACAGCGCAGGCTGTGCAATTTGTGACCGATGCGCCTGCTAACGTCGCTGCGACGATTACCCCGCAACATCTCCATATCAACCGCAACGCGATGTTTGCCGGCGGCATTCGGCCGCACGCCTATTGCTTGCCGGTGGCCAAGCGCGAGGAGCACCGATTGGCGTTGCGCGCAGCTGCCACTTCGGGCAGCGCCAAATTCTTTCTCGGCACTGACAGCGCGCCGCATGCCGTGGCGGCCAAGGAAGCTGCTTGCGGCTGCGCGGGTATATTCAACGCGCCTTATGCGCTGGAAAGCTACATCACCGTGTTTGACGATGAAGACGCGCTTGACCGGTTTGAGGCCTTTGCCTCGCTTAACGGCCCCGCCTTCTATGGCCTGCCGGTCAACTCCGGGACGATCACGCTGGAACGGCGGCCCGTGATTGTCCCCGACCAGTTAGAAGCCGGGGGGGCTCTAATCGTCCCGTTCCACGCCGGTGAGACGCTAAGCTGGAGCCTCTGCACGTAACCGCGCATTGCGCTGCGCCAGTACGTCCCACACGAACACTGCAATTGCGCACCAGATCAGCACGAAGCAAGCGAGTTGGACCGGGTGGAGCGGCTCGCCAAATACGAACAGCCCGATCAGGAAAACCAGCGTCGGCGCGACGAACTGGACCATGCCAAGGCTCGAATAGTCCATCCGCCGCGCTGCTGCCGCGAACAGCAGCAGCGGTGCAGCTGTAACCAGACCGCCAGCCATGATCCACAGCGCGTCTGCCGGTCCGCGCAGCATCGCCGAACCGTCCGGGCCCTGGCTGAAATACCAAGCAGTCAGCGCAGCCGGAACGAGCAGCAACAGCGATTCGATCGTCAGCCCGGGTAGCGATTCGACCGCGACCAGTTTGCGCACCAGTCCGTATCCGGCAAAACTGATCGCAAGCGTCAGGCTGATCCAGAGCATGTCGCGCGCGTCCCACGCCAGCAGCGAAACGCCCACTGCGGCGATCGCAACAGCCAGCCACTGCCGCCGCGCTAACCGCTCGCCAAGCAGCAAGGTCCCGGCCAGTACGTTTACCAACGGATTAATATAATAGCCCAGGCTGGCAGCGAACACGTGGCCGGATTGGATCGCGATCACGTAAACCGTCCAGTTGAGCGCGATGAGCAGCGCGCTGAGCGCCAGCAGCACGATATTGCGCGGCTTTTGCAGCGCCGCCAACAGCACCGGAAACTCGCGGCGCACGGCAATTGCAGCAAGGCATAGCGGCAAGGTCCAGATAATTCGCCAGCCGATAAATTCAAACGGCGGTACCCAGTGCACTTGCCGCAGATAAAGTGGGAGGAAGCCCCAGATCAGGTAAGCGCCCAGCGCCATTGGCAGGCCGCTGGGTAGCTTCGATGTCGCCGGCTTGTTCATGCCCTGCCGCTACCCGCGCCGGGCTCACCGGGCAAGAGCAGGCGTGTTGCGGCAAGTTCAGGTTCGTTTGTCTAGAGGCCCCATCCCGGATCGGCGCGAGCAATCGCGCTTTGAGCCGCGGGACACGCAGTACAAGGGTCGCAACTGGTGCTGCGGGGGGCGTCGTCTCCACGATGACGACGCCCCCGGTCCTGCAACAGAGCCTTTGCACCAGCGCGGACGTTGCGGCATGAAGCCGAAGCGCAAGTATTCGTTCGCGCCCGGGGATTGTCGATTCATGCAGCGTTTGGTGCTCCCGCAATTGCTCGCCCTGCTGGCGCTGGCTGCCTGCTCGAGTGCTGACCAAGCGCCTGATGCCAATGCCGAGCGGGATCCGGCGGCAGCGGCTGCGCTGAACGATCCGATCATGGTCGACCCCGATCTCGCGTCACAAAATCGGGGTAATTCGGCGCTATCGGGCGGTGGCCCGGCGCAGGGTGACCTGCCTGACTTTGTCCGCACGCCCGAGGAAGTGGACGCTGCCCATGCCGCCGCCCAAACTTTATTGGGCAGCGCGCCGCCGCCCGCGCCGGCACCTGCAAGCACCAGCGCCAAGTCAAAACTTGCGGGCGCGCTGACCATGCCGGCCATTGCGGCGGCAAGCGGGATTGCCACGCGCGCATGTGCCGACAAGCTCGGGTTTACCGTGGCCTGGGCGGCGCGCCTTCCGGCCGCCTTGCCGGTCTATTCGCGTGGTCACGTGATTGTGGCAGCGGGGAGCGACGATCCGGGCTGCAAGGTTCGCGCGGTTCGCTACGTCACCCCGGTGACGGTCGGCGATGCCGTGGATTTCTATTACGCCAGTGCGCGGGCGGGCAAGCTGCCCGTTCAGCGCCGCAAGGAAGGCGATGACGAGGTGGTTGGCGGGGTGCAAGGAGGCTCACGCTACGCCGCGTATGTCCGCCAGCGCAGCGACGGACTGACCGAAGTCGATCTGATTACCTCAGGCTTCTGATCGCTACTCGGCCGGTTGAAGAGTAATCTGTCGCCGTCTTTTGAACGTGGCGGCCAAGCGGTGGAACCGGCTCGTGACCAGTCCGTGCGCGTCCATCCACTCCGAATAGGCGCGGTACTTGGGGTCCTCGGCGAGCAGGTGGCGCTCCTCGGTCTTGGCCCGCCAGAAATAGATCGCGCTGACGCAGCCGAGGAAAAAGGTATTGCGGATCGCATCGACTGCCGATCCGCTGGTCACCACGAACGGCAGCGAAGCGCACCACCAGAACAGGTTTTTTGACAAATAGGCCGGGTGCCGGGTGAAGGTATATGGGCCATTGGTCAGCACGCCGCGATAGGTCAGGTTGGAAAAGCGGATGCCGAAGGCCATTGTTGCCCAGGCATATATCGCCGTCAGAAATACCAGCAGCGCCGCCCACAGCCACAGCAGCGCCGTTTGCCCGTTCAGCAAATGCCACCAGTTTTCGTCGCCATAAGTGTTGGTGAGATAGAACAGCGGCCGGTCGGGCGGATTCATCAGCTGGAAAGGCGGATAGCACATCAGCGCCGCCAGCCAGCCCGCAAGGTAAGGATTGGCCGAGCGGATTTGCGCATCGAGCGGCTTCATCGTCAGGATATAACCGATCGTGCCGATCTGCTCGTCGATCACAAACATCAGCGTGATGAGCAGGGTCGCAACTCCGACAGGCCCGGCGAGGAAATTGCTCCAGTCTGGCGTAACCAGGTTGGCAAACCCGCCCGGCACAATGCTGATCATAAAAGCAGTGAAAAACCCTTTTACCGCCCAGGCGCGCAAGTGGATCGCGATTTGTGCTGGATCGAACGGTTCACGCCCGATCAGCAGTGCGCCAAAATGCCAGCACGCATCGCGCGGTTCAACCAGCACCCGGTCAAGCCACAAGACGTAGGGTACCGACAGCACGAACAACGGCAGCGCCGCCGCGCCGAGTACGTTCATCGCCAAGAGGTAGGGCTCATGCCAGTACCACCGCGCCACGCAATAAAGGAAACCGATGATCGCCCAGGTCGCCCACAGGCCAGCAAGCTTGGTGATCGATATGTCAATCGCACTGGCCAGCGGGCGCGGCCGGGTCCAATCGATCCCGGTCGATGCACGGCGGTGGACCTTGGTCACGAGCAGTTCGTAAAGCAGCATCGGCAGCGCCGCGACGACCAGGCCAGTCAGCGCCGCAGATGGCCCGGTCAGCCGCTCGGCGCGGCTCGGCAATCCGAATGCCGTCACAATTTCGGGCCAGAAATGGCACAGCGCGATCCACCCGCCCAGCGCGATCAGCCCGAGCAGGCCGACCATGCCGGACACATCGCTGGGGGGCCGCTGGGCAACCGGTGGGACAGGATTCCGCATCGTCCCGGCCATAGCCCTAAAGGGTTAAAGGCCGGGTAACGGTGCGATATCAGCGCAACAATGCTTAGTGGAAAGCGCTGATCCGGCCGCTATCGTCAAGCACGTAAAGAGTCGATCCGGCAACGATGGGTGCCAGCGTAATCGGTGCCTTCACGTCGGCGGTGAGTACCGGCTGGCCGTCAGCGGCTGCGGCCGAGAACACCTGGCCCTGCGAATTGACAAACCACAGCCGGTCACCGGCGAGCACCGGCCCGGACCAGAAAATCGGGTCCTTCTTCTTTGCGACGTTGCGGTAGGCGGCAAGCTGCGAAAGCCACCGCACCTTGCCGCTTGAACGCGCGATGCATAGCAGCCGCGCGTCGTCGGTCAGTGTGAAAATCCAGTCCCCCGCCACTGCCGGGGTTGAAATTCCGGCTAAATTAAGCTCCCAGATCCGCTGACCGGTAGTCAGTTCGTAAGCGGCCATGCGCCCGCCTTGGCCAAGTGCATAGACCCGGCCGCGGTCAATGATCGGATCGGCGTCGATATCCGTCAGCACACCCACAGAGGTCGATAGCGACGTCCGCGCGAGCGCGTCGTTCCACAACTCGCGGCCATTTTCATAGCGGTAAGCGATCAGCTCGCCGGTCGAGTAGCCCGCGATGATCGTGCCTTGTCCGGCAGCCGCAGCGGCCACCCCGAACACCCCGGTCTGGCCGACCGAAGCGGCGGCATTCCAAGCCTGCTTTCCGTCAGCGGCGTTCAACGCGACGATCTGGTTGGCCTGAGTCATCACGAACACACTGCCAAATGCGATCGTTGGCGAGCCGCGCAGCGGTCCGGCTGGTTTGACTTTCCACACCTGTTCGCCGGTCGCCGCATTAAGCGCGGCGACTTCGCCAAGCCCGGTAGTCACATATACCCGGTCGTCAGCAACGCTGGCTCCGCCGCCGTAAATTGAGCTCGCTCCGTCGCCCTTGATCTGGAAGTTCTTGCTCCAGCGTTCGGCCCCGGTCTTGGCGTCAAACGCATGCATCATACCGTTGGTGTCCATCACGAACAGACTGCCGCCGCTGACCACCGGTGCGGCAGCCAGCCTTCGCTTTTTGGTCGAACCAGCAATCCGCGCGGTCCACACCAGGCTTGGCGCGGAGGCCAGCGCAAGATTGCCGTAGCTTTTGTTGGCCGTGCCGCCGGCCTGCGCCCAGTCGGCATTTTCGGTAGCGGGGGGCAGCACCACGGCAACCTCGCCCAGCGCCGGATCGACTTTTGCGCTGGTATCGACGCGGCTGAGGATCGCCACGCGGTTGCCCACAGTCGGGGTCGTTGGCTTGCCCTTACCCTTAAGGATGCCGCAGCCGGACAGGCCAGCCATCAGGACAAGCGCCATTGCGGCAGTAAGGCGAGTTTTTGTTTTGGTCGCGGGCATCATGGTATCCTTGGGCTTAGGCCGGTTTTTTCTGGTCGGGCGCAGGCTGCGCAGGTTCTTTTTGGTTCGCAGCAGCTGGATCGGCCGGGACTTCACTTGGCAAATCAACTCCGCCGTCATAGCCAAGGCCGCTGGCGAGCTGGCGGACCCGTACGCGCACCGATTGCGGCACGGTCTTGTCCTGACCGATCTGGGCAAACAGCGCTCCGGCAAGGTCGGTCTTGCCGCCATCAAGATAGGCCATGCCAAGCAATTCGCCCGCACTACCGAAATAGGCATTCCCCGGCACTGCGATCGGCTTCAATTTGGTGATCACCTCGTCGGGCTTCATCGTATCGTAGCGCAAGGTCACTTCGCGCACCGTGGCCAGCTCGCGGTACAGCTTCGGTGCTTTGGAATCGGCGGCAATCGCGGCAAAGCGCTTGGCTGCGTCGTCAACCTTGCCCTGTTCGGCAGCAATCACGGCAAGGTTCATCGCGGCCAGCATGCGGCTGGCATCGGGGCCTTCCTTGGTCAGAGCTTCAAAGTCTGCTGCGGCCGCAGCAAACTGCCCGGCCTGCAGTTTATCGAGCGCGATCATCGCCTTCTCGCTGCGCAGCGCCGCCGCGCTTTTGACCGAGTTATCCCAATAAAGGTACCCAGCGAGCGCGAGTAACAGGATTGCCAGCAGTGCGCCGACCGGAATGGCAAAGCGCTTGAACGCATCCACCACCTGATCTTCGCGCAGTGCCTCATCGACCTCGCGCAGGAACCCGTCCTGCTGGGCAGCATCGCGCTCGGCGGCTTTGGTAACGGGGAGATTGTTGGACGGTGGAGGAATGGCCAAGTCGGATGCCTTCGCGGGCTATGAGTTCAATTTGGGGGCTGTTTAGCGGAAGGGCCGACCATTTCAACGCGCAACTTTTGTCTATGCCCCGCTGAAGCTGCGCTGAACGGCATGGATCAAGGGAAATCGGCGCGGCGCAACGCTGCTGCGTAAGTGTTGCGATACGCGCGGATCATCGCTTCCTCGCCGAATTGGGTCATCGCCCGAGCGCGATTGGCCGCGCCGATTGTGTTACGCAGCGCGGTGTCAGAGCTGGCCGCGAGCATTGCCGCGGCCAGCGCCGGATCATCGCCGGGCAGAGTGATCAGCGGGTGGTTGTCCGCCGAAACTATATCCGCCACGTCACCGACCGCGGGGCTGACCACGGCCAGACCAGCCGCCATCGCTTCGACCACCGAGATTGGGAACTGTTCGCTGTCAGACGACAACGCGAACAAATCGAACAGCGGCAGGACCTGCGCTGGATCGGCGGCAAAGCCGGGCAGATGAACGCGGGTTTCCAGCCCCAGCCGCGTTGCTTCGGCAAGGATTGCATCGCGCTCGCTGCCTTCGCCGACGATCACCAGCTCCCACGGCGGCGGCAGCGCCGCGAACGCGCGGACCAACCGGGGGAGGTTCTTGATCGCGCGTAGGCCCGCGAGCGAGCCGAGCCACAGCGCGCCGGCCGGTTTGGTCAATCCTGCTATTCCCGCAGGCTCGGCGGTGGTCGGTTGGTAATCGCCAAGCGGAATGCCGTTGGGGATGCGCTTCAGCTTGCCCGGCGCAGCCCGCCACACCTGCGCCGCGATCCGTTCCAGTACTTGCGAGGGCACGATGATTGCGGCGGCAGTGGGCAGAGTCAGCCGCCGGAAGCGGTTGCGGATCGGCTTAAGGCCATGCGCTTCGTCCTGGTTGAACCCATCTTCGTGATGGACCAGCGGGGGCAGCCGCAGCAGCCGTCCGAACAGCCGGTGCGCGCCGACCGCATCCATCGATCCCCAGTTGTAGGTCAGCACCAGATCGAAGCCCTGCATCGCCCGCGCAATCCGCCACCACCGCCAAGGACTGGGCTTGCCTGCCAGCGAGGGAAAGTCTGTGGGATAAGTCGCCGCAACGCCCGGATCGATGGCTTTGGCCGCACCCAGTTGCCCTTCGACGCCTGAAACCACGACGTGCTCGGCCCCGCCGCCGAACGCATTCATCAGCTTGGCCGCGCGCAGTTCCTTGCCGCCGGGGGAGAAGGTGGAGTGGAGGTGCAGCAGCCGCAAGCGGCGCGGTTGGCTCATTGGATGCGCGCCAGCAGCCGGTCAAGCGCGGCTACGGCTTCGGGTTCGTCGAGCATTGGCGCGTGGCCGACTTGGGCCACCGTCACCGCATCGGCTCCGGCAAGCCGCTGTGCCATGGCTGCATGCGCTTGCGCGGTCAGCACATCGGACAGCTCGCCGCGCAGCAGCGCTACCGGTTTTCCGCTCAGCGCCATGAAGGCGGGCCATAGATCAACCTTTGCGGCGGCATCTGGGGCGCCAGCAGCCGGAGCGAACGCATCGGCGATCTTCATGTCATAATCGAACACGATCCGCCCGCCCGCGCCCAGCACCATCACCCGCTTGGCCATGCCAAGCCAGTCGGACGCTTCGTATCGCGGGAACGCCGGAGACTGGCTTTCCTCCACCCCGCGCGCAGCGTGCATCCAGGTCGGGAAGCTGCGGCCTTGGCCGACGTAGTCACGAATGCGCGCCAGTCCCGCCGGGTTAAGCTCGGGACCGACATCGTTGAGCAACGCGCCGGCAATCCGGTCAGGCCCGCTCGCCGCCAGGAACATGGTCAGCAGGCCGCCCAGCGATGTGCCGATCGCCACGAACCGGTCGATCCGTTCCTGCGCCAGCAATCGCTCAAGATCGTCGGCGTATTGCAACTGATTGTATGTCGCGGAGTCCTTGGCATAGGCGCTGTCGCCGCGACCGCGCAAGTCGGGGCAGATCACCCGCCACTTGCCTGCGAGCCGCTCGGCCAGCTGGGCAAAATCGCGGGCGTTGCGGGTCAAGCCGGGGAGGCAGAGCAGCGGCGGTCGTTCGGCAGATCCAGCATAGTCGCGGAAATGGAGTTTCAGACCGTCATGGCTGGTCCAGAAACGGTCGCTCCACGATTGGCCCAGCGGGGCGGCGGCTGCCAGAGAAGCGGACGGAGCGGTCATGGGCCATGTCTATTGCCCGATGCCGCGCTACGTGCAAGCCGAACCACGCCGTCCGTAAGTTGCCTTAGGCTAACCTTTGCATTTGGGCGCTTTGCCGCTAAGGCGCGTCAACCCCCCCCAGAGGGAACTCGGCCAGGAGCGGATCGGACCTTGAGCACACCGCAGATTGTTTCCTACGAACCGGCTACGGGTACCGAAATCTGGCGCGGAAAACACGGCAACGTAGACGATATCGTCGAGCGCGCGCGGCGCGCCTGGCCCGCATGGGCGGCGCAGCCGCTGGCCAACCGGATGGAGCTGATGCGACGCTTCGCCAACGAAGTGCGCAAGGAAAGCGACAAGCTCGCCACGCTGATCGCGCGTGAAACGGGCAAGCCGATGTGGGAAGCGCGGACCGAGGTTGAAAGCGTTATCAACAAGGTCGAGATTTCTATCCGCGCTTTTGCGGACCGGACCCCGCAGCGCAAGCTCGACAATGCGCTGCAAGGCACTGCCTCGCTGCGCCATAAGCCGCACGGGGTGATGGCCGTGCTGGGGCCGTACAATTTCCCCGCGCACTTGCCCAACGGCCATATCGTCCCGGCGCTGATTGCGGGCAATGCGGTCGTGTTCAAACCTTCGGAGAAGACCCCGGCGGTGGGCGAATTGCTGCTGCAATGCTTCCACCGCGCCGGGGTTTCGGCCGCAGTGGTCCAGTTGCTGATCGGCGGGCCCGAGGAAGGCCAGGCGCTGGTCGGACACGAAGGCATCGACGGAGTGCTGTTCACCGGATCGGCGCACACCGGGATTGCGATCAACCGGCGGCTCGCCGCACGGCCTGACAAGATCCTGGCGCTGGAGATGGGTGGCAACAATCCGCTGGTGGTGTGGGACACGCCCAAGATCACCGACGCCGCCGCGTTGGTGATCCAGTCGGCGTTTACGAGCGCTGGACAACGCTGCACTGCCGCGCGGCGCCTGATCGTCAAAGCATCGATGTACGATGCGCTGATTGCCGAAGTGAAAAGCATGGCCGACCGGGTGATCGTCGGTGCGCCGTTCGACGATCCCGCACCGTTCATGGGCCCGGTGATCGATAATCTGGCGGCCGATGGCCTGACCGAGAGTTTTCTCTACCTGCTCAGTCACGGCGGCAAGGCGATCAAGCACATGATCCGCCCGCGCGACGACCTGCCGTTCCTCTCGCCCTCGATCATCGACGTCACCGCGGTCAAGGATCGCCCTGATGTCGAGCTGTTCGGGCCGCTGTTGCAGGTGGTCAAAGTTACCGATTTTGACGAAGCGATTGCCGAGGCCAACAATACGCGCTTTGGCCTCGCCGCGTCGCTGGTCGGCGGCACTCCGCAGGAATACAACCGCTTCTGGGCGAATGTCCGGGCCGGCGTAATCAACTGGAACCGTCCGACTAACGGGGCGAGCTCGGGCGCACCGTTTGGCGGTGTCGGACTCTCGGGCAATCACCGCCCGAGCGCCTATTACGCGGCCGATTATTGCGCCTATCCGGTTGCCTCGAACGAGATGGAACAGCCGCGCGCAATGCTCGGGGTCGGCCTGCGCGACGCTTAAAGCGCGGTACCAACGTCCGCTTTGTAAACGGAAATCGCCCGTTCGCTCAGCCCCAGCGCGATGCGTTCCTGCACCCACTGCGCCATGTGCGGCGTGGCGAGGTGCGCAGTCAGCTGCGCGCGGCTGTCCCACAGTTCGCTGACCCGGATCAGGCCGGGATCGAGCAGGTCTTCGGCATAGTTGTACTGAACGCAGCCGGCCTCCGCACGCGTCGCCAGCATGACGCGGGCCATCGCGCCGCGCGCCTCGTCCATCCGCTTGACCGGCAAGCGAAACTGCCCGACCACAATGATCATCAGAAGCTCTGCTGGTAAACCCGCGACATATCGCCGGCCCATTCACCATTGAACTTGTCGAGCAGGCGCTGCGCCGGAACTTTGCCGCTCGCCACGATCTCGTCGAGCGGAGCGAGGAAGCCGCTTTCGTTGTCGCCTGCCGAATTGAGCCGCGCGCGGGCGTTTAGCCCGCTGCGCGAGATCGCCAGAACTTGCCCGGCAATGTCGCGCAAGGTGCCGCCGCCCGGAATCGGCGCGTCGAGGCCCAGCTTGGGCACCGCGCTGCGAAGCGCCTCGCGCCCGGCCATGTCCCAGTCCTTGACCAGATCCCACGCCGCATCGAGCGCGCCTTGATCGTACAGCAGCCCGACCCAGAACGCTGGCAGCGCGCAGATCGTGTTCCATGGACCGCCGTCCGCGCCGCGCATTTCAAGGAAGCTCTTGAGCCGCACTTCGGGGAAGGCGGTCGACAGATGATCGACCCAGTCGCTCGCCAGTGGCAGTTCGCCCGGCAAGACCGACAGCTTGCCCTTCAAGAAATCGCGGAAACTCAATCCGGCCGCATCGATATATTTGCCGTCGCGGTAGACAAAATACATCGGCACATCGAGCATGTATTCGGCGTAACGATCATAGCCGAACCCGTCCTCGAACACGAACGGCAGCATGCCCGTGCGGTGCGGATCGGTGTCCGACCAGATATGGCTGCGATAAGACAGGAAGCCGTTGGGCTTGCCCTCAGTAAACGGCGAATTGGCGAACAGCGCGGTGGCGAGCGGCTGCAAGGCGAGCGAAGTGCGGAACTTCTGCACCATGTCAGCCTCGCTTGAATAGTCGAGGTTGACCTGGATCGTGCAGGTCCGCAGCATCATGTCGAGCCCCATGCTGCCGACCCGCGGCATATGGCTCAGCATGATCTTGTAGCGGCCCTTGGGCATGATCGGCAGCTCGTCGCGGCGCTTGTCGGGCCACATGCCGAGGCCCAGAAAGCCCGTGCCGGTCTTCGCGCCGATCGCCTTGACTTGATCGAGATGCCGCCCGGTTTCGGCGCAGGTCTGATGCAGGTTCTCGAGCGGCGCGCCTGACAGTTCGAGCTGCCCGGCCGGCTCAAGACTGACCGCACCGTCGCTGCCCGATAGCGCGATCACGTTCTTTGTCCCATCTGGGCCGGCTTCAAGCACAGGCTCCCAACCGTAGTCGGTCAGCGCCATCAACAGGTCGCGGATGCCGCCTGGTTCGTCATATGACGGCGCGTGATGATCGGCGATGTTATAGACCAGCTTCTCGTGCTCGGTCCCGATCCGCCAATCTGGGCGCGGCTTTTCGCCCTTGATCATCGGTGCCAGCAGCTGCTCGCGGCTTTCGATCACAGGATCGTTGCGATCTGAAACTTGTCTCGTGCTCATGGCGCGGAGTTAGTGGGAAGATTGCCGGTGCGCTAGCCTTAAATCCTCCCCGGAACGGGGAGGGGGACCAGCGCAGCTGGTGGAGGGGCACAGGCCGGTGGTCCTGACCTCTCGTTGTTGCGATCACGGCACGTTACCCTCCACCATCCTGCGGATGGTCCCCCTCCCCGTGCCGGGGAGGATCACCAATCGCCGCGCGTGCCCATCCACAACGCAGTTCCTGCAATAGCCGCAGTTTCCCCGCGCAGTACGCGCGGTCCAAGCGTGATCGCGCGGGTCTGCGGCAAGCTGCGGATCGTCGCGCGCTCGCTGTCATCGAACCCGCCTTCAGGGCCGGTGAGCAATGCTGCCGGCCCGGCATGCTTGCCAAATTCCAGCGCAGCATTCTCCCCGCCGCTCTCATCGGCAAAGAACAGCGCGCGGCTGTCGGACCAACCCTTGAGCAACGCCTCCAGCTTCACCGGCGCGAGCAACTCCGGCAAGGCAGTCCGCGCACATTGCTCCGCCGCCTCGATCAAAATGCTACGCGCCCGCTCAAGGTTGAGCTTGTCCGCCACGCAGCGCCGCGTCAGCACCGGCTGAATCCGCCGCACCCCCAGTTCGCAAGCCTTCTCCAGCACCAGATCGAACCGATCCTTCTTGAGCAGCGCCGCGCACAGCGTGAAATCGGGCACCTCCTCGCGCGGGCGGAGCAAGGTTTCGGCAGTCAGCGCAACCGAGCGCTTGTCGGCCGAAACCACCCGCGCCGCCCATTCACCGGTCACATCGTCGCACAGCACCACCGCATCGCCTTCGGTCACCCGCATCACGCGCGACAGGTAATGCGCCTCCGGTCCCTCGATGGTCAGTTGTTCGCCCACTGACAACTCCTGCGCAACGAACAGGCGCGGTGCGCTCTTGGGCGGCCAGGCGGGGGTGGCGGGCATGGTGCAGCGATAGCCGAGCTTCAGCGCCGCGTCATTACGGGTTTGCTTGGATCGCCGGGGCTGATCGCCAAGTGTCGGAATGGGGCGGGAAACGGACGCCGAACGGGCGATCTATCTAACGAAAGAGAGCACTTCGCCGCCATCCCACTGGCTCTTGACCGGGCCCTTTGCCGTGAACTCTACGGTTACCCATTTAGCATCAGGGGAATCGGTCAAGAATGCTAAGTGCCCATCTCGTATGGCGACCCGCGCGAAATCCGATCTGTATTGTCCAACATAGCGGCCATACTTCATGAAAATAATCCGATGACCACCATGAACTGCGCATTCGGGACATGGTGGCTTTAGTCGGTATCGGTAAGAATATATTTCGAACGTGCGGCCGAACTCTCTTACGTGTCCAACGTGCCAGACTGAAAGCTCATCGTGTTGGCAGTCAACTGAACCGGAAAAATCGCCTGCCACCAAGGCAGGCCCAAGGCCATTGAGGCACCGGGCCGTGCTCGCAGCATTCGAAGCACCGACGAAACCCAGAGATAGCAACAACGGCAAGAGGACTGTCAGCAAACGCATGCCCTCAGTCTACTCCAACTATCAAAGTCCGCAATCGGGTCGTTAGCTGCCATCGGCCTGTCTGTCCTACACATCGCGAATGTGGCAAGGTCCTGCAATGTCCTTTGAGAACTCACTTGGCGAGCGCCGACCTGCGATTTTCGCTAATCCCGCCGCTGATTTTTTGTCGCCTGAACTGTGGTCCAAGTGGTCCAAGGCTCTTGGCGAAGCAGGTGAGACTGCCCCGTGACCGCCCAAATCGTCCCCGATTCGCAGCACAAAGGCCTCGTCGCCGTGCTCCCGCCGCGCTTGCGCGATTACGCCCAGCTCGCGCGGTTCGACCGGCCGATCGGCTGGTGGCTGCTGTTCTGGCCGTGCGCCTGGGGTGTGTTGCTCGCAGGGGGCATGCCGACGCTGCGCAGCGGGCAGTGGGGCTTGCTCGGCTGGCTGCTGCTCGGCTCCATCGCGATGCGCGGGGCGGGGTGTGTTTATAACGATATTGTCGATGCCGATATCGACTGCAAGGTGGCGCGGACCGCGCTGCGCCCGGTCGCCAGCGGGCGGGTTAGCCCGCGTGCGGCGTGGGTATGGCTAGCGCTGCTGTGCCTGATCGGGCTGGTGGTGCTGTGGCAGTTGCGGTGGGAGGCGCAGCTCGTCGCGCTGGGCAGTCTGGCGCTGGTCGCCGCCTATCCGTTCATGAAGCGGATCACCGGGTTTCCGCAAGGTTGGCTCGGTCTGGTCTTTACTTGGGGCGCGCCGGTCGGCTGGGTGGCTCTGCGCAGCGACCGGCTCGAGGTGCTTGCCGCGCTGTACGCCGGATCGGTGCTGTGGTGCATCGGCTATGACACGATCTACGCGCTGCAAGACCGCGAGGACGATGCGATGATCGGGATCGGTTCGTCCGCGCTGACCTTGGGGAGCCATGTCAAGGCGGGCGTAGCCGCGTTCTACGGCGGGGCAGTGGTTTTGTGGGCGCTGGCCTTCTGGCTGCTCCGTGCGGACTGGGTGGCGCTGCTTGCGTTACTCCCGGCTGCGCTGTGGCTTGGTTGGCAGGTCGTCACGCTCAAGGTGGATGATGGCGATAACGCTCTCGCCCGGTTCCGCGCCAATCGCTTCCTCGGTCTGCTGATCGCGCTGGCGTGCTGGGTGGTGGGGAACGCCTGATGTGCAACCTCTACCGCATGACCAAGGGCACCGCCGAAGTCGCCAACCTATTCGCGGTCGAGGCGGATCCCGGCGCCAATTACGGTGCCGAAGTCTATCCCGGCTATCCCGGGCTGGTCGTTGCTAAAGGCCGCGCGCGGGCGATGACCTGGGGCTTCCCTTTGGTGCTCAAGGGCAAGCAGGGCCAGCCGCTCAAGCCCAAGCCGGTGACCAACGCGCGCGAGGACAAGCTCGACACTCCGTTCTGGCGCGATAGCTTCATGCGGCGGCGCTGCCTGATCCCGGTGAGCCAATGGGCCGAACCGCGCGGGGCCGCCGGGCGCATGGTCCGCTCGTGGTATGGCCTGCCGGATGAGGAGGTCTTCGCGGTGGCCGGACTGTGGCGGCAGAGCGCGGAGTGGGGCGCGGTCTACAGCATGGTGATGACCGCGAGCTGCATGCAGATGGACGATGTGCACGACCGCATGCCGGTGATCCTGCGCCGTCAGGATTGGGCGCAGTGGACTGCGGCAGGGCCCGAACAGGCCTTCGCGCTGTGCGAGACCTGGCCCGATGTGCTCACCGCCGAGCACACCAATCTGCGCTGGGTGGATGGCAAGGCGATGGACCAACAGCCGGGTCTGCTGTGAGCGCGTCAGTCGTAGCTGACAACCTCGAATTCGATCCCGTCCCAGTCGAAGAAATAGAACCGCCGTCCGGGTTCATAATCGCCGTGATTGAACGCGGTGAGGCCGGCAGCGGTGACGGTGCGCTCGGCCTCGTCGAGGTCATCGACCACCAATGCAACGTGGTTGAGCGGGGCGCCCTTGGCGAACGGCCCCTGCACGCCGTCCTTGGTATAAACCGCGATGTAATCGCGCTCGCTGCCGACGTGGATGGTGCTGCCGCCGAGCAGCGACGGCCCGCGCCAGCGTTCGTGCCAGCCGCACAGGTTTTGAAGTAGTTTGGAGGATCGCTCTGGATCGCTGACGGTGAGGTTGACATGTTCGAGCCAGTCGGTTGCCATAAAGTTTTTCCTTTTAAATGTGTTACGCAGCGATGTGCGAATCGGCTTTATCTTTGTGCAACCTAAAGCTAACTTGAGGTCAAGCGTTTTTGACGGAGTCGGGTAATGGACCGCGACGATTTGCTACCGATCGGCGAACTGGCGCGGCGCACCGGGCTCGCGGTGTCGGCGATCCGCTATTACGAGGACAAAGGCCTGGTCCAGGCGCTGCGCACCAGCGGCAACCAGCGCCGTTTCCTGCGCAGCGACATCCGCCGGCTGAGCTTCATCCTGATCGCGCAGAAGCTCGGACTGGGCCTCGCCGAGATCGAGGAGCAACTTGCCAAACTGCCGCAAGGACGGACGCCCACGGTAAGCGACTGGCAGACGATCAGCCGCTCGCTCCGCAAGGAAATCGACACCCGGATCGCACTGCTCAACCGCACCCGCATGAAGCTGGATGAATGCATCGGCTGCGGCTGCCTCAGCCTCCAGCGCTGCCAACTTTACAACCGCGACGACCGCGCCGGGGCGGCTGGGCCGGGGCCAAGGTACGTGCTGGGTTAGATTTCAAGCCGCGACAAATTGCCATTTCGCGGCGAGCGAACCGAACAGCCAGGCAGCACCGAGAAGCCAACCCGCGCCGACGTCGGTCGGCCAGTGTACGCCGAGCCAGACCCGGCTGAAGGCGATCGCAAGTGAAAGCAGCGCGCAGCCGGCCAGCGCTGCTAGCAGCCAAGGTCCCAGCAGCGGCGCGAAGCCAAGCGAAAGTGCGCTGTAGACGAGCAGCCCATTGAAGGTATGGCCGCTGGGAAAGCTTGGTCCGCCGGCGCGCGCCAAGTGCGGAACCAAGGTCGGCCGGTGCCGTTTGAATACCTTCTTGGCAACCGTGTCTGCGATCCACCCGGTGCCCAGCGCAGCACAAATCCACCACGCCGCCGCGTGCTGCCCGCGTTCATAGAGCCAGGCTGTAATCGGTAGTGCGATCAGATAGCGAAGCAGCGGTCCGCCAAGCTGGGTCAGGGTGAGCATTACCGGCACCCAGCCCTTGCCGATGCGAGGGTTGCCGCCAGCGGTTCGCTGAGCTTTCAGCCATCGCCGATCAAACGCCTTCGTATGTCCGTGCTCGACCAGCGCGTGAAGCAAGCCGAAGCCGCCAAAACACGTGGCCGACATCAAAGCGGCGGCGATGACCGCGGGTTGCACCATCGTTGTGGCTATTCCGCCGCCAGCAATTGCTCGGCGCTTTCCAGATCGACGCTGACCAGCCGCGAAACGCCTTGTTCGACCATCGTTACGCCGAACAGCCGGTGCATCCGGCTCATCGTCACGGCGTTGTGGGTGACGATCAGGTAGCGGGTGTCAGTCTCCAGCACCATCGCATCGAGCAGGTCGCAGAAGCGTTCTATATTGGCGTCGTCCAAGGGCGCATCGACTTCGTCGAGCACGCAGATCGGCGCGGGATTGGTGAGGAACAGCGCGAAGATCAGCGCAATCGCGGTGAGCGCCTGCTCGCCGCCTGAGAGCAACGTGAGCGATTGCAGCCGCTTGCCCGGGGGCTGGGCGTAGATCTCGAGCCCGGCTTCGAGCGGATCGTCCGAATCGACCAAGGCCAAATGCGCCTGTCCGCCCTCGAACAGCCGGGTGAACAGGTGCCGGAAGTGGGTATCGACCGCTTCGAATGCGGCGCGCAGCCGTTCGCGGCCTTCGCGGTTGAGACTGCCGATCGAACCGCGCAGGCGGTGGACCGCTTCGGTCAGCTCGGCCTGTTCGGCGAGGCTCGTGCCGTGCTTCTCCTCCGCCGCCGCCAGCTCCTCGGCGGCAACCAGGTTGACCGGGCCGAGTCGTTCGCGGTCGGCGACCAGCTTGTCGTGCTCAGCACTTTCCGCGGCGGCATGTGCCACGTGCTCGGCGGCGAAGGCAAAGCGTTCGGGCAGCAGCGGCGGCGGGCACTGGAAGCGCTCGCCCGAAATTCCGGCCATCTCGGCGCGACGCGCTTCCTCGTTTTCGGCCCGCGCGGCCGCCCCGGCGCGCAGCTCGCGCGCGGCGGCGAGCGCTTCGGTGGCTGCGGCGAATCGCGTTTCGACCTGCCGCGCGGTTTCGGTGGTTTCACCGACTTTGGCTTCGGCCTCGCCCAGTTCGCGGGTCAGCCGGGCGCGGACCTCGTCGCCCGCCTCGATCTCGCGCATCAGGCTCGCGGGCTTGGCGGCGACGACATTGCGTTCCTCGGCGATCTCTTCAAAGCGGCGCTCCATGCCCGCGAGCCGACTCGCGGCATCGCCGGCGCGGGCCTGCCAGCCGCGCATGTCCGACTGCTGGGCCGTGGTCCGCTCGCGGGCCACTGCCAATGCCTGGTCATGTGCGGCAAGAACGGCGGTTGCACCCTGTAGACCTTGTCTTGCAACATCGTGCCGGGCCTGCGCGGTAGCCAACTGGGCGCGGCCATTGGCAGGATCGGGCAGCGCGTCGCGGCGTTTGGCCGCAGTGTCGAGTTCGGCTTCGACCAGCTTGCGCTGCTCGGCAATGTCATCTTCAGCGCGGGCCAGTTCAGCCCTGCGCAATTCGAGCCGCGCCTTGGCCGCCTCGGCCTGATCGCAGGCGCGCAGCGCGCCGCGTTCGGCCTCGGCGGCGGCCGGCACCGCGCGCTCAGCGGCCACCAGCGCTACTTGAACCGCCGAAAGCTCAGACTGGACTTGGGCAGCGCGTTGTTCAGCCGCCTGCGCGGTGCAGCGCAACGCCGGAAGCTGGGCGTCAAGCGCGGCGAAGCGGTTTTCCGCCTCAAGCCGGGCGGCTTCGGCCCCGCCTTCGCCGCGCGCGACGAACCCGTCCCAGCGGCGCAAGCGCCCGGCGGTGGTGACCAGCCATTCGCCCGGCGCAAGTGTGCGGCAATCGTCGGTCGGCGCGACATGGACCAGCGCGAGCCGCGCGGCGAGCTGCGGCGGGGAGGCGGTAACGTGCAAGGCGAGGTTGTCCGCCACCGCCGTCGGCGCATTCGCTCCGGTCCAGAACCGCCCGTCCTCACCCGCCGGAGCCGCACCCAGCAAGGCCTTGGCATCGCGCCCGAGCACCGCTGCGAGCGCGCGTTCGTAGCCCGGCTCGGCGCGCAATTGGTCAAGCGCCTGGGGTAGGCCGTGCTTGCCGGCGGCTTGCCGCGCGCGCGCTTCGCGGTCACGGACCAGCGCCTGGTGCTCGCGCTCAATCCCGGCGAGGTCAGCTTTGCTCTGGGCCACAATGTCCCCAGCTGCATCGCGGTCAGCTTGCAACGTCGTTTTGCGGTCTTGCTGCGCGGCCAGCGCCGTTTGCGCGGCTTCGAGTTCACCTTGCGCGGTCGCTGCGATGGCCTGCGCGGCGGCCAGCGCCGTCACTGGGTCGCCCTCGCGGGCCAGACTGTCCGCCAGTTCGCCTTGACGGCGTAGTTCGCCATCGAGGCGCTCGAGCCGCTGTTTGGCGGCACCTAGCTCGGCTTCGGCGACGCGCCATTCGGCCTCGACCCCGGCCTGGTCGGCGGTGGCCTGCGCCAGTGCGAGTTCGGCGGCGCGCAAGGCCCGGTCGGCATTGTCGAGCGCAGCGGCAACCAGCGGCCGACGCGCTTCATCGTCGCGCAACGCGGTCTGCCCTGCGGCAAGGTCACGCTCCAGCCGGGCCAGCGCGTCGGCGGCATCGCGGGTCAACCGATCGGCATCGCCGCGATCTTCTTCGAGCCGTTGGTGCTGACGTTCCAGGTCGGTGAGACGTTGCTCGGCGGCTTCGAGCTGGCTGGTCAGCGTCGCCATGCGGTGGCCATGGGCGGATGCATCGTCGCGCCGGTCGGCCAGCTCGTCGCGCGCTGCGGCGAGCGCGGCGGCAGCGTCGTGCTGGAGGCCTTGCGCGGTTTTGGCAGCGGCCTGCGCATCGGCCACCTTGGCATCCGCTCCTTGTGCTTCAGCGCGCGCAGTCTGCGCAGCAGCGGCAGCATCGCGCCACCGCGCAAAGACCAGCCGCGCCTCGGCCAGCTTGATCTTGTCCGACAGCGCCTTGTACCGCTCTGCGGCGCGGGCTTGGCGGCGGAGCGCGCCGATCTGCTGGTCGAGCTGGCCCATCAGGTCTTCGAGCCGGGCAAGGTTGGTCTCGGTTGCGCGCAGCTTCTGCTCGGCGTCCTTGCGGCGCACGTGGAGCCCGGCGATCCCGGCGGCTTCTTCAAGCATCATCCGGCGTTCGGCAGGTTTGGCGGCGATCACTGCGGCGATCCGGCCTTGGCTGACCAAGGCTGGTGAATGCGCCCCGGTAGCAGCGTCGGCAAAGACCAGCGCCACGTCCTTGGCGCGCACATCGCGGCCGTTGACCCGGTAAGCACTGCCCGCGCCGCGCTCGATCCGGCGCACCACTTCGAGCGCGGTGTCGTTGTCAGCGCCGCCGTTCATCGCGGTATCGGCATGGAGAACCACTTCGGCGAAATCGCGCGGCGGGCGCTGCGCGGTGCCGGCGAAGATCACGTCTTCCATCCCGCCGCTGCGCATCGATTTGGGCGAGTTTTCGCCCATCACCCAGCGGATCGCCTCAAGCAGGTTCGATTTGCCGCAGCCGTTGGGCCCGACCACCCCGGTCAGCCCGGGCTCGATCCGCAGTTCAGCCGGTTCGACGAAGCTTTTGAATCCGCTGAGCTTGAGCCGCGTGATCCGCATCTGTCGTGCCGCCGGCCCCCGCCCTTAGTTCGCTTAGCGCGAGCCGGCGGCGCGTAGCGCTTCGGCAATTTTGGGCCATTCGGACTGTTCGGGGGGCAACTGGAAGCCGTTCAGGACCAGCGTCGGTGTCTGATTGATCCCGGCGTCACCATATGCTTTTGCATGGTTGGCCACTTCTGTGGCGGTCTGAATGTTAGCCAGGCACGCATGGGCCTGATCGACCGAAACTCCGCGTGCGGCGAAGAAATCGGTGTATTTCAGCGCGTCCGACAAAGCCGGATAGCGTTGCGCCGGGGGCAGATTGCTGGCGGCTTGAGCGGCCTTTTGAACCGCCGGATCCTCTAGCGGCGTCTGCATCGCGTCGAAATTGCCGTAAACTTGCTCAAGCAGCGGGAAGAAGCTTTCCTTGGGCGCGCAGCGCACCAGCACGGTCAGCGGAATATCCTGCGGATGAATTGCAAAGCTGCGGTATTCATAGCTCACCCGGCCCGATGATACGAATTCGGTTTTCAACGGTGCCATTGCCTCTTGGGCAAAACGTGCACAATGCGGACATGACAACGAGCCGTACTCGACCAGTTTGATCGTGGCCTGCGGGTTGCCCATCAGCATCCCTCCGCTGGCGGTCGCGGAAACCACGTCTTCCCACTTCTGCCCGGTCGGGGCTGCGATCTTCGCGATTGGCGAACCCGCCGGTGCTGCGGTTTCCGCGTCCTTTTTGCACGCCGCAAGCCCCAAGGCGAGCGGAGCGGTGGCAAAAGCGAGCAGCAAGTGGCGGGGACGGAGTGCGGTCATGGCGCGGTAGGTTCCTTGGCGGTTCGAGACTCGAAAGTTACGCAGAATTGGCGGAGTGAAAAAGGCACGGCTGACGCGGCGCTGCGCTTCTCCACCGGTGATTACATTTTCTTCGCGGCAAGCTCCTTGGCGGCCACAGCATTATTGATCCGCGGCGCAAGTTCGGCCCAGTCATAAACGTTCTGCAGCACCCCGTCGATCATGAAGCTCGGGGTGCCGGTAACGCCAATGCCCGCCCCAGCATAGTCGGTCCGCTTTTGCAGCCAGGCGAGCTTGGCAGAATCGCTCAGGCAGGCATTGAGGGCAGCGCTGGTAAAGCCGCGCGTGACCATCAGCTTGTAGAGCCCCATATCCTTGGCTACCGCCAGCCGCTGCTCGGCAGGCTTGCTTTCAAGGGCGTGCCAGCGTGCTTCGTAACCCGGGTCAGCTGGCGGTTTGAACCAGCTCCGTTGCATTGCCAACAACGCGGAGCTGTTGGCAAAGTACTGATCCTTGGTACCGCACAGCGCGAGTAGCGAGGGCACTTCATCAATTGAAATACGGATAAAGGGCCTAAGCTCGACCGAGACTTTGCCTTGGCGGACCAAGCCTGCGCTCAGCGGCACTTTCGATTCCTTGGAAAAATCGGCACAGTGACTGCAGGTGTAAGAGATGAATTCGACGACCTTCACTTGGGCGTCGGGGTTGCCCATCACGGGAAAACCGTCGGTGGTCGTGGTAACGGTGCGGTCCCAGAGCAGCACCGGCGCGGTATGGTGGCGAGCAGCTGGCCTGGCCGCCGCGGCAGTTTGCATTCCGGCAGTCATCAAACCGGCAGTCAACAGCGCGGCAATCGTCTTGTTCATGTTTACAGGCTCGCATCGATCAGGGGGCGCAGCTCGGCCCAGGTATGGGCAGGCGCGAGAGTGCCGTTGATGGTGAAACTAGGAGGCGTCGTAATCCCGTTTGCATAACCGGCTTTGCTTTGCGCGCCAATCCGGTTTGCTAGTGCCTGATCGGCGAGGCAGACATCTGCGGCCGTGCGATCAAAACCGCGACTCGCCATGACAGTGTAGAAGTCCATATCGCCAGCAATCGCGCGGCCGCGAGCAAGCAGCGTGCCGCTGGTCCAACGCTGCTTTTGCGCAGGCCCGGCGCGTTCGAACGTCTGCTGCCATCGGTTCTGGCTGCGCATCAGCGCGGCATGGTTGAGCGCGAACTTCGCCGGCAGCCCGCAATTGGCGAGCATCGCCGCGGCGAGGTCGACCGGGCCTTGTACCAGGTGGCGTACTTCAACCGAGACTTTGCCCGACGAAACGAAGCCGATCTGCAGTGCTCCATCGGACTGGATCATGAAGGTGGCGCAGCCGGCGCAGGTATAGCTGATGTATTCGGTTAGTTTGACGAGAGCATCTGGATTGCCGATCAGATGGCTACCTTCAGTCGTCACGACAACAGTGTTGTTCCACGCGACGGTTTTGGGAGCGATGGCGGTCAGGAACATAGCTGCAGCGATCAGCAAGGCAGTGCGGACAATCGGTTTCACTGCTGCTTGTCCTCCGCCGCGCTGCCCAGACTTCGTGCGAGGGATTCAAGCACCGTGCGCAGTTCCGGGTCGCCGATGTCGCGCAGGCTCTCTCCCAGTTCGAACGGGATTGGGCGAAGCGATGGCGGCGCTGTCGGTCGTTCCTTGGCCGGCGGCGGCTGAACCGCACCTTGCCGCAATTTGACCCGGGTGACCGCGTTGTAGCCAAAGAAACGATTCACCCGCTCGATGATTTCCGGGATCACATGGCTGATCAGCGGGGCGTGCGCGGGGACGACCAGAAGTTGCAGGATCCCGTCGCTCTTCTCGCCGGGGGGAAAGCGGATTGCCTCGGGAATGCAGACCCGAGCATGACGCTCGCCGACGATCTCGGGCCAGCGGGTTACTACGCTCGACTGGACGAAGCCGAACCGGCGGAATGCCGTCCGGCCGATTTCGGGCATCAGTTCGGCAATCGGACGCGCGCCGCCGCCGCGTGGCCGCTCAAAGCGGCGGGCGGCAGGCTTGGCTGGTTTTGCGTCCCGTTCCATTGTGCTGCAGCCAATGGCATACCACCGCGATGGATGCCAGCACCCAGACGATTCCCGCGCTGTTGCTCGACTGGTACGATGCACATCGTCGCAGCCTGCCGTGGCGCAGCCCGCCGGGCTCCCCGCCGCCCGATCCTTATGCGGTGTGGCTGTCCGAAGTAATGCTCCAGCAGACCACGACAGCGGCGGTTGCACCTTATTTTGCCAAGTTTCTTGGCCGCTGGCCCGATGTAATCGCGCTGGCTGAAGCGGACGAGGGCGAAGTCATGGCCGCATGGGCCGGGCTGGGCTACTATGCCCGCGCCCGCAACCTGATCGCCTGCGCCAAGGCTGTGGCGGCGACTGGCGGTCAGTTTCCGACGACTGAAGCAGAGTTACGCAAACTCCCAGGTCTGGGGGCCTACACCGCCGCCGCGATTGCCGCGATTGCATTTGGCGAGCGCGCTACGGTGGTCGACGCCAATGTCGAGCGAGTGACTACCCGGCTGTTCGCAATTGCAACGCCGATACCGGGAGCGCGGGTGCAAATCAGGACAGCAGTTGAAGTTCTCACTCCCGCTAACCGGCCCGGCGATTTCGCGCAGACGATGATGGACCTTGGCGCAACTGTCTGCACCCCGCGCGCACCGCGGTGCCTGCTGTGTCCGCTCGCCAGGCATTGTGCGGGGCGCAGGCTTGGTCCCGAGCAATTCCCGGTCAAGCCGATCAAGGCTGCCAAGCCGCAGCGGTGCGGGCGGGCTTTCTGGATCGAGCGCGACCGCCAAGTCTGGCTGGTCCGGCGGGAAAATGCAGGAATGCTCGGTGGGATGCGCAGCCTGCCGGACGACGGCTGGGCGGCGCGTGCTGACGGCGACAAACGTCCGCCGCTGGGCGGCGCTTGGACGGCCGGCGGAAGCGTCCGGCACAGCTTCACCCATTTCGATCTCGATTTGCAATTGATGGTTTATTCAGGAGCCGATTGCTCTAGGCTAGCGGCACAACAGGGCGAATGGTGGGCGCTCGACCGGCTGGATGAAGCTGGCTTGCCCACGCTATTTGCCAAGGCGGCACGGCTGGCAATGGTCGGTGCCGGATCGGGGAGAATAATTGGTGACTAAGCTGGATTTCTCACGCCGCGACTTGCTTCGGGCGACTGCGCTGCTTGGCGGGGCGGGCATGATCGGCGGCCTGCCGCTGGGCGCGCAGCTGGCGCATGCGGCCGAAATGGCGGGGGCAGAATCGCAATGGCCGACTGTCGCCGCAATGCTCGATCGCTATGTAACGGCCCGCAAGGTTTCAGGCATGGTTGCCGCGCTTGGCTGGCACGACGCTGCGCCGGAGTTCATCGCGCGCGGATTCGAGGGGTTCGATGACAAGGACCCTGATGGTCCGCAAAGCATGTTCCGCGCCTATTCGATGACCAAACCGCTGACCGGCATGGCAGCAATGATTCTGGTCGACGAAGGCAAGCTTAAACTAGATCAACCGCTCGCCGATTTTGCACCTGAATTCGCGCAGATGAAAGTCGCGATCGATCCCAAGACGAGCCTCGCTTCGCGCCCGGCGACCCAGCAGATCACCATTCGCCAGTTGCTCACGCATACCAGCGGGCTCGGCTACGCGGTGGTGGGCAAAAACAAGGTAGCGGACGAACTGCGGCGGCTTGGGATCAATCCTGGGCTCGTATCGAAACGCAAATTGAAAGGCATTAACGATGGCCCGCCCACGCCGGGGCCGGACGAATTCCTGCGGCTCGCCGCAACTGTGCCGCTGGTCGCGGAGCCGGGCACCAAATGGTCATATTCGATGGCGCTCGACGTGCTGGGGTTGGTTATCGGCCGCGCCGCCGGGATGAGCTTCGAGGCGTTCCTGCGTGAACGTTTGATCGGGCCGCTGGGCATGACCAGCAGTTATTTCCAGGTCCCCGACAATGCGAGCGGACATCTGACGACCAATTACGCCTATGTGGTGGGCCGCCCGTACCCGATCGATCGCCCCAGCAATTCGATTTACGAGGAACCTGTTCCGTTCGCCTTTGGCGGATCCGGGCTGGTCACCTCGCCGGCAGATTTCGATCGGTTCCTGGCAATGCTGGTGAATCGGGGAATGTCGGGCGGCAGCCGGATAATGAGCGAGAAGGCGGTGCAGATGGGTACATCCAACCTCCTTCCCGCCACGGCGGACCTGACCGGAACCTGGATTGTCGGACAGCAATTCGGCGCGGGCGGGATTGTTGGCACCGGCAAGGACGAGGGGCTGTTCGGCTGGTCGGGTGCTGCCGGAACGATCGGTTTCGCGCAAATGAAGCTGGGCCTGCGCACCAGTCTGTATGTCCAATATATGCCGCAGGACAAATTGCCGATCCTCAAGGAATTTCCCAAAGCTGTCGGTGCTGACCTGACTGCGATGGCGGCGCGCAAGGGATGACCGGGCCTAACAATTCTGGCACCATTGCCTTTGCCGGGGCCGGGCTTGACCGGGCCGATCACATCCGCTCGGATCCGGCGGCGCTCGGTGCACTGATGGACTGGCGCGCGCGGCTGCTGCGGCTCGACGGGCTCGATCCCGTTATCGATCCTGAAGGCCAGCTGACCTGGGGTACGCTCGCCGATGCCGCCCCGGAAAGCGAGCTCGTGTTCCTTGGGCTGGCGGGGGAGAAGGCGTGCTTTGCCGAGGTCGCAACGGGCCTCGCGGGCAGCGTTGCCCCAGCAAATCCGCGCCTGTGGGCAGCGATGGCGGCGCTCAATGGGCAAGAGTTAGCGACTTACGGCGGGGCGCGCGCCTTGGTCGATTGGCACGCCCGCCACCGCTTTTGCGCCCGCTGCGGGGCGGGGACATTGCTGGCCAAGGGCGGCTGGCAGCGCAATTGCACCAGCGAAGCTTGTAAGGCCGAACACTATCCCCGCGTCGATCCTGTCACGATCATGCTGGTCGAGCATCGGGGCCAAGTCCTGCTCGGCCGCCAGCCGCGCTTTCCGCCCAAGCGTTTTTCCGCGCTGGCCGGGTTCGTTGAGCCGGGCGAAACGATCGAAGAAGCAGTAGCGCGCGAAATCCACGAGGAAGCCGGCCTCAGAGTACGCGATGTCAGCTATGTCGCGAGCCAGCCGTGGCCATTCCCTTCGAGCCTGATGATCGCGTGTCATTCGCACACCGACGACCCTGCGATCACCATCGACATGACCGAACTCGACGAAGCCGACTGGTTCACCCGCGACGAAGTGATCGCGGCGATGGCCGGGGACGAGGCCGCACGGTTTATCGCTCCGCCGCCGTTCGCGGTGGCGCATCACTTGCTCAAATGGTGGCTCGAACAATGACCAGTCCCAAGAAACTGACCATCGACATTTATTCGGACGTGATGTGCCCATGGTGCATCATCGGCTATTCGCAGCTACAAAACGGGCTGGCCGAGCTGAAAGGCGAGATCGAGGCCGAGGTGCGGTGGCTGCCGTTCGAACTCAACCCCGACATGCCGCCTGAAGGCGAAGAGAGCGTGGCGCACATCGCGCGCAAATATGGCCGCACGCCCGAACAAGCCAAGGCTGGGCGTGATCAGATGCTTGGGATGGGGGAGCGCGCGGGTTATTCGTTCGCCTATACCGGCGCTGGCGAGCCGCCCCCGTCGATGCTGCGTAACACATTCTCCGCGCATAAATTGCTCAAATGGGCGCTGATCGAAGCCGGGGCAGAGATGCAGAACGAGCTCAAGCTGGCGCTGTTCGACGCCCATTTCCAGCAGCGCCGCGATGTGTCCGATCCTGAAGTTCTGGTCGAACTCGCCGCCGCGCAAGGTCTCGACCCGGTCGGTGCACGCGCCGCGCTCAGTGACGATGCTCTGGGCCTGATCGTGAAGCAGGAAGAGGCCCAGGCCTATGATCTGAACATTACCGGGGTCCCGGCGATGGTCGTCCAGGGCAAATACATGATCCCCGGCGCGCAAGAACCCGAGGTTTACGTGGATGCGCTGCGCCGCGTGGTGGAGCGCGAGGCGCGGGCCGCAGTGTAACAATTGCAGGCGTGGCGGCGAATGGACCAGTGATGATCGCCGACGATGCCACACTGACCCGCCTCGCGGGACTGGCCCAACAGGGCGACAAGGCGGCCTATGCTGCATTGCTTGGCGCGGCGCGGCACTGGCTGTCGCGCTATTACCGGCGGCGGGTGATGCCCGATCAGCTTGACGATCTGGTCCAAGAGAGCCTGCTCTCTGTGCACCGGAAGCTGGCCAGTTACGATCCATCGCGGCCGTTCGCGCCGTGGCTCGCAGCGATCGCGCGCTACCGTTTCGTCGACCATCTGCGGCTGGTCTATCGCCGCGCCGAAGACGAACTCGACAACGATTTGCAAGCCGGCAATTCCGACGAACCCGCGATTGTCGCGCGGATCAGCCTGGAACGGCTGTTTGAAGCGCTCCCCGCAGCGCAGCAGCAGGCGATCGAGCTGGTCAAGATCTCCGGCCTCTCGATCAGCGAAGCGTCGGCCAGCACCGGCCAGAGCGAATCGCTGATCAAGGTCAACATCCACCGGGGCATCAAACGCCTCGCCGCACTTGTCGAAAGGGGCTGATCCGATGCCCGATGCTACCGAAAACCTGATCGCCGGTCTGGTCGATAATCTCAAACCTGTAGTCCCGCTGCGCAAGCGCGCTGGGATGATTTTGGCAGTGCTCGCGCTCACGGCGGGGGCGCTCGGCATGATCGGACTGGTCGGCATGCGGGCCGATCTGCGCAGCGGGCAGCCCGATCCGATGGCGTTGATCGCTGCGGGCCTTTTTCTGGTGCTGGCGCTGGCCTCGTTCTGGGCAGTGGTCGATATGGCCCGGCCCTATGTCGGCGTGCGGCGTGAAGGCTGGGGTTGGACTGCCCTGATGGCAGGAGTCCTGCCGGTCGCCGCGATTGTGCTGCTCGGAATGAACTGGTTGCACGGCCAGCCAATGCCGCTGGAACTGGACGGGTGGAATTGCCTGCGCTTCGGGCTCGGCTGGGGATTGCTCAGCGCGGCCGTCCAAGTTTGGTGGCTGCGTCGCGGTGCGCCTTCGCGGCCCGAGCGCGCCGGGCTGCTGGTCGGCGTGGGCGCGGGGGCTGCGGGGATTTTCGCGGTGTCGCTTTATTGCCCGCACAGCGATCTGGTGCATATCGGCGTATGGCATGGCTTGACGGTAATTGTCGCTGGGTTGCTGGGCCGAATTGCGGTTCCCCGCCTGATCGCCTGGTAATGCGCTAAACGAGTCCCAACCGCGCCAAATCGCCCGCCAGCTTCCCCGGCATCGCTTCGCTTGCATCTTCACCTTCGGCCAGATCGCGCGGGGCGTTTTCGTCAGCAAGGTAGCGCCAGCCTTGGTGCGCGCGGCAGGGATTGGGATAGAGCGGGATCAGCTTGGTCGAAATGACGATGTGAGTCTTGCCGCCCTCGGCCTCCTCGAAGCCCAGGATCGGCGAGCGAAAGACCAGTTGGCCCTTGAGGATCCAGAACAGCGAACCGCCGACCAGTTCGGCTTGGCGCTTGGGCAGGTAGCGTGTAGTCAAACGCGCGTCTGCGCTGCGGGTCGCGAACCAGCTTGCCATATCCTCGCGTGATTTGGCCCCGAACGCCACCTTGGTCAGGTGCAGCGGCATCAGGCGAGCCCGCTCAGGACCGCAAGTCCGAGGAACGAGAAGAAGCCCATCACGTCGGTCGCCATCGTCACGAACACCGCCGATGATACCGCCGGATCGATCTTGAGCTTGTCGAGCGTGACCGGCACCAAAATGCCTGCCAGACCTGCGACCAGATTGTTGATCAGCATAGCCGCAGCGATCACCATGCCGAGCAGCGGATTGCCGAAAATCAACCCGACCCCGGTGCCGATCAGAATCCCCAGCGACAACCCGTTGGCGCAGGCAATCGAAAATTCGCGGACGATCATTCGCCAGGTATTTGAACTGGTAATCTGATTGGTCGCAAGCGCGCGCACCACCACTGCCAGCGTTTGCGTACCCGCGTTGCCGCCCATCCCCGAGACGATTGGCATCAGTACCGCCAGCAGCGCAAACTTGGCAATTGCACCTTGAAACAGTCCGACCACGCTGGAGGCGATCACTGCGGTGCCAAGGTTGACGACCAGCCAGGTCAGGCGGGTGCGGATGGTGTATTTGATCGGCTCGTTGATATCGCCGTCGCCCGCGCCCGACAGCAGCAGCGCGTCCTCGCCGGCTTCTTCCTGGATGATGTGGACCACGTCATCGACCGTAATCTGGCCGACCAGCCGTCCGTCATCATCGACCACCGCCGCCGAAATCAGCGCGTATTTCTGAAACCGCAGCGCGACATCTTCCTGATCCATCGTCACCGGAATCAACGACTGTTCACGCGTCATCACGTCGGTCAGCGCGATATGGCGCGGGGTCCGCAGGATCCATGACAGCGCGCACGTGCCGATCGGATGATGCCGCGCATCGACGATGAACACTTCCCAGAATTCGTTGGCCAGATCGTGGCCTTCGCGCAGAAAATCTATGAGATCGCCCACGCTCATATGTTCGGGCACCGCGACGAAATCGCGGCTCATCAAGCGCCCGGCGCTCTCCTCGGGATAGGACAGCGCGGTCTCGATCGCGGCGCGGTCTTCGGGCTCCATTTCGGCGAGTACGGCTTGCTGGTCGTCCTCGTCCAAGTCCTCCAGCATCGCCACCGCATCATCGGTATCGAGCTGTTCGGCGATGTCGGCCACGATCCCGGCGGGAAGCGATTCGACCAGCAGTTCGCGGACGTGATCATTAAGCTCGGCGAAGACTTCGCCGCCCATCAGGTCGCTGATCGCGGTTGCCAGCGCGGGGCGTTCATCGGCGTCGATCAGTTCGAACAGATCTGCGACGTCGGCCGGGTGGAGCGGTTCGACCAGTTCGTAAACCAGCCCGGTCTCGCCCGCCTCAAGCGCATCGCGGACCCGCCGGACGAAGTCTTTCTTGAGCGTGTTCTCCTTGTCGAGCCGGTCGTCTACGCGCACGTCGATCACGGCTTCGCTGGCCGTTTCGTCGCGCAGGGCAAGGAGTTCCTCGGGAGTCATTCGCGCCGGTCTAGGCTGGAAATGACCAAAAGCAACCGGGTGCGGAAAGGGGGAGGTGACTTTGTCCCGGCGCACCCTATATCACGCTGCAAATTCCACGGAGACTCTCACATGGCCGACGAACACCTTACTCTCAACCTCAGCTCGGGCGGCGACGTCAAGATCAAGCTGCGCCCCGATCTGGCCCCCGGCCATGTCGCCCGGATCAAGGAACTGGTCGGCGAAGGGTTCTACGACGGCGTGAAGTTCCACCGCGTGATTCCGGGCTTCATGGCGCAGGGCGGCTGCCCTGACGGGACCGGCATGGGCGGATCGTCCAAGCCGGATCTGAAAGCTGAATTCAACAACGAGCCGCACGTTCGCGGGGTCTGCTCGATGGCGCGGACCAACGCTCCCAACAGCGCTAACAGCCAGTTTTTTATCTGCTTTGACGATGCGGGCTTCCTAGACCGGCAATATACCGTTTGGGGCAATGTGGTCGAAGGCATGGAATACGTTGATGCGCTGCCCAAGGGTGAACCGCCGCGCGAACCGGGCATGATTACCAAGGCTTCGGTTAGCGAAGGCTAACCAAAATCCTCCCCTGCTGGGGGAGGTGGCGCGCCGCAGGTGCGTCGGAGGGGGATTGTAGCCCCATCAGTAGGCCCCCACCGTCAGCGCGGCGCGCTGCCACCTCCCCCAGTGGGGGAGGATTGGGGAGCGGCCATCCGCCGCACTTTGAGCACCTTGACCGGCGGATCGAGCATCTGCCCTTTCATGAATCCCTCGCCCTTGGTTGGCGAGCGCGGTGCATCGTACAGCCGCCGCACCAGATCCATCCCGCTGACCACACGCCCGAACACGGCATAGCCAGCGCGCGTTTCGGGGTCGCGCGAGGCGGGGTTGGCGTCAAACGAGGTCAGATCGGACAGCAGGATCGAGAAATCGTCCATCGCGGTGCCCGGCGCGTTGCGCGCCATCGACAGGGTTCCGGCTTTGTGAGTCAGCCCGGTGACATTGGTCGGTTCGTGCGGAATCGGCTTCATCAGCCGCGCCGGTAGCTGGTTGAGTCCCCCCTGCAACAATCCGTTGGGCTCGGTCCCCCAATTCAGATGCATCGCACGATAAAACATCATGCCGTTGTACCGCCCGCTATCGACGTAGCGCATGAAGTTCTCGGTGGTGATCGGCGCATGCTTGTGATCGAGTTCAAGCAAGATCGTGCCCTGCGCGGTGATCATTTCGACCAACACCGTATCGCCCAGCGGGGGGAGCGGCAGCGCCTTTTTCGTCTTGGTCGCGCTAGTCAGCGCGACCAAGGTTGCGGGCAGGGCGGCAAGAACGAATCGGCGTTTCATGGGATGATGCTGCCCAATCGGCCGCAGCAACGCCAGCACTGATGCACAACTGGGTTGAGGCGATGCTCAAACCGGCACAACCACCGCTTGAACCGGTCGAGATGCGGCTGACTTACTGCTTAGAAATTGCGAATTGAGGAAATAAATTAATAAATTTCAATTGCTTGGCCAAAATTCGAAACACATGGAGGACGTTTGGATAGGCTTGGGCCGGGCGCCTTGCAGCATCTGGGATTCTCTTAGGCGACGACTGCCATGTAGGAAACTGCCGCTGCTCACGGTGCCGCGCAGCTACTGGGCCGCCGGAGACTAGAGCCCCGCCCCCGCGATCCAATCGTGAAATATCCGCACGCTGCGAATTTCCAGCGCGTGGGGGCGGCAGATGAACCAGTAGGAATATGGACTTTCAACCTCGACATCGAACAGTTTGGCCAATCGGTTGTCGTGGCTGCGGTGGAAGTGATCATCGTGCATGATCGCGATGCCCAGACCATTGGCGGCGGCTTCAAGGATCAGCTGACCCGAATCCATATGATCGATAGCCGCCGAGGCAAGTTGCGGCAAACCCAGCGCCCGCTTCCATGCGACGAAGCTGTCGGGCAGTTCGGTGTGAATCAGGAAAGTCTGCTTGGCCAGCACCTCGGCATTGGGAGTGGTGCCGATTTCGGCAGCGAGCGCCTTTGAAGTGAAGGCGTAGACCTGGTTGTGATCGAGCCGCACTGCATGGAATGCCGGGTCTGGCTGCTTGGCCAGCACGATGGCTGCGTCGAGCGTATCGCCAACTCGCGCTTCGGGGTGCGCGGCGGTATCGAAATCGATGTGCAGCCGGGGGTGCGCCTTGCGCAGTTCGGGGAGGCGCGGAAACAGCCGCTGGGTGCCGAACAGCGGGAGAACGCCCAGATGGAGGCGCAACACCTTGCTGTCCTCGACCTGGCCCTCGACCGCAGCGGCAAGTTCATCAAACCGCAGGCTGACCGCATCGTAAAAAGATTGCCCGTCGTCGGTCAGCTTCATCGCCTGGTGCTGGCGGGTGAACAGCCGCTTGCCGATAAATTCCTCGAGCGCAGCCACCCGGCGAGACAGCGCCGACGGGCTGAGGCCAAGCTCGTCCGCTGCTGCGCGCGCGCTGCCAAGCCGGACGATCCGGACAAACGCTTCGATAGCGCGCAGCGGAGGGAGTCGGCGGATGGCCAAACCGAATCAGTCCTCGCTCTCGGTTGCCGGTGGCGGGGGATGCAGCCGCAGCCGGGTAACGCGCTTTTCGTTGCCCGCGATCACTTCCAGCTTCCAGCCGCTTTCGTGGTGCAACATCGCACCCGGGCTCGGCACCGCTTCGGCCAGCATGAACGCGAGGCCACCCAGCGTGCTGACGTCTTCTTCGACGATCGCCAGCCGCGGATCGATCAGCGCGGCAACATCATCAAGTTCGGCGCGCGCATCGGCTTCCCACATCCCGCCGTCAAGCGGGGTCAGCAGCGCTTCGGGCGCGTCGTCGTGCTCATCCTCGATTTCACCAGTGATCTCTTCGACCAGGTCTTCGAAGGTGATGATCCCGTCGGTGCCCGAATACTCGTCAACCACCACCGCCAGATGAACCCGGCTCGCGCGCATGTCGTTTAGCACATCGAGCGCGTTGCGGGCCTGCGGCACGAACAGCGGCTGGCGCAGCAGTGTGGTCCAGTCCTTGGGCACCTTGCCGCCCGCCAGGAACGGGAATACGTCCTTGATCAGGACCATGCCGATGATCTCGTCGAGCGTTTCTCCGTAAACCGGCAGTCGCGAATGACCGTGCTCGGCAAAGGCCTTGACCACGTCTTCCCAGCTGGCGCTGGCGGGGATCGCTATGATTTCGCCGCGCGGAATCGCCACATCGTCGGCATCGTGTTCGCTGAAATGAAGCAGGTTGCGCAGCATCTGGCGTTCGAGCGGCGAAAGATCGCCGTCGGCATCCATGTTGGCGCCGCCCTCTTCCTCATGGTCGTCGATCGCTTCCTCAAGCTGCGCGCGCAGCGACAGATCTGGCTCGCCGCCGTTCAGCGCGCGGCGCAGCATCCGGCTCAACCAGGTCCTACTATCGCCATCTCCGGACAGTGGATCGGCCATTTTAGCTGTAAAAAACCCTAAGTTTCGTGGTGGTCGCCATATGGGTCGGCAATGCCCATCTGCGCAAGCGCGTTTATTTCCAGCGTTTCCATCGCGCGGGCGTCATCTGGTGAAGTTTCGTGGTCGTAACCGGCGAGGTGGAGCAGGCCGTGGACGATCAGGTGTGCGGTGTGATGCTCCAGGCTGATGCCTTTGTCGGCGGCTTCGCGGGTGCAGGTTTCGAGCGCGAGCGCGATATCACCGAGCAATTCAGGGGGGGCGTTTGCTCCCCCCGCTTGCCCCAGCGCGAGCAGTTCCGCCCGCTCAAGCATCGGGAATGACAGCACATTGGTCGGCTGGTCCTTGCCGCGCCATTGGTGGTTGAGCGCGCGGACTTCGGCGTCATCAGTTAGCAGCAAGTCGGCCGAAATCCGCCGCTTGGCGAGTTCCGGTGCCACTTCTGCGCTCGCCCTGGCGCAGCGCTCAGCAAGGTCGGTCCAGTCAGTCGAGGTTGGCCACGGCGTTGTGATATCGAGCGAAAGATCCATTCCGCTCCCTAGTCGCCAGATGCAAGCGGAGTCGAGCGTTCAGCTAAATTGCGGCTCGCCGTAACGGTTCGCATCGGGGTTGCTCGGCAGCGCGCACAGCAATGCGATACCGATCGTGGCAATATTATAGATCGTTGTGATCGCGCCAAGCAGACCAAAGAAGGGTGATCGCACTGGAGTGCCCGCCTGCACCCCATCCGCGAGCACCTTTGCTTGCAGCAGGAACACAGCAAGGTGCAAGACCAGCAAGGGTGCCGCGTACCGCCCAGACCAACCGGCATCGTGCAGACGCCGCGTGGTTACCGACATCAGCGGGATCACGAACACCGCGAAAATCAGCCCATCGCGCAGCACATAATCCGACAACACTTGGCTCGTGTTCAGCTGAACCGTCGCGGCCACCATGCCGGCATCGGGAAACGACGAACCGAATATGGGAACCAGGGCAGTGGCGGCGATGTAGATCGCCAGAAACGGCCAGAATTGTGACCGGCTCGATCGTCCGGAGAAATCGAGCATGCGGTTCAAAGGGTCAAGCAGCGCATCGTTTTCGGAGATTTTCATGAGCCGCGCTTAGCCGCGACGCGGTTGCAAGCTCGTTAATTCCCCTCATACGCCTCGACAATTCGCCCGACGATCGGGTGGCGGACCACATCGGCGACAGTGAAACGGGTCACCGCAATGCCTTCGATTCCTTCCAGCCGCTCGACCGCATCCTTAAGCCCGCTCATTGCCGCGCCGCCCGGGATATCGACCTGCTTGGGGTCGCCGCAGACCACCATACGGCTGTTTTGGCCAAACCGGGTCAGGAACATTTTCATTTGTGCCGGCGTGGTGTTCTGCGCCTCGTCGAGGATGACGAAGGCATCGGCAAGCGTGCGCCCGCGCATGAAGGCAATCGGCGCGATCTCGATCTCGCCGCTGGCGATGCGCCGTTCGACTTGTTCGGGCGGCATGCAATCGTACAGCGCATCGTAAATCGGGCGCAGATAGGGATCGACCTTTTCCTTCATGTCACCCGGCAGGAACCCCAGCCGTTCCCCCGCTTCGACTGCCGGGCGGCTGAGGATCAGTCGCTGGACGCTGCCGGTGATCAGCTGTGATACCGCTTGCGCCACCGCGACATAGGTCTTGCCGGTCCCCGCTGGGCCGAGCGCGAAGATCAGGTCTTTGCTCGCGAGCGCGCGCATATATTCGATCTGCATCGCGCTGCGCGGGACGATCGTTTTCTTGCGGGTGCGGATCATCATCCCAGGTGCGCCGTCTGCGCCCGAAACGATCCCTTCAAGCGTGGGTTCGGCCGACATCGCGATCAGCGATTCGACTACGCCGACATCCAGCTCTTGCCCCGAAATCAACCGCTGGTGCATCCCTTTGAGCACGTCACGAGCCCGCGCCACCGGTTCCTCGGGCCCTTCGATCTGCACCTTGTTGCCCCGTGCGGCGATATACACCCCGAGCCGGTTCTCGATCTGCACCAGATTGGCATCGAATTGACCAAACAACGAGCCGAGGATCGTCGCCTCTTCGAACTCGATTTCACTGCGCGCGCGCGGGGGAGTAGCTCGGACTTGGGCCGGGTTGGATACGCCGTGGGGCGCACGAGATGGTTTGCGGGGCATAGAGGGTGAAGCGCACTCCCTTCGATAAAGGTTCGATCAAGCGCCGCCTAGCCGCGATGGACGCCGGAACAAGATAGGCCCCGGGGCGTTGGTGGCAAGAGACGTTGAGCGGCAAGTTTCAGGCCTGTCTGGCTTTTTGCACAATCATCGTCGTGGTGGGACATTTGTCGCAACGGCGCGACACTAGTGGACCTTGGCTTACAGCAAGGTTTCAGCCGGTTCAGACCGTGCCGCGTAAATTATCCTCATCGTGAATAGCGATGATTGCACCCAAAGGAGCACACTATGCGTAAGATTCTTATCGCCGCAATGGCGGCATCGATACTCGTGCCGTCTGTCGCCAGCGCTCAAAGCGCGCAAGAAGTGCGACGCGGTCAAGCCGAAGTCCAACGTGACAAGCAGGATGCGCGTCAGGCGGCCCGTCAGGTTGATTGGCAAAAGGCGCAGCGCGCTCGCCAGGAAGCCCGCGAAGATCATCACGAGGTCAACGAGGACTGGCGCGATTATCGCAAGTCGCACCGCAGTACCTTCCAGCGCGGGTCGTACCAGGCTCCGCGTGGCCAGCGGTATCGCTCGGTAAGCGCGGGTTATCGCTTCCAGCCGGCATTTTACAATAGCCGTTACGTGATCAGCAATTACGGCACCTACCGTTTGCCTAACCCGGGCTACGGCCACCGCTGGATCCGCTACGGCAACGATGTCGTGCTGGTTGATAGCCGCAGCGGCCGCGTCCTGCGCGTAATCAGCGGCTTTTTCTGGTAACCAAAATCGATTCGGCCTGGGGGAGCAATCCTCCGGGCCGGATACAATTCAAACCGGGGCGGGCTCTATCAGCCGCGCAGCGAGCGAATTGCCCATCGCTTCGAGCAGCTCCACCTCGACCAGATCGCCGATCGCCGGCTCGCCGCCAAAATGCGCCGATTGCAGCCACGGCGTCTTGCCCAGCCATTGACCGGGATACTTGCCTTTGCGCTCGACCAGTACGGTGCAGTTCTGCCCCACCGAAGTCTGATTGAACGCCAGCTGCGCCGTATTGATCGCAGCCTGCAGGCGCTGCAGCCGTTCATCCATCACCTGCGCCGCGATCTGGCCTTCCATCGTCGCCGCCGGAGTGCCTGGGCGCGGTGAGTATTTGAAGCTGAAGCACTGCGCGTAGCCGACTTGTTCGATCAGCCGCACGGTAGCTGCAAACTCCGCTTCGGTCTCACCGGGGAAACCGACGATAAAATCGCTCGACAGGGCAATGTCCGGGCGAGCAGTTCGGACCCGGTCAAGCACCGCGAGGTAACTCGCCGCCGAATGGCTGCGGTTCATCGCTTTGAGCACACGGTCACTGCCTGATTGGACCGGCAGGTGCAGGAACGGCATCAGCTTGGCCACATCGCGGTGCGCCTCGATCAGCCCTTCGGTCATGTCATTGGGGTGGCTGGTGGTATAGCGGATGCGCGCTAGACCGGGGATCAGCGCGAGCGCCTCAATCAACCGTTCCAGCCCGCGCCCGTCAGCAACTCGCCAGGCGTTGACGTTCTGCCCGAGCAGCGTGATTTCCTTCGCTCCGGCATCCACCAGCCGTTCAGCCTCAGCTACCAGATCGGCAAAGCTGCGCGATATTTCGGCCCCGCGCGTATAAGGAACCACGCAGTAAGTGCAGAACTTGTCGCAGCCTTCCTGCACGGTCAAAAACGCACTGGGGCCGACCTTTCGCCGCGCCGGCAATGAGCCGAACTTGGTCTCCAATGGCATGTCAGTATCAACCGGACGCGCGCCGCTGGCCGCCGCTGCGATCATCTGCGGCAAGCGGTGATAAACCTGCGGGCCGACCACCAGGCTGACCGCTGGGGCGCGACGCAAGATCTCCGCCCCTTCCGCCTGCGCGACGCAGCCCGCGACGGCGATCAGCGGGCTGGAGCCGTCTTCTCGCTTTAGGCGCCCGATGTCGGAAAAGACCTTTTCGGTCGCCCGTTCGCGGATGTGACAGGTATTAAGCACCACCAGATCGGCGTCCTCGCCCTCTGCTGCGCGTGCAATGCCTTGCTGGTCGAGCAGTTCGGCCATCCGCTCGCCGTCATAGACGTTCATCTGGCAACCGAAGCTTTTGACCCGGTAGGTCTTGGGAAGAGCGGGTGCAGTCATGGGGCGCGGCCTATAGCGCCGCGTCACGCAGATTCCAAAGCCTCTTCGCGCGGAGCCTTGTAACCGACCATCGCCAGGTCATAGCGGAACGGGCGCAGCGGCTTGCCCAGCGAGCTGGTCAACTGCTCCTCGATCTGCTTGCGCGCCTGCGCGGCGATGTTCTTCCGGCCGGGAAAATCGTGCGGATCGAACGGGTCGAGGAAGTACACGTTTACCGTGAATGTGCCGGGCCGGGCGAAGATCCGGCGGGCATTGTTGATCCCGCTTTCCTGGTCGAGCCAGGCGATCCATTCGGCGATCGGTCCGTAATCGATCACCACCGGCTGGACCAGCATGCCGGGTGGGGGCGGCTCGAGGACGCTGATCATGCTGGTCTTGAAGGGCAGCAGCGAATGTCCATCGGTAACCGTGCCTTCGGGGAAGATCACCACCGACCAGGTATCAGCCAATGCCTCGCGCAAGGCATTTATCTGCGCGGCGATGTTAAGCTTGGCTTCGCGCTTGATGAACACGGTGCGGTTAAGCCGCGCCATCCAGCCGAGCATGAACATTTCGCCAATTTCCGCGCGGGAGACAAAAGCCGAACCGGTTATTCCGCCCAGCACCGGAATATCGAACCATGACACGTGATTGGGCATGAAGAACACGTCGCGCTTCAGCGGCACCCCGTGGACCCGCACCCGCGCCCCGATCACCCGGGCCGCCCAACGCAGGAAATACATCGGGAAAGGCGAGCCGTATTTGATCAGCCGGAACAGGTGATGCAGCGGCACCGCTACTGACAATGCCAACGCCAGAAGAAACGATCGACCCCAGATCCTGAAATCACCTGCTAAGCCAACCGGCAACGGGGTTCCGGCAGCGGCGATCGGAATTGCTTCGTCCGAATCGAATGATGGCAACCCGGACATCTTGAGCGGGTCCTAGCCTGCCAATTGTTTCAGGATCGCGTCGCGCGCGGCCTGGGCGATGGTCTTGCGGCTTTCGAGGGCCCGTCCGCCCAGTGGCGGCAGGAAGTGGATCGTGAGCCGCAGCGGCTTGCTGCGCGCAAGGATGCGCAGAAAATTGTCGAGCCCGTGTTCATCGCCAATCCAGGATATATCAGCAGCTTCCGCGCCATAATCCAGCAGCACCGGCTGGACGGCGATGCCGGACGGGAGCGGTTCGAACGCAGACAGCAGCGAGCTTTTGAAGGGCAGCAGTCCCGTGCCGTCGCTGGTTGTGCCTTCGGGAAAGATCGTCAGCGCGCCGCTTTCGCTCAGCGCTGCGCGTACGTCTTCAACCTGGCTGGCCACACTGGTGCGGTCATGACGGGCGATGAACACCGTGCGGTTCATCCGGCACAGCCATTCCAGCAGCGGCATCGACGCCAGCCCATCGTGCCCGACAAAAGCGCTGCCGCTGGCCGCAGCCAGCGCTGGCACATCGATCCAACTGACATGATTGGCGATCATGAATACCCCGCCACCCGCCTTCTGGCCGCGATAGGCGAGCTTGATCCCGCTGATCCAGACGACCCCGCCGAGGAATACTCGCGGCCACGGGTTGGGTAGGCGCAACAGGTGCCAGACATACTGCAAAGGGATGCACAGCAGTAGCAGCGCGGCGATGCTGGCGACGCGAAATACCGCACGTAGCTTGCCAAGAAGGGAAAGCTCCCGGGGCAGGGCCAGTGCGGCGACCATTAATTCTCGCGTTCTAGCCTGACGCCGTAAAGTTCCATCCGGTGATCGACCAGCCGGTAGCCGAGCCGCTCGGCGATCTGGCGTTGCAGCGACTCCAGCTCAGGATCGACAAATTCAATAACCTTGCCGCTCTCCACATCAATCAGGTGATCGTGGTGCGCTTCTGGCGCAGCCTCATACCGGGCGCGGCCATCGCCGAAATCGTGGCGATCGAGAATTCCGGCTTCCTCGAACAGGCGAACGGTGCGGTACACTGTGGCAATCGAGATGCGCGGATCGATCGCGACCGCACGCTCGTGAAGTTTCTCCACGTCGGGATGGTCATCGGCCTCGGACAGTACGCGCGCGATCACCCGGCGCTGATCGGTGATGCGCAAGCCGCGCTGGGCACAAAGTGCTTCAATGTCGATCGGTTGGTGCACGTGCGCAATTAATCCAAAAACGAATAGCCCCGCCGATCATAGATGGGCGGGGCGATTCTACAACAGCTTGACTGCAAGGGCTTAAGATCAGGCCACCTTTGGCTTACGCCCGCGCTTGATCCCAGGCTTGCGCCCAAGACCGATCTTTTTCGCAAGCTCGCGGCGCTTTTCAGCATAATTTGGTGCGACCATCGGATAGTCTGCCGACAGGCCCCAACGCGCGCGATACTGATCTGGTGTCATGTTGTAATGCGTCATCAGATGCCGTTTGAGCATTTTCAACTTCTTGCCGTCTTCAAGACAGACAATGTAGTCGGGCTTGATCGATGCGCGGATTGACACAGCCGGTTCTGGCATGACTTCCTCGACCACGACCGCCTGGCCCAGACCGGCCAGCGCGCCATATACGTTGCTGATCAGACCAGAAACGTCTTCGACGGCGACATTGTTGTTGCTGACATGCGCGGCGACAATGTCCGAAGTCAGCGTAATAAGCATTTCATTCACATCGGCATGGGTTGCATCCATGACCAATTCCTTTCGAGGTATCGACCCTATCCACCGACTATTGACGGCCAGTTGCTGGATAAAACCTTTCAGCACCCAAGACAAGTCGAATCGATACGGGTTTAAACAACCGTGCCGAATTTTTTAGGTCGATTGGCGATCTATCGGTTAATCGCCATGCAATTCAAAAGCAAAAGTCTGCGCATCGATCTGCTGTCCATTGGTTCCGCGATAGTAATTGGGACGTGTCCCGATCTGCTTGAACCCGTAGCGTGAATAGAGTCGCTCGGCCGGGTTACCCTGTCGCATCTCAAGCAAAACGCGCCGCGCGCCGCGCGCCAGGGCTTCGGCCATGAATGTTTCGAGCAAAAGCGCGCCATACCCACGGCCGCGCTGCTGGGGTATTACCCCAAGCAACAGCAGCTCCTCTTCTTCCAATGCAAAGCGCGACAAGTAAAATCCGGCACATTCGCCGTCTGCTTGCGCCAGACCGTAATGGCACTTGCCAAGCACCAGGGCATCTTCGACCTGGCGGCGGTTCCAAGCCTCGCCGAACCCTGGATCGAAAGCGGCTGCCATTACCGACATTATCCGGTCAAGATCGTCGACCTGGGCGATCATGGTAATACTCCGCCAGGCAGCCGCGCGTCGGGCGCTCGGCCGTATGCCAAGTGAACGGGTCCGGAAAAAGCTTCGGGGGGGAGCAATGAAAGTTGCTTTGCATCGGGCAGGATAGCCAGAGCTTGTCCAGCGCCGCGTGCTGCCACCAGCGCTTCGGCTTGCGACCCGGCAACAAGATCAGCCCGAGAGCGTGCCGTTGCGGCCTCTGGAGATAATGAATGAGGTGCATCAAGCATTGCCCCGTCAGCGCCGAATTCGCTGACGAACCATTCGCCATGTCCGCCGCTCATCGCCACGGTCACGGGCACATCACCCGACTGACCGCGCGCCATCGCCGCGACCAGCGCATGGGTGGAATAACCAAGCAGCTCGGCCTGCCATGCCAGCGCCAGCGCGCGTGCAGCGGCAAGGCCGACACGCAGCCCCGTAAAGCTGCCCGGACCCAGCGATACCACGATGCGCTCCGCCCGGCCTTTGCCGGGTAAGCCGGCGATCATCGGGATCAGTGCTTCGGCATGGCCACGGCCAAGCAATTGCGCGGTCCCGGCAACAAGCTGGCCTTGTTCAAACAGGGCAACCGAACAATTTTCGGTCGCACATTCGATTCCCAGCAGGCTCATGCCGATCGTAGTAGCGCGTCAGGCGATCCGATTGAAAGCGCCGAAATCGGGACGCGGGCTGCGCTCGAAGATCGTCGCGGGGTCGCCGTAGCCCAGAGTCGAGATGAAATTGGATTTCACCCGCGGCGTCTCGGCGAAGAATGCGGCGTCGACCTTGGCCGGATCGAACCCCGACATCGGCCCGGTATCAAGGCCCAGTGCGCGCGCCGCCATGATGAAATAGGCGCCTTGCAACGATGAATTTCGGAACGCGGTGCTTTCGCGCAGCGCCTCGTTACCTTCGAACCAGCTTTTCGCGTCGGCATGCGGGAACAACCACGGCAGCTGCTCGTGGAAATCGAGGTCCATGCCGATGATTACGCTCACCGGCGCGGCAAGGATTTTGGGCGGGTTGGCTCCGCCAGCGCATTCAGCCAGCTTCGCCTTGGCTTCCGGTGTGGTCACCCAGACCAGCCGCGCGGGCAGGCAGTTGGCCGAGGTCGGCCCCATCTTCATCAGTTCCCAGATCGCCTCAAGCTGGTCTTGCTCGACCGCCTGATCGATGTAGCCGTTATAGGTGCGGGCGGTCCGAAACAGTTGATCGAGCGAAGCGTCGGGCAGGGGGAGGGACATCGGATTCTCCGCGTTGTCGACTATTGCGTCGGTTACTTAACTGCCCTTGCAAGGGCGCGTTCCTCGGCAATGAAAAGAATTAGGCTGCGCGCACTTCCAGCACTTCGGGAACGTAATGCTTGAGCAGTGATTCGATCCCGTGCTTGAGCGTGGCGCTGGACGATGGGCAGCCGGCGCAGGCCCCTTGCATGGTCAGGAACACCACCCCATCACGAAAGCCCCGGTACACGATATCGCCGCCGTCATTGGCCACCGCCGGGCGCACGCGAACCTCGATCAGTTCCTTGATCTGCTCGATAATTTCCGCATCGGCGGGATCGTCGGGCAAGTCATCGTCAGCGGGCGGGACCGCAATGGCGGAGGCGTCGGGCCCGGCAAACAGCGGCATCCCGGTGATGAAGTGATCGAGCAGCAAAGCCACGACCTGCGGCTTCAACTGGCTCCAGTCGACGCCTTCGCCGGCGGTGACCGAAACGAAATCACGCCCGAAAAACACCCCCGAAACATCGCCCAGATCGAACAGCGCCGAGGCAAGCGGGGAGACAACGGCTGCTGTCTCGTCGGGAAAATCGCGGGTGCCGCTGGGCATCACGGTTTCGCCGGGGAGGAACTTGATGGTCGCCGGGTTGGGCGTCAATTCGGTTTCGATGAACATGATGGCAGGCATGTAAACTGTTGCCGGCGAAGCGACAAGAGTAGCGCCGGGAGGAAGTGCTTGGCCCGCGCCAAGCTGCACTTGCCGGGCCCGCGCAAAACGCCAGTGCTATTCACTGGCCAGTCACATCGCCGCTGCCTATAGTCTGCGCCCTATGCAATTCAAATCCCGCGCCGCGCGCCTCTTCGCCTTTGTTGTCCCCACCCTCGTCATGCTGCTCGCGCCCGCGTTCGACGCGGCGACTGCTGCGGCAAAGAAGCGCACCGCGCCGGCATCGGTTCTCGCTCCCAACAACGCGAAGATTCCCTGGCTCTACCGGGGCAGCGATATTCCGCAGGACCCCGAATGGATCTTTGGCGAGCTGCCCAACGGCGTGCGCTATGCTGTGCGCAAGAACGGCGTGCCGCCCGGCCAGGTCTCAATCCGCATCCACATGGACGTCGGATCGATGTACGAAAGCCCGAGCGAAATGGGCTTTTCGCATTTGCTCGAGCATTTGGTGTTCCGCCAGTCGAAGTACCTGGAAGAGGGCCAGGCCATCCCGGTCTGGCAACGCCTTGGTGCCAGCTTCGGCAGCGATACCAATGCGCAGACCGGCCCGCTCAGCACCACTTTCCAGCTAGATCTGCCTAATGCCAATGCGAGCTCGGTCGATACCAGCCTGAAGCTGCTGTCGGGAATGATGATCGCGCCGACCTTGTCGGAAGCCAACGTGCGCACCGAGGTGCCAATCGTGCTGGCTGAAAAACGCGAGCGTGGCGGCACCGCCGAACGCGTGGTTGATCAGCAGCAGGCCACCTTGTTTGCCGGTCAAAAGCTTGGCTCGCGCCCGGTGATCGGGACCGAGGCCACGCTGCTTGCGGCAAACCAGGAATCGGTGCGGGCCTATCACCAGCGCTGGTACCGCCCGGAGAACTGCGTGATCATCGCGGTTGGCGATATCGATCCGGCGCAGCTCCAGGCTGATATCGGCAAGTATTTTAGCGACTGGAAGGGCGTGGGTCCGCGCCCCGCAGAACCGCCGTTCGGCGATCCGGTCGCGCCCAAGGGAGCAACTGGTCTGACCCCGGTCGGTGCGACCAAGATCATCGTGGAACCCGATCTGCCGCGCCAGATCACTTACGGCATTCTGCGCCCATGGCGGCCGGTGCATGACACGATTGTCTACAATCAGGGGATCATGGTCGATTCGCTGGCGCAGGCAATTATCAACCGCCGGCTTGAGGCACGCGCCCGCGCTGGGGGCAGCTATCTGTCCGCGCAAGTCAGTCAGGAAAAAACCGCGCGCTCTGCTAATGTGACCTACGTCGCGATCACACCACTGGGCACCGATTGGAAGACCGCGCTGACTGACGCCCGCGCGGTGATCGCCGATGCCATCGCCAAGCCGCCAACCCAGGCCGAGATCGATCGCGAAGCCAAGGAATTCGGCGTCGCCTTCGAAAGCTCGGTCGAGCAGCGCCGGCTGCTGCCGGGATCGAAGCTGGCTGATGACATGGTGGCCGCGCTTGATATCCGCGAGACGATTGCCTCGCCCGAAACCGTGCTTGGCATCTTCACCCGCTCGCGCTCAATGTTCACCCCGGCCAATGTCCAGGCGCACACGCGCAATCTGTTTCAGGGCACGGTGACCCGCGGGATCTATGTCACTCCAGTCGCGAGCGAGGCCAACGCTGCGTCGCTGAGCATGGCGCTGGCCAGCCGGGTGACCGCGAATGGCGGATCGCGGGTCGATGCGGGGCCAATCAGTTTCGCCGGCTTGCCGGCAATCGGCACTGCGCAACAGCCGGTCGTAACAAAGCCGACCGGACTGCTCGAGATCGAGCAGCTCGACTTTGCCAACGGGGTCAAGGTGCTGCTGTGGCCAACCGACAACGAACCCGGCCGGGTGACACTCAAGGTGCGCTTTGGTGCGGGCTGGCGTGCGTTCACCGCCGACAATGCAGCTTACGCCACGCTGGGTAATCTCGCGCTGGTCGGTTCGGGCGAAGGCAAGCTGGGCCAAGAAGAGCTCGACAAGCTGATGACCGGGCGCAAGATGGGCTTCAACTTCAAGATTGACGATGGCAGCTTCGGCTTCTCCGCCGATACCCGCGCCGCCGACCTTGACGATCAGCTGTATCTGATGGCGGCCAAGTTCGCGACCCCGCGCTGGGATGCCAACCCGGTCATGCGTGCGCAGGCCGCCGCCAAGATTAACTACGAAAGCTTTGCCACCAGCCCGCAAGGGGTCATCCAGCGCGATCTCAAGTTCTATCAGCGCGGCAAGAATTCGGTGTTCCAGACCCCGACCCCGGCGCAGATTTCTGCGACCACGCCCGAAGGCTTCCGCGCAGTATGGGCGCCGATCCTGGCGCAGGGTCCGATCGAGATCCAGCTGTTTGGCGACTTCAAGCGGGATGCCGCGGTCGCGGCGCTAGCCAAGACCTTCGGCGCCTTGCCGGCGCGCGGCGACTTGCCGGCCGGGACCGCTCCGGCGACTGCGCAGACGCTGGCCCCTTCGCCTGATCCGGTCTTGCTTTACCATCGCGGCGACCAGAATCAGGCCGCCGCCCTGATCGCCTGGCCGACCGGCGGCGGGATGGCCAATGTGCGCGAGAGCCGCCAGCTCGAAATCCTGACCCAGATCCTGCAGAACCGCATTCTCGATGCGATGCGCGAAAAGCTGGGTGAGGCCTATTCGCCGCAGGTTGCGAATGATTGGCCGGTCGATCTCCAAAGCGGCGGGGTGGTGTTTGCGCTGTCGCAGATGCAGCCCAAGGCAATCCCTGAATTTTTCACCGCAGCCGATAAAATCGCGGCCGATCTGGGCGAAACCCCGGTCACCCAGGATGAACTCGACCGGGTCACCGAGCCGCTCAAGCAACAACTGACTCGGGCCTCGACCAGCAGCGCGTTCTTCATGTTCCTGCTCGAAGGCGCGACGCAGGAGCCGTCGCGGTTCGGCACGGTGACCGGGATGATGTCCGATTACACCGAGACGACCCCGGCAGCGATGCAGGCATTGGCGCGCAAGTACCTGACGCGCGGGACCAGTTGGCGCATGGTAGTCCTGCCGCAGGGGCAGACGCTGAGCACGCGGCTGTCACCAGCGGGGCCCGCTGGCAGGTAATGTCCGCGTAACAAAATTACGCGGATCATACCCGGCGCTTTGCATGTTTTGCAATCGCGAGCGCATGGGGCTATGGGCCGCGCTTTCCTGAGCGGAGCATTTCGAATTGGCGCAGAACTGGACCCCCCAAAGCTGGCAGAACAAGGAAGCCCGGCACCTGCCGAGCTATCCTGATACGGCTGCGCTGGGCGGCGTCTTGGGTACCATCAGCAACTTCCCGCCGCTGGTCTTTGCCGGCGAAGCGCGCGCGCTGAAGGCTGACCTTGCGCAAGTTGCGGCGGGCAAGGGCTTTCTGCTCCAGGGCGGCGATTGCGCTGAAAGCTTTGCCGAGTTCCACCCCAACAACATCCGCGACACCTTCCGCGTGCTGCTCCAAATGGCTGTGGTGCTGACTTTTGCAGGCAAGCAGCCGGTGATCAAGGTCGGGCGCATGGCAGGGCAATTCGCCAAGCCGCGCAGCTCGCCGGTCGAGGTGATCGACGGCGTAGAACTGCCAAGCTATCTGGGTGATAATATCAATGGGATTGAATTCACGCCTGAGGCGCGCATTCCCGATCCGCAGCGGCTGCTCCAGGCTTATTCTCAATCAGCCTCGACGCTCAACCTGCTGCGCGCCTTCTCGACCGGCGGCTATGCCAACTTGCGCCAGGTCCACCAGTGGACGCTCGATTTCATGGGGCGGAGTCCTTGGGCTGACAAGTTCGCGCAAACCGCTGACCGGATCGGTGAGGCGATGGACTTCATGGCCGCTTGCGGGATCGATCCGATGACCGTGCCGCAGCTGCAGGGGACCAGCTTTTATACCAGCCACGAGGCGCTCCACCTCAAATATGAAGAGGCGATGACCCGGCAGGATTCGCTGACCGGGGACTGGTACGATACCAGCGCGCACATGTTGTGGATCGGCGACCGGACCCGGTTCGAAGGCTCGGCGCATGTTGAGTTCCTGCGCGGCGTGGGCAATCCGCTCGGCATGAAATGCGGCCCGAGCATGAGCCCCGACGAACTGCTGCGCCAACTCGATCTGCTCAACCCGGGCCGCGAGCCTGGACGGATCACGCTGATCAGCCGGTTCGGCGATGACAAGGTCGAGGCCGGACTGCCGCCTCTGGTTCGCGCGGTGAAGCGCGAGGGCCATCCGGTGGTGTGGAGCTGCGATCCGATGCACGGCAACGTGATCAAGGCCAGTTCTGGCTATAAAACGCGGCCGTTCGACCGGATTCTGGGCGAAGTGCGCGGCTTCTTCGCGGTGCACCGCGCCGAGGGCACCCATGCCGGCGGCATCCATATCGAAATGACCGGGCAGGATGTGACCGAATGCATGGGCGGCGCGGTGGCGATCAGTTCGGAAAGCCTGGCTGACCGCTATCACACCCACTGCGACCCCCGGCTTAACGCCGCGCAGTCGATCGAGCTCGCCTTCTTGCTCGCCGAAATGCTCAACCTCGAGGCCGTGGACCGCGCCCAGCGCGCGGCATGACGCTTCGGCAAGATCAGGGTGACCGGTCGTGATCGCGCGCGAATTGCTCGGCACTGCGCAAGTGCCCGGCGGCGAGGAACTCAAACTCTTTAAGCACGACCGCGATTTCATGATCGTGATGGGCCACAACGAGCTGATGAGCACGCGCATGCGTACTTCGGAAGAGGCGCTTGCCGTCATGACGATCGAGCGGCTCGAAGGACGCCGTTCGCCGCATCTGCTGGTTGGCGGCTATGGCATGGGTTTCACCCTGCGCGCGGCCTTGGCGAAACTGGACAAGGATGCCCGGATCATCGTCGCCGAGCTGGTGCCCGAGATTATCGACTGGGCGAAGGGGCCGATGGCCGAGGTCACCGCCGGCTGCCTTGACGACCGGCGCGTGCGGCTGGTGCGCGGCGATGTCGGCGAAGCCATTCTGCTGGCCCCCGAACCGCTCGATGCGATCCTCCTCGATGTCGACAACGGCCCCGACGGATTGGTCCGCCCCGACAACAACAAGCTCTATGGCAAAGCCGGGCTGCACAACGCACGCCGGGCGCTCAGCCCCGGTGGCATTCTGGCGGTGTGGTCAGCAGACAAGGATCCCAAGTTCGCCCGCCGGCTCGAAGATGTCGGGTTCGAGGTCGAAGAAGTCGAGATCCGCGCCCGCGCCAATGGCAAAGGCCCGCGCCACGTTATCTGGTTCGCGCGGCGGATCGACTGATAACCCCTTCTCAACGCGGCCAGAACTGATAGCTTCGGAGAAATGCTACAGGGGGCCACTGGTCATGCGTAAATTGCTGTTCACGTCGCTGCTGCTCGCCGCCACGCCGCTGCTGGCGCAAGCCACTATCGATCCGATGATGAACGACAAAGTGCTCAAGTACGATTGGGTCCGCCCGCAAGCCGATTTCGTCCGCCGCGTGGTGATGGTGCCGATGCGCGATGGGACCAAGCTGCTCACCGTGATCGTGTTCCGCAAGGGCACCCGCGACGGGCCGATGCTGCTCAGCCGCACGCCTTACGATGCCGACAAGGCGACCAGTCGCAACCGCAGCCAGAAGGTCGAGGAAGTGCTGGGCCAGCGTGACGCGCCATTCGTCAACGATGGCTATATCATCGTCGTTCAGGATGTGCGCGGGCTGCACGGATCGGAGGGCGATTATGTGATGAACCGCCCGCTGTCGGGACCGCTCAACCCCACCGGGATCGATCACGCCACCGATGCCTATGACACGATTGACTGGCTGGTGAAGAACGTGCCGGAGAGCAACGGCAAGGTCGGGATCATCGGATCAAGCTATCCCGGCTTCACCGCGCTGATGGCGCTGATCAATCCGCACCCGGCGCTGAAGGCCGCGGTGCCGCAATCGCCGATGGTCGATGGCTGGATGGGCGATGACTGGTTCCACAACGGCGCGTTCCGCACCTTCGCGTTCGATTACGATCTGGAGCAGACGGTCAAGGACGGCGGCGGGGTAGTCCCGGTCGGGACTGGGGACGATTACCAGACCTACCTTGATGCGGTTTCATCGGGCGGGTTTGCGAAGCTGTGGGGGATCGATCAGCTGCCCGCCGTGCGCAAGCTGATGGCGCACCCAGCGTACGATGCTTACTGGCAGGAACAGGCGGTGGACAAGCTGCTCGCCGCCCGCAAGCTGACCGTGCCGACGCTGGTGATGCTCGGCCAGTGGGACCAGGAAGACAGCTACGGCGCGCCGGCGGTGTTCAAGGCGATCAAGGCCGCACAGCCCGATGCGCCGATCACACTGGGGATCGGGCCGTGGCGGCATTCTGGCACCAATTACTTCGGCTCGCAGCTTGGCCCGATCCAGTTCGAGGGCGATACCGCGCTGCAGTTCCGGCTGAACTGGATCAAGCCGTTCTTCGATTGCCACCTCAAGACCATGGCCCCGCCATGCAAGGCCATGCCCGCCGCGATTACGTACGCCACCGGGACCGATCGCTGGGAGACCGACTCCAAATGGCCTGCGGGCACCGAGGCACCGCTCTACCTGACTGACAAGTTCGGGCTCGCCTTCACCAAACCGGCGACCAGCGGCAGCGACGAATATGTCTCCGATCCGGCCAAGCCGGTGCCGTTCCTGCCGCGCCCGGTGCATATGAACGGCGATGCGTGGAAAACCTGGCTGGTACAGGACCAGCGCTTCGTCGATGGCCGCCCCGATGTGCTCAGCTACAGCACCCCGGTGCTGACCGCACCGGTCCACATCAAAGGCGCGCCCCGGGTCGATCTCCATGCGGCCACCTCGGGTCAGGACTCTGACTGGGTGGTCAAGCTGATCGATGTCTATCCGGCGGAACAATCGGTCAACGCAGGGCTAGCCGGGTATCAATTGGGCATCGGCATAGAATTATTCCGCGGCCGGTATGTCCACGGGTTCAGCACGCCAGCGCCCTTGAAGCCCGGCCAGACCTACAGTTTCGGCTGGCCGCTGCCCAATGTGAACCATGTGTTCCTGCCCGGTCACAAGATCATGGTGCAGGTCCAGTCGAGCCTTTATCCGCTTTACGACCGCAACCCGCAGACCTGGGTCCCCTCGATCTTCGATGCCCCCGCGAGTGCCTACAAGAAAGCGCGGCAGACGGTGCGGTGGGGCGGCAGCGAAGCGAGCGCGGTGTGGCTGCCACTGGTCAGCGACTGAGGCGCTTACACCGCGCTGGCTGGGGCGGAAGGATTCGAACCTTCGGTGCACGGTACCAAAAACCGTTGCCTTACCACTTGGCTACGCCCCAACAGCGACGCGCGCTCATAGCAGAGCATCCGTGCAAGGCAACTGTCGCCCGGCTCAAATTGTCCCCGGCTTCAACTTGTCGAAATCGCTCGCCGAATGCCGCTCGGTCAGGAAGGTGCCTTCCTCGCCCTGGCCGCGATTGACCACCAGTCCGCGCCGGGTTGCCGGGCGGCTGTTGAGCTCCATCACCCAGCGCCCAACATTCTTGTATTCATCGAGGGCCAGGAAGGTTTTGGCGTCGTTGTAGGCAAGACCCCGGTAGAGCGCGCCGAGCCACGGGAAGGCGGCGAAATCCGCGATGCTGATCGCGTCACCCGCCAGGTACGGGCTTTCCGCCAGCCGCCGGTCGGCAACGTCGAACAGCCGCTTGGTCTCCATCGAATAACGATCGATCGCGTATTCGATCTTGACCGGGGCATAAGCGTAGAAGTGCCCGAACCCGCCGCCGATGAACGCCGCGCTGGCCATCTGCCACATCAGCCAACTGAGGCATTCGGCCCGGCCTTTGGCGTCAGTCGGAATAAACGCGCCGAATTTCTCAGCCAGATGCAGCAGCATCGCGCCGCTTTCGAACAGCCGGATCGGTTCCGGTCCCGACAAGTCGAGTAGCGCCGGGATCTTCGAATTGGGATTGATCGCGACAAAGTCCGAACCGAACTGGTCGCCCTCACCAATGTTGATCAGCCACGCGTCATATTCCGCGCCGGAGTGCCCGGCGGCGAGCAGCTCCTCGAACATGATGGTGACCTTCATGCCGTTGGGCGTGCCGAGCGAATAAAGCTGGAACGGATGATCCCCGCGCGGCAGCTTCTGCTCCTTTTGCGCGCCTGCCGTCGGCCGGTTGATCGCCGCAAAACGTCCGCCGTTTTCCTTGTTCCAGGTCCAGACGGCGGGCGGGGTGTATTCGGTCTCAGTCATTTCTCGTCCTCAGTGTCGCGGGGAAAGGTCACACGAAAGTCACACTTAGCGCAAGGGGCGGCGATACCGACGCCCGCTCAATTCTGGTCGGTGCGATGCTGCAATACGCGGAGATACGGCATGCCCGCAGCTTGGCAGGTTAACGCACTGTAGGAAAGCGGGGAACGGTGCCGAAATAACCCCTCCGTCAGCCGCCTGCGGCGTCTGCCACCTCCCCATTTGCACTGCGTGACAATGGAGAGGATCTGACTTACTTTTAATCCTCTCCATTTTGCGAAGCCAAATGGGGAGGTGGCGCGCGCGTAGCGCGTGACAGCGGGGTCTCTACCCCAGCCTGACCACCCAGCCATGCGGATCGGGCGTTTCGCCGCGCTGGATTGCGGTTAGCCGCGCCTTGAGTTTGCCGGTGAGTTGGCCGGGGCCGCCGCTGCCGATGGTAAACTCGCCGTCGTGGTCGGCGACTGTGCCGACGGGCGTAACCACCGCCGCGGTGCCGCAGGCGAACACTTCGACCAGCTTTCCCGAGGCGGCATCGGCGCGCCATTGGTCGAGGCTGTAGCGATCTTCGCGCACGGTCAGTCCTTCGTCACGGGCGAGCATTATCAGGCTGTCGCGGGTAACGCCCGGCAGGATCGTGCCGGTCAGCGGGGGGGTCAGCAGAGTGCCGTCTTCGAAGACGAAGAACAGGTTCATGCCGCCCAGTTCCTCGACCCATTTGTGCTCCGCCGCATCGAGGAACAACACCTGATCGTGACCGCGTTCGAAGGCTTCCTTGGTCGGGACCAAGCTGGCTGCATAATTGCCGCCGCATTTGGCCGCGCCGGTGCCGCCGGGCGCCGCGCGGGTATAGTCCGAAACCCAGATCGACACCGCTGATGCGCCGCTTTTGAAATAGTTGCCCGCCGGGCTGGCGATAACGATGAATTTGTAGCTCTTGGCTGGACGCACGCCAAGGAACGCCTCGGTCGCGATCATGAACGGGCGCAGGTATATTGTGCCGCCTTCAACTTCGGGGAACCAGTCGCGGTCCATCGCAACCAGTTCCTCGATTGCGGCGAGGAACAGTTCGGGCGGCAGTTCTGGCATGGCGAGCCGCTGTGCCGACGCGTTGAGCCGTGCGGCGTTGGCTTGGGGCCGGAACAGCGCCATCGAGCCGTCGGGGTGGCGATAGGCCTTGAGCCCCTCGAATATTTCCTGCGCGTAATGCAGCACCGATGCGGCGGGATCGAGCATGATTGGGCCATAAGGGACGACCGCGGGATCATGCCAGCCAAGCTCTTCGGACCAGTCGATCGTGACCATGTGATCGGTGAAGGCGGCACCGAATCCGGGGTTGGCCAGAATGTTCGCGCGCACCTCGGCCGAACGCGGGGCGGGGTTGGCGGTGTGCGCAAAGCGCGTGGCGGGCTCGGCCAGACTTGCCATGGGAATCGGTTCCTTCGACTTTCGCTGCGCATCTTGTATGAAAGTTGCGTGATATGCAAGGCGGGGGCAATAATAACAAAGACACTATTTCGCTTTACTGCATACGCTGATTTGAAGGATTCTCCAAACCCAACCCCGTTTGTGGTGAGGAGGGACTGAGCGGAGCGAAAGCCTGTCTCGAACCACCGCACGCAACGCGTGATCCTTCGAGACGGCCTTCAGCCAGAAGCTTCAAGCCTCCTCAGGACGAGCGGGGTTTGAGGAATGGACGCAGCAAGCCCAAAAATGAGGAGGGCCGCTTCGGCTATGCCAGAAGCGACCCTCGACATGGTCAGCGGCCGGAAGTGCCGCTCACGAAACCTCTATCGCTGGTTTAGGTCAGCGATAATGCTCCGTTGTACGGATTACCGACCCCTCTGCTGAACCATGAGACATCGGTCACCTCCTTTCACGCTGTTAGCCATTCGCCGACCAAAAAGCTGATCGACCGGACCGGAAGGCGAGGATCGCCGTACCGACCGCTGTGCACAGATGTGAGTCATTCTTGCCCGCAACACAAGTCTTGCAATGAAATAATTTGGTGTCAGGATCGGTGGTTCGGGCTGGCGAGATGCAGGCCCGTATTTGCGTCAGCGGCAATCCTCGATCACCCGGCTCAATTCGGGCCAGGCCGGGAGATACAGCGTCGGCAGCCCAGCAACCTCCAGCGTGAAGCGCCCGCGTGAAAAGGCGATCTGGTCAAGCAGGGCATCGCGCGGGGTGAGCCGGGCGGCGATCCAGCCGGGTTTTGCGGCAGTGGGGTCGCTGGTCAGCGGGCGCTGGCCAAAGGTGGTGCGGACCGTCATCGGTGTTCCGCCAGCGGCGTTGCCAGCGCGCGCCAGCAGGACGGTGCGGGTGGCCTGATCGCACGTCAGCGTGGCGAGCGGCGCACCGGGCCGGCCGAAGCTGGCCACCGAATTTCCGCCCGTTACCAGCCAGCGCCAGTCGCCCGGGGTCTGGGCCGCGTCGCGCCAGTCAGCGGGCGGGGCAGGTGCCGGGCGCGGGGCCGGGGCGGGCCGCGGAACCGGGACCGGCACCGGCAACGGCTTTGGCACAGCGGCGCAAGCGGCGGCCAGCACAGCGAGCAGCGCAGCCGTGGCGGGGCGGATTGCCGCTTGAAAAGTCCGGTGAATTGCCATTGCCGCGCTTCTATGGAAGGAGGCGGCGCGATGAGCAAGCCGCCTAAAATGCGCGCCGACCAGCTGCTGGTGGAGCGCGGTCTCGCCGAAAGCCGGACCCGCGCGCAGGCGCTGATCCTTGCGGGCACAGTCTTTTCGGGCGAAACCAAGCTGGCCAAATCGGGCCAGACCCTGCCCGCCGATGCCCCGCTCGAGGTGCGCGGACGCGATCATCCGTGGGTTTCGCGCGGCGGGATCAAGCTGGCTCATGCGCTGGATGAGTTTGGGCTCGATCCTGCGGGCGGAACCGCGATGGATATCGGCAGTTCAACCGGCGGATTCACCGATGTCCTTCTCAGCCGCGGCGCAAGCCACGTGTTTGCAGTCGATTCGGGGACCAACCAGCTCGCGTGGAAGCTGCGCCAGGATCCGCGCGTCACCGTGCTCGAACAGACCAGCGCGCGGATCCTCACCCCCGCGCAGATCGATCGCCCATGCGGCTGGGTGGTCTGCGATGCGAGTTTCATTTCGCTGACCAAGGTACTGGAAGTGCCGCTGAAACTGGCGGCGCCGCAGTGCCAGCTGGTCGCGCTGATCAAGCCGCAGTTCGAGGTTGGCCGGGGCGAGGTCGGCAAAGGCGGGGTGGTCCGCGATCCAGTGCTGCACGCCCGCGTTTGCGAGGAAGTGCGAGCCTGGCTCGAGGGCCAAAGCTGGCAGGTCAATGGCCAGACCGAAAGCCCGATCAAGGGGCCGGAGGGAAATGTGGAATTTCTGATCTGGGCCAGCCGTGGCTGAATCTGAGATCCTCTCCATTTTTGCGGAGCACAAATGGGGAGGTGGCAGTCGCTCTTGCGACTGACGGAGGGGTTTTGTTGCGCGACCTGATACCCCTCCGTCTCACTTTCGGTGAGCCACCTCCCCATTTGGCTTCGCAAAATGGAGAGGATCTGAGCGGTGACACGTTGCACAGCGCCGCGCGCCCCGCCACAGTCGGCGCAAGGTTCGCACTCCGATTCGAGGATCATTGATGACTGGACTGGCATCTTCCGGCCAATTGCGCGCCGCGTTCCTGCGCTGGTCGCTGTTCGTGGTGCCTGCCGTGCTGTTCCTCGGGTTCTTCTCGGGGCAAATGGCGAACAGCGGCGCGGGCAACCCGTGGTTCTCCGATCTGGTCAAACCGTCGCTTTACCCGCCGCCGCAAGTGTTCGGGATTGTCTGGTCGCTGCTCTATGTGCTGATCGGGTTTGCTTTGGTGTTGGTGATTACGGCGCGCGGCGCGCCGGGGCGGCGGACTGCGATCATCGCGTTCGTGGTGCAGTTGCTGCTCAACCTCGCGTGGTCGCCGCTGTTTTTCGGCGCGCATCAGATGCTGCCCGCGCTGGTGCTGCTCGGCGTGCTCGATCTCGCTATCGTAGCCACCGTGATCCTGTTCCGCCGGGTCCGCCCGCTCGCCGCTGCAATGCTGCTGCCGTATCTGGCGTGGTGCCTGTTTGCGACGTTGCTCAATGCGCAGTTCTTGGCTGCGAACCCGGGTGGTCAGCCACCGCAAGTCGATGTCGCACTGCTCGATTGAACCCTTGAACCCGGCCACGCGAAGGTCCATCTAGCCGCCATGCAAAGCGAAAACCCCCTGCTGGCCGATATTGCCAAGCTTTTGAACAGCGCCGCCGGAACCGTAGCCGGGATGGGCCGCGAGGCTCGCGATGCTGCGCGCGAACGGGTCAAGGAAGCGGTTGGCGGACTCGAATTCGTCTCCCGCGAAGAGTTCGACGCGGTCAAGGACATGGCCGCCAAAGCGCGCGACGAAAACGAAGCGCTCAAGACCCGGCTCGCCGCGCTCGAAGTGAAGCTCGCCCAAAAAGGCTGACCTTGCCACGCGGGGCCTGACCCGGCACAGCCGGATCCATGCAATTGCGCGCCTCTGCCATCGTCTGTTCGGTCCGCGCCAACGGTGAAACCGGCGCGGTTGCGCGGGTGCTGACGCGCAGCGCAGGCATGATTGCCGGCTATGTCGCGGGCGCGCGCGGGCGGGTGCTGCGCCCGGTGCTGATCCCCGGCAACCTGATCGAGATCGAGGCGCGCAGCAATAGCGATAGCCAGCTGCCATTCCTCCGCGCCGAACTGCTGACCAGCCGCGGCCCGTGGCTCGGCGAACCAATGGCCGCTGCCGCGATTGGCTGGGTCACCGCGCTGGTGGCGAGCACGCTGGCCGAGCGCCAGCCGTTTCCGATGCTTTACGATGGCTTGTGCGGGCTGCTGGATGCAGTGTGCAACGCTCCCTCAGCGCGCGGCTGGCTACCTGGGCTGATCGCGTTCGAGGCTTTGCTGCTGCGCGAGCTGGGTTACGGCGCCGAGCAGCCCGATCTGGCGGGCGCGGACCTCGCCGCATTGCTGGGCGCGTTCGATGCGCAAGGGGCGCGGCTGGCGCGCTATCCGCTTGCTGATAGCCGCACAGATGTTATGGGCGCGCGCGCCATGCTGCGCGAGCGGCTGGGCAAATTGTAAGGGCGGGAAGAGCATGAAAATAGCGGTTCTGGCCGGTGACGGCATCGGCCCTGAGGTGACCCGCGAGGCGGTGCGCGTCCTTGAAGCGCTGAGCCTGCCGGGCCTTGCGCTGACTTATGCCGATGTCGGCGGCGTGGCTTATCACCGCACCGGCCACCCGCTGCCGCCCGAAACCTTAGAAATCGCGCGAAATTCGGATGCTATCCTGTTCGGCGCAGTGGGTGATCCGGCTTGCGACAGCCTGGAGCGGCACCTCCGGCCCGAACAGGCGATCCTGGGCCTGCGCAAGGAACTCGGGCTGTTCGCGAACTTGCGTCCGGCGCGTGTTTTCAAGGGATTGGAAGACGCTTCTGCGCTGCGACCTGAAGTTGCCGGTGCGATTGACCTGCTGATCGTTCGAGAACTCAACGGCGATGTGTATTTTGGCGAGAAGGGCATCCGCACCCTGGCCGATGGCCGCCGTCAGGGCTGGGACATGATGTCCTATGCCGACGACGAAGTGCGCCGGATTGCCCACGTCGGGTTCAAGGCCGCACAGGGCAGGCGCGGCAAGCTGTGCTCGGTCGACAAAGCCAACGTGCTCGAAACCTCGCAGTTGTGGCGCGACGTGGTGTGCGAAGTTGCCGCCGAATACCCGCAAGTCGAGCTCAGCCATATGTATGTTGATAACGCCGCGATGCAGCTGGTTCGCAATCCGGGGCAGTTCGACGTGATCGTAACCGGCAACCTGTTTGGCGATATCCTGTCCGATCAGGCGAGCATGTGCGTCGGCTCGATCGGGCTGCTCGCTTCGGCATCGCTCAGCGAAGGCACGCTCGGGCTGTACGAACCAATCCACGGCTCCGCCCCCGATATCGCCGGACAAGGCAAGGCTAACCCGATGGCGACGGTGCTGTCCGCCGCGATGCTGCTGCGCCATTCGCTCGGGCTCGAGGCCAAAGCCGCGCAGGTTGAGGCGGCTGTGGCAAAGACTTTGGCCGACGGGGTGCGCGGCGCCGATCTTGGTGGTAGTCATGGCACTGTCGCAATCGGTGACGCGATTTTGGAGAGGCTGTAACATGACCATCCGCCTCGGCGTTGTCCTGCCGACCTACAACGAGCGCAAGAACCTGCGCGGCATGGTCGCGCGGCTCGACAAGGCGCTCCAGGGGATCGATTTCGAAGTTATCGTGGTCGATGACAACAGCCCCGACGGCACCTCGGATGAAGCACGCCAGATCGCGCAGGAAGACGGCCGGGTTCACGTGATCCAGCGGATCGGGCGGCGCGGGCTGTCCTCGGCGGCGATCGAGGGAATGTGCGCCACCTCTGCGCCAGTCGTGGCGGTGATGGACGCCGATCACCAGCATGATCCTGAACTGCTGGCGGGCATGCTCGCGGCGATCGAGGACGGAACGCATGACTTGTCCTACGCCAGCCGCTTTGCCGAGGGTGCCAGCACCGAAGCCTGGGGCCGGCCCGACCGGGTCAAGGCTTCCAGCTTCGCCAACCGCCTGGCCAACAAGGTCACCGGGATTGATCTCAGCGATCCAATGAGCGGTTATTTCATGTTGCGCTCTGAAATTCTGCGCGCCGATGCGCACCGGCTGTCGGGAGTTGGCTTCAAGATATTGCTCGATATCCTCGCCACGGTCGAAGCGCCGCTCAGGATCAAGGAATTCCCGATGCATTTCGCTGCGCGCGCCGAGGGGGAGAGCAAGCTTGACCGCACCGTAGTGTTCGAATTCCTCGTCGGGTTGTACGACAAGTGGCTCGGGCGGATCATCCCTACCCGCTTTGCGCTGTTTGCCACCGTTGGCGGCATGGGCGCGGTAGTGCATTTCAGCGTGCTTGCGGCAGTGCTGCACTTGCTTGGCGGGCAATACGCGGTGAGCGAATATCCCAACGAGAAGATTTTCATCACCGGCCAGACAGTGGCCGCGATGGTGGCGATGACATTCAACTACGTGCTCAACAACGAGCTGACTTATGCTGACAAGCGCCTGCGCGGGTTCGGTCCGTGGCTGCGCGGCTGGGCGCAATTTGCCTTGACCAGCTCGCTTGGCATCCTGACCCAGATCGGGGTCGCGACCGCGCTGGTGCGCGTCGGGTTCCACGCTTATCCGGCCGCAGCCGTTGGCATCGTGCTGGCCTCGGTGTGGAATTTCGCGCTGTCGAGCAAGTTCGTCTGGGGCAAGTACTGAAAAAGACGCTACCCATGAGAATCTGAGCGGGGTGGGCAAACCAAAGTTCGGACAACACCCCCATGCAGATTTCCAGATGGCTCCTGCCGGCGCTGAGTGCGGCTGCCGGGCCATTCAGCGCGAATGGCGCCCAGGCCGCTTCGGACAACGGTTTTGCAGTCGATCATGCCAAATATGCCAACCGGGCGGTTTTGCCTGATTTCACCGCCGCCGATTGCCCAACAAATCCGCGCGCACTGACCCAGATCAAGGGCAATCTCTATTGCCACACGACCGGGGCGGGTCTGGCCGTGCACAGCGGCTTGGTGCTGATCACCGCCGAAGGCGCGCTTGTGATTGATCCTGCCATGACATGCACCGCCGGCTGGTTGCGCGATGAAATTCGCCAGCGCTTCCATGTCGGCGTCAAATATGTCGTCTACACGCACGCTCATACCGATCACATCAGCGGCGCGCAGGTCTTCCAACGAGACGGTGCGATCGTAGTCGCCAATAAGCGGGCGCTTGAACCGATTGTCGGCGAAAAATTGCCGGCCGCATTGCCCGACCGCGTCTTCGACAAGGACATGACAATTACCCTGGGCGGCGAGACCGTGCAGCTCCATTATGTCGCGCCGAGCCATTCGGACAGCCTGACCATGGTCCTGTTTCCCAAATACAAGGCGCTGCAATGCACCGATGTCTGCCAAAGCAAGTCGATGCCTTACAACGACTTTCTCGATTTTTATTATCCGGGATGGATCGAGACGCTCGACTGGGTGGCGGCGCAAGATGTCGATGTGATCGACATTGGTCACTATTCACCTGGCACCAAGGCCGATGTTGTTGCCGAACGGGATTATATGGTTGACCTGCATCAGCAGGTTCTGGATCTTGCCCGGAACGGCCAGTCGTGGGACCAGCTATATCGCAATGTCCACTTCAGCGACCAGGTGAAGACCTGGACCGCATTCGATTCCATGCACACGCTTAATGTCATGGGAATGTACCGGTGGGTCTCAAACCATCGCCGCGGCGAATGGTAATAGGCGGCGGATGCGGGCAGTTGGCTTGGGCGGATCATCCCGCCGCAGCGGTTGGCGTCGTGCTGGCTTCGGTGTGGAACTTCGCGCTGACGAGCAAGTTCGTCTGGGGTAAGTACTGAGCTTAGATACCAATCGCATTCGCTCGTCATTGCGAGCGCAGCGAAGCAACCCAGAGTCGTGCGCGTGACTCTGGATTGCTTCGCTGCGCTCGCAATGACGAAGCGTGGTGCCGATGTTCAGACGTTACGATGAACTGCGGCTGCGAGGGCCAGGTTGCCCACCAAGCCTAGCGCCAGCTCGCCAGCCACATCCAGTCATTGAACGCGGGCTTCCCCTTGGCCAGCGGGGCGGCGGAGATGATCGGGTAAAACCACGCGAACATCGCGAAACTCAGCACCAGCGCAGTAGGCGAAAGCCAGCGCCAGCGATCTTTGCGCCGCCACAGTGCCTCCAGCGCCAAGGCCAGCGCGCCCATCAAAAAGGTGCTGGGGAGCAGGTAGTGGTAAATGAACTGGACCGGCTTGCCCGACAACGGCCACATTACCAGTACCGCGAAATAGGCCGCCGCAAAGGCCAGCGCGTCGTGGCGGCGCTGCTTGAACCAGGCCCACACCGCCCAGACCAGTGCCAATAGCCCGGCGTACATCGTGAACGGGTTGCCGATCAGCACCACCCCGCGCTGCGCCCCGTCGACCTGCTTGTAGAGGTACCAGATCGCGCGCCAGTTCCCCACCCACTCGTACCACTGCGAGCGATAGGGGTGCGGGCGGACCACGCTGTCCTGCAGCCGGACCATGAACTGATGCCATTGCAGCGGATGCCATGGATCGGCCGGGTTGCGGACCCAATGAAAAGCCGGCCAGAAGCTCGCCCAATAGACTGCGAGCGGTAGCAGTCCGAGCGACAGCGCAGCTTCGATCAGCGTGATCCCTTCGACCGGACCGCCACTCTTGGCGATCAAGAAGCGGCGGCCGTGCGCGCGCAGTTTCGCTGCGAAAAACCACAGCCCCGGCAGCAGCAGCACCGGCGCGACGCTCCACTTGGTGCCGAGCGACAGCCCGAGCAGCACCCCGCACAGCGCGAGCCGCCAGTGGCCTTGGTGCGGGATCCGGTGCGCGGCGGCCAATTGCCACAGTGCCGTCATCGCGAGCGCGGCCATGGTCATGTCGAGCATCGCGATCCGGCTCTGGATGAACCAGAAGAAGTCGGTAGCAAGCAGCAGTCCGGCCAAAATCGCGGCGAGCCGCCGGCCGCTGGCGAACCACACCAGCCGGGTGAAGGCGAACAATCCGAATGCGCCCAGCAACGCGCTCGGCACGCGCCAGTAAAGTGCTTGGTCACCCAGCAAGCGAATCGCCGCCGCGATCAGCGCCTTGCCGACCATCGGGTGTTCGGCGTTGATCCGCAGCCCTTCGTTGAATTTTCGAGCGGCGTTTACGTAGTGCACTTCGTCAAAATAGATCTCGCCCGGCACGCCCAGCCGCCACCATACCAGCGTCAGGAACAGCACCGCGATCACGGCGCACCAGTCGGCGGGGTCCTGCTCGGTGGTGAAGCGCTGCATCAGGGCGGGGTTAGTGTGCGCGGCCCGGCTGCGCAACGCCAGATCCTTTCCATTTTCGCTCTTGCGCAAATGGGGAGGTGGCAGGCCCGCAGGGACTGACGGAGGGGTGTCAACACCAGCGCCGATACCCCTCCGTCTCGGCCTGCGGACGATCCAACTCCCCATTTGTGGCATTCGCCAAAAATGGAGAGGACCTTGATGTTGCCCTGCGGCGGAGACACACCTAAAGCCCGCCAATCATGAAGCGCACCACCGGCACCGATCGATCGATTACGCAAGGCTGGCGCTCAGCCACGCAAGCCGTGCGCGGGGGAACCTGGCGCAGCGAGGCGGGGGAGACCAGCGAGGCGCTGTTCCTGACCTCGGGCTATGCCTACGACGATGCCGAAACCGCCGCCGCGCGGTTCCGCGGCGAAGACCCGGGGATGACCTATTCGCGGCTGCAAAACCCGACCGTGGCGATGCTGGAAGAACGCATCGCGCTGATGGACAAGGCCGAGGCGTGCCGGGTCCAGGCATCGGGCATGGCGGCGATGACTGCGGCGCTGCTGTGCCAGCTGAGCCAGGGCGATCACGTGGTTGCCGGGCGGGCGGCGTTCGGCTCGTGCCGCTGGCTGGTCGATCAGCTGCTGCCGCGCTTCGGGATCGCCTCGACCACGATCGATGCGCGCGACAACGCAGCATGGGAAGCGGCGATCCAGCCCAATACGAAGGTGTTCTTCTTCGAAACCCCGGCCAACCCGACGATGGACATTGTCGATCTGAAGGCGGTCTGCGATCTGGCCAAGGCGCACGGGATTACCACCGTGGTCGACAATGCCTTTGCCACCCCCGCTTTGCAGCGCCCGATCGAATGGGGCGCCGACGTGGTGGCTTATTCCGCCACCAAGATGATGGACGGGCAAGGCCGCGTGCTGGCGGGCGCGGTGGCCGGGTCAGCGCAGTTCATCAACGACAAGCTGCTGCCGTTCCAGCGCAACACCGGGCCCAACCTGTCACCGTTCAACGCCTGGGTGGTGCTCAAGGGGCTCGAGACGCTCGACTTGCGGATCCGCCGCCAGAGCGAAAATTCCATGGCAGTTGGCAAGATGCTCGAAGGCCGGGTACCGAAAATCAACCACCCGGGGCTGGCGAGCTTCCCTCAGCATAACCTGGCGATGCAGCAGATGGACGCTTGCGGCGGGATCTTCAGTTTTGAGGTTGAAGGCCGCGCGCAGGCACACGCACTGCTTAACGCGCTGCAATTGATCGATATTTCGAACAACATCGGCGATTCGCGCAGCCTGATGTGCCACAATGCCTCGACCACGCACTATTCGGTCAGCGCCGAAGCGCGCGAGGAGATGGGGGTGACCGAGGGCATGCTGCGGCTTAACGTCGGGCTTGAGGACCCAGCTGACCTGATCGAAGACCTTGATCAGGCGCTGCGCAGCGCCGGATTATGATCCACGTTTTTGGATCTATCGGGGCTTGCAATATCATGGGTAGCGCGGCACGTTCCCGGCGGGTGGTTGGTTTAACGTGGGAAGCCTGCGCCTAATGCTCACCGCCGATCTGTTTGCAGCAATCGTTGAAGGTTCCGACGCCGCAATTATTGCCAAAGACCTTGATGGCTGCGTGTTAACCTGGAACCAGGCCGCGCAAAATGCCTTCGGGTGGACCGCTGCCGAGATGATCGGACAACCGATCCGCCGCCTTATTCCGGCCGACCGCCAAGCGGAAGAAGACGAAATCCTGGCGACAATCCGGCGCGGTGAAAGCGTGGACCGACTGGAAACCGTTCGCCTTCATAAAGATGGCTCGCTGATCCCGATCGCCGTGCTGGTATCACCGATCCGCGATGCCAGCGGTACCATCATCGGTGCGAGCAAGATCGCCCGCGATATCCGCGATGAAGTCCAGACGCGCACCGCGTTGCGTGAAAGTGAAGCCCGGTTCGAGCTGATGGCGGACAATATCACCCAGCTCGCCTGGATCGGCGACGCAGAAGGCTCGCTCTATTGGTACAATCGCCGGTGGTTCGATTACACCGGAACAACGCTTGAGGAGATGGCTGGGTGGGGCTGGGAAAAGGTGCACCACCCGGATCACGTTGACCGCGTGGTTGCCCATGTCAAAGAGGGTTTCGAAATCGGCACCGAATGGGAAGAAACCTTCCCGCTGCGCGGCGCCGATGGGCAATACCGCTGGTTCCTGACCCGCGCGGTTCCGCTGAAGGACGAGGCTGGCAAGGTGGTATGCTGGTTCGGCACCAACACCGACGTCACCGAACTGCGCGATGCCGAGCAGCGGATCGAAGTGCTGATGATGGAGGTCAGCCACCGCTCGAAAAATCTGCTGTCGGTGGTCCAGTCGATGGCGCGGCGGACTGCTTCGACCAGTGAAGACTTCATCCCCCGGCTCGAGCGGCGCATTGCCGCGCTCGCCGCCAACCAGGATGTGCTGGTGCAGCGCAACTGGTCGCCGGTGCCATTGCGCGAACTGATCGATGCGCAACTCCTCTTTCTTGAGCAAGCGCAGAACCAGACCCAGATCAATGGCCCCGATGTGGTGATCCAGTCGAACACCGCCGAGGCGCTGAGCATGGCGCTGCACGAACTGGCGACCAATGCCGACAAGTACGGCGCCTATTCGGTGCCGGGCGGGCTGGTTAAAATCACTTGGGACGTCGGCGGAAACGGAGCTGACGCGGAATTCGTCCTGCGCTGGACCGAAAGCGGCGGGCCGCCGGTGCCGCAAAACGGGGAGCCGGGGTTCGGTACGCGGATTATCCGCGATGTGCCGAGCGGGCGGCTGCGCGGCGAGGTAGAAACCGAATACGCCCCGCAAGGGTTCCGCTTCACGCTGCGCTGCCCGGCGGCCAACGTGCTGGCGCTGCCGGAATAACGAAGCGCCATTGTCGGGCGCGCTGCCAGTCGCTATCTCTCCCCGCAATGAAAGAGCTCTTCCAGCACGCCGCGATAACCGACGGCATCACCGTGCGCGTCGCGGTCAGCTTCCTGCCCGACCAATCGCAGATTGAGGCGGGCAAGTGGTTCTGGGTCTATCACATTAGAATCGAGAACGATTCGGACGAGGCGGTGCAGCTGCTCACGCGCCATTGGAAGATCACCGACGGACGCGGAATGGTCAATTATGTTGAGGGTGAGGGCGTGGTTGGCGAACAGCCGCTGCTGCTCCCCGGGCAGAGCCACGATTATGTCTCGGGCTGCCCGCTCGGCACGCCTCACGGCAGCATGGCCGGGCATTACACCTTCCTGCGCACCGACGATTCGCTGCTTGAGGTGGCGATCCCGTTTTTCCCGCTGGCCGCGCCTGCGACTGCAGACTAAACGCCCGGGGCCATGAAGCGCACCCACTTACCCCTCAACGCCCTGCGCGTATTCGACGCGGCCGCACGGCACCTGTCGTTCACCCGCGCGGCGGACGAGCTGGCGGTGACCCCGGCCGCGGTCGGCCAGCAGATCCGCGCGCTTGAGGATGTGCTCGGCGTGGTGCTGTTCCGGCGCACTCCCAAGGGTCTTGAGCTGACCGACGAGGCAAGCGCCGGGCTTGAGGCGCTGCGCACCGGGTTTCTCCATTTCGAGGATGCGGTGCGGGCGATGCAGGCCGGGCAATCGAGCCACGTCTATACCATCGCCGCGCCGCGCGAATTCTTCGCCACCTGGCTCGCACCACGGCTGGCCAAGTTCCGCCAGACCAACGCCGCAGTGCGTTACAATCTGGTGTCCGACGAAGACGCCGATTTCACCGAAGCCAACCTCGATCTCGCGGTGCGCTGGGCCGAGGGGCCGGGCGAGCTTGAAGGCGTGATGCTGGGCAGCGCGAGCCGGGTGAATGTCGGTGATGGTTGCTGGATCGCCTGGCCGGGTGACCCTGCGCCCGAAGGCGAAGGCTGTGAGGCCCCGCTGCTCAACGTCGGTGATGCCGGCCAGGCGCTTGCCGCCGCCGCCGCCGGCATGGGCCGCGCGCGGGTACCCGCACTGCTCGCGCAATCATGGCTCGATAACGGCCGGATCAAAGCGCTCGGGGATGTCGAAGAATGCCGCCAAAGCTACTGGCTGGTCGCCCCCGCACCGCAATGGCGGCAAAAGAAGGTCAAGGCGCTGGTGGCGTTTCTGAGCGCCTGAACGGGACGAAGTGGCAGCCCCAACGAACTGCCACTTCAACCCAGGATTGCTTCAGATATCGTTGCCGAGCGCGCCTTCGACCGCGCCTTTGGCTTTCTGCAGCTTGCCTTTGGCCTGCTGCGCCGTGCCTTCGTCGCGGGTGTTGGAGTTGTCGCTGTGCTGCTTGGCCTTGCCCATTGCGTCGTTGGCGGCACCCTTGGCTTTGTCGATCATCTCACCCATGGCCTAATTCCTTCATTCATCTGCGCCCCACAAAGACTTAACCGTTGGCTGAAGAAATCGTTTCGTTACAGTTGCGTAACGAGATGAAACAACGTGCTTGAGCGGCAATCCGAATTGGCCGGTTCCCATTGCCATCATTTTCGGCAAAGGTTGCCCGGCAACCGGGGGTAAGCGATCAATGCAGCCAAGTTTGATCAGTGAATGGCGCGGGATGGCGAAGCCGCAGCGGATGGCGGTATGGGCGGCTTATCTGGGCTGGACGCTCGACGCGTTCGATTTCTTTCTGCTGGTGTTTTCGATCAAGGCGATTGCCGATACCTTTGGCGCCGACAAGACCAGCGTCACCCAAGCGATATTCTACACGCTCGCCGCACGGCCGATCGGCGCACTGGCATTTGGCTGGTTGGCCGAGAAGATCGGGCGGCGTCCCGTGCTGGTCATGGTGGTGGTGGCGTTTTCGGTGCTGTCGGCGCTGTCGGGACTTACGCAGACGCTGGCGCAATTGCTGATCGTGCGGACCCTGTTCGGGTTTGCCATGGGCGGCGAGTGGGGGATCGGGGCGAGCCTGGCGATGGAAACCATTCCGCCGCGGCTGCGCGGGCCGGTTTCGGGGCTGATTCAATCGGGCTATCCCAGCGGCGCGCTGCTCGCCAGCCTGGCGTACTATCTGTTCTTCGATGCGATCGGCTGGCGCGGCATGTTCTTCCTCGGCCTCACCCCCGCGCTGTTCGTGCTGTTCGTGCGGATGCATGTTGAGGAAAGCCCGCAATTCCTCGCCCGGCAAGGCCAGAAAATGCAGCATCCGCTGCTCGCCTTGGCGCAAAATTGGAAGCTGGTGCTTTATCTGGTGGTGCTGATGACGCTGTTCAACAGCTTCAGCCACGGCACGCAGGATCTCCACGCCACGTTCCTCCAGACCCAGCGCAAACTCGATACCCACGCGGTCGGCCTGATCAGCATCGTCGGCTATTGCGGGGCGATTGTCGGGGCGATGATGATGGGGCCGTTGTCGCTCAAATTCGGTCGGCGGCGCACGATCGGTTTGGCCTGTATAGTCGCGCTACTGGTTCTGCCGCTGTGGGTCTGGGCGCCCAATCCGGTGCTGCTCGGGCTCGGCGCGTTCTTGATGCAGGCCGGAGTGCAGGGTGCCTGGGCAATGGTTCCGGCGCATCTTAACGAGCTATCACCCCCGGCGGTCCGGGCGCTGTTCCCGGGTCTGGTCTATCAGCTGGGTAACCTGCTCTCATCGTATAACGTGGTTGTGCAAAGCCAGATCGCTGAAAGCCGCGGCAATGACTATGCCTTTGCGCTGGCGCTGTTTGGCGGCACGGTCGCGGTCCTGTTGGCGATATGGGCTCAGCTTGGGCCGGAGAAGAGCACCGGAGAACTCGCCAAGGCGTAGTTTTTAGTTATTCTGGATATTCGAGCGCGATTTTGTGATCTTTTGGCTATTCGGCGCGGGCGGCGGGGGCGGGCAGACCGGTGCCGCCAGACTGTCCCTGCCGGTTACAGTCAGCTTTGGCGCGGGCTGCATGGCTGTTTCGGCGGGCAACGTGCCGCTAGGGGCCGGGCTCACATTGCTTTGAGCAGCAAGCACAACAGCTTCCGCTGGCGCCGGGCATTTGTCAGCAGTCGCAGCCGGGGGCGGAACGGTACCGGCCTGAATAACGCTGGCCAGCGCGGCCAGTGATCCGGTTAATGCGAACAGCGAAATACGCGATACGGCCATCTGTCGTCCCCTACATATCCGGGGTAAGCGCTAGGCCCAAATTGCCAGAGCGGCAAATCATGCGCAATCAGCGCGATTTAATCGAGCGATTAAAATTGTCGTTGACCCGCGCGGAAGCCACCGGCATCGCATCGTCATGCACACCGAAACCATCCGCATTGCGCTTCCCGGGGATATCTCGCTTGCCGCCGATGTCGCCGGGCCGCGCGGCGCGCCTACCGTGATCCTGGGCCACGGCGGCGGGCAGACCCGGCACTCGTGGGACAAATGCGAGCAGCAACTGGCACAGGCCGGCTACTACGCGATCAACTATGACCTGCGCGGCCACGGCGACAGTGACTGGTCACCCGATGGCGATTACGGGATCGAGACCCGCGCGCACGATTTGATTGCGGTCGCGGGGCACGGCAGTTCGCCGGTCGCGCTGGTGGGGGCGTCGCTCGGCGGGATTACCGCGCTGGTGGCTGCCTCGCTCGGGTTCGATGTGGCGGCGTTGGTGCTGGTCGATATCGTTCCGAAAATGTCGCCGGTCGGGGTTGCGAAAATCCGCGGTTTCATGATGGCGCATGGTGACGGTTTCGCCAGCCACGAGGAAGCCGCCGATGCAATCTCGGCTTATTATCCTGACCGGCCGCGGCCCAAGGATCTTTCGGGCCTGAGCAAAAATCTGCGGCTGGGCGAGGACGGTCGCTTCCGCTGGCATTGGGACCAGCGGATGATGACCGACGAGCGCGCCGATCCGCGCCACATGCTCGAACTGCTCGATGCAGCTGAATGGACGGACCGCGTTCCGACCCTGCTGGTGCGCGGAATGAAGAGCGATATCGTTACCGACGACGGCGTGGCCGATCTGCGCCGCCGCATCCCCGCGCTCGAGATTGCCGACATTCGCGGGGCCGGCCACATGGTCGCAGGCGACCGGAATGACGATTTCAACGCCGCGGTGATCGAGTTCCTCTCGCGGGTGATGCCGGCGGCCAAGTAATTCCCGAAGTCGACGCAGCGACTCGACAGCGCCCGTGAAATCCGTAACTTCTGTCAGTTAGGGAGAGGCCTGAGCAAGGCAGGGGAGACACGATGAAACTGTCGCGCACGGCGTTGGGATTGTTGGCTTGGCCGGCCATCGTTTCTGCCAATGCCCCGGGCGGGCTGGTTGCCGCTCCTCCGGTGCCGGTTGCCAATAGCGCCCAGACGAACCGGCCGGGCGACCCCAGCTTACCGCGCCCGCTCGTCGGTGCTCCCGCCAGCTGGGTCGATGTGGCGCCGCTGCCCAAGGCCCCGACCGATTCGGCCGGCGCGGCGACGATCCAGCTGCTCGGCGATGTCCAGGTCCGCTTCGCCAAGGACGGCGATACCAGCTATTTCGCCAGCGCGTGGGAAATCGGATCAGCGCAAGGGCTTGATGGCAGCGCGTTGCAAGTCGATTGGGATCCCGCGCTCGAAGCTCTGACGATCCACCGCTACCGCATCCTGCGCGGCGGACAGCCGATCGACATGTTGGGTGATGGCCATGCGATCAAGGTGATCCAGCGCGAAGGCGGGCTGGAAAACGCCATGCTCGACGGGCGGCTGACCGCAACGCTCCAGCCCGAAGACCTGCGCGTGGGCGATGTGATCGAACTGTCGTACTCGATTACCAACCATGATCCGGCATTGGCCGGGCGCAGCCAATATGTCGCCGGACCCAGCGACGGGGTCAATTTCGGCCGGTTCCGCGTGCGGATGCTGTGGGACAAGGACAAGAAGATGCAGTGGCGGGTCCTCCCCGGCATCATCCAGCCCAAGCTGAAGAAAACCGCGGCTGGCAGCGAATTGGTTGCCGACCTCTATAACGGCACCGCGCCGCTCGGCCCTGAAGGCGCGCCCGCGCGGTTCAAGCTGGTGAATGCGGTGGAGATTACCGAATTCACCGATTGGCAGGGCGTGTCGCACACCTTTGCGCCGCTTTATGCCAAGGCTGTGGCGCTTTCCCCGAACAGCCCGATCAAGGCCGAGGCAGTCAGGATCGCGGCGCAGACTACTGATCCCAAGCGACGCGCAGAACTGGCATTGGCGCTGGTCCAGCAACAGATCCGCTACCTCTATCTGGGGATGGACGATGGCGGCTTCGTCCCCGCCGCCGCCGACCAGACCTGGGTTCGCCGGTTTGGCGATTGCAAGGCCAAAACCGTATTGCTGGTCGCCTTGCTGGGCGAGCTTGGCATTGCCGCGCGGCCGGTCCTGGTCAACACCAAACAGGGCGATCTGGTTGCGGCGCGGCTGCCGACGATGGAAAGCTTCGACCACGCGATTGTCGAAGTTCAGATCGCCGGCAAGAGTTACTGGCTCGATGGCACGCGGCTGGGCGATGACAACCTCGACCGACTGGAAGCGCCCAACTACCAAGTCGGCTTGCCAGTAACCGAGGCGGGATCGCCGCTGGTTGCAATCGTCCCCGCTGCGCTCGACCGACCCACGCAGGTGGTCAGCTTGGTGCTTGATGCTTCACGCGGGGTTGACGTACCCGCGCTGGCCAGCGGCGAGATGCGCTTTCACGGTCGTTCGGGCTCTGACATGCGGCAGACCTACGCCGGTTACTCGCAAGCCGACCGCCAGCGCGAATTGCGCAAATTTTGGCGCAACACTTATGACTTCGTCGCGCCGGGCAAGATCCTGACCGCCGACGATCCGGCCACTGGCGATTTCGTGATTACCATGACCGGCAGCGCGACCATGGAGTGGACCCGCGACCAAGGCGTACGCTGGTACGAGATGGATCGCTCGCGGCTCGGCTGGCGGTTCAACATCGCGCGCGAAGGCGAACTCAGCCCCGATGCGCCCTATGCGTTCGACTATCCTGACTGGTGGACTTACCGCGAAACGATCATCCTGCCCAACGGCGGCAAAGGCTTTCGCGTTCAGGGTGAGGCAGTCGAACAGACCGTCGGCGACCTTTACCAGTTCCGCCGCACGGTCGACCGCGACGGTGCCAAAGTGACGGTCGAGGCTGAAACCAAAGCGCTTGCCAGCGAACTTCCCGCGGCCCGTGCCGCGCGCGCCCGCAGCCAGATGACCGAGCTTGCGTCGAGCGGCGTCTATTTGCGGATGCCGAACGATTACGAACCAACCGACGCCGAAAAGGATCAGGCCCGCCGCGAAGACGAGGCGGAGGCTGTGGCAGAGCGCGTCAAGAACAAGGGCGCAGCGGGTTCATCGAAGGGCGCTGCTGGCGATCGCTGAATTGAACATTCGTGACAAGCCGGTGCTGGTCCTGGGGGCCGATAGCCCGATCGGGCTGACTGCGGTGCGCGAGCTTGGCGCGCGCGGGGTGCCGGTGATCGCGCATGGCCGGAGCGACCGCGCGCTGGGGCGGTTTTCGCGCTTTGCCCGGACTTTCGTGCTCGACACCCGGCCTCTGGCGGCGTGGCTGCCCGGCTATGCGGCGACCCATGGGCTGAGCGCGGTCATGGCGGTGTCCGAGGGGCACCTGATCGAGCTCACCGCCCTGCATGGCAAACTGGGCACTTGCCGGGTGCTTAGTCCCGATGCAGAGCGGCTCGGCGTGGTGCTCGACAAGGCACGGACGTTCGAGGCTGCCCGGCAGCTGGGTATCGCTGTACCGGGTGACTGGCAGCCGCAGCAGGATGAGGACCATGCCCTGCAAGCAGCGGCGCTGACCTATCCGGTCGCAATCAAATGGGCCGATCCCAATGCCGTGCAGGCGGCGCTTGCTGCCGCTGGCACTGCGCTTGAAAAGGTCGAATATGCGGCCGACGCGGCGCAGTTGACTGCAATCCTGGCGCGTTACGATGCGCTGGCCCGCTGGCCTTTGGTGCAGACCTATTGCCCCGGCTATGGGCTCGGCCAGATGCTGCACATGGCGGAAAGCAGGGCGACATTGCGCTTCCAGCACCGCCGACTGCGCGAATTTCCGCCCAGCGGCGGGGTGTCGAGTTTTTGCGCTGCGGTGCCGCTGGACCAGCATGGCGCGCAGATGGAGAAATCCGAGGCGCTGCTTGCGGCGTTGGGCTGGCAGGGCCCCGCGATGGTTGAGTACCGCTTCGATCCAGCAACCGGGACCTACTGGTTGATGGAAGTGAATGGCCGGTTCTGGGGCTCAATCCCGCTTGCTTGGCACTGCGGCGCGCATTTTGCGTGGGAGACCTATCGCTGCGGCGTGCTGGATGAGCGCGGACCGGGGGCAGGGCCACTGCGCCAGCGCCGCGCGCGGTATGTCATTCCCGATGCCAAGCGCACCCTGATTGTGCTGCGCGATGGCGGGCTGCCGGTGGGCAAGCGGCTGGTTGCACTGGGCCGGTTCTTGCTCGATTTCCTTGATCCGCGCGTGCGGTACTACGTCTGGTCACTGCGCGATCCGGGGCCGTTTTGCGGCGATATGATCGGGATTGTCAGGCGGCTGTTGCGCCGGGATAGCGCGTAACCAGGGCCGCGACCGCGCGCTCGATCCGTTCCAGGCAAATGTCCATATAGGCCGGGTCGAGCTGGTACGGATCGTGCAGATGCGGCACCGCTGGCGTCGCATAGCTACCCAGCAGTCCGCGCGGCAGCCCAGCGGTCAGCGGATTGACCGCGAGCTTGCGCAAATGGCGGGTCTCCATCCCGAGCAGGTAATCGCCTGGCAGCGGCAGGTAATCCTCGACCCTGGTCGTGCGATGCTCCGACAGATCGAGTCCGCGCGCCAGCGCCCGTTCTGCAACCAAGGGCCACGCCGCTTTGCCGCTGCTGGTCGATAGCCCGAAGCTCGCGACGTTCATCCCCGCGCGTCGCGCCAGACCGTCGGCATAGGCGCTGCGGCAGATGTTGCCGTGACACACGAATACCAGCCGCCGGACTTGGGCGGGATCGGGCGGCACGATGGCAGCTTGCCCGGTCGCAACCTCGGCATGCGCCAAGGCCAGCCGCAACACGCCCCGCCAGGTGCCGTAATTCGCGGCGAACGGATCGGTCATTTTGCGCCGTAGAGCGCGTTACCAAGCGCCTGTTCGGCATAGCGCCGCAGCGTGCGTAGTTGTGAGTGCGGCAGCGGAGTGGGGGAGGCGGATTCAAGCTTGGGCGGGCAAGAGGCGTATGTGGCGCTGGTCAGGCCGGGGACCTTGGCAAGTCCCGCGCAAAGCCGATCGAACCGGCGCTGGACGATCCGGTTGGCGCGTTGCCGGTCCCGGCTGAGCAATTCGAAGCTGTGGGAGACCATCGTCACTTGTTGCTGCCCGGCGCGCACCGCGTGGCGCAGCGCGGCGTGCAATTCTCCGTCGGTCAGCGCGGTCAGCTGGTAATGCCTCAGCCCGCCGCCCGGTGCTGCGATGCAGCCAATCGGGACCTCAATTGTGCCGCAGTGTCGCTGCACGTGGCGATCATCAGGTCCCAGTGAAATTTGGCACTCACTCAATGCAATTCCGGGGCAGTGGCTAGTGTCGTAAGCGATGCCCATCTCAGCCAGCGCGCGCAGGGTGTCGTCATTTGCCCCGTAGTTACCCGCGCGGAAGGCGGCTGGAGCGAGCGCACCGGCCGCGATCAGCACGCCGCGCGCGTAATCGATCAGCGTGCATTGCTGCTCAAAGCCAAAATCGCGCAGATTGCCGCCGGTGCGGGTGCCCAGCGGATTGGCGCTGCCGGCGATCTCCAGCCACTCGCTGTGGAGGTGCAACTGGACATCGTGCCCGCGTGCCACGATCGGCCCGACCACATCGGCAATCGCTTCGGTCCCCCAGACCAGCGCCGGCATTGGATCGACGAAGAACACCGCCTTGATCCCGTGCGCGTCGAACCGGTCCATCTGGTAGTGAACGCCCAGCGGTCCGGTCGGCGTGCTCCCGATGATCGCGCTGGCAAAGTTCTCCGCGCGCCCGCCGCCGCCCATGCGCCGCGCCAGTCCAAACGAATATTCGGTGTCGATCGTGATATAGAGCGCGGTCACGCGGTTTTGCGCACTTTGCGCAAGGCGCGCCACGCCAGAGATTTGGCCGCGTTGCGCGCCGGATAAGCCGCAGGCCGCGCCGGGTGCAGGCCAAGCCCGCGCAACATATGATTGAACGCGCGCGCGTCAGCCTCGGCATAGGACCATTCCGACCGCCAGGTGATCGACAGCGAGATCGATGGAGCCGGGCCGTTTTGAACCCAGTGCGGGGTCTTGACCGGCACATGGATCGCTTCGCCCGGGCCAATCGCGATCGGCTGGCCGAGCGCGGCAAATTCCTCGCGCCACGGCAAGTTGCGGTGGTGCTGGCCAAGGTGGAACTGTTCCTGCACTTCATCGGGGAACACGGCTTCGTCCACGCCCGGAAACAGTGCCATCGTCTTGCTCCCGCGCAGCTGGAGCAGGATGTTGTGTTCAGGATCGAAGTGGAACGGCGTCACTGCATCGGGCGAGGAGACGAACACGAACCCTTCCAGTTGCAGCATCGCCCCGGTGCGCGGGGTGACCACATCGGCCAATTCGCCCAGCAGGCCTTGCAGCAGGGCAGCATAAGCCGGGACTTGTTCGATCCGCTTGAGCACCACCCAGCAGGCCGACGTATCAATGCTGCGGATCGCCTCGACCACGCCCAGATCGGTCTTCGGGATCGCATCCGGATCGATCCCGATCGGCAGCGCGCCGAGGTTGTACTCGATGCTGTTTATTGGGAGCGCGGCGGCCAGATCGGCCAGCGCATCAAGCGTGAGGAGGGGATGATCAAGCAGTGCGTGCGTGAGCTTCGCAGGCGAATGCGGATAACACGCAGCAAATTGCGCGTGGGCAGCGGGCGGGAAGGCGGCAATGCGGCTCATCTTGGCATCCATGTACTAGAACCCTCGCGCCTAGCGCCTCCGGGTTAAAATCGGGTGATTGTGCGGGATCACTATTGGCCCGCCGCGTCCGGCTTGCCGCGTGCGGCAGCGCAGCCTACGTTTGGTCAAGCACGTGGGGGGAATATGACTATGGCCGCAGAATTGACCGAAACCGCGTTGGCGCGGCGCAAGGTCCGCACTTTTCTTCTGCTCGTCACGGTGCTGGTCAGCGCATGTTATGTCTGGATGTTCCGCAGCGGCAACCTTGGCCAGCTGGGCGTTTCGGTGTTGATGTGGATGCCAGCCGTGGCGGCGCTGTTCACCCAGCTGATTACGACGCGCAGTCTCAAAGGCTTGGGCTGGAAGCCGCGCACTGCCAAACTGCTTGGCTTCGCGCTGGTATTGCCGCTGCTATATGCCCTGCCAGTCTATGGATTGACCTGGATGGCGGGGCTGGGTCAGCTCGATCCCGCCGGTTGGCAAGCCGAAGCCGGCGGCATGGCGGTGCTGCCCGCGCTCGGCTTGCTGCTTACCGCGGGCTTGCTCCAATCGCTGCTCACCGCGCTGGGTGAGGAGATCGGCTGGCGCGGGCTGCTGGTCCCGCAACTGGCGAAGGTCACCACCTTGCGCAACATGTGGCTGATATCTTCGGTGGTCTGGCTGCTGTTTCACGTGCCGCTGATCGTCGGCGGGAACTACCACGCCGAGGGCAGCCCGCTGTGGTTCTCGCTGCTCTGCTTTGTGCTGCTGGTGTTCGGGATGTCGGCGATCATGGCCTGGCTCCGGCTGACGAGCGGCAGCCTGTGGCCGCCCGCGCTGCTCCATGCCTCGCACAACCTGATAGTGCAGGGGATATTCGATGCGGGGACGAAGCCCGGGCCGATCAGTCCTTATCTTACCGGCGAATTTGGCGCGGGGCTGGCGGTGACGATTGGTTTGACGGGTTGGCTTCTCTGGCGGCGGGGGCTCGCCAAACCGAATTGACCGCCGCCCCCGCCCGCTAATCAGGCCAGATCGCGCACCTTGGGTTCGCGGTGCCAATGCCGCACCGCGCCGACTTTCATGAAGTCCTCAGGGAACGGCACCCCGTCGTCGATTTCGACGTTGGCCTTGGTCAGCAGATGCTCACGCGTCCCGCCGCAGGCCGCGATGGTCTTGCAGTGGAAATTGGCGTCCGAAAACCACGCAACCGCGCCGGTGTCCTTGGCAAGCATGGCGGCGGCAGCGGGCATCAGTATCGCCGCGATTGCATCGAAGACGACCGACGGCGTGCCGGCCAATTGGCAGTCGGCCTTGAGCGTGCCGCCCTTGACCGGGGTTTCGCCAACCTTTGGCGCGACCAGTTTGACCCGGCCACCAGCGGCTTCGATCTCGCCTTTGAGCTGCATGATCGCCGCCTTGTCCGAACCTTCAGCGAACAGAATGCCAACCGTGCGGCCCATCAACGAGGCTTTGGCTGAAAGGCCCATGGCGCGCTTCTGAATCGAAAGCATATCCGAAGGTGCCATTTCCACCGGCTTGCGCGCGGCCTTGGCTTTGGCCGGGAGCGGCATGGCTAGGCCCGCAGCAACGCGCATCGCCAAGTCTTCATCGATATTGCGCAATCGGCTAAGCACGCGGGTGCGAACGTGTTCGAGCGTGACCTTGGACAGTTCCAGCACCAGCGCCGAAGCCATGTGAGCCTGTTCGTTGGCGGTTTGCGACGCGTAAAAGAGCGTCGCCTGGCTGTAGTGATCGGCAAAGGTCTCGGCGCGGATGCGCAGCTTTTCGCCGCCGTCGTTGCGTTCGTCATTGGCGGCAAAGCTCGAGAAACCAGTTTCGGGGCAAGCCCTCGGGCCGGTGGTCTCGCCCGCCTCTGCGAGGCTGTTAGGCTCGTAATTGGCGCGGCCGGTCGGCACCAGCGTCTGCATCATCCCGTCGCGCTGGAAGTTGTGGAACGGGCACTTGGGCGCGTTGATCGGGATCTGGTGGAAGTTGGTCGTCCCCAGCCGCGACTTCTGCGTATCGAGGTACGAGAACAGCCGCCCCTGCAACAGTGGGTCGTTGCTGAAGTCGATTCCCGGGATCACATTGGTCGGCAGGAACGCGACCTGCTCGGTCTCGGCGAAGAAGTTGTCGACGTTGCGGTTCAGCGTCATGCGGCCGATGATCTTGACCGGCACGTCTTCTTCGGGAACCAGCTTGGTGGCATCGAGCACATCGTACGGCTGGGCTGCGGCGAACGCTTCATCGAACACCTGCACGCCCAGATCCCACGCCGGGAAATGGCCGCTATCAATCGCTTCGAACAGGTCGCGGCGGTGGAAATCGGGGTCGGCCCCGGCAAGCTTGACCGCTTCGTCCCAAGTAGTCGAGGCAAGGCCCAGCACCGGCTTCCAGTGAAACTTGACGAAGCTCCCTTCACCTTTGGCGTTGACCAGCCGGAAGGTGTGGACCCCGAACCCCTCGATCATCCGCAATGAGCGCGGGATTGCCCGGTCAGACATGGCCCACATGATCATGTGCATCGCTTCAGGCATCAGGCCGATGAAGTCCCAGAAGGTGTCGTGCGCGCTGCCGGCCTGCGGATAGCCGCGATCGGCCTCCATCTTGACTGCATGCACCAGGTCGGGAAACTTGAGTGCGTCCTGGATGAAGAACACCGGGATGTTGTTACCAACCAGGTCCCAGTTGCCGCTGTCGGTGTAGAGCTTGACCGCAAATCCGCGCACGTCGCGCGGGGTGTCGATCGATCCAGCGCCGCCTGCGACGGTCGAAAAGCGCGTGAATACCGGGCAGGTATTGCCGACCTTCTGGAACAGCGAGGCCTTGGTTAGTTCGGGGATCGCCGTAGTGCATTCGAACACCCCGTGCGCGCCCGATCCGCGCGCGTGGACAATCCGTTCGGGGATGCGTTCGTGATCGAAGTGGAAGATCTTTTCGCGCAGCACGAAGTCTTCGAGCAGCGAGGGTCCGCGTTCCCCGGCGCGCAGGCTGTTCTGGTTATCGGCAACACGCATCCCGAAGTTGGTAGTGAGATGCGCAGCGGCATCGGAATGATCGCCGTCGTGGCCAACGTCCTGATGCGTCTCACCCGCATTGCCGAGGTTTTCAACTGGCACGGTCGTCCCGGCTCCGGGCGCGTGGTCGTGGAGGGCGTTGCTAAGTGCGGGCGTGTCTGTGGGCTTTTTCGGCATGGACGGGCTCCGATTGGTCGGTTGCGAATGAGGTGCCGACCGGCCCGTGCAGGGCCGGCAGGCTCGTCCTTTGCCAACGCGGCAGGCTGCGCCGCGTTCCCCCACCAACTGTGATTTGGCCGAATTATCAGAGCGCCACGTTCATAAACCATACGATGGGCGCTGCGCCAGCCGGGCGCGCCAGGCGGCGATGCCAGGACGGCCTTGATTGGCATCGACCTTAACCCAGCCAGCGAAATCGAGCGCCACCCCGGCGGTGATGTCGGCCAGGCTGAAGCCATCGGTCGCTACCCAATCGCGGCTTTTCATGTGGTCTTCGAAACGATCGAGAAATTGCGCCAGCCGCGCTTGCCCGCGCGCTGCAAGTTCCGGAATTTGGGCGAAGTTGTTGGGGCCGGGCAAGGCACGATCGATCATGCCTTTGGACGTGTTGCGCAGCACTTCAGCGATGGCCATGAAACATTCGCCCTCGATCCGGGAATTCCAGCTCGCCACGGCGGCTTTTTCCAGCGGTGAGGTGCCGAGCAGTGGCGGATCGGGCTGAACCGCCTCGGCCCAGGCCGCGATCCCGGCGTTGTCGGTAAGCACTGCGCCGTCATCAAGGACCAGTGCGGGCACGGTACAGGCGGGGTTTATCGCGCGATATTCGTCAGACAGCTGCTCAGCGGTCGCCAGATCGATCTGGCGTACCTTGTGCGCAATGCCCTTCTCGGCGAGCACGATGCGGGCACGACGCGGGCTGGGCGCGCGCTGGAAATCGTAAAAAGTCGGCACGGCAGCTCTCCCTGGTTATGCGCTCCAAGATAGCAGCATCGACGGCGCAAGCCAGCGCTCAAGCATATCGCTTGACTCTCGTATTTTATGTTATACCATCACATCGATCGAATGCGTCGCCTCCTGCGACTCGGCAACCGGGCCAGCGGCGGCGCTCCACCAGAGGAGACGGTGCCATGGCTTATGCAGATGCCAACTCAACCAATCGCAAACTAGGAGCCAGCGCGGCGGTGCTCGCGCTCGAAGCCGGGCTCGCCTGGGCGATTATCGCCGGGCTGACGATGACGATCACCACGCGCAAGGATCCGCGCGTCAATACATTCACCATCCCGCCCGAAGCAAAGGTCAAGCCGCCTGAGGTGCTGCCCACGCCGACCAGCGAGAAGCGGCCGCAACAATTGCGTCCGCTGACCGATCCAGTGATTGATTTGGGGCCCACCGCGTTGCCGACTTTTGTTGCACCCAGCGGCGGTGACGACCTCGGCACAATCGACCCTCCTTATGTTGCGCCCACCCCAAGCCCGGTCCCCAGCTTTACCCCAAGGCTCGGCCGGCCCAAAGGCAACACCGCCAACTGGGTGAGCACCAGCGCCTATCCCACCAGCGATTTGCGCGGCGAGCACGAAGGTTCGCTTCGTTACCGGCTGAGCATCGACGTTGCGGGGAAGGTCGATAATTGCACCGTGGTGGCGACCAGCGGCTTTGCCGGGCTTGATCAGGCGGCTTGCGCCGAACTGATGCGCCACGCCAAATTCGATGCTGCGACCGATGATACCGGTGCCCGCGCGCCGGGCAGCTTCACCGGGACTGTGACCTGGCGGCTGCCGCGCGATTGAGGCGGAAACGACCGCGCCCCGCCTGGTCAGAGCGGACCGGGGCAACCGCCGTTGTAGAAAGTGCAAGAATTTGGTGGCATGGCGCTAACCATGGAAGCCAAGACCCCACTCGCCATCATCACCCTCGCTGCGGGCAAAGGCACCCGGATGAAGAGCGATCTGCACAAGGTGCTGCATCCGATCGCCGGATTGCCGATGATCGAGCATTTGCTCGCCAGTGCAGCAGCGCTTAATCCGGCCATGTCGATAGTGATCGCTGGGCATGGACGTGACCAGCTTGAGGCGCGGCTGGGCGACGGGGCGATCATCGCGGTGCAAGACCCGCAGCTGGGCACGGCGCATGCGGTGCAGCAAGCAGAGGCCGCATTGGCGGGGTTTGCTGGCGATGTGCTGATTCTTTATGGCGATGTACCGTTCGTTACCGCAGCGACCATGCAGCGAATGCTCGACCGGCTGCACGAGAAGGACCGGCCGCTGTGCGTGGTGCTCGGCTTCCGCCCCGCCGATCCCGGCGCTTACGGCCGGATCGTTACCGAAGACTTCCGCACGATCAGTTATATGGTCGAGTTCAAGGACGCCTCGAAGACCGAGCGCAAGATCGATCTGTGCAATTCAGGCCTGATGGCGGTCCGCGCCGAAGAGCTGTTTCCGCTGCTCGCAAAGGTGACGAACACCAACGCAGCGGGCGAATATTACCTGCCCGATATGGTCATGCTCGGGATGAAGCAGGGCCGGGTCAGCGCAGTCATTGAAACCGGGGCTGACGAAGTTGCCGGGATCAACAGCCGCACCGAACTCGCCGAGGCCGAGGGCCGGTGGCAAGCGGTGCGCCGCCGCCGCGCGATGGACGATGGTGCCACATTGATTGCACCCGACACGGTCTGGTTCGCTTGGGATACCGTGCTTGGCCGTGATGTCACAATCGAGCCCAACGTGTACTTCGGACCCGGCGTAACCGTGGCTGACCATGTAAAGATTCGCGCCAATTGCCACCTTGAAGGGACGCAGATCGCCAGCGGCTGCGAAGTCGGCCCGTTCGCGCGGCTGCGCCCCGGAACAGTGCTCGAAACCAAAGCCAAGATCGGCAATTTCGTCGAGGTCAAGAAGTCGGTCATGGGGGCAGGGGCCAAGGCCAGCCACTTGTCCTACATCGGCGATGCCGAGGTCGGGGCGGGGGCCAACATCGGCGCGGGCACGATCACCTGCAATTATGATGGTTATTTCAAATACAAAACCGTGATCGGTGAACGTGCTTTCATCGGCAGCAATTCGGCCCTGATCGCCCCGGTCAAGATCGGCGCAGACGCGATCGTCGCGGCAGGCAGCGCGGTGACGCGGGACGTGGCGGCAGGCGAATTGCGCTTGGTGCGCGGCGAGCAGCTGGTCAAACCCGGCTGGGCCGACCGGTTTCACGATGCGATGAAAAAGAAAAAGGCGGCGGAGAAGAAGGGTTAGCTGGTCTTTTTACGCTGGTCTGTGATGTATTGCAGCTCGCCGGCGACCGCGCCTTGCTTCTCCGGTTCGTGGTCGAGCGATCGCTTGAACTGCTTTTCAGCGTCGTTGTAATCGCCCAATTCGATCTGGGTAAAGCCCATGCCGCGCAAGGCCCGCGCGGCAATCCGGCGATCTGGGCCTTTCTTGTCGTGATCGACGATGTCCCAGGCATGCGCGAACAGATCATGCGTCCTTTGCCATTGATGGTGCGATTTGTACCATTCGGCATATTCATTGACGTAATGGGCATTCGTCGGGGCCATTTCGACCGCACGCGCCAAAAAGGCTTCGGCTTCATTGGCTCGGTTGAGGTCGATCAGGACGAAGCCTTCGCCGAACAGCGCGTCGCACCAGTTGGGCCCAAGGACGACCACGTTCTTGTCGGGTTTCTCGACGGCGGCCTCCAACAGCGTTTCGAGCGCGTGGGCCGGGTCGCCGGCGCAGCGATAGATCATCCCAGGCTGCGCCTTGCGACCGTAATTGGCAATCACAGACGAAAATATCGCTTCGGCTTCATTGGCTTTGCCTTGGCGGACAAGTTCGAACGCATGGTTCAGGTTGTCCCGCTCGGCCGCTTCGACGCTGATGTCGGCAGTGGCTGGCGCAGTCGGAGGCCCCGCCAATACCGGGGTCACGGCTGCGAAAACTAGCGTGAGTCCGACCAGCGAAAAATATTTCGTTGCCATTGCCTTTCACCCCCGAAATTGCTTCGCCACACGGGAATGCCGGGACGACGATTGCTTTTCAAGAACCTTGACCTGATATCATGATATGATATCAGTATATCACTATGGCTCGTTTCCTTGTCGACATTCCGGAAGAAGATGTTGCCCGGCTCGACGCTTTGGCGCGGGCGGAGGGCAAGTCGCGTGCTGCGGTTCTGCGCGAGGCTGTGACCAACTACATTGCAAACAGCAACAAGGACTGGCTCGAAGCGGGCTTCGGATTGTGGGCGAAATATGGCTTCACCGAAGACGGGATGGATTACCAGAACCGGCTGCGCGAGGAATGGGTGCGCGAATGGGACCCGGAGTACGATCCGGCCAAGCACGGTCCTTTGCCAGATGAGAAAGATGTTGCCACGTGAGCGACATCTATTTCGACACCAATATCATCATCGATGCCTTGGCGCGGCGGCCGCAGGCGCTGGCAGAACTGCGCCGCGCGAGCAGGCCGTGGATCAGCCGGATGACCTGGATCGAGGTGCTCGCGGGGATGCCTGTGCTCGCCCGCGCCGAGACGGAATCCTACCTGCAGAATTATTCGATCCGCGAGCTGTCACCCGAGATTGCCCGGCGCGCCGCCGATTTGCGCTTCAACAAGCGCTCGCTCAAGTTGCCAGATGCGGTGATCTTCGCGTCAGCGCAGGAGCATGGGGCGATCCTCGTTACCCGCAACACCAAGGATTTCCCGGCGAACATGCCGGGCATCCGCGTGCCCTACATCACCCCGAACAAGGTCTAAACACTCATGTGCGGAATTATCGGCATCGTCGGCAAGGACCAGGTCGCAGAGCGGCTGGTCGATGGCCTCAGGCGGATGGAATATCGCGGCTATGACAGCGCCGGGGTTTGCACGGTCCACGATGGCGAGCTGATCCGGCGGCGCGCGCCAGGCAAATTGGTCAACCTGGTGCACGAACTGGCGGCGCACCCCGCGCCGGGCACGACCGGCATCGCGCATACCCGCTGGGCCACCCACGGCGCGCCGACGGCGGCTAATGCTCACCCGCATGCCACCGCCGAACTGGCACTGGTCCACAACGGGATCATCGAGAACTTCCGCCAACTGCGCGAGATGCTGAGCGCGCGTGGCCGGAGCTTTGAAAGCGAGACCGATACCGAAGTGGTCGCGCACCTGGTGTCCGAATTGGTCGAGGCCGGACACAGTCCGCAGGACGCCGTAAAAGCTGCACTGCCGCAATTGCGCGGTGCGTTCGCGCTCGCCATCGCTTTTCGTCAGTACCCCGACATGCTGATCGGCGCACGGCTCGGCTCGCCCTTGGTGGTTGGGTACGGGGAGGGCGAAACTTATCTTGGCTCAGACGCCTTGGCGCTCGCTCCGTTGACCCAGCGGATCGCCTATCTCGATGAAGGCGACTGGGTGGTGATCACCCGCGATGGGGCGCAGATTTTCAACTGCGACAACGAGCCGGTGCTGCGCGAGATTACGCTGTCGGGTGCTTCGGCGGCCGAAATTGAGAAGGGTAATTATCGCCACTTCATGCAGAAGGAGATTTTCGAGCAGCCGACCGTCGTGGCGCAGACCTTGCGCTCGTACATCCGCCAGCTCGATCAGAGCGTGGCTTTGCCGCAGTTCGATTTCGACCTGTCGAGCATCAACCGGGTCACCATCGTCGCTTGCGGGACCAGTTACTACGCCGGAATGGTCGCGAAATACTGGTTCGAGCAATTCGCGCGGCTCCCCGCCGACATCGATTTCGCCAGCGAATTCCGCTACCGCGAGCCGGTGATGGAACCGGGCGGTCTTTCGCTGTTCATCTCGCAAAGCGGCGAAACCGCCGATACGCTCGCCGCGCTGCGCCATTGCAAAGCGCACGGCCAAACCATCGCGGTGGTGGTCAACGTGCCGACCAGTTCAATGGCGCGCGAGGCTGATTTGCTGCTGCCTACCCATGCCGGGCCGGAAATCGGCGTCGCCTCGACCAAGGCGTTCACTTGCCAGCTCGCGGTTCTCGCCGCGCTTGCCGCACACATGGCGGTCAAGCGCGGCCGCATGGACCGCGCCGAGGAGGCCGAAGTGGTCAAGCACTTGCTCGAAGCGCCTGCCAGTTTGAATGCCGCGCTGGCTCACGATGATGAGATTGCGGCAATGGCACCGTTGATCGCGCCGGCGCGCGACGTGCTTTATCTCGGGCGCGGTCAGGACTATCCGTTGGCTTTGGAAGGTGCATTGAAACTCAAAGAAATCAGCTATATCCACGCCGAAGGCTATGCATCGGGTGAAATGAAGCATGGGCCGATCGCGCTGATCGACGAGGCGGTCCCGGTGATCGTCCTCGCGCCATCGGGGCCACTGTTCGAAAAGACCGTCTCGAACATGCAAGAGGTCCGAGCGCGCGGCGGCAAGGTGGTGCTGATCTCTGACCGCGCAGGGATCGACGAAGCAGGCGAGGGCTGCCTGGCGACTATCGAAATGCCCAAAGTCCATCCCCTGATCGCACCGCTGGTTTACGCTATTCCGGTGCAGTTGCTCGCCTACCACGTCGCCTGCGTGAAAGGCACCGATGTCGATCAGCCGCGCAATTTGGCCAAGTCGGTAACCGTCGAATAGCTTCGGCTTTCCCCGCAGTCGATTGAAGTCACCGCAAATTTGACGGACGGGCTTTTACGCGCCGCTAACGATTGCAGCGTAAACGCGGGAGGGTGACCAGGAAGAAAATTGCCAGTTCAACCGCGCTTCCCAAAAGCCTGCCCGTTATGGCAGTGCTCGGGCTGGCCGACCCAGCCGACGGCGATTGGGGCCGGTTGCGCGGCTTGCAATACTCCAGCTTGGCGCGAGTCTCGCAGGTTCGGGTAGTCGCGCACGTCTTTGCAGCGATCGGTGCGGCGCTGGTGTATTATGGCTCGGTCCACGTCGCCGCTTTGATCGGCTGGTTCGCCACGCTGTGCGGCAGCCTGTATTACGGTGTAATGATCGACAAAGCGCTGTTCGACGTGGATCAGCGCCGGATCGGCCGTGATGAGGTCAACAAGCAAACCTTCAGTGCAATCGGCAATGCGTTGGTGTGGATCGTGCCGATGGCTGCGTTTGCGCCGTTCGGTGACCCAGCGCAGCGGCTCGAATTGTGGGCCATAACCGCGATGCTGATGACCGCATCGGCGGTTCTGTTACCAGCCGTACCGCTTGCCAATGTCGTCTTTTCCAGCATCGTCGCGCTGTCTGCGCTGGTCAGCTTCGCTGTTGGTCAAGCTTATGGGATGGCGATGTTGGCGCTGCTGTTCGGGGTGATGATCGCCCTTGGCGCGATCGAGAATGCCCGCTCGTTTCTGACCGCGCGGATTGCCGAAAGCGCGATGGCGGAAAAAAGCGAGGTCGTCTCGATGCTGCTGCGCGAATTCGAAGAAGGCGAGGCTGACTGGCTGTGGCAGATCGATACCTCGCGCCGAGTTCGCTCGGTAAGCCCGCGCTTTGCCTTTGCGCTGGGCCTTACCAACGATCAGATTGACGGGAAGCCTTTTATCCAGCTGGTCGCTGGGCCAGCCTGGGATAGCGGGCAGTTTCCCTCAAGCCTCCATGACCTCGCCGAACGGCTCAAGCGGCGCGAAAGCTTCTCGAACCTGCTGGTGCGAGTAACAATTGGCGGTCAGCAGCGTTGGTGGGAACTGTCGGGCACCCCCAAGTTCAACGACAGCGGAAATTTCGACGGTTTCCGGGGCGTCGGCTCGGATGTGACCGAGCAGCGCGAGAGTTCCGAGAAGATTGCGCACATGGCGCGGTTCGATACGCTGACCGGGCTGCCCAATCGGATGATGGTTACCGAAGCGCTGGGTGAAGCGATCCGCTATGCCGATCAGTGGCGGACCAAATGCGCGTTCCTGATGATCGATCTCGACCGGTTCAAGGCCGTTAACGATACGCTGGGGCATCTGGTTGGCGATCGGTTGCTTGCCCGGGTATCCGAACGGCTAAAGGCGCTGGTCACGGAAAACGAGTTATGCGGGCGTCTTGGCGGCGATGAGTTTGCTGTGGTGATCCGCGATGCTTCGGACCACAACCGGGTCGAGCGGGTGGCTCTGGCAGTAATCGAGATTCTGTCGCGACCTTACGAGGTTGATCACCACACGCTGTACATCGGTGCCAGCGTAGGCACGGCAGTCGGCCCGCGCGACGGAACGACGGTGGAAACGCTGATGCGCAACGCCGACCTGGCGCTGTACCGCTCAAAAGAAGAAGGCGGCGGGCAACACTTTGGCTACGAACCGGCACTCCATGCGCAAGCCGAGGAACGCCGCAAGCTGGAATTTTCGCTCCGCCGCGCGCTTGAGCTGGGCGAGTTCAAACTGAACTATCAGCCCGTGGTCGATGCATTAGACGAATCCATCGTCAGCTTCGAGGCGCTGATCCGCTGGCATAGTGAAGAACATGGCATGGTCAGGCCGGACAAGTTTATCCCGCTCGCCGAAGATACCCGGCTGATCGTACCAATCGGCGAATGGGTGCTTCGCGAAGCCTGCATGGAAGCCGTACGTTGGCCCAGCGGGATCAAGGTCGCGGTCAATGTTTCGGGTGAGCAATTGCTCGATCCGGGGTTCATTGCGAGCGTGGTGCAAGCGCTCAGCGCTAGCGGCCTGCCAGCCCAGCGGCTTGAGGTCGAAGTCACCGAATCCATTTTCTTGCGCGATGCCACCACTGCCCGGAATGCGCTGGAGCAGATCATGTCGCTGGGCTGCGGGGTTGCGCTTGACGATTTCGGTACCGGCTATTCTTCGCTCGCCTACATCCGGAATCTGCGCTTCTCGACAATCAAGGTCGACCGCAGCTTCGTCCAAGGTGCTGCGACCGGCAGCCCGGAAAGCCTCGCCATCATCCGCGCTGTGGTTGCGATGGCAGAAAGCCTCGAGATGTCGACTACCGCCGAAGGGGTCGAAACCGAAAAGGAACTGGAAACGATCCGCGCGCTGGGCTGCCGCAAAATCCAGGGCTATTACTTCGGCCGGCCAATGCCCGCGGAAGAAGCCCGCGCGCTCTTCAAAGCAACGAAGCTGCGCGCTAACGCCTAGGAGGCGACCAGCCCCTTGATCACGCTTTCAAACAAGGCGCGGCCATCGCTGCCGCCTTGGGCCGCTTCGATCATCCGTTCGGGGTGCGGCATCATGCCCAGGACGTTGCCGGCGGCGTTCAGGATTCCCGCGATCTGACGGGCCGATCCGTTGACGTCCTCGGCATAGCGGAAGGCAACGCGGCCTTCGCCTTCAAGGCGGTCGAGCGTCTCACTGTCGGCAAAGAAATTGCCGTCATGGTGCGCCACTGGAATGGTGATTTGCTGGCCCGCATGGTATCCGGCGGTGAACTGGCTCTGGCTGTTCTCGACCGTCAAGGCGACTTCGCGACAGATGAAGTTCATCCCGGCATTGCGGAGCAGCGCACCCGGTAGCAATCCCGCTTCAGTCAACACCTGAAAGCCGTTGCACACGCCGAGCACCGGCACGCCGCGCGTCGCGGCTTCAATCACCGCCTGCATGATCGGACTACGCGCCGCCATTGCGCCCGAGCGCAAATAATCGCCGTATGAAAACCCGCCCGGCAGCGCGATAAATTCAACCTTGTCCGGCAGCGCCGCATCGCCATGCCAGACCCGCAGCACTTCGCCACCACAAACCTGTTCGAGGGCAACTGCCAGGTCGCGGTCGCAGTTGGAGCCAGGGAAGGTAATAACGGCCGAGCGGAACACGCCCATCACACCGTCTCCTGAGATGCCACCCGTTCGATCCGGTAATTCTCGATCACCATATTGGCGAGCAGTTGCTTGCACATGGTTTCAAGATCGGCGTCGCTGACACTGTTATCGACTTCGAGCTCGATCAGCTTGCCTGCGCGAACATCCTGCACCCCGTGGATGCCCAGACCTTCGATCGCGTGGTGGATGGCCCGGCCCTGCGGATCGAGTACCCCGTTCTTAAGGCTGACAGTGACGCGGACCTTCATCGGCTCGATCCTTTGCGGTGGGGAGGATTTGCCCGCGCCTATGCCGGTGGAATGGCGCAATTTCAAGCGTGCAAACGTGCGCTGCGCTCAGCTCTCCACCGAATCGAGCACATAACCGAGCGAGCGCACGGTGCGCAGCGGATCGGGCACGCCGTGCGCGGTGAGCGAGCGGCGCAGACGGCCAACCCAGACGTCGACCGTGCGCTCGTCGAGCGCCTCGCCATCCTTGCCCAGCCGGTCAATCAGTGCGCTACGGCTGAACACCTGGTCGGGGTGTTCCATAAAATGCACCAGCAAGCGGAATTCGTTCGGGCGCATCGGCACCGGTTTGCCCTCGATGCGGATCTGGTGCGCAGCTGGATCAATCGTGATCGCCCCGTGGACCAGCTGCGCGCGGGTTGGTGCGTCCTTGTCGCCCAGACTATCGATCCGTTCCAGCAGCCGCAGCACATCAAGTGGGCCGACAAGGTAATCGTCCGCCCCGGCGAGCAACGCGCGTCGCTTGGCTTCCTGATTGGGTTCATCCAGGACCATGGTCAGGTGCGCATGCCGGGTCGCGTCACTTTCGCGCAGGCGGCGGCACAGCTCAAGCCCCGACATGGTCGGACACAGCCAGTCGACAAATCCCCAAATCTTGCCGCCCGGGATCTGCGCTGGCGGCATGTCGCCCAGCGGCACCAAGCTCCAGTCAGGCCGCTGGCGTGCGATATCGGCCAGCAGTCCGGCGGGCGGCGAAGTGAGCAGAAGGGTCGTCTGTTGGGGCATTGGATTGGTACAGGGTCTGCGGTTTCAAGGTCCTGATGCCCGAGGGACGTGACAGTTTGATGATGGAAACGTGACAATCACATTACGGTCAGTCGTTTGTCTGCCGATCGTCGCTTTTCTGTCCTGCAATGTGTACGGCAGTGTCACATTGCTGTCACATAAAATGCGGTGAATCTGCGAGCGGCTCGGCGTATGATTTCTGCCATGGGTTGGATGAGACAGTATCGAAACTGAGACTTGCGGTGTTCACCAGCTTGCTGCTGGGGGCCGCACCGGCGCTGGCTGACAAGCTGGTGTTTGACCACCGTTTGTCGCCTCCGCTCAAGGCCGTCCTCGATAGCGCCGATGCCGCCATGATCGATTACAATAACTCAAATCCGCGCAACGTGGTCGACCTGATCGCTGTCCGCGGCAAATCGGCACAGGACTGGTCCGAAGCGCTGGTGATTATTGCCCGGACGCCAGACCGCAAGGTGAACAGCGCCGGAGGCTGGGCCGCCGAACTGCAGCGAGAAGCCCAGACAAAATGCAAGAGCTCCTTTACCGAACTGGCGCGCGAAGAAAAATCGATCACTTACGAGCGGCGCTCAGTCGGCTGCCCTACCGGTTACCCGGTATTTGCACTTTATCGCGCGATTGCCGGCAAACAGTCGCTGTTTCTGCTGGCGGTGCTGGTAAAGGACGATCTTAGCGAAACGTCACGGCAACAGTGGCTTGCGCTGATGAGCTCAGGTCGACTGGAATAGGCCGCACGACCACTGCGATCCCCGTGACATATTTCGGTCATGCAGCTGTCGCTGTGCCTACGCACAAGCGACACATGACGACCCTAGAGGCGGCACAGAGGCCTGAGGGGGCCGATTCGGTTATGCCGCAAATCATCCCCCGAACGGGCTCCTGACAAAAGCTTCAACCGTTCCAGGGGAACTGCTCAATGATCCGCCTTTCGACCCGCTCGACCGCATCCATCCTCGCTCTGGCGACCGTTCTCGGCCACGCTGGCGCAGCGCAAGCGGCGATGACTGTCACCGATGATTCCGTAACGGTCGATGCCGCTGCCGACCCTGCGCCCGATCAGGCAACGGGCGATTCTGGCGCGGCTGCTCCCGAAGATGCTGCCAAGACGCCATCGAGCGAAGGTCTTACCGAAATCGTCGTTACCGCGACCAAGCGCGAGACCAACCTGCAGCGCACGCCGATTTCGATCTCGGTCATGGGCGCAGACACAATCCGCGAGCGCAAAGTGCAGAGCCTGCTCGATCTGTCCGACGGCGGCGTGCCGAGCCTGCGCGTTGCAACCTTCGAAGCACGCCAGTCGGCCCTGACGATCGGCATTCGCGGGATCGTGCCACTTGATGCCAACCAGCCCGCACGCGAACAGGGTGTTGGCATCTACATCGACGGGGTTTATCTCGGACGTCAGCACGGCCTCAACGCCGCGCTGTTCGACATCGAGCGGATCGAAGTCCTCAAGGGTCCGCAAGGCACGCTCTTCGGTCGCAACACCGAAGGCGGAGCACTGTCGATGGTCAGCAAGGCACCCAGCGGCAAGTTTGGCGGACGGATCGAAGGCGGGTTCGGCAACATCGGCACTTACAATGGTGCAGTCCATCTCGACTTGCCCGAAACTGCCGGATTCTCGGTCAAGCTCGATGGGGTCATCTCGCATCAGGATGCGGTCACCACCAATCCGCTGGCGGGCCAGTACGGCTGGGGCTATTTCCACCGCAAGGGCGGTCGCGCCGCAGTGCGCTGGCAGCCGACCGACAACATTACCAACGATTTTGCTTACGACGTGGCGCGCGATGAGAACACCCCGTTCTACAGCCAGCTGCTGAACTACGATCCCAACAACTGCGCCAGCCTGAGCGGCGGCACCACCAACAACGCGTTGTCGCCGCCCAAGGCAATTCCCGCGGGTAGCAGCTGCGTCGCTCCGGGGACTGCGTTTACCAGTGTCTCGGGCACCGTCCGCCCGACGCTGCCCGGTGTCGTCGTGAACGGCACCACCCTGCAACGCGTTGCCGATATCGGCGTGCCGCAGCAGCTCAGCGTCGACAAGACTCACGGCTTCACCAACATCTTCAAATGGAAAGTCTCGCCATCAATCGAGCTGCGTTCGATCACCGCTTGGCGCGGGGTCGATGTCGAGCAGTGGGATAACTCGGGCGGCGCGCACCGCGTGCCGGTCGTGGCTCCGGGTTGCACGGGTTCCGCTTGCCAGTTCAGCCGCTACAGCCTCGCCGACTTGCGCCAGCGCCAATTCAGCCAGGAATTGCAGGCAGTCGGCTCGGTCGGCAGCGTCGATTATGTTGCCGGTCTCTATTACTTCACCGAACACGTCAGCGACGATGCCGCGACGCCAAACTCGGTGGCAATTTCAGGCTATACCACAGCGGGACAAACTACGGGCTACACCTATACCCCGCTCGCGCTGTGCACCGGCGGCGTCGCAGTGGCCGGAACTGTCGGCCCGGCAACCAACGGTTGCCCAGTGATCGATCGCGCGTCCGAAGTCCGCTCGCACAGCTATGCGGCCTATGGGCAGGCGACCTGGAACGCCACCGAAGCGCTGCACATCACCGTCGGCGGGCGCTACACCGAAGACAAAAAGCGCGGCGTGCTGCACTGGTCACGCGGAGTGAACTACGACCTCTTCCCCGCGACGGCCGCAGCCAACGGTTACACCGTGCTCGACAAGAAGTGGACCCGGTTCAACCCGACCGCGACAATCGCTTACGACGTCAGCCAGTCGGTTCACGTCTATGCCAAGTACGCCAGCGGCTATCGCGCGGGCGGGGCCAGCTCACGTACGGCTGACTACCGCGCATTCAATCCCGAAGATGTCAAAAGCTATGAAGTGGGGCTAAAGGCAGACTTCTGGGACCGGCGCGCGCGTTTCAACATGGCGGCGTACATCATGGACCGCAAAGGCAGCCAGGTCGATCTCAGCACCATCCAGCCCGCAATCAGCAGCTCGGGCACCGTTTCGAGCTTCAACAACCTGGTTACGTTCAACGCGCCAGGCGTCACCAAGATCCGCGGGATCGAAGCCGATTTGACGTTGAAGCCGACGCGCGGACTGACGCTGGGCATGTCTTATGCTTACACCTACACCGACATTCCGCCGGTGCCGGTAACCTATACCGAATTCAATTCGGCAGGCGCGCCGACCGGCAACACCACCACTGTGCTGCAGAAGTTCTATGTCGTTTACACCCCGCGCAATGCGGCTAGCGGTTCGATGGATTACGAAGTGCCGGTTTCGGGCGACACGCGGTTGAAGTTGCACCTCGATGCCAACTACGCCTCGGCCACCCAGTCGTTCGACCAGTTCGCGACCAAGGCAGACAGCTCGTTCATCGTCAACGGCCGCATCTCGCTGCTCGACATCGGGCTCGGCGGCGGGGCTGCGAAGTTCAACCTCAGCGTATGGGGCCGCAACTTGTTCGACGAAGCGCACGTTTATCGCCGCGATCCTTCAAACAGCGTCCCGCAGGTGCAGTCGAACCGCGCCAGTTCGACTGTGGTGCCCAACCTCCTGCTGGTCGGCAATATCGGCAATACCTTGGGCGACTACGGCAACTTCAACATGCCGCGCACCTTCGGTGTAGATGCTTCGTTCAAGTTCTAAGCTGCCCACACTCCCATCCACCCTCATGGGCGGGCAACTTCGGTTGCCCGCCCAATCTTTTTTTTGGCGGAGCTTCACGGCTTCGGCGGTGTAAGGTCCACACCTTCGGGCAGGACCGTCACCTCGACTGCGCCGCCAGGCGTAAGATATTGCTTGGCCAGCGCCTGCAAATCCTTGGCGGTGATCGCCTGCAGCCGGGCTTTGCCGCGAACGTAGCGTTCGATCCGGTCGGGCTCGGTCTGCGCGCGGTCGACTAGGGTCAGCCAGCCAGCATTGCTTTTAAGCGCGTTGTCATAGGCCTCAAGCACAGGTGCCTTGGCGCGGAGCAGCACATCGTCGGAAACCGGCGCGGCGCGCAGATCGGCGATGGTGCCGAGCATGGCGGTGCGGGTGGCATTGACCTCGCCAACATCAACCGAGGCGTTGAGCGAAAAGGTGCCGTAACCGCGATATGTCCGCGAGGTGCTGCTGCCTGCGCCCGGTGAATAGGCCTTGCCCAGCTTCTCACGCAGGTCATCCGTTAGCGCGAGCTGGGTCACCCGCTGGAGCAGGGACAGTTGCAGGTCAGCTTGTGGGTCTTCGCCGTCGCGGGTCGGCCAGGTCAGCGTGACCAGCGCCTGATCCTTGGTCCCGGTGTGATGCAGCACATGAGCCGCGCGGCTGGCAGTAAACGGCTTGGTCCGCCGGTCGGAGTAAGGGCGGAAGTCGGGCTCGCGCGGGGCAAGTGCACCAAACGTGCGGCCCACTTGCGCAATCACAGCCGTTTCATCGAAATCGCCGACAACGCCGATTTCGATCGCGCCGTGGGCAAAGCGGTCAGTCACGTCGCTGCGCAGCTTCTCAAAGGTCAATTTGCGGTAATCCTCGACCTGACCAAGACTGAAGCGTGGGTCGTTATCCGACAGGATCGCGCCGTAGTCGGCCGATAGTGCCGAACCCGGGGTTGCCCGCAGCGAAGCGAACAGGTTGTTGATCGACTGGCGGAACAGCGTCTCGCCTTCGGGGCGGTAGCCCGGATCGGTCAGTTGCGCGGTCAGGTATTGGAATTCAAGCTCCAGATCGGCCGGTGTGGTCGATGCCGCGGCCAGGAAGGTTTCGTCGGTGGCGCTGAAATTGGCCGATACCGTGCGTCCGGCCAGCAGGCTGTCAAGCTCGTCCTTGCTGTGCTTACCCAGGCCGCCCAAGCCAAGCACCGGGACCATCCGGGTGGCGAGCGGATTGTCCCGCGTCGCCAGCAGATTGCCGCCATCGACGGAAACCTGGACCAGCACTTGGTCCTTGGCGAGATCAGTCCGTTTGAGATTGAGCCGCACTCCGTTTGCAAAGCGTATCTCGCGGATCCCCAGCGCAGGCTCGGTGATATCGCTGACTACGCTGCCCGCCGGGCCGAAGTCGGTGTAGCCAAAGCTGCTGACAGCTGTGGTCGACGGCGGCGCAATGGGCGCGCGTATCGCCTCATTCCATGCATTGCGCAATCCAGCCGGGCCGTCCGCTGGCGGCACCCGGCCCTGGAACCGGATCAACGGCTGGTCGAGCGGAATTGCCTCGCGCTTAAGCGCCGCGAGCACGCTGGTAGGGGTGATCTCCGGAATGAAAGCATCAAGCCGCTCGAACGAATGGCGCGGGGTATCGGGCACGACATCGTCGTTAACCAACGCCAATACCGCGCCGAGCAACTGCGCATTGCTGCGAGTGGCCTCAGCATCTGCATCATTGCGATTGCTGGTGCGGATGATCGCGACCTGTTCGGCGACCTCCCCCGGCGAAAAACCATGGACCAGCGCGCGGTGGTATTCCTGCCCTGCGGCGATCACGCCGGCACGCCATTTGCCGTCCACCGTGTCGATCGAAAGTTCAGTCGCCCGGCCTTCTTTAAACAGGTCGCTGGTACCATACCCGGCGTTGCGGAACGGTGCATTCGCCTCACGCGTCCGCCGCAGCAAACGCCGGTTGATGATCGCGTAGCCAACCTGGCGGAGCAGGTTCTCGCGGCGCTGCATGACGCTGTCGGGCTCGATCAGCCAGGCGCCCTTGCGGCTGAATGAAACCCGCTCGGACAGTGCCGGATCGACGTAAACATCGGTCAAGCCCTTGGCCTTGGGGGTGATCGGGCCGGCCTTGGCCGTGGGTTCGGCCGGGGCCGCCTGCCAATCGCCGAAGCGGGCTTTGATTGCACTTTCGGCCGCATCCGCATCGAAATCACCGATCACGAACAGCGTAATGTGCCCCGGCACATATTCGCGCGCCCAAAAGCCCTTCAGCCCCGCCGCAGTGGCTCCGACCAGCGATTCGCGCGTGCCGATGGGCAGCCGCTGCGCCAAATTCGATCCGGGCAACAGGAAGGCGATTTGGTCTTCGTAATTTTTGATCTGATAACCGCCGCGGTCGCGCATTTCGGACATTACTACGCCGCGTTCACGGTCAACGGCACCCGGAGCGAACGACAGTTCGCTCGCGGTCTCGCGCATCAGCATCAGCGCCGTCCCGAGCAGTGCGGGATCGGCGCGCGGCAAGTCGAGCTTGTAGGTGGTATGTTGGTAGTCGGTCGAAGCATTGGTGTCTGCGCCAAACGCCAACCCATCGCGTTCAAGCAACTTGACCATCTCGCCCTCGGGCACATGCGTGCTGCCGTTAAACGCCATATGTTCGACATAATGCGCGAACCCGCGCTCATCGGCGTGCTCATCGAGCGATCCTGCATCGACCTGCATCCGCACCAAGGCAGTGCCCTTGGGCACGGTATTGCTGCGGATCACATAGCGCATGCCATTGGGCAGCACCCCGAAGCGGTAGCCCGGATCGACCGGTACGTCGCTTTTCTGTAATGCCCAGGCGGGGGGCGGAGTCCTGGCACTGGCAACCTGACCCACGCGCGGGGCGCAGGCGGACAAGGCGAGGACGGAAATCGAAAGGGCGAGCAGGTGCTTGGGTGAGTGCATCCCCGCTAGGTGGCGGAATGTCCGCCCCTGAGCAAGCGCCTACTTGCCCCGCAATTTCCGGTGCGCGGTCAGGTCGAACACTTCGCTGGGGCCGTTGTCGTTTTCGAGCAGACCGAGCCGCCGGGCGACTTCCTGATAAGCCTCTTCCTCACCGCCAAGATCGCGGCGGAAGCGGTCCTTGTCGAGCTTTTCGCCGGTGGTCATGTCCCACAAGCGGCACCCGTCGGGGCTGATCTCGTCGGCCAGGATGATGCGGCTGTAATCGCCGTCCCACAGGCGCCCGAATTCCAGCTTGAAATCGACCAAGCGGATGTTGATCGCGGCAAACATCCCGCACAGAAAATCGTTGATCCGGATCGCCATGGCGGAGATGTCCTGCATCTCTTCGTTGCTGGCCCAGCCAAAGCAGGCAATGTGCTCCTCGGCGATCATCGGATCGTTGAGCGCATCGTCCTTGAAATAATATTCGATCAAGGTGTGCGGCAATGGCTCGCCTTCGGGGATGCCGAGCCGGGTGCTGATCGATCCGGCTGCGACATTGCGCACCACCACTTCGATCGGCACAATCTCAACCTGGCGGACCAGTTGCTCGCGCATGTTGAGCCGTTTGATGAAATGCGTGGGAATGCCGATGTGGCTCAACCGGGTGAAGATATATTCGCTGATCCGGTTGTTGATCACGCCCTTGCCGTTGATCGTGCCCTTTTTCTGAGCGTTGAAGGCAGTCGCATCGTCTTTGAAGTATTGGATGATCGTGCCGGGTTCCGGTCCTTCGTAAAGGATCTTGGCCTTGCCTTCGTAGATTTGGCGGCGACGGGACATGCTTGGGCTTCCTCAAGACGGTATTGGTGGGCGCTAAAACAACCAAGCCCCGGCTTGTGCATTGCAGATCAAGACAACGCAGCCGGGGCGGACCGCCGTGCTTTACGCGAATTGGCTGGGCCGCGCAATGCGGTGGAAAACAGCAAAAAATGGGGGGTTTGACGGCGCGTCCAGTTTAGCCAATATGTAACGACGTGTAACGAATCAAAATTCGGACGCCAAAACAAGCCGTAAGATATAAATTTTGCGGCAGCGAATGGGAGCAGAGCATGAGGAAGTCACTCGTATGGGTCGCAGGCGTTTCGCTTGCGGCAATCGCATTTTCATCAGGTACCGCTTCGGCACAGACGGCGGCAGCCGGTGCCAGTGAAGATACCGCAACACCGACCACCACCGACCAGAACGAGATCGTCGTCACCGCGCAGGGGCGCGCCCAGCAGCTGGCCGATGTTCCTGTCGCAATCTCGGCAGTCAACGCCGAAACCCTCAAAAACAGCGGCGCGAACGACATACGCCAGCTCAACCAGCTGGCTCCTTCATTGCTGGTCTCCTCAACTGGCTCCGAAGCCAACGGCTCGGCCCGAATCCGCGGGATTGGCACCGTGGGTGACAACCCCGGCCTTGAAAGCTCGGTGCCGGTGTTCATCGACGGGGTCTATCGCTCGCGTTCGGGCATCGGCCTCAACGAACTGGGCGAGATTGAGCGGATCGAAGTCCTGCGCGGCCCGCAGGGTACGCTTGGCGGGCGTAACAGCACCGCCGGCTTGATCAGCATCTATTCGAAGAAGCCGTCATTCAAGTTTGGTGGCACTGGCGAGGCGACCTACGGCAACTACAATTTCATGCGCTTCGCCGGCTCGCTGACCGGCCCGCTCTCGCAGAACCTGGCGGCGCGGATCGATGGCGTCTATGTCAAACGCGACGGGTTCTACCGGGACACCACCAACAACACCGATGTCAACGACCGCAACCGCTATTTCGTGCGCGGGCAATTGCTGTTTGAGCCGACCGATGCGTTTTCGGTCCGCCTGATCGCCGATTATACGCACCGCGACGAAAGCTGCTGCGCGGCAATCTACGTCGACCGTTCGGTCAACCCTTTCATCGGCGACCTGAACAATCTCTCGACCCCGCTGTCGCCGCTGCAGACCACCGGCAACAACATCGTCAACGTGCTGCGCGATCTGGGCCAGCCGCTGGCCGGGTTCAACCCGCATTACGACCGCACGATCTACGTCTCGCCGGGCCGCAGCTTCCAGGGCGTGACCAAGGATTACGGGTTCTCGGGCGAGATCAACTACGATCTCGGCAATGTGAAGATGACTTCGATCACCGGGTACCGTTCGTATCGTTCGGGCCAAGGTTCGGACACGGATTACAGCGCGGTCGATATTCTCTACCGCACGCCCGATGCCAATATCTACCGGCAGTTCAAGACCTTTACGCAGGAAGTCCGGTTCAACGGGCAGGCTTTCGACGGCAAGCTTGACTGGCTCGTGGGCGGCTTCTTCGCCGATGAAAAGCTTACCGTGAAGGACAACCTCAAGTTCGGCAGTCAGTACGGCCGCTTCGCCACTTGTCGGATCGTTTCTGGCGGCGGGTTCGCGCCGTTTTACTTGCCTGGCGCTCCGGCCGGTGACGCGTGCGTAACTCCCCTTGGTCTGGCGACGATTGGCGGCGCGTCAGGCGGCATATCGGGGCCGGACATCGTTTCTGCCTTCAGAGTGCTCGATGGCATGGCCAACGTCGGCACAACGGTCGATACCTATAACCAGCACGACAAGAACTTCGCGCTGTTCACGCACAACATCCTGCACCTTTCGAGCAAGCTCGACTTCACCTTCGGGGTTCGCTGGACCACCGACAAGAAGGACTTCAGCTCGACCTTCGGTAACAACAACACGGCCTGCCCGACGATTCAGGGCCTGGTCCTTGACGATCTGAGCAGCGCCAATGCCACCGCCCGCGCACTGGCCGGGGCACTGATCGGGCTGGCGTGTCAGGGTAACTCGACCGCGGAACTCAACGGGGTCTCGATCAAGGATACCCGCAGCGAGAACCGGTTCACCGGCACGGCCAACCTCTCGTACCGGCCGACCGACGACTTTATGGCCTACGCAAGCTTCTCGCGCGGCTACAAGGCCGGCGGGTTCAACCTCGATCGCTCGGCGCTGAAGAGCCCGATCTTCCCGTTCTCGTCGACCGTTGGCGGGGCGCAAGCACTGACCAAAAACCTCAAGTTTGATCCCGAACTGGTCAACAGCTACGAGATCGGTTTCAAGTGGCAGCAGGGCAAGTTCAACCTGAACATGACCGTGTTCCGCTCGGACTTCAGCAACTTCCAGCTGAATACGTTCAACGGCACGGTTTTCCTCGTCCAAAACATCAACGGCTGCAAGAGCAGCCTGGGCTTTGCTGACCGCGATGCCAGCGATGTGACCGGGGCTTGCCCATCGGGTGACGTCGGTTGGGGCGTGCGCGCCGAAGGGTTCGAAGTCGAAGCCGGCTTCAATCCGGCGCGCAACTTCCACGTAACGGCTGGCTTGACATACACCGACACCTACTACCGCGACAATCTGGTCGGCAACTCGGCCGGTGCGCCGCTGTCGTCGGCGCTGCGGCTCTTGCCGGGCAAGCGGGTGTCGAATGCTCCGGAATATGTGGTGACCAGCTCGGTTACCTGGACTCCAAGCCTGGGCAGCAGCGGCTGGACCGGTCTGGTCTATGTCGATTCGCGTATGTCGAGCGACTACAACACCGGCTCGGATCTGTTCCCGCAGAAGGCGCAGGACGGCTTTGCGCTGGTCAACGCCCGCATCGGCGTGCGCGGTCCGGACGACAAGTGGGCGCTGGAATTCTGGGGCCAGAACGTGTTCAATCAAGACTACGCGCAGGTTGCATTCAGTACGCCGTTTCAGGCTGGCACTGGTTCGGCGCCGTTCGTCTATCCGACCTACCCGGGCGGGCGTCAGCTGTTCTCGCAGTTCCTCGCCGAACCGCGTACTTATGGTGTAACGCTGCGCACCAAGTTCTAAGCGCAGCCGCATTGCAGACATGAACGGGGTCGGTGCTATGGCACCGGCCCCGTTTCGGTTGGGGGAAGGCCCTTTCGCGCATCGGCGTTGCGGGTTAGACTGCGCCGCAATGGCCACGCCTCCGTTAACCCAGCGCAATGCGCGTTCTGCTATCACCGCCGCGATGAAGCACGTCGGACCGCTACGAATCCGGCCGCTGGGCATGCGCAATGCAATCTGGACCGATCTTTACCACGAGCTGATGCGGCAGACTTGGCCGGGGCTCGGGGTGCTGTTCGCGGTCTGCTTTCTGTCGTTCAATCTGATCTTCGCCGCGCTGTACCGGCTTGACCCGACTGGGCTCGCGGTGCCGCACGATGCCGCGCCGGTGCCGCTGTTCTGGCGCGATTTCTTCTTCAGCGTGCATACCGTGGCGACGATCGGCTATGGCAACGTTTATCCGATTTCCACTTACAGCAACTGGGTTGTGGTGATCGAGATTACACTCGGCATCCTGTTCTTCGCGCTAACCACCGGAATCGTGTTCGCGCGCTTTTCGCGGCCAAGCGGGCGGATCTTGTTCAGCGAGATCCTGGTGGTGCGCGATATCGACGGGGTACCGACGCTGATGCTGCGCGCCGCCAACCAGCGGCATAACCTGATTTACTCGGCCGAAGTGCGCGCTTCGGTGCTCGAAGATGCGATGGTCGGCGATACCCGGATGCGGCGGTTCAGCGATCTCAAATTGGTGCGTGACAGCAACCCGGTGTTCGCGCTGAGCTGGACGGTGATGCACGCTATCGACGAAGACAGCCCGCTGCGCCCGTGGCTCGACGATCACCGCGCGGTCGGCAATTCCGAGATCATCGTGGTGCTCTCAGGCTTCGACGAGGAAAGCGGTCAGATCGTCCACGGCCGCTGGGCCTATGCCTGCGAGGATATCCGCTGGGGCGCGCGGTTCAGCGACATTATCAGCCTGGATGAAGAGGGGGTGCGAACCATCGACTACACCCGGTTTCACGAGGTGCAGGAGGGGTGAGAGGGGTTCGCGTTTTACGGTGGGTGCTGCTGCCCCTGCTGCTTGGCCTCGCCGCACCGGCGCTGGCCGATGCGCCTGCCGCCCCGCCAGCCAGCTTGCAGGCGCAAGTCGACGCCGCGCTGGCAGCGGCACCGAAAGGCACCCGCTTCGGACTGTTGGTGGTCGATGAGGCGGGCAAGGTGATCGTCTCGATTAACCCCGACCAGCGCTTCATCCCGGCCTCGAACACCAAGATGTTTACCACGGCTGCCGCGATGGCGCTGCTGCCGGGGATGGATAAGCCGGATGTGACGGGGGGGACGCAGGTGGGGTTCAGCCCCGGCAAGCCAAAGGGCGCGCCCGATGTCACACTGACCGGGAGAGGCGATGCCCGGATGTCGAGCGCGAACGATTGCAAAGTCGATTGCCTTGCCACGCTTGCGGACGCCGTCGCAGTGAAAACCAAGGTGGTTGGCGATGTTATCGGCGACGACACTCTCTTCCCGGACGAGCGTTGGAGTCAGGGAATGAGCTGGAACAATATCCAGACCGAGGACGGAACTGCGGCTGGTGCGCTCAATCTCGACGACAACGAGCTCAAGATCGTAGTTTCCCCAGGGCTGTTGGGCCACCCGCCCATCGTCAGTTTCAATGGATTTTATACACTCATCAATGACGCGCATACGGTGCCGGCCGGAAATGTGCTCACCTTGACGCTTGAGCGTACGCCTGGCGGCAAAGAGCTGCGGCTCTATGGCGAAATTCCCGCCGATGCCCAAGAGTGGCAGCAGTGGGTCGGGATCGACGAGCCGGCGCGCTACGCCGCTTGGACTTTCAAGAGCATGCTGGAGGCCAGAGGCGTGAAGGTGAATGGCCAGGCGCTGCCCCGTCACCGCGTGACGTCTGATCTCGACCGCCCGTGTGAAGTCTGCACTTCCTTGAAGGTGACCGGAGATTCGCGCCTAGTCATCGCAGCATTGACACCACCTTCGCTGGGAGAGGACGTGAAGATCATCAACAAGGTGAGCCAGAATCTGCATGCCCAAGTATTGTTTCGTCGCATTGGTTCTGAAGGCGGAACTGGCTCGAACAATTGGGCAATAAAGGCCGAACAGCAGTTGTTCGACCGTGCCAACATCCCGCGCGAAGGATACGATTTCTCTGATGGTTCGGGCATGTCGACCTACAACCGCGTTTCCCCGCGCGCGGCAGTCACCCTGCTGCGCTGGATCGCGACACAGCCGTGGGGCAAGGCGTGGTATGCCTCGCTGCCGATTGCGGGAGTGGACGGGACGCTCAGGAAGCGCTTCATCGGCACTCCGCTCGCAGGCAATCTCATCGCCAAGACCGGCACGCTTAACGCGACCAACGCACTATCCGGCAACTTACGAGCCGCCAGCGGTCGTACGCTGACCTTTGCCTTTTTCGCCAACGACGTGCCCGATGGCCAGTCAGCGGTGCCCGCGATGGAGGCAGTGCTGCTGCTGATTGCCGCCAGCAACTGATTGCACAACTTAACCGCGTTCGCCCCCAGCCCTCGGCTCGCAGCTGACAGCCCGCGCTCAAGATAAACTTCGCTCAAAGGCCGAAGTCGAAGGTTGGTTCGAACACGGTCCAGCTACAATCCGCGGGTCGAGCTTTACGTAATCTGCAACCTGTCGGTCAGCGTGCTCGACTTCGGGCCGACCAGGCAGACTTTCGGGGTGAGGAACCTGTTCAACCGCCGTTCGCGATCACTTGTGACGGCAACACCGGGGCCGGAGCAGCTAGGAACCTCGAGTCGCCGATCCGCGCGGACGATCGTTCAATGTGAATGTAGACGGAAAGTTCCAGGTCAGGGGCGGGCACACTACGAAGTATGCCTAAGGCTTTGTTTAGCGCTATTTAAGGGTGCACGGCTAGAGCAAGGGCAGCAAACTTCGTGGTGCGCAATCATGTCAATCGAGCCCCAATTCCAGACTACGGGCGGCCGCCGCGCCGACCGGTTTGAATTTGCCGCTGAAGTCCAATTTCGCAGCGGATCGCGCCGTGCCGCGGTGCAGGTGCGTGACATTTCGGTTTTGGGCGCACGGATTTCGGGCGTGTTTCTCGTCCATGAGCACGATCTTATCTACCTCAAACTGCCGATGATTGAGCCGATCCCGGCGCGGGTCGCCTGGACCAATTCGTTCGAATTCGGCTGTGAGTTCGAACGACCGCTCAGCGGCGTCATCCTTGCTGCAATTACCACTCAAAACAAGTGACTGGCCGCTTGAAGTAAGCCCGGCGCCAGTCCATATGCGCGGACATGACTGCACTGCGCAGCGACGATCGCTCAGCACAAAACAACGCCGCCCTGCCTGCGCTGCACCCCGTCAATCCGCTTACCCGGCTGTGGGCGGGTTTGGCGCGCAAGGTGGCGCAGCGGCTCGATCGTGGGTTGGCGGCTGGATCGCTGCGCGTGACATTCCCCGATGGAACGAGCCGGCTGTTGGGCGGCCGCGCCCCGGGCGTCTACGCAGAGGGAACGCTGCATAGCTGGCGCGGGCTGGTGCGGGTCGCAACTGGCGGGTCGATCGGACTTTATCAGGGCTGGGAAGCGGGCGAATGGACCAGCGAAGATCCGGTCCAGCTGTTCAGCCTGTTCGTCGCCAATGCCGATGCGATGGGCAATACGATCCGCGCTCAGGGACCGTGGCGCTGGGCCGCGCGCGCGGTGCACTGGCTGCACCGCAACACTCGCGCCGGGTCGCGCCGGAACATCCACGCGCATTACGATCTGGGCAATGAATTCTACGCGGCGTGGCTCGATCCAGCGCTGGTCTATTCAAGCGCGCGGTTCGGTGCCGCCGAGCAAGACCTGGCCGCAGCGCAACAGGACAAATTGGGCACCATAGCGGAGCGGATCAAAGGTGCCCCAACGGTGCTCGAAATCGGTTGCGGATGGGGTGCGCTGGCAGCGCGGCTGGCGGCTGACGGCGCTCAGGTGACCGCGATCAGCTTGTCGGACGAGCAGCTTGCATTGGCCCGAAACCGTTACCCGGGCATCGATTTTCGCAAGCAGGATTACCGCGATGTAGCCGGGCAATATGACGCCATCGCCAGTGTCGAGATGGTTGAGGCAGTCGGGCGCGAATACTGGCCCACCTTCTTCGATTGCATCGCCCGCAATCTCGCCCCCGGGGGCCGCGCAGCGCTGCAATATATCGCGATCCGTGAAAGCTTGTTCCCGGCCTATGCGGGAAGCGCGGATTTCATCCAGGCGTATGTTTTTCCCGGCGGGATGCTGGTCAGCGAGGCCGAGTTTCGGCGACTGGCGGCGCAGCGCGGGCTGGCTTGGACCGATCAGTCTGATTTCGCGCTCGACTATGCCGAAACGCTGCGGATCTGGCGCGAAAAGTTCGACGCGGCGATCGCTGCGGGTAACCTGCCGGCAAAGTTTGACGCTCGGTTCCAGCGGCTCTGGCGGTTCTACCTGATGTACTGTGAAGGCGGCTTTCGCGGCGGCGGGATCACCGTGGCGCAAGTGACGCTTCGTAAAGACGGCTGATCGATTCAACCCGGACCCGGCCAGCACTGCGCCAATGGGGGATCAGGCCGCAGTTACGCCAGCTGAGCCCGGGTGAATTCGTGAGCCTGATCAGCAAACCGGCCGAAACGATGCGTTGGCCTGCCAGCGGCTGAGGATATTGTCGTGAATGATCGGGCTTAGCAGCTTGTCGAAGGCGCAACCGGCCAGGCTGTTGTCCCACCAGATGACTTCGCTTTGCAATGCTTCGATCCCGGGCAGGGTCAGCCAGCATACCGTGCCGAGCTGCAGCCGGTTAACCGCTGCTCCGCAAAATCCGCTGAGCGACAGATCGTGGATCACGGTCTGAAAGCCGCGTCCGCCAGACACCCGCATGGTCGCAGGGATGGCCACGCGCGTGCGCGGCGCGCTGCGATCCTCTTGCGCGGCGGTGAAATAGGGGTCCTTCGTCACCAACAGAAGTTCACTCATGATTGCCGCCCTCAATTGAAACTGCGCCCGAAATTGCGTTAGCCTTTCCGGGACCTTTCCCGGCAGGCTTGGCAATGTATGGCGCAGCGCGGTTTCCGGCAGATTATGAGGAAAGGTTAACCCGTTCGCGGTGCGGACTGGCAAACTGTTCACCAAGAAGCGCTAGCACGCGCATCGCCACAGCTTCGGGCGGCTGGACCGAGGCCGGATCTTCGCCCGGATAGGCCTTGGCGCGCATGGTCGTGCGGGTCGCGCCAGGATCGACAATTGCAACCCGGACTTTGGAGGTATTGCGCGCTTCCTCGGCATAGCTGGCGACAAGGTTTTCGGCCGCAGCCTTGCTCGCAGCATAGGCACCCCAATAGGCGCGGGGTTTTGTGGCGACGCTGGTGGTCAGATAAATGAAGCGCGGATCTGCGCTCGCTCGCAACAGCGCATCGAACCGCGCGATCAGCGCCTGGGTGGCGAGCACGTTAACGGTCAGCGTCTTGGAAAACTGCGTCTGGTCGATATCGCGGACCGAAGTCAGCTCGGGCAGCACTGCGGCGCAATGGACCAGCACGTCGAGAACCTTCCAGCGCTCGGCCAGTGCATTGGCCAACCGCGCCAAGCCATCGGCGTCACCCAGATCAACCGGCGCGATGGTGGCCGAGCCGCCGGCCGCAAAGATCGCTTCCTCGACTGCTTCGAGCCGCTTGGCGTCGCGCGCGGTCAACACCAAATGCGCCCCGGCCTTGGCCAAGGCCACCGCAACCGCTGCGCCGATGCCTTTGCTGGCGCCGGTGACCAGCGCGACTTGTCCCGAAAGCGAAGTCACAGTGCCGTAACGACGGGAAACGCGAGCTGACCTTCCTCGGTCTGGCGATCCAGCTGGTCGGTCAGGGTCGTGGGATAGTCGCCGGAGAAACAGGCGTCGCAGTGCTGCGGGCAGGCATCGTTGCGTTTGCTCTCACCTACCGCTCGGTACAGCCCGTCAATCGAGACGAACGCCAGACTGTCTGCGGCGATGAACTTGGTCATTGCGTCCAGATCCATCCGCGCCGCCAGCAGCTTGCTTCGCTCGGGCGTATCGACCCCATAGAAGCATGAATGTTCGGTCGGCGGGCTGGCTACGCGCATGTGGATTTCGGCCGCCCCGGCATCGCGCATCATCTGCACGATTTTCAGCGAGGTGGTCCCGCGCACGATCGAATCGTCGATCAGGATGATCCGCTTGCCTTCGACCAGCGCGCGGTTGGCGTTGTGCTTGCGCTTCACGTCGGCGTGGCGCGCCCCGTCGCTGGGCTGGATGAATGTCCGTCCGACGTAGTGCGAGCGGATGATCCCGAGTTCGAACGGGATGCCTGACTGCTGGGCATAGCCGATTGCCGCGGGCACGCCGCTATCGGGGACGGGGATTACGATATCGGCGTCAGCGGGGGCTTCTTTGGCCAACTCCATCCCGATGCGCTTGCGCACTTCGTAAACCGACTGCCCGCCCATCACTGAATCCGGGCGGCTGAAATAGACATGCTCGAAGATGCACGGACGCGGGGCGACCTTGCCAAACGGGCGGTGGCTGGAAATGCGGCCATCCTGGCGCACTTCGACCATTTCGCCCGACTCGATCTCGCGGACGAAAGTCGCGCCGACCACGTCGAGTGCAACGGTTTCGCTGGCGAATACCGTCGCGTCACCGATCTTGCCCATCACCAGCGGCCGGATACCGAGCGGATCGCGGCAGGCGATCATCCGCTTGGGGGTCATGCAGACCAGCGAGTAGGCGCCTTCGACCATCCGTAACGCGTCGACGAAGCGGTCAAGCAAAGTGGGATAGCGGCTGGTCGCGATCAGGTGGATGATCACCTCGGTGTCCGAGCTCGACTGGAAAATCGCGCCCTTGTTGACCAGCTCGTGCTTCAAATGCATCGCGTTGGAAATGTTGCCGTTGTGCGCGATCGAAAACGGCCCGCGCGCAAGATCCGCGTGGAGCGGCTGGACGTTGCGCAGCCCCTGGCCGCCGGTGGTGGAATAGCGAACGTGCCCCGATGCCATTGACCCTGGCAGCTCGCTCAGGATCGTCGCGTCGGAAAACACCTGCGCGACATGCCCGAGCCCGCGCCGGGCGAAGAAATCCTTGCCGTCATAACTGACGATGCCGACCGCCTCCTGGCCGCGATGTTGGAGGGCGTGGAGCCCCAGCGCGGTCATCGCCGAAGCGCCCGGCGCACCGATCACGCCGAAGATGCCGCACTCCTCGTGCAGCTTGTCACCATCAGCGTCTAGGAATGGGTGGGTTAGGTTCATGTAGAATCGCCTCGCCCTTAGGTTGCCCTGTGGCTGCGCCTTTGGCCGCGATTGCCCGCGAAGGCAAGCTTAGGCTCGCCGCATTCAACAAGCATCCTGTCTGCACCGGAATTGACTTGCCAAAGCGGCGCGGCTGCGGCGTGATTGGCGTGGCCGATCGGGCTGGATGGGGAGCACTTGCATGATAACTTTCAAACCTCTCGCCATGGTGGCGGTTGCACTGCTGGCCATCGCCGCGCCAGCGCAGGCGTGGAAGAGCGATGCGGGTGGCGAAGTGACGCTGCATATCGACGCCGACGCGGCAATTGCGCCAGACCGCGCGGAAATGACGTTACCGCTGACCGGCAAGGGGGCCACTCGCGACGAAGCGCTGCGCGATTACGCCGCCAAGCAGGAATCCATCACTTCGGCGCTCGCATCTAACGGTATCGACAAGGCCAACATCAAGACGAGTGAGGCAAAGGACGATAAGGACGCCGCCATCAATGCGATGGCCGATGCGTCGCACGATTCCGAGATTCCCGATCCGACCGCAAAGCCCCGCACCAAGCCTGCGACGATTGTCGCGGTCTCCGGCACGATGACCATCACCATCGATGATCTCAAGAAACTCGACAAGCTGCAGGAAGTCGCCCGCGCCAACGATCTGCAGATATATCAGCTAAGCTATGGCGGGCGGTTCTACAGTTCCGACCCCGCCGCCGCGATCAAGAGCGCGCGCGAGCAGGCGATCGCCAAGGGGCGCGGTGAGGCCGATGCCTATGCCGCTGCAATGGGCTATCACGTGGTCCGCGTAACCCATGTCAGCAACGCCAGCCCGCCGTTCAACATGCGCGATCTGCAAAAGATCGCGAGCTACGCCGACATGGCGCGCAACACCTTGCAGCCGAGCTTTTTCGCATCGGCTGCTTACGCCACCGTCTCGATCGATTTCGTGATTGCGCCGAATTAGGAGTTGCCGCGGATCAAAATGGAGTCTCCCCCGCCGGGGGAGGTGCCGAGCGCAGCGAGGCGGAGGGGGGCTTAACAACCAAAGCCACGATAGCGGCTGCGCGCTACCGCGCGCCTTATTTTACGCCCCCCTCTGTCCCACCTGTGCGGTCCACCTCGCCCGAGGGGGAGACTCGAGTCAGCTTGCCAGTATCAACATGCCCGCCTAAACCGCGCCGCAACGCGTTCCCCAAAAGCAGGACCCCGCCTTGCTCCTCACCCCCTTCGAATGGACGATTGCCAAACGCTACATGCTGCCCGGCCGCGGCGAGGCGTTTATTGCGCTGGTTGCGGGGATCAGCCTGATCGCGGTGGCGCTGGGCGTGGCCGCGCTGGTGATCGTGATGAGCGTGATGAACGGCTTCCGCGCCGAATTGTTCGACAAGATCGTGGGATTGAACGGTCACGCGATTGTTCAGGCCTATGGCGGACGGCTCGAAAACTGGCGCGATGTGCTGAAAGATGTGCAGGCGACCCCCGGCGTAATCCACGCTTCGCCGCTGATCGAACAGCCGCTGCTGGCGAGCTTCAACGGCCGGGTCGAGGCGATTTTCGTGCGCGGCAATACGGCAGAGGATATCACCAAGATCACCAACAAGGTGGTGCAGGGCACACTGAAGCCGCTTCAGCCCGATGCGAACGAGGTGGCGCTCGGCTCGCAGCTTGCCTCCAATCTGGGGGTGCAGGTCGGCGATGCGATCACGATCATCAATCCGCAAGGCCGCTCCACCCCGTTCGGCACCGTGCCGCGTGAAATTTCGTACCGGGTCGCCGCGATCTTCGAGATCGGGGTGTACGATTACGACCAGCGGTTCGTGGTCATGCCGATGCAGGATGCGCAGACCTTGCTGCTTACGGGGGACTCGATCGGCATGATCGAGGTGCAGGTCGATGATCCTGACAGGGCTTCGCAGATCCTTGAGCCGGTGCGCGAGAAGTACGCCGGGCAAGCGGTGGTGACCGACTGGAAGACGATCAATTCCAGCCTGTTCGAAGCGCTCGCGGTGGAGCGCGTGGCGATGTTCGTGGTGCTGTCGATCATCGTGCTGGTCGCGGTGTTCAACATCCTGTCGTCGCTGATCATGCTGGTCCGCGCCAAGACCCGCGACATCGCGATCCTGCGCACGATGGGGGCAACGCGGCGCTCTATCCTCAAGGTGTTCGTGCTGCTTGGGTTCGTGATCGGCGCAGTGGGGACGCTGACCGGGCTGGGGCTCGGGTTTATCTTCCTGTTCTTCCGCCAAGGGGTGGTGCGGTTCATTGAACTGGTCACCGGACAGAACCTGTGGGATCCCTCGATTCGCTTTCTGACCGAACTGCCCAGCCGCAGCGATCCGGTCGAGATTACCGTGATCAGCCTGATGGCGCTTCTGTTCAGCTTCCTTGCGACGCTATACCCGGCGTTCAAGGCGGCGAGCACCGATCCGGTGCAGGTGCTGCGTTATGAGTAATCCGGTCATTCGCCTGACGGGACTGACCCGCAGCTTCGAGCAGGGCGGGGTGCGGATCGACGTGCTGCGCGGGGTGGACCTGTCCGTGCAGCCGGGCGAAGCTGTCGCGCTGCTTGGCCCATCAGGTTCGGGCAAATCGACCCTGCTCCAAGCGGTCGGCCTGCTCGAAGGCGGGTTCGGCGGCAAGATCGAGATCGCCGGCAGCGATGCCACTTCGCTCAGAGGCGACGAGCGCACCACCTTACGGCGCGACCGGATTGGATTCGTCTA
>JANYGB010000038.1 GCA_025359445.1 Sphingomonadaceae bacterium
CGACAAGGCCAAGCGCGTGGAATTCCGCTTCCCCGACGCGATGGCCAACCCGTACCTGTGCTATGCCGCGCTGCTGATGGCCGGGCTCGACGGGATCAAGAACAAGATCCACCCGGGCGAGGCGATGGACAAGAACCTGTATGATCTGCCTCCGGCTGAACTGGCCGAAGTGCCGACCGTGTGCGGTTCGTTGCGCGAAGCCTTGGACTGTCTTGAGGCCGATCACGACTTCCTGATCCAGGGCGGGGTCTTCACCAAGGATCAGATCGAAGCCTACATCGAACTTAAATGGCCCGAAGTGATGCGCTGGGAAACCACGCCGTCGGCGGTCGAATTCGATATGTATTACAGCGCCTGAGCCACCACTCATGCTGTACATCAGGGGCGTCCCGCGAAACCGGGGCGCCCTTTTTTGTGCGCGATGCGAGTGCGCGCCGGAACTCACGGACGGTTGCACAGTTTAACCATTCGCAGCCGCAGATGGTTGCTCTGAGTGGAGACACGCCATGCTCGTCACAATCGCCATTATCCTGCTCGTGCTTTGGGCACTGGGCTTCTTTGCTTTCCATGTCGCCGGTGGATTGATCCATATCCTGCTGGTGGTCGCGCTGATCGTATTCGTGGTGAATTTGGTCCGCGGCCGCAGCGCGATGTAGCTGCCGCACCAAAAACGATTTTCCTACACCCGCCTGCCCTGCCTAGTTAGCTGCCGCGATTCGGTAGCGAGGGAGCGGCAGGCGTGAGTTGGAATCTCGATTTCTTTGCAGCACTGCTGCGGATGAAGGCGCAGGCTCCGGACGCGCAGATCGCGCCAATCGCGTCTGAGACTTCCCCCGCACCAGCGAGTGCCACGACGCCAGTTTCAATCGGGCCAGCCGGTATTGCCTTGATCAAGCACTTCGAAGGCTGCGCCCGGCGGCGGGCCGACGGACTGTTTGACGCCTATCCGGATCCCGGCACCGGCGGCGCGCCGTGGACAATCGGGTGGGGGGCAACTGGCGCTGGAATTTCCCCCGGGGTAATCTGGACTCAAGCGCAGTGCGATGACCGGCTGGAGCGCGATCTGGTGCGCTGTGGCCCGCGCCATCGGCACCGCACCGACCACGCAAAGCCAGTTCGATGCGCTGGTCAGCTTTCAATACAACACTGGCGCGATTGCCACGGCGACACTGACCCGGTTGCACACACACGGCCGCTTTGCCGAAGCTGCGGCCGAATTTGGCAAGTGGGTCAACGCCGTGGGCCGCCGCCTGCCCGGCCTCGTTCGCCGCCGCGCCGCCGAGGCAAAGCTCTATTCCGGCGGCTTGCCGGCCTGAGCGCCGCTGACGTTGTGGTGTGACCTTTGTGTGACCTTTGGCCTTCGAGTGAGGCAACCGAAGCCTGCCGCCCGGTTTGTCGCCGCAGCGCAGAAGGCGCGCTTTATCGCACCTGAGCCAGCGTCCTTCGAAGGAACGACCAGCGTGCCAAGGCGTTGGTTCCCCTGAAGGAGACTTTCCATGCGTAAATTGCTGAGCGGCATCGCGCTCGCTGCCCTGGCCGCAACCACCCTCCACTCTGATCCCGGCGGTGGCAAGGGCAATGGCGGCGGCAAGGACCACGGCAAAGGATCTGCGGAAAATAGCGGCGGGAACGGCAATGGCAGCGGCAATGGCAGCGGCAATGGTGGCGGGAAGCCCGATCATGGTCAGAGTGCGAAGCATGAAGATCGCGGCAACGACAATGGCAATGGCAATGGCGATGGCAACGACCACGGCAACGGCAACAAAGCCGATCGCGGCCAAAGCATGGCGGACCACCGCCAGGATGATCGCGGCTGGACTCAGCCCGTTGGGAAAAACCGCGCTGAAGATCGGCGCAGCGAAAATCAAGGCCGTATTACGCAAAACGATTCCCGGGACGCGCGGCGCGGCAATTGGCGCGAGTACGATCAGCGCGGGCTGGTCAATGGCTGTCCTCCGGGCCTGGCCAAGAAGAACAACGGCTGCCTGCCGCCGGGCCAGGCCAAGCAAAGCAATTATGATCGCTATGATCGCAACTGGTGGGGCCTGCGCGGGCTGACCAACACGTCGGGTTATCGCTATGTCGACGGCAACCTGGTGCGGTTGTCCTCGAATGGCTCGGTGATGAGCTATTACCCGCTGCTCGGCGGCGCGCTGTCGGTTGGCAACGCTTGGCCGAGCGGCTGGCAATCGACCCCGCTGACGTCCAATTATTCCAACTATTACGGGCTGGATAACGACTACCGCTATTACGACGGCGCAATCTACAACGTCGATCCCGGCACCAGCACGATTCAGAGAATCGCCGCACTTCTGACCGGCGACACGTTTAACGTCGGCCAGCGCATGCCATCAGGCTACGACGCTTACAACGTGCCCTACCAGTACCGCAATCAATACGCGGACAGGCCCGATGCCAACTATCGCTACAGCGACGGCTATGTCTATCAGACTGATCCCAAGACCCAGCTGATCGTCGCCGCGATCCAGCTGCTGACCTGATACCCGGCGCAAGGAGCGACCCATGAAGCACATCGTCCATTTGCTTGCCGCCGCTGCCGTGCTGGCACTCCCGGCCTGTTCAAAGCCTGCCGCAACCAGTGGTGCGGCCGCTACCGAAGCGGTCAAATCGGACAAGTCGCTCGGCGACGTGATCGGGGGCGACAGCCAGTTCAAGACGCTGGCGAGCGCGCTCAAAGCGACCGGGCTCGACGGGGTGTTTACCGGCAAGGGCGATTACACCGTGCTCGCCCCAACTGATGCTGCGTTCACCGCGCTGGGTGACAAGGCCGGCGACCTCACTGCGCCCGACCAGAAGGCCGCGCTTGCCGCAGTGCTGCGCAGCCATGTCGTGCCGGGGATGCTGACCACGGCCGACATCGGCAAGGCGATCGACGCCAATGGCGGCAAGCCGATCTCGATGCGCACGATGGGCGCTGGCAGCGTCAAGTTCGCCCGCACCGGTTCAGGCCTGACCGTCACGGCCGACGATGGCTCGGCCGCCAAGCTGAGCGGCGAGGGAATGTCTGCCAGCAACGGTGCGGTGCTGCCAATCGATGCGGTGCTCAAAAAGCTCTGACAACCGGTTGCCCGGCCTGTGGTTCTACCTGTCGATTGCATCTTGCAATCTGTTGCCGCGAACCCGAAATGGTGTCCGAGTTTAATCGAACCATTAAGGGAGATTCGCAATGCGCGAGCGGCTGCAAAATTACATCGACGGTAAATGGGTCGATAGCCAAGGCGGAACCCGCCACGAAGTGATCAGCCCCGGCACCGAAGAGGCGGTCAGCGTGATCACGCTTGGCACCAAAGCTGATGTTGACACCGCTGTCGCCGCCGCGCGCCGCGCATACAAGACCTTCAAGAAAACCACGCGTGAGGAACGCCTCGCGCTGATGGGCCGCATTGTCGAAGAATACAAAAAGCGCAGCAAGGACCTTGCCCAATCGATGGCCGAGGAAATGGGTGCGCCGGTTAGCTTTGCTGAAATGGCGCAAGTCGGCGCGGGCATCGGGGCGTTCATGGGAACGATGGAAGCGCTCAAGAACTTCACCTTCTCAGAACAGCATGGCGCCAACACCGTGGTCTATGAACCGATCGGCGTGGTCGGCATGATCACTCCATGGAATTGGCCGCTTAACCAGATCGCCTTGAAGGTCGCCCCGGCGCTCGCCGGGGGCAACACCATGATCCTCAAGCCGAGCGAAGAATGCCCGACCAACGCGGCGATCTTTGCCGAAATCCTTGACGCTGCCGGGGTTCCGCCGGGCGTGTTCAATCTGGTTCAGGGCGATGGCCCCGGGGTTGGCACGGCAATCTCATCGCACCCCGGGATCGACATGGTCAGCTTCACCGGATCGACCCGTGCCGGGATCGCAGTGGCAATCGCCGCTGCACCAACGGTCAAGCGGGTGCACCAGGAACTGGGCGGCAAATCGCCCAACCTCGTGCTGCCGGATGCCGATTTCAACACGGTTCTGCCCGGCACCCTGCAAGGCATTCTCGTCAACACCGGGCAAAGCTGCATCGCGCCAACCCGCGTGCTGGTCCCGCGCGAACGCCAGGCCGAAGCCGCCGCGTTCGCCAAGGCGATGTTCGAGGCGACCCCGGTGGGCGATCCGCTGGCCGAGGGCATGCACATCGGCCCGGTGGTCAACAAGGTCCAGTTCGACAAGATCCAGGAACTGATCCAGTCGGCGATTGACGAAGGTGCCACACTGGTCACCGGCGGAACCGACCGCCCGGCAGACCTCAACCGCGGCTACTTCATCAAGCCGACGGTGTTCGCCGACGTGACGCCGGACATGCGGATTGCCAAGGAAGAAACCTTCGGACCCGTAGCAACGCTGATGCCGTATGACAGCCTCGATCAAGGGATCGAGATCGCCAACGACACCTCTTACGGGCTGTCGGCAGTGATCTCGGGCGATCCCGCGGAAGCCGCCAAGGTCGCCCCGCTGCTCGAAGCCGGAATGGTCGCGATCAACACCTGGGGCCCCGCCCCCGGCGCACCGTTCGGCGGCTACAAGCAGAGCGGCAACGGCCGCGAAGGCGGGCTGTTCGGGCTGAAGGACTTCATGGAAATCAAGGCGATTTCGGGTTTGCCGGCTTGATTTGAGCTGAGCCTTGAGTGGTTACGAAACCCCTTCCTGCACGGTGTGCGGGGAGGGGTTTTGTTTTTAATGGGGGGAGTATTGGGCATCAATAACTGGCCCGGTACTGCTCGTTGGTTGGGCTGCGCAATACGATGGCTTGCAAAAACGCCGCCGCGCAATTGCGCGACGGCGTTCGCATGCACAGTTTGATGATCAATCGGGGTTAGCACCTTCAGCAGCATTCTCGAGGACCCGGCCGGTCTGGGCATCGACCCCGACCTCGAATGTCTTGCCGTGACTCTTGATGTCGAAGGAGTAACGCAGGCCGGTTCCGCCCGCTTCCTTTTCGAGCTCCTGATCGGTGATTACGCCCGGATGCGCCTTCAACGCAGCGGCGCGAGCGGCTGCTAAAGTGACACGGGCTTGCGGGGCGAGTTTGGCCCCCGTGAGGCCGTGCTTGGCCGGGGCCGCTGTCGCACCCGTGGCAGCCAGCATGGCGATTGCGCCAAGAACGAGAAAATTACGCATGGTCATTCTCCAAAGGCTGAATTGCCTTGCGCTGCTTGATAAAGGACCGGACGTTCGCCCACGTTCGCGTCAGGATTGGGAATTGCCAACTTGTGTTGCGGCGCATCCTGGCGCTGTCTGGGCGAGACCGGAGAATTGCCGCATCGAAAGGCCACGGAAGTGAAACTGCTGTTGCTCGAAGATGACCCAGATACACGCGAGCATGTGAGCAAGATCCTGCGCGCGGCTGGCCATGTCATCGACGCCTGCGCCAATGGGCCAGACGCCATTTTCCTGGGAACGACCAATAGCTATGCGGTTCTCATTCTTGACCGGATGGTCCCCGGCGTGGATGGCCTGAGTGTGCTTAAAGCGCTTAGATCGGCGGGAAACCTTACGCCTGCGATCTTTTTGACCGCCATGGACAATGTCGATGATCGCGTTGAAGGGCTCGAAACAGGCGCGGATGATTATTTGGTCAAGCCTTTTGCAGGTAGCGAGCTACTCGCACGCGTTGCGGCTCTTGGCAGGCGACCGCCAATCGCCGATACAGCGACGATCCTGTTGGTCGCCGATCTGGAAGTCGATCTCCTGAAACGCACCGTTACGCGAGCCGGGCGCCGGATCGATCTGCAGCAGCAGGAATACAAGTTGCTGGAATATCTTATGCGTCATGCGGGAGAGATCGTGACCCGCACCATGCTGTTGGAAAATGTCTGGTCGTTCCATTTCGATCCGGGCACCAATCTGATCGAAAGCCACATGAGCCGGCTCCGGGCGAAAGTGGATCGCGGGTTCGACCGTGACCTGATTCATACCGTGCGCAACGCAGGATACCGGCTTGATGCGGAAAGTTAGCCTGCTGCGCAGCGGTGCATTCCGCTTTGCTATCCTGATCGCGGCAATATTCGCGATCGGGACCGGCGTTCTGCTTGCCCAAGTCGAACGATCGGTCAACCGCTACGCAACCGAAGTAGCCAGCGACAGCGTCGCCGCCGAGATCGCCGTGTTGCGGGGTGAGGACCGAGCTGCGGGGCGGACGCAGCTGATCCAGTCGATAACGCTCCGCGAGCAGGCGGTGCGGGAGCATCAGATCCGCTACCTGCTGCTCGACAGCCAAGCCCATCGTCTGGCGGGCAGCATTCCCGCGGCCGAAGCGCGTGTCGGCAGTTACGATCTGGTCCTTCCCGCAATTGACCGTGGCAACGAAAGTGATGCCGCGACGGTTTCGCTGATGACCTTGGGGGTGCGCCTGGACGACGGAGCGATACTGGTCGTCGGCAGCGACACATCGGAATTGAGGGATTTGCGGCAGACCCTCGGCCTGTCCACCATGGAATTCGGAATCGGGATCAGTCTGCTGGCGTTGATCGGCGGCCTGGTGGTTGGAACGATCTTCCTGCGCCGGCTCGATCGCGTCAATCACGCAGTCGGGCGCATCATGCAGGGCAGCCTGTCCGAGCGACTTCCGGCGATCGGCATGAGCGCGGAGTTCGACGAACTATCGACCAACCTGAACCGCATGCTCGACCGGATCGAAAGCCTCATGGCGGGGCTGCGGCAGGTCTCGACCGACATTGCCCACGATTTGAGAACGCCGTTGACCCGTTTGCGGCAGCGGCTTGAGGACATGAAGGAAGGCTTGGGCGGGTCGGAACCGGTTATCGAGGAACAGATCGAGACGGCGATTGCACAAACCGATTCAATTCTGGCGATCTTCCGCGCACTGTTGCGCATCAGCTTACTTGAGGCAGGGGCCGGGAAGCAACGCTTTGCCGAGGTCGATCTGAGCGAAATGCTGGACCGGGTCTTCCACGCCTATCTTCCGGTTGCCGAAGATGCGCATCAAGTCCTGTCAGCCGACATCGAGCCTGCCGTGAAGGTTAGGGGCGATGCAGAGTTGCTGACCCAGGCGGTCACCAACCTGATCGAAAATGCGCTGGTCCATACCCCGACTGGCAGCCACATTTGCTTGTCAGTCGGGCGGCGAGCGGGCGGAGTCGCATTGACCGTGGCCGATGATGGTCCTGGTATTCCGGCTGAAGAGCGCGCCAAGGTTCTGAGGCGGTTTTACCGACTCGATGTAAGCCGCCACTCACCCGGTGCGGGGCTGGGCTTGGCGATAGTATCCGCCATCGCAGCACTCCACGAAGCGCAGATCTCGCTGGCGGACAATTGTCCGGGACTCCGCGTGGAAATTACCTTTCGCAACCTAGCAAATTTGGTCTGATCGCTCACAACCGAGACGACCGATAAGTTCGTGGTTGGCGTGAAGATAGAGCGCATACCTGAGCGCGCAGAGCTGTGCTTACACGTCAGTAATCGCGCACAATGAAAAAATCGCAGTCGTTCCGCCCTCCCGGCCCATCTTTTACCGTTGAATGCATCGCCAACATTGTCCTTTTCCCACCCCTTAACCCCCAACCACCCGGTAATGCCCCTGCACCCCATGCGCACCGTCCTTGGTGCTGCCATCGAGCGGCGGGGCGGTCTCACGGCGTAGTGCGGCGGCTGCGGCGATCAGGTGGTCCTGGTGGACTTCGCTGTAGCGATCCCAACCGTCGCGGGTCAGGCGTTCGAGCGGGCGGTAGCGGATCTTGTATTGCATCCGCACCGATCCTTCGACCCAGTAGCCCAGGTACACGTAGGGCAGGCCTTCTTTAGCGGCGCGGCGGATGTGATCGAGGATGATGTAGTTGCCAAGGCCGCTGCGGCCTGGGGCTTCGGTTTCATAAAAGCTGTAAACCATCGACAATCCGTCAGCTTGGCGGTCGGTCAGGCAGGCGCCGACCAGTTTGCCGGGCATGCCGTCCATTGCCGGCTCGCGGTATTCGACCACCCAGCTATCGACCGGCGTATGTTCGACCATGTCGGCAAAGTCGGTCTCGTCCATCGTCGCCATGCCGCCGCCGGGGTGGCGATCGCCCAGGTAGCGCTGGAGCAGGTGGAACTGCTCGGCGGTTGACCATGGGCGGCACAAGCTGGTGACCAAGTCGCTGTTGCGCTTGAGATCGCGTTTCTGGGTCGACGAGGGGCGGAATTCCCCCGCCACCACCCGCACCGAAATGCATGCGGCGCAATCGAGGCATGATGGGCGATAGGACACCGTCTGGCTGCGGCGAAAGCCGATCCGGCCGAGCGCATCGTTGAGTTCGTCCGCGTGTGGACCCTTGAGTTCGGTAAACACCTTACGCTCACTGCGCCCCGGCAAATAGGGGCACGGCGCCGGGCTGGTCACGAAAAACCGCGGAAATCGCACAGGAGCGGTCACGATGCGGTCAAATCCCTAACTGCGAACAGAACCTGCACTATGCCGGTGCAGCGGGTCCGTTGAAAGGGTTTTAACCACAAATCAGGGTAAATGGAGTGTAAATATGCACAGAGGGGCCCGCGGCGCGCTGCTTGCCCGCTCGCTTACCCCAGCTCGACCTGATCGACCTCGTACCCCGACGCTCGCAGGCTCGCGACCAGCGCATCGAGTTGATCCTTGTCGCGGGCTTCGCATTCGATGTCCGCCGTGAGCCCTTTGGCGGGGAGGTGGGTGAATATCCGCTGGTGGTAAATCTCGATGATGTTGACGTTGTGGCTGTCAAACTCGCGCATCACCTTGAACAGCGCGCCGGGGCGGTCCTGCAGGGTCAGGCGGAGGCGCGCCAGACGCCCGGAACGGGCGAGATCGCGCAGCAGCACGTTGGCGAGCAGGCGCGTATCGATATTGCCGCCACAAATCGGGATGCCGATCTTGCGCCCCTTGAAGCGCTCAGGATAGGCCAGCACCGCCGCCAGCCCCGCCGCGCCCGCGCCTTCGGCCACGGTCTTCTCGATCTGTAACAGCAGCGATACCGCAGTTTCGAGCTGCGCCTCGGTAACCAGCACAATATCGTCGAGCAAGCCCTCGAGCACCTTGGAAGTAAACGCGCCCGGCTCCTTGACCGCGATGCCCTCGGCCAAGGTATCGCCGCCGCACGGCAGATCGGTCATCTTAAGGCGGTTGTACATCGAGGGGAACAGCTGCGCCTCAACCCCGATCAGGCCGATATCGGGCTTGATCGCGCGCGCCGCCGTACCCATCCCCGAAGCGAGCCCGCCGCCGCCGATCGGGATCACCAGCATGTCGAGCTCGGGGACCTGCTCGAGCATTTCGAGCGCGACGGTGCCCTGCCCCGCAGCCACGTGCGGATCGTCGAACGGGTGGACGAAAGTCAGCCCCAGCTCGTCTTCAAGCTGGCGGGCGAAGGCGTAGGCCTCGTCGAAGGTTTCGCCGTGGAGCACCACCGTACCGCCGAGCACCTCGGTCTGCATGACCTTTACCGTGGGCGTAGTGCGCGGCATCACAATCGTCACCGGAATGCCGAGCCGGGCGCCGTGATACGACAGCCCCTGCGCGTGATTGCCGGCCGACGCCGCGATCACCCCGCGATTGCACTTTGCGCCGCCGAGCAGCAGCATCGCGTTAAGCGCACCGCGCTCCTTGTAAGCGGCGGTGAACTGCAGGTTCTCGAACTTGAGCCAGATATCCGCGCCGGTAATCTGCGACAGGGTGCGGCTGTAATCCATCGCGGTGCGCACAACCGCCCCCTCGATCCGCGCGGCGGCGGCGCGGATATCCTCGATCGTCAGGAGCGCCTGGGCGAATTGGCTGGTCATGGTCATCGCGCTGCGCCGTAATGCAAACGCTGCGCGATGCAAAGGCTAAGCCTGCGGCAGCCAGCGGCCCAGCGCGCGCGCGATCAGTGTTGCAACCACGATCGCCAGAGTATCGGCAATCCAGTCGCGTACGTCGCTATCGCGGTGAAGCGCGGTGATCAACTGCATGATCTCGATCAGCGCCCCGAATGCGGACAGCTGCAAGCCGATCCGCCACGCCGGGATATGCCGCCAGCCTAGGTTGGCCACCCCGGCGAGCGCAGCAAAGGCGAGCATGTGCGCGAACTTGTCACCGAACTGGTCGATCGGCAGGCTCGGCGGCTTGGGCAACAGCGCCATCGTCAGCGCAAAGGCCAGCAGCAGCCAAAACAGCGGGCGCAGCAGGCGCGGGGACAACAGAGTATTCATGCGGGCTTGCGATAGAAGCGTGGCCGCCCAACGCAAATGGATAATCTGTCATCAAAATATGCATCTGGCGGGCAGCGGCAAAGCGGTTACAAGGCGGGCAATGAGCAACCCTCTTAACGTGTCGTTCTTGGGCTTGGGCGTGATGGGCGGCGCAATCGCGCGGCACATCGGCGGCGCCGGGCATCACCTGACCATTTTCAACCGCACCCCGGCGCGCGCTGCTGCGTGGCAGGCCGCCAATTCCACGCTCAAAGTGCGTCAGGTCGCCAGCCCTGCCGAAGCCGCCGATGGCGCCGACGTAGTGCTGACTTGCGTTGGCAACGATGACGATCTGGCCGATGTGGTGCTCGGACCTACGGGAGTATTCTCGGCGATCAAGGCCGGCGCGACCTTCATCGATCACACTACCGTTTCGGCGCGGATCGCGCGGCAGATCGCGGTCGAGGCGCGCGACCTGCACGTTCACTGCGTGGATGCGCCGGTAACGGGCGGTCAAGCCGGGGCCGAAAACGGTCAGCTGACCGTAATGTGCGGCGGGCGCGCCGATGCGATCGAGGCGGCGACGCCTGTGATGCAGGCCTATACCAAGCGGATCGTCCACGTCGGCAAGGCGGGCGCGGGGCAGACCACCAAGATGGTCAACCAGATCGCCTTCTCGGGGATCCTGGCGACGCTGTCCGAAGCCTTGCGCTTTGCTGAGGCGGCGCATCTCGATCTCGACAAGGTTTATCAGGCCATCTCGGGCGGTGCCTCGCAGAGCTGGCAGATGGACAACCGCTGGCAGACGATGTGCGAGGACAGTTTTGATTTCGGCTTCGCGGTCGACTGGATGCGCAAGGACATGGGGTTGGCGATGGAAGAGGGGCGGAGTTTGGGAGTCTCATTGCCGGTCGCGGCGCTGATCGATCAGTTCTATGCCGAAGTGCAGGCGATGGGCGGCGGACGGCAGGATACCTCCGCGCTGGTCCGCCGTTTGCCGCGCCGGGGGACTAAGTGATGCGCGCGTTGCTGTGCGGCGGTGCGGCATTGCTCGCCCTCGCCGCCCCCGCCATAGCCGATACGCTGCTAGACAATGTCGACGGGGTGACGCTCGATGCCAGCAATGCGGTCGATCATTTCAACGGGCTGGTGATCGGCGACGATGGCCGCGTCGCCAAGGTGCTGCACCGCGGTGACAAGCGCCCGCGGACGACTTACCTGATCGACGGCAAGGGTTTGTTCGCAATGCCCGGGCTGATCGACAGCCACGCCCACGTGATGGAGGTCGGCTTTGTAGTGATGACGCTCGACTTGTCCGAGACGCATTCGCTTGCCGAAGCGCTGACCAGGATCGCCGTTTATGCCAAAGCGCACCCGGACCGCCCGTGGATTCTTGGGCGCGGTTGGAATCAGGAATTGTGGCCCGAAAAGCGCTATCCCACTGCCGCCGATCTTGATGCGATCGTGCCGAACCAGCCGGTCTGGCTCGAACGCGTCGATGGTCACGCCGGCTGGGCTAACAGCCGCGCGCTGAGCATCGCCGGGGTCACCGCAGCAACCCGCGATCCGGCAGGCGGCAAGATTGAGCGAACCGCGCCCGGCGGCAAGCCAGCAGGCGTCCTGATCGACAACGCCAAAGCCTTGGTCGCCAAGGTCATCCCCCCGCCGCGCCCTGAAGACCGCGACTATGCCTTCGCGGTGGCGCAGGATATTTTCTTCAGCCACGGCGTGACCGCGACGACAGACATGGGCACCAGCATCGAGGATTGGCAGACCTACCGCCGCGCGGGGGATACCGGGCGGCTGCGGATGCGGGTGATGTCGTACGCCCACGGGATCGACAACATGGTGCTGATCGGCGGCACCGGGCCGACCCCATGGCTTTACGACGACCGGCTCCGGCTTAACGGGGTAAAGCTTTACGCCGACGGTGCGCTCGGCTCGCGCGGGGCCAGTCTCAAGCTGCCCTACAGCGATGCGCCAACCGCCAAGGGATTGCGGATTACCACCGACACCCAGCTCAAGAACCTGATGAGCCGTGCTGCGATCGATCATTTCCAGGTGGCGGTTCACGCGATCGGGGATGAGGCCAATGCTTCGGTGCTCGCCGCGATCGAGGACCTCGCTCCGACTTACGGCGGCGACCGGCGCTGGCGGATCGAGCATGCCCAGATCGTCGACCCGGCTGACATTCCCCGGTTCGGCCACAACGGGATCATCGCCTCGATGCAACCGGTCCACCAAACCTCGGACCGGCTGATGGCCGAAAAACGGCTCGGACCAAACCGGCTCAAGGGCGCCTATGCGTGGAAATCGATCCAGGCGACCGGGGCCAAGCTGGCCTTCGGATCGGATGCGCCAGTGGAAATTCCCGATCCGTTTGCCGGAATGGCCGCCGCGATCAGCCGCCAAGGTGCCGATGGTGAACCGCAAAGCGGCTGGCAGCCGCAGGAACGCGTCACGCGCGAAGAAGCGCTGGCGGCCTACACGGTCAACGGGGCCTATGCCGGATTCGCCGAGGGCCGGTTCGGGCGGCTGGCAGCTGGCGAGCGGGCCGACTTCATCCTGATCGACCGCGATCCGCTGCTGTCGACCTCGGTCGATCTGGCGCGGACCAAGGTCAGCCGGGTGTTCGTCGGCGGTGTGCAGGTGTGGGATGCAGCGACCGCGAAGCAGCTGGGGAATTAGCGCCTAACCCACGCCCCGTTGTTTAATCCGGACCCGTCGCAGGCAAATTCTCCGCTGCCGCCTTCGCGTCCCTGCGCTCACCCAGCCACATCACCAGCAGCGAGCCTTCAAACAACAGCAGCAGCGGGATCAGCAACATGATCTGGCTCATCAGATCGGGCGGCGTGATCACCGCAGCAAAGCCGGTCAGACCAACGATCACATAGCGGCGCAGGCTGATCAGCTTGGTCCGGCTGACTATGCCGGCGCGGTTCAGCAGCAGCAGCAGCACCGGCAACAAAAAGCTGATACCGAACGCGAGGATGAATTGCATCACCAGTCCCAGGTAATCCCCGGCGGCCGGCAGCGCCTCGATATTGAGACCGCCTTTCTCGCCCTGAAAGCCCAGCATCCATTTGAACGCGGTTGGCATGACCACGTAGTATGCCAGCGCCGCACCCATCGTGAACAGCACCGGGGTCGCAATCAGGAATGGCAGGAAGGCCTTCTTTTCCTTGGCATAAAGCCCCGGCGCGACGAACGACCACAGCTGGTTGGCGATCACCGGAAAGCTGATGAAGAACGCCGCGAACAGCGCCACTTTGATCTCGACAAAAAACGCTTCGTAAAGTTTGGTGTATACCAACTTGCCCTGCCCCGGGGGAAAAGCGGCAGTCAACGGCCGGATCAGGAAGCCGAAAATGTCACCGGCAAAATAGAGGCATGCGCCGAACGCCACCACCACCGCCGCAATCGCGCGCAGCAACCTGGCGCGCAGTTCGACCAGGTGATCGAGCAGCGGAGCCTGAGTTTGATCGATATCGGGTATTTCGAAGGCCATCTATTTTGCCTTCGCGCGCGATTTGGCAGGCGCTTTTTTGGCCGCGGCCTTCGTTGCCGAGGGCTTCTTTTTTGCATGCGGTTGCGGTTTGGGCGGAGGAGGCAACGGCTCCATCAGCGTTCCCGGGTCAACCCCGACCGGCGGCTCCACAGAACTCGGCGGGTGCGCGGCCATGATCGCCTCATTCTGCTCGCGCCAGTGCTTTTCCATGTCTTCCATTTCGGCTTCGCGGATCATCGTTTCGATGCCCGAGCGGAAATGGCCCGAGACGCGGCGGACCTTGCCAATCCATTGCCCGGCAAAGCGCAACGCGCGCGGCAAATCTTTGGGGCCGATAACGACGATCGCAATGATCGCCGTGAACAGCATTTCATCCCATCCGATGTCGAACATTTTGCGGCCCCGCCGACTTGGCGCGGTTTACTGCGGGGGCCGGCTGGCGGGATCGATGATCTCTTCGCCGTTGAGAGTGCCCTGACTGGAGGTGACAGGCGGGGTCTGCGGTGCGATCTGAGGCGGAGCTGCGGGCGGCTGGGGATTTGTCTCGTCGGCCATGCCCTGCTTGAAGCTCTTCACGCCCTTGCCGAAATCGCCCATGAATTCGGATACCTTGCCGCGCCCGAACAGCACCAGCACGACCAGCGCGAAAACCACGATGTGGATCGGCGACAAACCAAACATTTCGAACACTCCTGCACTGGCGGGCGGTCACGCAGCCGCCCCAAACCCTCGCTTCACCCCCACTTAGGCGCTTTCGTCTTCGCTTTCCAGTGCGGTGGGCGGAATTTCGGGTTCATCCGTTTCGCGCTCGCCTTGGCCGGGGACGTCGCCGGAAAGAACGAGCGCGGCGGCCAACACATCGTCGACCGGATCGAGCAGACCGGCCGCGCGCAGCTCGTCGATCCCGGGCAGATCGCGGCGGCTGGCCAGCCCGAAGTGCGTCAGGAAATCGAGCGTGGTGGCGTAAATAACCGGCCGCCCGGGCACTTCACGCCGTCCGGTGATCCGCACCCAGCCCGCCTCCATCAGCACGTCGAGCGTGCCCTTGGCGGTCTGGACTCCGCGGATCGATTCGATCTCGGCGCGGCTGACCGGCTCGTGATAGGCGACTATTGCCAGCACCTCGGTCGCCGCGCGGCTGAGCCGGCGGATCTCTTCACGCTCGCGGCGGAGCAGATGCGCAAGATCGGGTGCAGTCTGGAAATGCCAGCGCCCGCCCCGCTCGACCAGTTGGACACCGCGTCCATCGTACTGCGCGGCAAGATCGGCCAGCGCGCCCTTGACCGCAGCGCCGCCAAGATGAAGCGAAATTGCCTCGGCGCTCATCGGCGCATCGGAGGCAAACAGCGTTGCCTCGACCGCGCGGACCAGTTCGTCTGGCCCCTCTGCGCCGAAGCCCGTCATGCCTTGATCCCGCGCAGCATCAGCGGCCCGAACACCTGCTCCTGAGCCAGCTCGGCCTTGCCCATCCGCGCGAGTTCAAGCGCGGCGACGAAGCTGGATGCAAGCGCAGAACGGCGCAATTTGGGGTCAGCGTGCGGGGGCAGAAAGTCGCGCAATTCCATCCAGTCGAGATTGACCCCAAGCATGGCCGAAACCCGCGACAGCGCCGAATCGAGCGTCATCACCATCCGGTCGCGGACCATGTGGACCACCGGCTGGGTGCGCGCCTTGACCTGGCCGTACGCTTGAACCAGCGCGAACCAATCACACTGCCAAAGGTTCTTGCGGTCAATCCGCAGCCCGTCGGGCGCGCCGCGCATCCAGGTATCACGCCCGAGCCGGTCCCGCCCGAGCAAGCGGCCTGCTGCATCGCGCATTGCCGCGAGCCGCTGGAGCCGCAGTTGCAAGCGCAGCGCCAGTTCCTCGGGGCTGGGATCGGCCTGCTCGTCGCGCGGGAGGAGCAGCGCCGATTTGAGGTAAGCCAGCCACGCCGCCATCACCAGATAGTCCGCCGCCAGCTCAAGCCGCAGCGCCTCGGCCTGCTCGATATAGGTCAGGTACTGGTCGACCAGCCCGAGAATCGAAATCTTGCGCAGATCGACCTTCTGCCGCCGCGCCAGATCGAGCAGCAAATCGAGCGGGCCTTCCCAGCCATCGAGTTCAAGATACAGCGCGCTGTCTTCGGTGGCTGCAGTGCCGAATCCCCAATCGTCCTCGGCAAAGCTGACCGCCGGGCTGTCAATCAGGGCGTCGTCAGTCATGCCGCCGCCAGCCCAAGCAACGCATCGCGCTTGGCGAGCAGCTCACACTGGTCGGCTGGCTGCGCGTCACCCATCCCCGCCAGCGTGCGATCGAGCCGCGCCCGTCCGGCCGCACCCAGCGCGGGCAGCCGTTCGCAAATCCCGGTCATGTCGTCCATCCGCGCCCAGCAATTGAGCGCCACGTCGCAGCCCGCCGCAATCGCGCGCTCGGCGCGCTCGGGCACGGTGTCGCTGAGCGCCTCCATATCGAGGTCATCGGTCAGCAGCAGTCCGTCAAAGCCGATCAGGCCGCGGATCACCTGTTCGACCACGATTTTCGATTGCGTGGCGGGGTTGTCTGCATCCCACGCGGTGAACAGCAAGTGCCCGGTCATCCCGATGGCAGCATGATTGAGCGCCTTGAACGGCGCGAGATCGCTCTCCAGATCCGCAGCGCTGGCGGTGACCGTCGGCATCGCCTTGTGCGTATCGCACATGGTGCGGCCATGGCCGGGCATATGCTTGATCGTGCCTTGCACGCCTGCCCGGGCCAGCCCGTCGAGCACTGCGCGGCCCAATGCCGCGACGCGCAGTGGTTCGTGTCCCAAAGCGCGGTCACCGATAACATCGTGCGCGGCTTCGTGCCGGATATCGAGCACGGGCGCGTGTGTGCAGGTGATCCCGACTTCGGCCAGATCCATCCCCAGCGCCTGTGCGTTGACCCGCGCCGCCTCAATCGCGCTGATCGGGGCGATGTCGTAAAGACGGTCAAAGACCGCGCCCGCCGGATAAGCCGGCCAGACCGGCGGCTTCATCCGCTGGACCCGGCCGCCTTCCTGATCGATCGTGATGAGCAGCTGGTCGCGGCCGTGGATGCTGCGCAAATCGTCGGTCAATGCGCGCAATTGCGCGCGGCTTTCGACGTTACGCCCGAACACGATGTAGCCGAGCGGATCGGCCTCACGGAAAAACGCGCGCTCATCGGCGTTCAGCGCGGTTCCGGACAGGCCAAAGATTGCAGGGGTCATAATGCGCCGTAAATTCGCAGTAACGCGCCGCGCTGGCAAGCCGGACTTGCAGGACTTGTGTGGAAACACGTCATCCCGGGCTTGGCCCTGGATCGCTGGCGGACAGGACAGGGCAATGCGGCCAGCGGTCCCGGATCAAGTCCGGGACGACGCCGTTATTTGACCTGGCACGAAATCCCCGCGCTTTTGAGCTTGCCGCACAGCGCATTCGCCGCAGCGTTATCAGGAGCGACAGCCTGAAGCCGGTAGATCGTGCCGTTGTCCGCGTTACCCGCGATCACGCGGTGCGACACGCCAGACAGCGCGCCTCCAGCCTGGCCGCCGAGCTTGGTCCAGCCAGCTTCAGCCGCATCCTTTGAGGAAAACGCCCCGACCTGCACGCCAACGCCGCCGCTGGCGGGCGCTGGAGCGGCGCTCGCGCCGGGCGTGGGGGCAGGTGGCTTGGGCGCATCGCTCGCGGCCATCTGCGCGGGTTTGCTCTTGCCTTCGGAGACTGCAAAGCTGGTATTGCCAGTGCCGTCGAAGGTCTTGCCACCCGGATCCTTGGGCGCTTCCTTGTAAGGGCCGCTGTCTGCGGGCACGACGCTGCCATCGGCGATCATGGTCTGATCGGCATTGCGGTGCGTAGCCCAGTAAATTCCGCCGACAATCACGCCAAGCGCGACCAGCGCGATCAAGGCGAGCCGCAAGGTCGAGGCCAGCTGATTGCCTTCGTAATCGTCCCCGGCTTCGTCATCGGAGCCTTCGAGCCACGGGAGGCGCTCATCCTCGTCGGCCAGCGCCAGCTGTTCAGTTTCGAGCGGCTCGTTCTGGGTTTCGTCCCATTCCGCGCCTTCTTTGTCCCCGTTGATCCCCGTCATGACTACATTTCCTCCACGGCCTCCACGCCCAGCAGGGCGAGGCCGTTCTTAATTAACTGCCCGATTTGCGCGGCAAGATAAAGCCTTGCGCCGGTCAGATCGGCATCTTGTGCCACGATGAAGCGCTTTTCGGGCCGATCATTGCCGACATTCCAATAGGCATGCAACGCCCCCGCGAGCTCATACAGATAGAACGCCACCCGGTGCGGTTCGCGCGCCGCCGCCGCTGCTTCAATCAGGCGCGGGAACTGCGCGCCGAGCTTGATCAGCTCAAGCTCTTCTTCGCCAAGCCGCTCAATCGCTGCATCCGATGGCGCAAACCCGGCCTCGGCGCCCTTGCGCAAGGTCGAGCGGATTCGGGCGTGCGCGTACTGCACATAGAACACCGGGTTATCTTTGCTCGCCTCGACCACCTTGGCGAAATCGAAGTCCATCTGCGCCTCGGGCTTGCGGGTCAGCATGGTGAAGCGGACGACGTCCTTGCCCACTTCCTGCACCACATCGGCCAGCGTCACGAAGTTGCCCGACCGCTTGGACATCTTGACCGGCTCGCCGTTGCGGAGCAGCTGGACCATCTGCACGATCTTGATCTCGAACGGTTTTTCTTTGCCCGCGCCCAGAGTGAGAGCAGCCACCGCAGCCTTGATCCGCTTGACCGTGCCGGCATGGTCCGCGCCCCAGATATCGACCAAGGCATCGGCTTTTTCAGCCTTCTGAAAGTGGTAAGCGAGGTCGGCACCGAAATAGGTCCACGATCCGTCGCTCTTCCTGATCGGGCGGTCCTGATCGTCGCCGAACTTGGTCGAGCGGAACAGCGGCAGCTCGACCGGCTCCCAGTCTTCGATGGTTTTGCCCTTGGGCGCTTCGAGCACGCCGTCATAAACCAGATCGTGCGCGCGCAGCCACGCCTCGGCCTCCTCGGGCTTGCCCGCCGCCTGCAATTCAGCTTCGGACGAGAACAGATCGTGGTGGATGCCGAGCAGGGCAAGGTCGGCCTTGATCATCACCAGCATCGCCGCGACGGCGCGCGTGCGGAACGGCGCGAGCCAATCGCTTTCGGGCGCGGAAGTGTACTTGTCGCCGAATTCGGCAGCTAGTTCTTGCGCTACCTGGACGAGGTATTCGCCCGGATAGAGCCCCTCAGGGATGTTCCCAACGTCCTCGCCCAGCGCTTCGCGGTACCGCATATGAACCGAGCGCGCGAGCACATCGACCTGCCCGCCGGCATCGTTGACGTAGTATTCGCGGGTCACCTTGTGGCCGGCAAATTCGAGCAAGGTCGCCAGCGCATCGCCGACCACTGCGCCGCGGCAGTGGCCCATGTGCATCGGCCCAGTCGGATTGGCCGAGACGTATTCGACGTTGACCATCTTGCCGCTGCCCATCGCGGAACGACCGTAATCGCCGCCCAGTGCAGCAATGGCGCGCAGCTCAGTTAGCCATGCAGAGGCATCAATCCGCAGGTTGATAAAACCGGGACCGGCGATTTCGGCGCTGGTCACTTCGGGCAGTTTGGTCAGTTCGCCGACCAACGCCTCGGCCAGTGCGCGCGGATTGGTGCCGGCGGGCTTGGCCAGCACCATCGCGGCGTTGGTGGCGAGATCGCCATGGCTCGAATCGCGCGGCGGCTCGACCGCGACGTTGGCACGGTTAAGCCCCGGCGGCAGCGTCCCCGCCGCCTCCAGCGCATCGAGCGCGGCGGCGATATGCCCGGCAAAGGCGGCGTGGAGCGTAGTGGCATCGGTCATGCCGCGCCGGTTAGCCTGTTTGGGGCGCGTTGCAAATCCTCGGAAAGACCGAGCACCGCCCGCCTTTCCCTTAACCCGTCACCCTGAACTCGTTTCAGGGCCCAGTTCTCCTCGCGACTAGGCCGCGCATGAACGGACCTGGCTTTGCCGTCATCGCTTGGCAGGAAAGTTTCTGGTTTGTGGCACGATGGGCCCTGAAACAAGTTCAGGGTGACGATGGATTTAGGTTAGCGGGACTGCGCCCCCAACCACTTTACCGCGTCGCGTTATAGGTCAGCTGGTCCTGGCTGAGCTGGAAGCCGACCAGCACATCGAACGTCGCCCGCGCGATTGCGGCCTTGACGTCGGGCTGGGCGAGCGGATCGATCGCAGCATCTTCCTGGCCCGCGCGGCGTTTGCGGGTGATGCGCTCACGGATATCCTGCGGCAACGTGGCCTCGGCCTTATCAACATAAGCTCCGCCCTGCCCGGTGGCCGAGGCACGATCCTGCCCATCGGAAAAGACCAGCGAAACCTGCCCGACCCGCTTGGAAATAACTGCCTTGCCGCCACGCAGCACCACCACATAAAACGGCAGGGTTACTGTGCGCGCGCCGCGGGTATCGGTGCGGCGGCCCTGAACGTTAAAGCTGACATTGGTGAAGACCTTGGCGCCGGTGTCGTTGCACTGGCTGCGCACATTGGTCATCGCGGCGACCACGTCGATGTTGTTCGCGGTGGTATCACCGGGCACGCGGAAGGTGGTCACATCGCCGGTATTCTGGGGAATCCCGACCGCTGCGCACTGGCTGCGCACTGCGCTGATGCCAACGCCGTCATCGACCACAATATCGCCGGTCGACTTGCAGCCCGCGAGCAGGGCGCCCAAGGCAATGGCGGAAATCAGGCGGGTGCGAGCAATCATTGGGACGTCCTTGGAATATGCTGTGATCTTGCTGTGCATGCCCTAGCGGCGCGATTGGCAAAGCGCTAGAGGCCGCTTGATGAACGCCATATTGCCAGATGCCGATTTGCTCCCACTGCGCCTGTTACTCGCCGCGCCGCGCGGTTTTTGCGCCGGGGTCGACCGCGCGATCGAGATCGTCGATCTGGCGCTGCAGCGCTATGGCGCGCCGGTCTTCGTGCGCCACGAGATCGTCCACAACCGTTTCGTGGTCGATAGCCTCAAAGCCAAAGGCGCGGTCTTTGTTGAGGAGCTTGACGAGGTTCCCGATGGCGCCCCGGTGGTGTTCAGCGCGCATGGGGTGCCCAAATCGGTCCCCGCCGCCGCCACCACCCGCGGGCTCGACTGGCTCGATGCGACCTGCCCGCTGGTCAGCAAAGTTCACCGCCAGGCCGAACGCCAGATCGAGGCCGGACGGCATATCGTGTTCATCGGCCACAAGGGCCATCCCGAAGTGATCGGAACGCTGGGCCAAGTTCCCGAAGGCACCATCACACTGGTTGAGACGGTCGGCGACGTTGCGGGTCTGGATTTTGCCGCCGATGCGCCGCTTGCATTCCTGACGCAAACCACGTTGTCGGTCGATGATACGGCCGAGATCGTCACCGCTTTGCGCGCGCGCTTTCCGCAAATCGTCGGGCCTAAGGCTGAGGACATCTGCTACGCTACCTCGAACCGGCAAGCTGCGGTCAAGGTCATCGCGCCGCAATGCCAGCTGGTGCTGGTGATCGGAGCGCCCAACAGCTCGAACTCGGTGCGGCTGGTGGAAGTGGCCGAGCGCTGCGGCGCGCAGGCCCGGCTGGTGCAGCGCGGCGACGAGATCGAGGCGGGCTGGCTCGATGGGGTCGAAGTGCTGGGCCTTACTGCCGGGGCTTCCGCGCCTGAAGAGTTGATTCAAGAAGTGATCGCCCGGATTGGACAATTCCGCGAGGTGACGGTCGAGCAGGTCATCACCGCCGAGGAAAAGGTGATCTTCAAGCTCCCGCGCCAGCTGACCGACTGATGGCGGTCTATACCCAGCTGGGCGCCGAAGCGCTGGCCGAGCTGATCGGCGCGTTCGACGTCGGCGAACTGCGCATGGCCAAGGGCATCGCCGAGGGTGTCTCCAACAGCAACTGGCTGATCGAAACCAGCGGCAGCAATGGCAGCGGTACGCGGTTTATCCTGACGATGTACGAATACCGGATCGAGCTTGAGGACCTGCCGTTCTTCCTGTCCTTGCTCGATCATCTGGCGGCCAAGGGCTGCGCCGTGCCGCGCACCATTCATGACCGCTCGGGCGCGCTGTACCGGATGATCGGCGACAAGGCGGTGGCGCTGATCGAATTCCTGCCGGGCGTTTCGGTGAGCGTCCCCACCCCGGCGCAGGCCCGCGCGGTCGGCGGTGCGCTGGCGCAGTTGCATCTGGCGGCGGCGGATTTTGCGGGCGAGCGAGCGAACGGGATGGATCTCGCCGAATGGCAGCGGCTTGCGGCGGAATGCGGAGCAGAGGGATTGCGCGCAATCGACCCGGAGCTGGCCGATCTGGTCGCGCGCGAGCTGCCGTTGCTCGCCGCCGACTGGCCGCAAGACCTGCCGCGCGGGGTAATTCACGCCGATCTGTTCACCGACAATGTGCTGATGCTGGGCAGCAAAGTGACCGGGCTGATCGACTTCTATTTCGCCTGCAGCGACGTGATCGCCTACGATGTCGCGGTGACTCACGCTGCGTGGTGTTTCGACAATGACGGCCGCAATTTCTCGCCCGCGCTGTCTGCGGCACTGCTCGCCGGATACGAGGACGTGCGTCCACTGAGCCCGGCCGAACGCGCCGCCCTGCCCATCCTCGCACGTGGCGCAGCATTGCGCTTCACGATGAGCCGGGCCTTCGACTGGCTTAACACGCCGGCGGACGCGCTGGTGGTGCGCAAGGACCCGCTGGCCTTCGCCCGGCGGCTCGAATTTTACGCCGATCCGGCCAATGCAGGACTGTTCGATCAATCATGAAGCAAGTGGCAATTTATACCGACGGGGCCTGCAAGGGGAACCCCGGCCCGGGCGGCTGGGGTGCAGTGCTGCGGATGGGCGGCCATGAAAAGGAGCTGTCCGGCGGCGCGCCTGCGACCACCAACAACCGGATGGAACTGACCGCAGTGATCGAGGCATTGCGCGCGCTCAACAGCCCGTGCGATGTCGCGCTGCATACCGACAGCCGCTATGTGATCGACGGGATCACCAAGTGGATTTTCGGCTGGCAGAAAAACGGCTGGAAGAACGCGGCCAAGAAGCCGGTGCTCAACATCGATCTGTGGCTTGCGCTGATCGAGGCGAAGCGCGATCACAAGGTCGGCTGGCATTGGGTCAAAGGCCACTCAGGTCATCCCGAAAATGAACGCGCCGATAAACTCGCCAGCGATGCGGCGCTAACCGCGGCCTAACGCAGCCTTTCGGGACCGTAAGGCGCAGGATCGATTGTACCGCCTGGTTGGTCCAGCAACAGCCGCAGCGCGAGGTCAGCGGTAGCGGGCGCAGTCTGGATCCCGAAGCCGCCCTGCCCAGCAAACCAGAAGAAGCGCGGCGCTGCGGGATCAAACCCGTAAACCGGCAGCCGGTCAGGCGCGAAACTGCGCAGGCCCGCCCACTTGTGCTCAAGCGCGGCAATCGGCCAGTCGATGACCTGTTCAAACCGGTCAATTGCAGTCGCCACATCTATTTCATCGGGCGCAGCATCACACGGCGGACTAGGCACTTCGTCGTGCGGGCTGAGCCACAAATTCCCGCTCTCGGGCTTGAAATAGAAGCTGCCGTCGAACGCCATTACCAGCGGCAGATCGGCGGGGACCGGAGTAGCCATGCGCAATTGCGCCACCGTCCGGCGATAAGGCGCTATCCCCAGCGGCTGGACGTCGCAGCGCTGCGCCACCCGATCGGCCCATGCTCCGGCGGCATTGATCAGCACGCTCGCAGTAGTGGTACGCCCGTCAGCCATGGTCAACTTCCAGCCCTCACCCTGCCGATCGGCGCGAACAAGTTCGGCGCGCAGCCACACGTCCGCGCCGCCGCGAGCAGCTTGCGCGAGGTACAATTGGTGCAACCTCGCAACATCGATGTCACGGCAATCGGGTTCGTAAGCGCCGCAGGTCCATGCGGGTTTCAACCCCGGCAGACGTGCCTCGATCGCTGCCCGGTCGAGTTCATCGACCCGCACCCCTAACGCTTCGAACGTGCGGGCAAATTCAGCCAGGCCTGCGGCTTCTTCAGCGCGCGCCAAGGTCAGCCCGCCACGATCGGTGAGCAGGTCATGCTCCTCAAGGAACGCAAACGACGCTGTGGTCAGCGGCTGCACCAAAGGCCCGCCGTAGCTTTCGGTCCAGAACGCGGCTGAGCGCCCGGTGGAATGATAGCCGGCGCGGTCCTCGGCTTCGAGCACCAGCACCTTGGCATGCGGCGCGAGGCCAGCGGCGAGCGAGGTTCCGGCAATCCCCGCACCGATGATCACAAAGTCGTACATCAGCGTCAACCAGCAGCAATGCGTTTCATGAACGCATCACAAGCCCTAAGCGCACGGCTGCGCACGGGATCGCTTTCGCGCAGGATTTCGTGGTGCGCCTCGATCCCGAAGTGCAGCAGTTCGCAATCGCCCAGCCGGGTCGCTGCCTTGGCAATGGCCGGCCACGCGACCAGCTTGTCGGTATCGGTGCCGAGCATCAGTACCGGCAGTTTAACCTTTTCGAGCACACCCGGCGCGGCCATCAGCCGCATCGAAGCATAGCCGCGTTCAACCCAACCCCAGCTGCCCGGACCCATCACCAGTTCAGGGCGATGATCGCGCCACCACAGCTCGTCGGCATAGCGCGCCGCATCGTGCGTCAGCAGATGCGCCCGTGCCGCAGGGACTGCACCGGGCTTTTCGCTCCACTTCCACGCCGGACGGCGCGAATCGCCGAGCGCTTTCATCGCTTTGGCGGCAAGATGCATCACCGCGTCGGGCAGTACGCTCGAGGTAAAGCCCAGCATCGGCGCGGACAGGATCAGCCCGGCAGGCTCGATCTGGCTTTCAGCCACCGCGCGCAGCACCAGATGCCCGCCCATCGAATGCCCGGCGATCATGTGCGGTCCGGGCGTTTCGGCCTGCCATATCCGCCAGAGGTGCGTCAGATCTTCAACCCAAGTGGCGAAATCGTCGATGTGCCCGGTTACCGCGTCAGTCCCGAGCCGGCCCGACCCAGCCTGCCCGCGCCAGTCGCTGGCTGTCACTTGCCAGCCTTCGCCGGCCCAATGTCCCAAAGTTTCGAGGTACTTCTCGTAGAAGTCACCACGGCCCGGAAGGAACAGGATCGAACCTTTGGCCGCTTCCGCAGGCGCTGGCCAATCGATCCGCCGGATCGCCCAACCGTCCGCTGCTCGCCAGCGGCTTTCGAGCACGCCTTCAGGGATCGCGCGGCGGACTGCAACAGGCTCGGCTGCTAAATTCATTTGGCTAATTTGAGCCTCTCGCCACTGGTTACTATTTGGTAAGTCATGCTCTTTACACACCCCCTCAAGGGAGCTGGTCAGCGACCGGGGGGGCGACAATGCCGGACATCGAGTTTCGTTACCTATTGCTGGGTGCATTGGCAATCGCGCTGCTTTTCGCAGCTTTCACCGACATTCGCCGCCGCCAGATCGACAACTGGCTGAACGCGGCCATCGCCGCCGGGGCTCCACTGTATTGGTGGGCGAGCGGTCTGGCGCTGTGGCCCGATGTGGCCTGGCAGGTCGGCGTTGCGGCAATAACCCTGATTATTCTTGCAGTTCTGTTCGCCATGCGCGCGATGGGCGGCGGCGACGTCAAGCTGCTGACCGTGCTCGCGTTGTGGATCCAGCCGCTGTGGTTCGTGCGCCTGGTCATCGGCATGGCGTTGATCGGCGGCGTGCTCACTCTGGTGCTGGGCGCGTGGCACGTCATTCGCCGCCGCCGTGACAAGCTCGCCGTGCCTTACGGCGTGGCTATTTCAAGTGCCGCCTTGTGGGTGCTCGCACTCCAATTCGTTCCCGCATTATCCGGTGCCGTCTATTCGGGCGGGGCGGGGTGAACCAGATTTTAACCAGTTTACCCGATTAAGCACATACATAGTTCGGGACTTTCTAGGGGGCTTGTTTAGCCATGGATAAAAAGAAGCTGATGCTGTTGCTTGGGGCGCTGGTCATTGCGATCGGTACCGCCATGGCTGCTCGGAGCCTGTTCATCGGAGCCAGCGCTCCGAAGGCCGACGCCGCGCAGGTGCCAAAAGGCCCAAAGGTTCTGGTCGCTCAGCGCGCCTTGCCGGTGGGAACCATCGTAACCGCAGATTCGGTCGCCTTCCAGGCATGGCCCAAGGAAATGGTGCAGGACGCTTACTTCATCGACGGCGAGGCCGACATGAACAAGTTGCTCGGCACCGTAGTGCGCTATCCGATCACTGCCGGGCAGCCGGTAACGCAAGGCGGCCTGGTTGCTCCTGGTGATCGCGGCTTCCTGGCTGCTGCTCTGGGGGCCGGTATGCGTGCCGTGACGATCCCGGTGTCGGCCAAGACCGGCGTTGGTGGCTTCGTCTTCCCGGGCGACCATGTCGACCTGTTGCTGACCCAGACCGTGCCGAGCCAGGATACCGGCCAGCCGCTCAAGGCAACCGAGACCTTTCTGCGCAATGTCCGCGTGCTGGCAACTGACCAATCGACCGAGACAACCGTTGAAGAAGGCAAGACCGTGGTCCGCGCCTTCCAAACCGTAACGCTGGAAGTCACGCCCAAGATGGCCGAAAAAATCCAGGTTGCAGAAACCGTGGGGACGCTCAGCCTGGCGCTGCGCAGCCTAGCCGACAACCAGAGCGAGCTTGATCAGGCAATCGCCAACGGAACGCTCAAAATTCCGGCCGGTGCGACCAAGGATCAGGAAGAAAAGTTCATGGCCGATGCCGCTAACCGCCCGACAGACGGTGGCACCACGTTCGTCACCGGTGGCGACGTTTCTCGCTTTCAGCGCCGCACCGCGCCCAGCCCTGAACGCAGTGCACAAATGATCGCCTCGAACTATGCCAACATGATGGGCAACCGGGGCAGAATGCAACCAACCTATACGCCCCCCGCCAGCAGCGGCCCTGTTGTCAGCTACAAGTCATCGGCGGTCGTCCGGGTGACCCGCGGCAAGACTACCACTGCCGAACCGGTTGGAGGGAACTGACATGCACACCCTTGCTCATCCCGCCCATACTGGTGCGAAGAAAGGCCCCGCGATGAAACGCCTTGCCATTACCCTGCTGTCGGCCGCCTGTGCGGTTGCTCCGCTGGCCCTCATCTCCAACTCGGCAGCGCAGGCCCAAGGGGTCAGCCGCCCGGCTAACGATCTGGTGCTCTCGATCGGACGCGGCCAGTTGGTCACCGTCGCCGGAACCATGGCCGACGTCTTCGTGGCCAACGAGGCGGTTGCCGATGTTCAGGTCAAATCCGGTCACCAACTCTATGTCTTCGGCAAGGCCGGCGGCGAAACTACGATTTACGCCAGCAACTCTGCCGGAGACGTGATCTGGTCGGCCAATGTCCGGGTCGGCTCGAACATCGATAGCGTCGACCAGATGCTGCATATGGCGATGCCCGATGCCAAAATCACCGTTTCGACGATGGGCACCAACACCTTCTTGCTGACCGGCACCGTCGCCGCGCCGGAAGACGCAGCCGAGGCACAGCGTCTCGTCCAGGCCTTTGTCGGCAAGGAAGCCAATGTCATTACCCGGCTTAAAATGGCGACCCCGCTACAGGTTAACCTGCACGTCAAGTTCGCCGAGGTCAGCCGTTCGCTTATCCGCGATATTGGCACTAGCCTGACCAGCATCGATGGTTCGAGCGGTTTCAAGTTCGGCATCGGACAAGGCCGCTCGACCGGTACCGCTATCACGACAGATCCCAACCTGCCGCTAGGAGTGGGTAATATTCCAAGCGGCTATACGCTCGATCCGGTCACCAATACCTTGGTTATCAAACCAGGCACCGCAGTTACAACCGGAAGCGTTGGCACCACCCTTGCCGGATTGCTCAGCGTCGGCGGCCTCGATATCCTCGGCGCGCTTGATCTGGGTGAGCAAGTCGGGCTGGTCTCGACCCTGTCTGAACCTAACCTCACCGCACTGTCTGGCGAGACAGCAGACTTCCTCGCAGGCGGTGAATATCCGATCCCGATCAGCCAGGGCCTCGGCACGACTTCCATCGAGTACAAGCGTTTCGGGGTCAGCCTCTCTTATACTCCGACCGTGCTCTCGAACGGCCGCATTTCGATGCGCGTCCGGCCCGAAGTGTCCGAGCTGTCCAGCCAGGGCGCGATTACAATCAGCGGGTTCCAGGTACCGGCCCTGACCGTGCGCCGCGCCGAAACCACGGTGGAGCTGGGCTCGGGCCAAAGCTTCATGATTGCGGGCCTGATGAGCAACAGCTCGCAAAGTACCGTAAAGAAGATGCCCGGCGCGGGTGACATCCCGATCCTCGGCTCGCTGTTCCGCTCGACTCACTTCCAGAAGGGCGAGAGCGAACTGGTCATCATCGTCACGCCGTATCTGGTTAACCCGGTTGACGCGAACGATATCAAGTTGCCGACCGACGGCTTCAAATCCGCCAATGTCGGGCAGCAGGTGTTCGGCAACATGCAGAGCGCAGGCCAGTCGGGCGCGGTTCGTCCGCATCCCACCTCGGCTCCGCAGCAGAACCCGAACGGGCCGCAGGTCGGCGAACTCGATGCCCCGGCGCGCGCGCCTGGCCCGCAGACTGCGAGCAGCAGCGGCGGCGACAAGGATGCCAAGAAAAAGAAAAAGGGCAGCGGCGACGTTGGCCCCGGCTTCAGCCTTAACTGAGAGGTGACGAACATGCGCACTATCAATACTCGCACAGCGCTGTCCGGCGCTCTCACGCTTGGCCTCGCTTGGGGGCTTGCCGGTTGCGGCGGGATGCCCAGCAACCGTAGCCTTGAAAGCACGCACCAAGCGGTGGTGACGACGAACAACTATACGCTCGACGTCGCATCGGGTGCTGGTGGCATGTCGGTGCCCGAACAGCGCCGTCTGACCGGCTGGTTTGATGCCCTGAACCTCAAGTATGGCGACCGGATTTACATCGATGACCCGATGAAAAGCCCGGCCACCCGCAGCGCCGTCGAAGCCGTTGCCGGCCGTTATGGCATGCTGGTTGGCGGCGATGCTCCGGTTACCCCGGGCGACCTTAGCCCCGGCACGGTGCGTGTGATCGTGACCCGGTCATCCGCCATGGTTCCCGGTTGCCCCGACTGGTCGAACAATTCGGACACCAATCTGGGTAACGGGACCAACGCCAACTATGGCTGCGCAGTCAATTCGAACATGGCCGCGATGGTCGCCGATCCGTCGCACCTTGTGCACGGCGTGAGCAGCGATGGTTCGACGGTCGTCATGAGCAGTACCAAGGCTATCGACAGCTACCGCTCAACCCCTCCGTCGGGCGAAAAAGGCCTGAAGGAACAATCGTCGCAGGGTGGGAAGTAAGAACATGAATGCTCCTTGGAAACCAGCCGTGCAAGGCAGCCGCGATGCATTTGCGGCCTATATCTGCGACGACGCTGCGCTTGACGTGCTGCGCCCGGTCGTGATCGAAATGGGCTGGCAGCCCGAGAAGTGCAACAAGGGCGGGCTGCGCAATGCGGTCCAATCCCTGTCAATCTCGGCCAGCCCCAACATCCTGATGGTTGATCTGTCGGAAAGCGGCGATCCGCTCAGCGACATCAATGCCCTGGCCGAAGTTTGCGAACCCGGCACAGTGGTAATTGCAGTGGGCCAGGTCAACGATGTCCGGCTCTACCGCGATCTGCTCGCCAGCGGGATCCACGATTACCTGCTCAAGCCGCTGTCGCCGGGCCAGGTCCGCGATTCGTTGGTCAATGCGCAGGCGGTCTTTGCCAATCCCAAGCAGCACGATCCTTCGGCGGCGAAGAAGCACATCTCGACCGCAGTGATCGGCACGCGCGGCGGGGTTGGTGCCTCGACCATCGCAACTTCGCTCGCCTGGTTATTCAGCGCCGACGAAAAAAGCCCGACCGCATTGCTCGACCTTGATGTGCACTTCGGCACTGGCGCGCTGGCGCTCGACCTTGAGCCCGGCCGCGGCTTGACCGATGCGATCGAGAACCCGGGCCGGATCGACGGGCTGTTCATTGAACGCGCGATGATCCGCGCTAACGATCACCTCGCGATCCTGTCGGCCGAAGCGCCGATGAGCTCACCATTGATGACCGACGGCGCCGCATTCGTGCAGCTCGAGGAAGAATTCCGCCAGGCGTTTGAAATGACCGTGATTGATCTGCCGCGCAACATGCTGATCAACTTTCCCAACTTGCTGGCCGACGTGAATGTTGTGCTGGTGGTGACGGAAATGACTTTGGCATCGGCGCGCGATGCGATCCGCATCCTGTCGTGGCTCAAATCCAATGCCGCACACGTCCAGCCGATCGTTATCGCCAACAAGGTGCAGGCCGGCGTTGCCGAAATCAGCAAGGCCGACTTCGAAGCCTCGATCGAACGCAAAATCAACTTCACAGTGCCTTATGATATCAAGGCTGCGACCAACGCGGCCAAGCTGGGCCAGACTTTTGCCGACGCCAATCGCTCGACAAAAGCCGGTGCTGCGATCCGCGACATCGCCAAATCGGTGATGGGCGTGGGTGATGGCGAAACGCTCGAAGTGGCAGTCAAACCCAAAGGTTCGCTGCTCGGCAAGTTCGATCTCAAGGGCATGCTGTCGAGCTCGAAAAAGGGCAAGGCCGCGGTCGCGGCCGAGGCTTGACGCAGGACGTAACCGGGCGGCGCGGCTGATGCAGCGCTGGCCCAAGCCAGGGAAGGCGTAACACGCAGATGGGCATTTTGCAGCTCCTGCTGATAGCCATGGGCATGATGAGCATTATGGTGCTGGGGTACCTGGCGCTGTCGGGTCCGTCGGCAGCCAAGGAAAGCGCGCGCCGTCTTGAGGCGCTGCGTTATCGCCATAGCGACAGCGCTTCGGCCAAAATGGAGGCCCAGCTCAAGAAGGCGGTGGCCGCCCGCAAGCCCAAGCTGCACCAACTGGCCGGCTCGGAATCGCGGCTTGCGGCGCTGTCGATGCGGTTGCACCGGACCGGCAAGGACTGGAGCCTGACGCAGTACGCGTACGCCTCGGTCGGCCTCGGACTATTCGTCGCGGTCCTGCTGCTGCTCAAGACCGGCGCACCGATGTTGGCGCTCGGGATCGGCTTGCTCGTGGGCGCCGGACTGCCGCACATGGTGGTCAACTTTTTCATCAAGCGGCGCACTGGCAAGTTCACGACCAAGTTCCCCGATGCGATCGAGCTGTTAGTGCGCGGGTTGCGTTCAGGCTTGCCGGTGACGGAGACCCTTGGCGTGGTTGCCAGCGAAGTCCCCGGTCCGGTGGGCGAGGAATTCAAGCTGGTGACTGAGCGTATCAAGATCGGCAAGACGATGGAAGACGGGCTGCAGGAAACGGCTGACCGGCTTAATACGCCCGAATTCAGCTTCTTCTGCATCACGCTGGCGATCCAGCGGGAAACTGGCGGCAACCTGGCCGAAACGCTGTCTAACCTGGCCGATGTGCTGCGCAAGCGCGCGCAAATGAAGCTCAAGATCCGCGCCATGAGCTCTGAATCCAAGGCGTCGGCTTACATCGTCGGTTCGCTGCCGTTCATCGTGTTCGGAATGATCTACTGGATCAACCCCCAGTACCTCGGCGGGTTTTTTACCGACGACCGCTTGATCCTGATTGGCCTTGGCGGCGGAGTGTGGATGTCGCTTGGTGCCTTTATCATGGCCAAGATGGTCAGTTTCGAAATCTGAGCGAGGGAAAGCAGAAATCATGATGATAACCCCGCCTGGACCTACGCTGATGGGCATCGACGTCATTTGGGTCGGCACGATCCTGGCGTTCATGGCAGTCATCGCGGTAATGTTCGCGATCTACACTGCGGTTACGATCCGCGACCCGATGCAAAAGCGGGTCAAGGCGCTTAACGATCGCCGCGACCAGCTCAAATCGGGCTTGATGACGCAAGGTTCGCGCAAGCGCGCCAGCCTGATCCGCAACACCGACACCACCGACAAGATGAAGGACACGTTGTCCACCTTGAAGGTGCTGCAGCAAAGCCAACTGGTGGCGATCCAGCAAAAGCTGGCGCAGGCCGGGATCCGCAAGAAGGAACTCGGCATTGCAGTGATTTTCGCGCGCATGATCCTGCCGATCGTGCTCGGCGGGATCGCCGCACTGGTCATCTACGCATTCAATTATTTCCCGACCTGGGGCGGCATGAAAAAGCTGTTCGCTTTCGCCACAGTCGTCGGGATCGCTTACAAGGGCCCCGAAATCTACATCGGCAACCTTATGTCAAAGCGCACCAACGCGATCCGCAAGGGTTTGCCCGATGCGCTCGACCTGCTGGTGATCTGCGCCGAAGCCGGTCTGACCGTCGACGCCGCGTTCAACCGCGTGGCGCGCGAACTGGGCCGGGCGTATCCCGAACTGGGTGACGAATTCGCGCTGACCGCGATCGAACTCGCGTTCCTGAGCGAGCGGCGTCAAGCGTTCGAGAACCTTGCTTACCGCGTCAACCTGGATGCGGTAAAGGGCGTGACCACCACCATGGTCCAGACCGAACGCTATGGTACCCCGCTCGCCTCGGCGTTGCGCGTGCTCTCCGCTGAATTCCGCAATGACCGGATGATGCGCGCCGAAGAAAAGGCCGCAAGGCTTCCTGCGATTATGACGGTGCCGCTGATCCTGTTTATTTTGCCGGTGCTGTTCATCGTTATTCTGGGCCCGGCAGCCTGCTCAATCGCCGATGCCTTCAGCCACCACCCGGGGGCACCGCCAAAATGAGTTGAGTGTTGTGGGGGCATGAAACACCGGTCCGGAGAAACCCGGGCCGGTGTTTTGCTATCAAGCGCTGACGACTTCTTGTTCGATCGCGCCGAAGATGCTGTGACCAGCGGCATCACGCATTTCAATCCGGACAATATCGCCATAACTCAGGAACGGCGTGCTTGCTTCGCCCGAAGCGATGGTTTCGACCATGCGCAATTCGGCGATGCACGAATAGCCGCGGCCGCCAGTTGCCACCGGGCGTCCTGGCGAGCCATCGGGATCGCGATTGGAGACTGTTCCCGAGCCAATGATCGAACCCGCGCCGATCCGGCGGGTCTTGGCGAGGTGCGCGAGCAAGGTCCCGAAATCGAAGGTGCATTCCTCACCAGCGTCGGCCCGGCCGAATGCCAGGCCGTTAAGATCGACCGCCAGAACTCCGCTTAGCCGCCCGCCGCTCCAGGCATTGCCCAATTCGTCCGGTGTCACAAACACCGGCGAGAAATGCGTTGCGGGCTTGGACTGAACGAAGCCAAACCCCTTGGCCAGCTCGCCCGGGATCAGGTTGCGCAGCGAAACATCGTTGACCAGTCCGACCAGCCGGACCTGTTCAAGCGCGACGGCCGCGCCAGTGCCTTGGTCGATGTCGCCCGTCACAACGCAGATCTCGGCCTCCATGTCACACCCCCAGCCCTCATCCGCCAAGGTGATCGGCGCGCGGGCACCGCGCAAGTCATCACTGCCGCCCTGATACATCAAGGGATCGTGCCAGAAGCTGTCGGGCAACTCCGCTCCGCGTGCGCGCCGGACCAGTTCGACGTGATTCACGTAAGCCGATCCATCGGCCCACTGGAACGCGCGCGGTAGCGGCGCGGCGACTTCACGTTCATGAAAACGCTCGCGCGGGATCGCGCCATGCTCAAGCTCGGTCGCCAGCGCGCGCAGCGCCGGCTCATGCCGGTCCCAGTCATCAAGCGCGCCTTGCAGCGTGCGCACGACATGCGCGGCGGTGGCGTACCAGGCGAGATCGGACGAGACGACAACCAGCCGGCCATCGCGGCCATGGGGCATTGAGGCGAGTTTCATGGCTGGGCTCCAGTGGTTTCGGCCTCGGCACGGATGCGCTCGAGCAAATCCTTGAATAGGGTGCGTTCGTCTGCGCTCAAGGCGGAAAACATCCGTTCCTCCATTTCGAGTGCAATTGGCATGATCGCCCGGTACACTTTTTGCCCCGGTGCGGTCAGGTCCAGATGATGTGAGCGTCCGTCGGCCGAGTTGGGCCGCCGCCCGAGCAGCCCGCGGTCTTCAAGCACCCGGCAAGCTCGATTGACCGCAACCTTGTCCATCCGCGTTGCTTCGACCAATGCCCGCTGCGTTGCCGCGCCTTGATCGCCGAGTACCGCCATGACTCGCCATTCGGGGATCTTCAGCCCAAAGTGTGCGCGGTATTCATCCGCAATACGGTCACTCACTGCGTTCGAGGTGATCGACAGCAGGTAAGGCAGGAAATCGGTAAGGCGGGTCTGGTTGGCCAAGGTGGTTCCTCTTGCAACCAATTTGCTAAAGCCAAGCCCGCGCGCGCGCAATGGCCGTGCGATATTGGATCAGCTTTGCACTGCCTCGGGCGCGGCGGCGGCGAAGGCAGGAATGGCGCGCAAGGCTGCGTCGATGGCGACCAGCTTTGGATAGGCATCAAGCGGCGTGTCGAACCGCCGGGCATTTGCCATCTGCGGCACCAGACAGACATCCGCCATGTTCGGGCTGGTGCCGCCGAACAGTCCTTCAGCAGGCGCTTGCTGTTCAAGCGCAGCCAAGCCCTCGGTAATCCAATGGCGATACCAAGTGTTTATGGCCTCCTCACTTTGCCCGAGCGGGCCGCGTAGGTAGTGCAGCACGCGCAAGTTGTTAAGCGGGTGGATATCCGCCGCGATCAGCAGCGCTTGCGCCAAGGTGCGCGAACGCGCAGCCGGGTCCGATGACACCATCGGCGGGTCTTTGTACTGCGCATCGAGGTAATCGATGATCGCCAGACTTTGCGTCAGCAGCAGCCCGTCGATTGCGAGCGCCGGGACCAGACCTTGCGGGTTGAGCGCGGTATAGTCCGCAGCGCTCTGCGCGCCCGTGGTCAGGTCAATCGGCACGCGGCGATAAGCCACGCCTTTGAGGTTGAGCGCAATCCGCACCCGGTACGACGCGGACGAACGCCAGAAATCGTACAGTACCACGTCGTTCATTTGAGCATCCTTCCAGCCACTGCCTGCAGCTTGGCGACCAGCACCGCATCACGCGCTGCGGGCGCGGTCATGATTGCATGGCTAAGCGCCGCGTCAATCGGACTGGGTGAGCGCGTGGCCGGCAGCGAAGCGGCCAGGCGTCCGATCACTCGCCGAGCGACCGCGACGTTGCGGTGCATCACTTCCAGCACATTGCTCGCCTCGACCCCGGAGTCGCCCGCGCGCCAGCTATCGAAATCGGTGACCATCCCGAGCATCGCATACGGCAGCTCAGCCTCGCGCGCGAGCCGCGCTTCGGGCATCCCGGTCATCCCGATCACGTCACCGCCCCAGGTCTGGTACAGTCGGCTCTCGGCGCGGGTCGAGAATTGCGGTCCGTCAATCACGACGTAGCAGCCGCCATCATGGACTGGCGCTTCCTCGGCTAGCGCTGCTGCAACCAGGCCATGGCGCAGGCGCGGGCAAACCGGATCGGCCAGGCTGACATGCGCAACCAGTCCAGGGCCAAAGAAACTGCCCTCGCGCGCGGTGGTCCGATCTATAAACTGATCGACCGCAACGAAACTGCCTGGCACCATGGCCGAGTTCAGCGAGCCGATCGCCGACAAGGCGATCACGTCGGTCACCCCGCACCGCTTGAGCACATCGATATTGGCGCGGTAATTGACACTTGAGGGCGGGATTGCATGCCCCTCACCGTGGCGCGGCAAGAAAGTAAAGCGCACCCCGGCCAATGTGCCGATGGTTACCGCTGCCGAAGGTGGCCCGAACGGGCTCGCCACTTCGATTACCTGCGCATCACCAAGTGCCAGCCCGGCAGCCAGCCCCGAGCCGCCGATTACGCCAATATGCCACTTGTCCGTCATTACCGGGCGAGGATGCCAGCCATAATGAGGTCGATACAATGTTCACGGTAGCGATCGCGCAGCTCTTCGGTCAGCGCTTCGGTATCATAGCAATGTTTGAGCACCAGGCGCGAGGCAAAGAACCGGTCGCAAGCGCCGGTCGTGGTAAAATAAAACAGCTGAGGATCAATGTCACGAAACACCCCCTGCTTGACCCCGTCCTTGATCAACCGGTCATAGGCCCGGCTCAGCGGAGTAAGGTAGGAATCGGCAATCCGGTGTGCTTCCTCATCATCGCTTTCGCGGACCAACCGCATCAGCAATCGGTTGAGGTACGGTGTTTTGAAATAGGTATCGACCACCGCGCCGATGTGCCGCTTGAGCCGCACGTCGGGGGCCATGTCCTTGGCCATCAGCGCGTCAACCTCGTGGACGATACCATCCATGTCGCGGTCGAGCAGAGCCTTCATCAGCCCGGCCTTGTTGCCGAAGTAGTATTTCACCAACGCCGAGTTGAGCCCCGAACGAAGCGACAGTTCGGACAGCGAAATGTCGACAATGTCGCCCTCGCGCATGATCGTCGAGGCGGTTTCGAGCAAGTGTTCGCGCGCGCCGGCTGGCGGGTCGGTTACGGCTTGTTCGATGGCCTGGCTCATAGGTACGGTGGCTCCCCTCCCCACCACGGGTAGAAGTCGGGCATATCGGCAGAAACCGTAGCGGGAAAGGCAGGTGGACGCTTTTCCAGGAAGCTTTGCACACCTTCTTTGGCATCGGCGCCTTTGGACAAGCGGTAGATCGCCCGGCTGTCCACCTTGTGGGCCTCCATCGGATGCGCGCCCGAGGGAACCCGCCACAGCATTGCCCGGGTCATCGCGACCGACACGGCCGAGGTGTTGTCGGCAATCTCGCGCGCCAACCCGCGCGCCGCGTCGATCAGCTCGCCTTGCGGATGGACCGAACGGATCAGCCCGCCACGCAAAGCCTCTTGCGCGTCAAATATGCGCCCGGTCATGCACCATTCAAGCGCCTGATTGACCCCGACGATCTTGGGCAGAAACCAGCTCGAGCAAGCCTCGGGCACGATCCCGCGCCGCGCGAAGACAAAGCCGTAGCGAGCGCCCTCCGACGCGAGACGGATATCCATCGGCAGTTGCATGGTCGCGCCCACGCCCACCGCCGCGCCGTTGCAAGCCGAGATTAGCGGCTTCATTGATTGGAACAGCCGCAAGGTCAGCAGCCCGCCGCCATCGCGCACGCGCGGATCGGACAGATCGTCGACCGGCGAAGAGTCCGAGAACACCGCACGGCCGTCGTCCGGCGTCAGATCGGCTCCGGCGCAGAACGCCCGCTCTCCCGCCCCGGTGAAGATGACTGCGCGCACCGCGTCATCCGCGTCGGTGCGGTCCATCGCATCGATGATTTCATTCATCATCGTGCCGGTGAACGCGTTCATCTTCTCCGGACGGTTAAGCGTCAGCGTCGCGATGCCTTCACTGATGTCGAGGTGAATCTGACTGTAACCGCCCATTTCAGCGCGGAGCCATGCGGATGCCGCCGTCCAAACGCACGTCCTCGCCATTGAAGTAGCCGTTCTCGATCATGCACAGTGCAAGGTTCGCGTATTCATCGGGAATGCCGAGCCGCTTGGGGTTGAGCACGGTCGAGGCGAGCGCATCGCGCACGTTCTGCGGGGCCCCGGCGAGCAGCGGGGTGTCGAAAATGCCCGGCAGGATGGTGTTGACGCGGATCTTTTCGTTGGCGAGATCGCGCGCGATCGGCAGGGTCATGCCGACCACCCCGCCCTTCGACGCGGAATAAGCCGCCTGGCCCATCTGGCCGTCTTCGGCGGCGACCGAAGCGGTGTTGACGATCGCGCCGCGCTCGCCATCGTCCATCGGCTCCAGCGTAAGCATGCCCGCCGCCGATTTGGCGATGCAGCGGAAGGTGCCAACCAGATTGATCTGGACGATCCAGTTGAACGCATCCAGCGGGAAGTGCTTGATCGAGCCGTCTTCCTTCGAGCGGCTGGCGGTCTTGATTGCGTTGCCGGTGCCGGCGCAGTTGACCAGAATCCGCTCCTGCCCGTGAGCTTCGCGCGCCTTGGCGAACCCCGCATCGACCGAGGCGTCGTCAGTCACGTTGACCTCGCAGAACACCCCGCCGATTTCAGCGGCGACGGCCTTGCCCTTTTCTTCCTGCAAGTCGAAAATCGCGACCTTGACCCCCTTGGCGGCAAGCTCGCGAGCGGTGGCGGCACCAAGGCCGGAAGCGCCGCCGGTGATCACTGCGGCGACGGTGTTATCAAGCTTCATTCAAACTCTCCTCTTTCGTCATCCCCGCGAAGGCGAGGATCGCTGGCCGTCTGGCGCAGCGGATTGTTGCCAGCGGTCCCCGGTCAAGCCGGGGACGACGCGAAAATTACACCATCTCGACAATCGTCACGTTGGCGACCCCGCCGCCTTCGCACATCGTCTGCAGACCGTATTTCTTGCCGCCCGCCTTGAGCGCGCCCAGCAAGGTTGCCATCAGCTTGGTGCCCGAAGCGCCAAGCGGATGGCCCAGCGCAATCGCGCCGCCGTTGACGTTAAGTTTCGCAGGGTCAGCGCCGGTGTGCTTGAGCCACGCGAGCGGGACCGAGGCGAACGCTTCGTTGACCTCGTACATATCGATATCGCCGATCTTCATCCCGGCGCGGGACAATGCCTTGTCGGTGGCGAACAGCGGTTCCTCCAGCATGATCACCGGATCGCCGGCAGTCACAGTCAGCGTGTGGATGCGCGCGATCGGCGTGAGGTTGTATCGCTTCAATGCCTCTTCCGAGACCACCAGCACCGCCGACGCACCATCGCAGATCTGGCTCGAGGTTGCCGCGGTCAGCGCGCCGCCTTCGCTCAGCAGCTTGACCCCGGCAATGCCTTCAAAGGTCGCATCGAAGCGGATGCCTTCGTCCACGATGTGCATGGCCGCACCTTCGGGGGTTTCAATCGAAATCGGCACGATCTCGCCCGCAAAGGCACCCCGGTTGGTCGCGGCGATCGCCTTCTGATGGCTTTCGTAGGCAAACCCGTCGAGGTCGTCCTTGGTCAGACCGTGCTTCTTGACGATCATCTCGGCCCCGGCGAACTGGGTCCAGCCCGGTCCCGGATAATTCTCGGCGATACCCGGCGAGCGCGAGCCGCCCATGCCTTCCTTGAGGAACAGCATGGTGGTCGCGCCCATCGGCACCCGGGTCATGCTTTCGACGCCAGCGGCAATCACCACATCCTGCGAACCCGACATCACCGCCTGCGCGGCAAACTGGATCGCTTGCTGCGAGGAGCCGCACTGGCGGTCGATCGTCACAGCGGGGACCGACTGCGGGAGCACTTTCGAGGCGAGCACCGCGTTGCGCCCGACCTGATTGGCCTGTTCGCCGCCCTGCCCGACGCAGCCCATGATCACATCTTCGATTGCCGCCGGATCGATCCCGCTGCGGATCACCAGTGCATCGAGCGTTGCTGCGGCAAGGTCGACCGGGTGGATCCCGGCCAGTTTTCCGCCGCGGCGTCCACCAGCGGTCCGCACTGCATCGACAATATAGGCTACCGCCATGTTACGAGTCCTTTTGAAGCCCTGTTTAACCGAGCGATTAAAGAGCCGCGCAGGGCGCGTCAAGCGGCGAGCCGCGAACCGCATGCGGGCGGGCGCGTATGCCAAATGATGCTGTGACAATTTGAACACAAGCCCGACCGAAATGTCATGGGGAGCTTTTCGAGAATTGCCAGCCCGCGACACTTCTTTCAGGGTAGTTGCATCGGGCTACGCGTGCGGAGCCCTCGGCGGTTGAACGGTCCACACTGGTCAATCGCCAAAGAAACATACTTCCTCGCGTATTGTCGGGAGCGAAGATCAAGGGGCAACACAATGAATTTCATGCGTAAGTCAGCTTTGTCTGCCGCAACCTGCCTGCAGGGTGCAACTATCGCGGCAGCCTTGATTACCTTTGGCGGCGCCACCGCCGCACATGCACAAGCGACCGCACCGGCCGATTCGGCTGAGCAGTGCGTCGATGAGAACAACAACGGCGTTTGCGACAAGGACGAAAAGGGTGACATCGTTGTTACCGGTTCGCGCATCGGCCGGCCCACGCTTGAATCCGCGGTCCCGCTGACATCGGTAACCGTCGATGAAATTATGGGCACCGGCAAGACCTCGCTGGGCGATGCGCTCAACGATCTGCCTTCGCTGCGCTCGACTTTCAGCTCGGGCTCAACCGCGCGTAACATCTTTTCCAGTTCTGGCCTGAGCCTGCTCGATTTGCGCGGACTTGGCACTGACCGTACCCTGGTTTTGGTTAACGGCCGCCGCCACGTCACGTCCTCGCCAGGCGACAACGCATTCGACGTAAACACCATTCCAACCGATCTGGTCGAGCGGGTTGACATCGTCACCGGCGGCAATTCGGCCGTTTACGGTTCGGACGCGGTAGCCGGCGTCGTCAACTTTATCCTGAAGCGCGATTACGATGGCTTCGGAATACGCGGCCAGTCTGGTATTTCTTCGCGCCACGATCGCGGTACCGGCTTTCTTTCGGCTGTTTATGGCAAGAATTTCGCTGACGGCCGCGGTAACATCGCCATCGCTGGCGAATATACCTACCAGCAAGCGCTATATGCCAACCAGCGCGACAGCCTGACAGGTGCATACAGCGGTCGCTGCCAGTTTCAGTTAACCGACGTCACCGCCGGCGAGCCAGCCGCAGGCGATGGCATTTTTGACACCACCTTCCTGTGCGGAATCAAGAACTCCACAATTTCGGATGGCGGCACTGTTGCTGCGATTGATCCTAGCAGCTCGCTTAAGCGCCGCTTCCTGCGCTTCGACGAAGCCGGCAACATCTTTATTGATACACCGACCTTGGGCTTCTCGAGCGTTGGCTCGGGCAACCAGCAGGGCGGCAAGGGATCGACGCTGTTTGGAACGGGCCAACTGTTGGCCCAGGTACAGCGCTATTCGTTCAACATGTTGGCGCATTATGACATCTCCGATGCTTTGACCCCGTTCGTCGAAGCCAAATATGTGCGCACGGATTCGTTTGGCGAAGGCCAGCCGAGCTTCTTTACCAGCGTACCGGGCACGCTTGGCGGTCCGCCAATCACTTGCGACAACGGCTTCCTCTCGTCGCAAGCGCTCGACACATTGCGCGCTAACGGCCGCTGCGCCCTGACGATCGCCGGAACCACGATCCCGGGCAGCACCACGCTACGCGGTTCGCCGGCGACAACCCTGCCGCTGGCCCGCTTCAACACCGATTTTGGCGGCCGCATCGGTCAGACCCGCCGTGAAACCTACCGCATCGTTGGCGGTATTCGCGGTGATTTCAATCAGGATTGGAACTACGAACTCGCGCTGAACTATGGCAAGTTCAAGGGCCATACCGACAGCCGCAACAACCTGTATCTGTTCGATATCAATGGTAATCCTGCTGGTTTTAACGTTGCGGTCGATGCCATAATCGCTCCTGCCGGGTTCGCCGGAACCAACTTCGTGCTCAACTCTGCGGGTCAAAAGGTGATCTGCCGGGTCAATGCGACCACCAATGCGGCTCCTGGTTGCTTGCCGGTCAACGTTTTCGGGCAGAATCAGAACAGCGCAGCGGTGCTCAGTTCGATCCACCGCAACGGGACGATCAACGAAGACGCGTCGCAGTTCATCGCGTCGGCAAACGTCGGCGGCGATTTCTCGCAACTGTTCAGCCTCCCAGGCGGACCGATCGCCTTCGCATTGGGTGCGGAATACCGCGAAGAAAAAGGCAGTTCGCGGATTGACGCCCTGTCAGCCAGCGGCGGTACGTTCCTCAACGCGCTTTCGGACTTCTGCTTGCCCGAGAACAAGACCGATGCTTGCCCTGACAAGCTGACGGTCAAGGAAGCCTACGGAGAAATCTACTTTCCGCTGCTCAAGGATGTTCCGTTCTTCCATGAACTGAGCGTCAATGGAGCGGGACGCGTCTCGCGCTATAACAACTCGACTGGGACAGTTTACGCCTGGAACGTTCAGGGCATCTGGTCTCCGGTATCGGATATCCGCTTCCGCGCCGCTTACGCGACTTCGGTCCGTGCCCCGACCCAGTCCGACTTGTTCACTGCGCCGTTCCAGAACTTCGCCAGCATCGCCGACCCGTGCGATACCGGCAACTATACGCCAGGTACTACGCGGGCCACCAACTGCGCAGCCGCAGGCGTTCCTACCACGGCCAATGCCGCTGTCGTTGCAGCATGCGCCTCGACCTCGAATACGCTGGCCTTGGGTGATCCGTTCCGGAACTGTGTGGCTCGCTCGCAAACGTTGCCATACAGCTCGGGCGGTAATCCCTTCCTGTTGGCCGAACGCGGCAAGAGCGTCACCCTGGGCATGGTTTTGGAACCGCACTGGATCCCGGGCCTTAACCTGACGATCGATTTCTATGACATCAAGGTCAAGAATCTGATCGCCTCGGTGAGCCCGCAGACCATCCTCAACCTGTGCTATGACAGCACTACGGGCCTCAGCAACTCATACTGCGCCACAGTCAACCGCGATCCTGCAACAGGTCTGTTCAGAGATCCGCTGGCGATCAGCGGCGGTGTTAACTTCGCGAAGCAGCATACCCAGGGTGTGGACGTCGACATCTCTTACCGGCACACCTTCGGTAACGGTGACAAGCTGGTTGTTCGCGGCATCGCAACGCGCGTGTCAGCACTCGATAACTTCGTGAATCCGCTGCTTCCGAATGAGCCGAACCGCCAGCTTAGCGAACTGGGCGACCCGCAGTTTGCTGCCAATCTGCAATTCTCGTACGATTTCGGTCCGGTCTCGATACTCTACAACATGCGCTACCTTGGTAAGCAGACCATCGGTGCGTACGAAACTCAGAACCCGTATTTCACCACTTGCCCCGCGACCGGGGCGAATGCCGGGATCACGCCAAATACTGGCGGGCCCCTGAACGGCGCGGCAGTGCCGTGCACCGGTGGGACGATTGTTAAAGTTCCCGCGAACAACTTGGATGCTTTCCCGGTCGTGTTCTATCCGCAGATCATCTATCAGGATGTGCGGGTCAGTTTCCAGATTGAGAAGAAGTTCAACTTCTACGTGGGCGTCAACAACTTCATGGATACCAAGCCGCCGTATGGCGATCTGGGCAACGTGTCGGGGAGCCCGTACGACAGCTTCGGTCGTTACTTCTTTGCGGGCTTTGAGGCTAACTTCTAAGGCGCTTTGCCAGCTGCAAACAAAGCAGGGCGGCGTGGGCAACCACGCCGCCCTTTTTCTGTTCGTCCCCCTTGGGGGAGGGGGACCAGCGCAGCTGGTGGCGGGGCATGGTCCCCCTCCCCATGCCGGGTAGGAATTACCCCACCGCCATCGTCAGTGCACCGTCACCTTCGCCGACCTGCACGGTGCTGCCATCGGGCACTTCCCCGCGCAGCAGCATCTCGGCCAGCGGATCCTGCAGATACCGCTGCACCGCGCGCTTCAATGGCCGCGCGCCGTACACCGGATCGTAGCCGACCCGCCCAAGCCAGCGTTTAGCCGCATCGGTCAGTTCGATCACGATCTTGCGGTCCTTGAGCAATTTCTGCACCCGTCCGACCTGAATCTCGACGATCGGGGCCATGTGGTCCTGGCCAAGCCGGTGGAACAGAATGATTTCGTCCAACCGGTTAAGGAATTCAGGCCGAAAATGCCCGCGCACGGCCTCCATCACCTGCGGTTCGACCGCCGCGACGTCCTGCCCCTCCTCAAGATTGGCGAGGTACTGGCTGCCCAGGTTTGAGGTCAGGATGATCAGCGTGTTGGTGAAATCAACCTGCCGCCCCTGCCCGTCGGTCAGGCGGCCGTCATCGAGCACCTGGAGGAGCACGTTGAACACATCAGGATGCGCTTTCTCGACCTCGTCGAATAGCACCACCTGATAAGGCCGCCGCCGCACCGCCTCGGTCAGCACCCCGCCCTCGTCGTAACCGACATAGCCGGGAGGCGCACCGATCAAGCGGCTGACCGCGTGCTTCTCCATGAACTCGCTCATGTCGATCCGCACCATCGCGCTGTCGTCGTCGAACAGGAACCCGGCGAGCGCTTTGGTCAGTTCGGTCTTGCCGACACCCGTGGGGCCGAGGAACAGGAACGAACCCAAGGGCCGGTTCGGATCCTGCAGCCCGGCGCGCGCGCGGCGCACCGCTTTTGAAACGGCGATTACCGCGTCTTGCTGCCCGATTACGCGTTTTCCGATGGTCTCTTCCATCTTGAGCAACTTCTCACGCTCACCCGCCATCATCCGGTCAACCGGGATTCCGGTCCATTTGCTCACCACCGAGGCGATGTCGTCTGCGGTGACTTCTTCGCGCAGCAAGGCGTTGACCGAGGCGCCCTGGGCCTCGCCAAGTTGTTTCTCCAGCTCGGGAATCCGCCCGTAAGACAACTCGCCCGCCTTGCCCAAATCGCCGCTGCGCTGGGCTTGCTCAAGCTCGAGCCGAGCGTGATCGAGCGCTTCCTTGATCTTGGCTTCGGCGGCAATCTTGTCGCGCTCACCCTGCCACCGCACCGTAAGCACGGCGGATTGTTCTTCTAGCCCGGCCAATTCCCCGCGCAGCGCGGCCAGCCGATCCTTGCTCGCCGCGTCGCTTTCCTTGGCGAGCGCCATTTCCTCGATCTTGAGCTGCATGATCCGCCGGTCGAGCACCTCGATCTCTTCGGGCTTGCTCTCTACTTCCATGCGGATGCGGCTCGCTGCCTCGTCCATCAGGTCGATCGCCTTGTCGGGCAGAAAACGGTCGGCAATGTAGCGCTGGCTGAGCGTGGCGGCGGCGACGATCGCATTGTCGGCAATCCGCACGCCGTGGTGCAGCTCATACTTTTCCTTAAGACCGCGCAGGATCGAGATTGTATCCTCGACCGTCGGCTCGCCCACGAACACCGGTTGGAAGCGGCGTTGCAGCGCCGGGTCCTTCTCGATGTATTTCTGGTATTCATCAAGCGTGGTCGCGCCGATGCAATGCAATTCTCCGCGCGCCAAAGCGGGCTTCAAAAGGTTCGAGGCGTCCATCGAACCTTCGGAGGCACCCGCGCCGATCAGCGTGTGCATCTCGTCGATGAACAGGATGATTTCGCCTTCAGCACCCTTCACTTCGTCGAGCACAGCCTTGAGCCGGTCCTCGAACTCGCCGCGGTACTTGGCCCCCGCGATCAGCGAGCCCATGTCGAGCGACATCAGGCGGCGGCCCTTGAGGCTGTCGGGCACGTCGCCATTGGCGATGCGCAGCGCGAGGCCCTCGGCGATGGCGGTTTTGCCGACGCCAGGCTCGCCGATCAGCGCCGGGTTGTTCTTCGTCCGCCGGGCGAGAATCTGGATCGTGCGGCGGATTTCTTCGTCGCGCCCGATCACCGGATCAAGTTTGCCGTCGCGCGCCGCTTGCGTCAGATCGCGGGCATATTTCTTCATGGCTTCATAGGCGTTTTCCGCGCCAGCGCTGTCGGCAGTGCGACCGCCGGTGACCTCCTGGATCGCAGCTTCCAAGGCTTTGGCATCGACCCCAGCGGCCTTGAGCGCCTGTCCCGCTGGATTGGTGGTGCCGAGTGCGAGCGCCTGCAGCATCCGCTGGACCGAGACGAAGCTGTCTCCGGCTTTGGCTGAAAGCTGTTCGGCGCTGTCGAGCAGGCGCACCGCATCGTTCTCAAAACCGGGAGCCGCCTGCGCGCCGCTGCCCGACACGCCCGGGATCTTGCCCAGCGCCTTGTCGATCGCAGCTTGGGCAAGCTGCACATTGCCCCCGGCGCGCGCAATCAGCCCCGCCGCCATGCCCTCGCTGTCCTCGAGCAGGGCTTTGAGAATGTGTTCAGGGGTAATCCGCTGGTGGTTCATGCGGATCGCGACGGTCTGCGCGCTTTGCAGAAATCCCTTGGCGCGGTCGGTGAATTTCTCGAGGTTCATTTGGTGTATCAGCCTCCTGTCACACCCGAAGATAGTGTTGCGTATTGGCAACACAAGGGGCACTTGCTGTATTCGGTAAAGGAAGGCTACCACAAGCGCACAGGGAGAACGATTGATCATGCGCAAATGGTTGCCGCGAGCCGGCTGGATGCTGCTCGTTCTGGTGTTGATAAGCGTCGCCGCGTTGGCGACATGGGAACCGTTCTTCGCCGAACAACCCGGTCCGCCGCCGCCATTACGCAAATACACCGCTGACATTACGCGCGACGAATTCGGGGTGCCGCATATTCATGGCAAAAGCGATGCCGATGTCGCCTTCGGGGTCGCTTACGCCCACGCCGAAGACGACTTCTCGACGCTGCAGGATGTCGTGGCGATGACGCGCGGGCGCTATGGCGCGATTGCCGGGCAAGACGGTGCAGGCGTCGATTTTGCGTATCACTGGCTGGGCGCGCGGGCGACCGCGCACAATCACTACGCCGAACTTCCCGCTGACGTGCGCCAGGTGCTCGATGCCTATGCCAGCGGGCTGAACCGCTTTGCTGCGCAGCATCCGGGCGAGGTTAAGCTGGCGCGGCTGTTCCCGGTCAACGGCGAGGATATTGCGACTGGTTTCGCGCTGCGCCAGCCATTCTTCTTTGGGCTCGATCGCGTCCTCGGCCCGCTCGTCAAGGGCGAGCCGATGCTGCCCGAGCATGGGCCGAGCCTGACTAGCAAGCCGCTGCCCGATGCAGCGCACGGCGGCGTTGACCAGTTGGTGCCGGAACCAGCCATGCCGTTGCCGCTGCCGATGGGCGCGGTGGCCGAAAGTTCGGGTTCGAACGCCTTCGCGATTAGTCCGCAACGCAGCGGCGACGGGGTGACGCGGCTGTTTTCCAACAGCCACCAGCCCTATCGCGGCGGGGTCGCGTGGTATGAGCTGCAGATCGACAGCGACAGCGGGTGGCATTTTGCGGGTGCAACCTTCCCCGGCTCGCCATACCCGTTTCTTGGCCACAACGAGAACCTGGGCTGGACCAACACCGTCAACCGCGCCGACTTGATCGATGTCTACAAGCTCAATCTGACCGCAGACGGCGAGCACTATGTCTGGTCGCCGCCAAAGGGCGCGTTGGAGGGCTTCATCCGAACCCCCGCTCTCACACACCGGACGGTGTGGCTGCCCGTGCGGATAGGACCCCTGGTATTGCCGGTGCCGCGCGTCATCTGGAATGCACCGAACTTCGGCCCGGTGATCAAGAACGTGAATGGTGCATTCGCCGTTCGCTACGCTGGAATCGACAATATTCAGAGTCTCGAACAATACTACCGTATTACGAAGGCGCAGGATTTTGCCCAGTGGCAGACGGCTATGGCACTGCAAGGCGTGCCCGCGACCAATTTCATCTATGCTGACAAGGCCGGCAATATCGCCGACTGGTACAATGCTAAAATTCCCGATCGCAGGCCGGGCCCCGATTACCGCCACGTCATTGAACTGGTAGATGCCGATGCGGTCTGGGACAAGTCGATCCCGTTCGCCTCTTACCCGCACCTCATCAACCCGGCCTCAGGCTTCTTGTTCAACTCAAACAACACGCCCTTGGTCGCGGCTGGCCCGGGCAGCGAGCTTAATCCCGCGACGATCCCGGCGATCTGGGGGGTTGAGACCGACATGACCAATCGGGCGCGCCGCGCGGTCAAACTGCTGTCGGAGCCGGGCCCGATCACCCGCGACCGGCTCCTCGCGATCAAGTTCGACACCGGTTACGAACGCGCGGGATACGTGACGTTCATGCTCGACGGCATCGCCAAGCTTGACCTGCGCGGCGATCCGCAGCTGGCCAAGGCGCAGGCTTTGCTGGCAGGGTGGGATCTTAAGGCCGACGGCAAAGGTCCAGCCGATGCGCTGGCGGTGATGGTGCTCGAAGAGGGCATGGCGGCATCCTACAACCTGCGGCCGATGCACGATCTGCGGTTCGAATTGGCCAAAGCGGCGGCACATCTGGTCAAATACTTCGGCCGGCTCGACCCGCCGCTTGGCGATGTGATCCGCATCCGCCAAGGGAAAGTCGATTTGCCCGATGACGGCGGCGGCGATACCTTGCGCGCGGCGACTTCATGGAATGTCGATCCCGACGGGCGGCTCTCGATCAAGCATGGCGACAGCTTCGTCATGCTGATCGAATGGGGCAAGGACGGGCGGGTACATTCCGAATCGATCCAGCCGTATGGCGCCGCGACCACTCGCAAGAACGACCCGCATTATGCCGATCAGGCGGCGCTGTTTGTGGCGCACAAGTTCAAGCCGGTATGGTTCACCCGAGCCGAAGTGGCTGCGCATGCGGTTCATCGAGAAACGGTGTCGAATTGAGCGCCCGCCCCCGATAGTCACTGGAAATCAATTGAAGGATCACAACCGGATGCGCAAATTCGCCACCGCCTCACTGCTTGCCGTCGCTCTGTCCGCCTGCGCCACCGCTCCTGCAACGCAAGTTGCTTTGGCTACGCCCGCTGTTGCGCCCCTTGCGCCAAAAGTTGTCGCTCAGCCTGCGCCGCTTAGTCAGCTCGTCCAGACAGTCGATATTCCTTATGAGCGCTTTACCCTCGGCAACGGCCTGCAAGTCATCACCCACACCGATCGCAAAGCGCCGATCGTCGGGGTGACGATCTATTACCGGGTCGGCTCGAAGAGCGAACCCAAGGGCCGCACCGGCTTTGCCCACCTGTTCGAGCATCTGATGTTCGGCGGCAGCGAGAACGTTGCCAACTTCGATATCCCGCTCGAAGGCGCCGGATCGACCAGCACAAATGGTTCAACCTGGTATGACCGGACCAACTATGTTGAGACCGTGCCCACCGGCGCGGTCGACCTCGCGCTGTTCATGGAAAGCGACCGGATGGGCCATCTGCTCGGCGCGGTCAGCCAGGACAAACTCGATAAGCAGCGCGGCGTAGTCCAGAACGAAAAGCGCCAGGGCGACAACGAACCATACGGCCTCGTCGAATACGCGATCGGCGAAGGGTTGTTCCCGGTTGGCCACCCATACCGCCACGCCACCATCGGCTCAATGAGCGATCTTAATGCCGCCAGCATCAAGGATGTGCGCGGCTGGTTCACCGGCAATTATGCGCCGAACAACGTAGTCCTCGTGCTGTCGGGCGATATCGACGCGGCGACGGCCAAGCCCATGGTCGAAAAATGGTTCGGCGCGATCCCGCGCGGCCCAGAAGTGCGCAAGGTCGCCGCCGGGCCGGTCACGCTCGCCGCCGCGGTGCGCCGCGAAATGAAGGATCAAGTCCCTCAGACCAAGATCTATCGCGTCTGGTCCGGCCCTGGCACCAACGACCCTGATGCAGCGACACTGGATCTTGGCATGCGCGTATTGGGCGGCCTCGCCAGTTCGCGGCTCGACAACGATCTGGTCAAGGGCCGACAGCTCGCCACGTCGGTTTCGGCCAGCGTTCAGCAGTTCGAACAAGTCAGCTTCATCCAGATCGAGCTGGAGGTGAAGGACGGCGTTGACGTGAAGCAGGCAGAGGCCGCGCTTGACGAAGACATTGCCAAGCTAATGGCTGAAGGGCCGACTGCTGACGAAATGCAGCGCGCCGCGACCAGCGCGGTTTCGGGGCAAATCAATAGCCTCGAACAGGTTGGCGGATTTTCCGGCAAAGGCGCGCAGCTCGCCGAAGGGCTGCTCTATTCGGGCGATCCCGGGCAATACAAAAAGGACCTGGCGCGCATCGCCAACCTGACCGCGCCTGAAGTGCAGGGAGCGCTCGGCCGCTGGCTCTCGCGCCCGGTCTATGCACTGACAGTCAGCCCCGGCGCCCGGACTGAAAAGGGCGAAGCTTTGGGCGGCTGGGGCGATGAAGCGGCCACCGCTCTGCCCCGCGCCGACACCAAGAAGGCCCCGCCCAAACTGGTCACCGGGCCCAAGCGGACTGCGCCGCCGGTCGCGCCGGTGGGTGATCTAGCGTTCCCGGCGATCGAGCGCGCCACGCTCTCGAACGGCATTCCGGTAGTGCTGGCGCGGCGTACCGCCGTGCCGACGGTTCTGGTCAACCTGAGCTTCGACGCGGGCTTTTCCGCCGATGCGCAAGACAGCCCCGGTACCCAGTCATTGATGATGGGGCTGCTCGATGAAGGCACGCAGAGCCTGAACGGAATCCAGATTGCCGAGCAGCAAGAGCGGCTTGGCGCGCGGCTCTCGGCCGCAGCCGGGCTCGACAGCTCGATGGTCCAGCTGAATGCACTTACCGCAAACCTCCAGCCATCGCTCGATTTGCTGGCCGAAGTGGTGCGCCGCCCTGCCTTCCGCACCGAAGATGTCGCGCGCGTCCGCGATCAGCAACTCGCCGATATCGCCCAATCGAATGCCAGCCCGCGTTCGCTGGCCACGCGCCTGCTAAATCCGCTCCTCTATGGGCCGAGCCACCCCTACGGACAGCCAGGTGATGGCCTCGGCGATGGCAAGTCGGTCGCCGCCCTCACCCCGGCCGCACTGCGCGAGGCACATGACAAGTGGCTGCGGCCCGACAGCATGACCATCACCGTGGTTGGTGACATTTCGATGGAGCAGCTGAGGCCCATGCTGGAGGCAAGCTTCGGCGATTGGCGCGCGCCGGCCACCGCGAAACCGGTCAAGCACCTCGATACCGCAATCCCAGCGCCAAAACCCCGCATCGTTCTGATCGACCGGCCCAATTCGCCGCAATCGGTGATCGTCGCAGGCCGGGTGCTCCCGCTCACCGGGCGCAACCAGGACCAGGAAGCGCTCAATCTGGCCAACGAAGTGCTCGGCAACGGCTTCCTCAGCCGCCTCAACATGGACCTGCGCGAAGACAAGGGTTGGTCTTACGGTGTGCGTAGCGCGGTGGCCAGCCCCAAGGGACCGCGCACATTGGTGCTGATCGCGCCAGTCCAAGCCGATCGCACCAGCGATTCGATTGCGCTGCTGCTGGCTGACATGCAGCTGTTCCCGGCCAAACGCGGGGTCGAACCAGTCGAATTGGCCCGGGTCACCGACGGCAACATCCGCGGCCTGCCCAACAAGTTCGAGACCAATGGCCAGGTACTCGGCGCGATCCTCTCGAACGAGCTGCTCGGGCGGCCGGACGATTACTATGCCACGCTGGCAACCCGGTATCGCGGCATCGATGCCACCGCGATAAACGCTGCGGCGGGGACTTATCTGCAACCAGCCGGCCTTGTCTTCATCGTGGTCGGCGACCGCAAGGTGGTCGAGCCGCAACTCAGAAAACTGGGCCTGCCAATCGAGATCGCGAGCCCCGTTGACAGCGCCGCGCCAACCAGCGAGTGAAGGCCACTATTTACGTCGATGTAAGGAGAGAGAGAATGTCTGTAGCCGGTACTTATGAGTGCATCACCAAGACTCCGATGGGCGACCAGAAGAGCGACGTAACGATCAGCGTCGACGGCGACACCTTCACCGGCAGCAACGTCGGCGCGATGGGCTCGATGGACCTCGAGGACGGCAAGGTCGACGGCAACAAGCTGACCTGGTCGATGAAGATGACCGTGCCGATGCCGATGACGCTCGAAGGCGAAGCCACCGTCGATGGCGACACGCTAACCGGCTCGGTCAAGGCTGGCGCGTTCGGGACCTTTCCGATGAACGGCACCCGCAAGGGGTGATTCTGCGCCTCAGTGCGATGCAAAAAGGGCGTCGGAGCATTGCTTCGGCGCCCTTTTGCATGGTTCGTATGCTCGGCTTAGGCGAGCTTGGCCCTGATCACTTCGTTGACCAGCCCTGGATTGCCCTTGCCCTGCATGGCCTTCATCGTCTGCCCGACGAAGAACCCGAACAGCGCTTCCTTTCCGTCCTTGTATTGCTGGACCTTGTCCGCGTTGGCGGCGAGGACGGCGTCGACGGCGGCTTCGATTGCGCCGGTGTCGCTGGTCTGGGTCAGGCCTTCGCGCGTCACGATGGCGGCGGCACCGTCTCCGCTTTCGAGCATCAGTTCGAGCACCTGTTTGGCGGCTGAACCCGAGATTGTGCCGCTAGCAACGAGCCCGAGCAGCTCCGCACCGCTGTCAGGCGTAACCGGCGACGAGGCGAGGTCGGTGCCAAGCTTGTTGAGCGCGCCAAACAGCTCGCTGGTCAGCCAATTGCTCGCCTGCTTGGCGACTTCCGCCTCACCCTTGCCAGCATTGGCGGCGGTGGCCATCACCAGCCGCTCAAACCACCGCGCGGTTTCGACGTCCGAGGTCAGCACCCGCGCGTTGTAGGCCGACAACCCCAGCGCGCCTTCGTAGCGCGCGCGCTTGGCGTCGGGCAGTTCGGGCAGGCTCGCCTCGCATTCGTCCAGAAACGCCTGGTCGAGCTCGAGCGGAAGCAGGTCGGGATCGGGGAAATAGCGGTAATCGTGCGCGTCTTCCTTGCTGCGCATCGAACGGGTCTCGTTGCGGTCAGGATCGTAAAGCCGGGTTTCCTGTACGATCCGCCCGCCGTCCTCGATCACATCGACCTGACGGCGCGCCTCGGCTTCAACCACCGCCATCACGAAGCGCACAGAATTGACGTTCTTGGTCTCGGTCCGCGTGCCGAATTCATCGCCGGGTTTGCGCACCGAAACATTGACGTCGGCGCGCATCGAGCCCTGGTCCATGTTGCCATCGCATGATCCGACATAGCGCAGAATCTGGCGCAACTTGGTCAGGTACGCCCCGGCCTCGGCGGGCGAGCGCATGTCAGGCCGGCTGACGATTTCCATCAATGCCACACCCGAACGGTTGAGATCGACGTAGGACATGGTCGGATGCTGATCATGCATCAGCTTGCCCGCGTCCTGCTCGACGTGGATCCGTTCGATCCCGATGGTCTTGGTGCTGGTCTCGGGCGACTTTTCGTCAAGCACCACATCGATCTCGCCCTCACCCACGATCGGGAAGTACAGCTGGCTGATCTGGTAACCCTGCGGCAGATCGGCGTAGAAGTAGTTCTTGCGGTCGAACCGGCTCCACGAATTGATCTTGGCATTCAGCGCCATGCCGGTGCGCACCGCCTGGCGGATGCACTCGCGGTTGGGCACCGGCAGCATCCCCGGCATTGCAGCGTCGACCAGGCTGACCTGGCTGTTGGGCGCAGCCCCGAACGCCGTCGCCGCGCCCGAAAACAGCTTGGACTGCGAAGTGACCTGCGCGTGGACTTCGAGGCCGATCACGACCTCCCATTCGCCGGTTGCGCCGTAGATGCGATAGTTTTCCATAGGTTTGTCCGTTAGGGCGCATTGGGCCCTGTGAAAAGGAGGCGGTTTACTTGCGGTCAAACAACGCCGACCGCCCCAGCCGCACCGCCTCGTCAAGCCACGGCAGCCGCACCGCGACCACTTCCTTGAGCCTAGCAAAACGGCCGTAGAACTTGTTGCCCGAAAGCGTCAGCGGGCGTGCCAGTTCACGTGCGGCATCGTAGCCGTCGAGCCAGGCGGGTGGGGTCCAGACGAAGGCCGCCATCGGGCGCGGCGTTGCGCTGCGATTGGGCGTGCCGCGATGCCACAGGTTGGAAGGGCGGATCAGCACATCGCCGGGGGCCAACGCGGGACGGATGGCCTGCGCGGCGCGGCCCATGCGGCGGAATTGCCAGTAAGACAGCGCGCTGCGATGGCTACCCGGCACCAGCGCGGTTGCACCGTTGCTCGCGTCAGTCGCGGTCAGACACAGATTGACGATCATGCTGCGCCGCGCGAACGCGCCGTCGATGTGGTAGTTCTGATGGCTGCTGCCCGGCAGGTTGAGATTGCCTGCCGCTTGCGCCAAGGCCAGCGGTTCTCCCGCCAGTTGCTCCAGCAGCGCAGGAATGCCCGCCACTTCGACCCGCGAAAGCAGTTCGCGGCCGCCCGGCCCCATGCTAAAATTGAGATGCCCGGCGAGGGTTCCTGGCAGAACCTCATGCCGCGCTGCCATCTTGGCATATTCATCCCGCGCGTCCTGCCCGAAGCTTTCGCAGACAGCGGGGTCGATCGCTCCGCGCAGCACAAGATAACCTTGCGCGCCGTAATCCTCCGCGCGCGGATCGGGCTGCGGAGCGTTTACCACCACCGTTCGGGTCGGGCGACAAACCCGGCACGCGCCTCGATCGCCAGCCCGGCATTGAGCACGCCCTGCTCGTCGAACGGACGACCGATGATCTGCAAGCCGAGCGGCAAGCCTTCGCGGTTGAGCCCTGCTGGCACCGACATCGCCGGCAGTCCGGCGAGGCTGGCGGGCACCGCGAAGACGTCGTTCAGGTACATCGCCAGTGGGTCGTCGCTTTTTTCGCCGAGCCCGAACGCGGCGGTCGGCGCGGTCGGCGCGAGGATCACGTCGCACTTGGTGAAGGCTTCGGCAAAATCACGGCTGATCAGCGTGCGGACCTTTTGCGCCTGGGTGTAATAGGCATCGTAGAACCCAGCCGAGAGCACATAGGTGCCGATCAGGATGCGGCGTTTGACTTCGGGACCGAAGCCTGCGGCGCGGGTCGCGGCGTACATGTCCTGCAAACCAGCGCCATCGGGCAGTTCGCGTAGGCCGTAACGCACGCCGTCATAGCGAGCAAGGTTCGATGACGCTTCGGCCGGGGCGATGATGTAATAGGCCGGCAGCGCATATTTGGTGTGCGGCAGGCTGATCTCGACGATTTCGGCGCCAGCATCCTTGAGCCAGGCAATGCCTTGGTCCCAGCTGGCCGCGACATCGGGGTCCATGCCATCCATGCGATATTCGATCGGCACGCCGACTTTTTTGCCCCGCAGATCAGCGTTCAGCCCCGCTTCCCAACGCGGCACCGCCATGTCGAGACTTGTCGCATCCTTCGGATCGAACCCGGCCATCGCTTCGAGCATGATCGCGCAATCGCCCACATCGCGCGCCATTGGCCCGGCCTGATCGAGTGAAGAGGCGAAGGCGACGATGCCCCACCGGCTGCAGCGGCCGTAAGTCGGCTTGATCCCGGAAATGCCGGTGAAGGCCGCGGGCTGGCGGATCGAACCGCCAGTGTCAGTGCCGGTTGCGGCAGGTGCGAGCCGGGCCGAGACTGCCGTTGAACTGCCGCCCGACGATCCGCCCGGAGCCATCGCAGCATTGCCACCATCCTTGCGCCGCCACGGCGAAATCACATTGCCGAAATAGCTGGTCTCGTTGGATGAGCCCATCGCAAATTGATCAAGGTTTAGCTTGCCCAGCATCCCCGCGCCCGCATCCCACAACTTTTGCGAAACAGCGCTTTCGTATTCGGGAATGAACCCTTCGAGCATGTGGCTCGCAGCGGTGGTCTGGACGCCCTTGGTGGCGAACAGATCCTTCATCCCGATCGGAACCCCTCCCATTAGCCCCAGCGCTTCACCCTTGATGCGGCGCGCATCGGTGGATTTAGCGGCGGCGATAGCCAATTCGGGCGTGGTCACGATAAAGGCATTGAGCGCACCGGCGGCGGCGACGTTGGCATTAAATGCCTCGGCCACTTCGAGCGCTGAGAAGGTGCCCTGGGCCACTCCGTCGCGGATCGCGGCGACGCCCAGATCGGTCAAGTCCGCCATCATTCGATCACCTTGGGCACGCCGTAGAACCCGTCCAATGCGGCGGGGGCATTGGCCAGTACCGCATCGCGCTTGCCGCCGCCGGTCAGCGGATCGGGATCGATCACGTCGGCGCGCAACCGCAAATGGTTCTCGATCACCGCGGTCATCGGCTCGACCCCGCTGACGTCAACTTCGGCCAACTGCTCGACCCAGGCGAGAATTCCGTTGAGTTCGGGAACCATTGCCCCGAGCTCGGCCTCGCTCACCTTGATGCGGGCCAGCGCGGCGATTTTGGCCACGGTGGCGGTATCAACCGACATTGCGTTGTATCACCTTAAGTTGAGTTACTTCTTTTTTGGCTCAGGCGGCGTTTCGCTCGATGGTTTGCCCGGCTGACTTGCGCCAGCGGCACCCTCGGCACCCGCACCCGGCGTCTGCTGCAACATCGCCTGCGCCTGCTGCGCCCGCTGCTGAGCTTCAGCGCGCGGCATTATGCCCATGACTTCAATTTCAAAGTCCAGGTCACTGTTGGCGGGGATATCGATTTCTCCGGTCTGGGGATTGCGCTTATCCTCTGCCCCGTATGCTTTCGCAGCAGGAATATGGAGCCGATATTTGCCGCCTTGCTGTACTTTCGACAGGCCTTCAGCAAATCCAGGGATCGTCCCATCAAGTTGGAACGGCACACCGTCGGGCAGGATACCCGGGATGGGAAATACGGGCTCGTTAGGCGAGCGATCAAACTCCTTGCCGTTGGCCAGTTTGCCAACGTATTTGACGAAAACCAGATCGTCCTTGGTTGGGGTCCTGCCGCTGCCTGCGCGAACGGTTGTAACATCGACGCTTTTGGGCAGGCTGGCCCAGACCAGACCGGCTGAGCACAGGGCCACAAACAGCACCCCCAGCCACAACTTGGTCAGCACACCTTTGGCGACGGGCTGCAATGGTACGCGGGTAATCTCGGTCATGGGGGTATCCCTGTCTGGTCGATGTAGCTTGCGGCCAAGAATGCAAAAGGGCGCGGAATTGACCGCGCCCTCATGGCCTAACACGCGCCGCCGTTCAAGCGGCGTTAGACCTACTTGATCCCGTCGCGTTCCATCCGCTTGCGCTCCATCTTGCGGGCGCGGCGTACGGCAGCGGCCTTTTCGCGGGCACGCTTTTCCGACGGCTTTTCATAGTGACGGCGCAATTTCATTTCGCGATAGACGCCTTCGCGCTGCAGCTTTTTCTTAAGCGCGCGCAGGGCTTGCTCGACATTGTTATCGCGGACGAGAATTTGCATAAACCGAACTACCTCAATCCAAAAAGACGAGAACCCCGCGGCTGTTCAGTGCGGGGGAGCACCTTTTAATCCAAAAATGTAAAACGCACCCGAATCCAACAGGAACGGATCGAACCGGCGGGCGGCTAACAGGAAACGAAGTGCATGGCAACCCTGCGAAGGCTCGCAATGTGGCAAATTTGCCGCGTTCCTTCCGGCTTGCTGGACCCGCCTCGCTGACCTAATGCGGCAACCGTGAACCCGCCGTCTTTCTTTGCCGCATCGCTTTATGTCATCCTTGGGGGCGGCATAGGGGCATGGCTGCGCTATGCCAGCGGAATATTGATTTTCCGCAGTCTCGGCCCGGCAAGCCAATTCCCTTGGGCTACGCTGAGCGTCAATGTGCTGGGCAGCCTCGCCATGGGCCTGCTCGCCGGGTGGCTCGCCCGCCATGGCAGCCACGGCGAAGGCTGGCGTTTGCTGCTTGGCGTTGGCTTCCTCGGCGGCTTCACCACCTTTTCCGCGTTCAGCCTTGAGCTGGCGCTGATGGTGGAGCGCGGTGCGCTGGCTACTGCGGCGTTTTATGCGGCCGCATCGGTACTGGCAGGAGTCGCGGCACTGTTCGCCGGGCTGGCAATCATGCGGGTGTCTACGTGAGCGAGATTGTCCGCCAATTCACCGTCGGGCCAGACGACGATGGGGTGCGGCTGGACCGCTGGTTTAAACGCAACCTCCCCGAAATCGGCTTTGCCACGATCAGCCGCTGGGCCCGGACCGGGCAGATCCGGGTTGACGGCAAGCGGGCAGATCCGGCTGACCGGCTGGTTGCTGGCCAGATGCTGCGCGTGCCCCCTGGCGGCGATGCACCCGCCATCAAGGGCCAACGTCTGCGCCGGCCGCTCACCCCGGAGCAGTGCGAACTGGCGCTCGACATGGTGATTCGCACCACCCCCAGCGCTTTCGTGCTCAACAAGCCGCCGGGGCTCGCGACGCAAGGCGGTAGCGGCACCTTCGAACATATCGACGGGCTGCTCGATGCACTGGCGCAGGAAAGTGATCCGCGCCCGCGGTTGGTTCACCGGCTCGACAAGGATACCAGCGGCGTGCTGCTGATCGCGCGCACCCCGGGCAGCGCGGCGGCGTTTTCAAAGCACTTCTCTGGCCGCTCGGCGCGCAAGGTTTATTGGGCGCTGGTGATCGGCGTACCCGCGATCGAGGACGGGCTGATCGAACTGCCGCTGGGCAAGCAGCCCGGCAGCGGCGGCGAGAAGATGATGGTCGATGAAAGCGAGCACGGGCAAAGCGCGCGCACCCGCTACCGGGTGATCGACCACGCCGGCAACCGCGCCTCGTGGGTCGAATTGCAGCCGATGACCGGGCGCACGCACCAGCTGCGCGTCCACATGGCGGCGATCGGCCATCCCATCGTGGGTGACGGCAAATACGGCGGGCCCGACGCGTTTTTGTCGGGCACAATCAGCCGCAAGATGCACCTCCATGCGCGGCGGCTGGTGATCCCCGCGCCCGGCGGTGACAGCATCGACGTGACCGCCGACCTGCCCGATCATTTCGCGTCGAGCATGGTCAGCCTGGGATTCGACGAGGCTGACGGCGTGATCGAGCTCAAGGCAAAGGCGCCGCCGACCAAGGAAGTGCAGAAGGCCGAGGCCAGGGCTCACGCCAAGCAATACCGCAAGGAACGCCGCGGCGAGCGCCGCTCACGCTCGGATGCCCCGGCGGGCGAGCGGCGCTCGCGCACTGACGCGCCAACGCGTCCCGCCAAGAGCCGCGGCCCGACCAAGGGCAAAGGCTCACCCAAGCCGGTCAAACCGGGCAAACCCGGTAAGCCGGTGGGGCGCTGATGTATCCCGCGCAGTCCTTCCGCAATCCCGACCGCGCGCTGCTTGAAACAATGGTCGAGGAGATCGGCTTCGGCATGGTCTTTGCGCAGGCCCCCGATGGGCCGCGCGTGGCGCATGTACCCTTGCTGTGGACGGGCGACGGCGCGGTGCAGTTTCACCTCGCGCGCGGTAATGCGCTGACCAAGCACCTCGATGGCATGACCGTGCTGGCGGTAATCAACGGCCCCGATGGCTACGTCAGCCCGCGCTGGTACGCCGATCCCGAGCAGGTCCCGACTTGGAACTACGTCGCGCTGGAGCTTGAAGGCCGGGTCCAGCGGTTGGATGCCGAACGGCTGCTCGGTCAGATCACCGCGCTGTCGGACAAGCATGAGGCACGCATCGCAGCGGGCCAGCCGTGGACGATGGACAAGCTGCCCGAGGCCAAGAGCCGCGCGCTGCAATCCGCCATTGTCGGGTTCGAGCTTGAGGTGATTGCCTGGCGCGAAACGATCAAGCTCAGCCAGAACAAGCCGGCGGATGAGCGCGAACGCGTTGCGGCCGGGTTGGAAAGCGAAGGCGCTGCCGGGATTGCCGCCTTGATGCGCAGCTTCGCCCCATGACGGTGCGGCTGGCGCTGTTCGATTGCGACGGGACGCTGGTCGATGGGCAAGCCGGGGTGTGCAATGCCATGGACGCGGCTTTTGCCGACGTGGGCCTGCCCGCGCCTGACCGGCATCTGGTTCGCCGGATTGTCGGGCTGAGCTTGCCGCAAGCGATTCGCCAGTTGGCCCCAGATGCGGGCGCAAGTGTGTGCGCTGCGGTTGATACTGCTTACCGCGAGCAGTTCCGCGCGGCCCGCGAAAGTGGCTCACTGGTTGAACCGTTGTACGATGGCATTACCGAACTGGTCGCCACCCTACGCGCTGCCGGATGGACGCTGGGGGTCGCCACCGGCAAAAGCCAGCGCGGCCTGACGCATTGCCTTGCCATGCATGGACTCACGGCGCATTTCGCAACATTCCAGACCGCCGACAACCACCCGTCCAAGCCGCATCCGGCGATGGTGCTGGCTGCGCTCGCGGAAACCGGCGCCGAACCTGACCAGTGTGTCATGATTGGCGATACCGTATTTGACATCGCGATGGCGCGCGCTGCCGACGTGCGTGCGCTGGGGGTCAACTGGGGTTACCATACTGCCGCAGAACTGATCGAGGCCGGGGCTGAGGCGGTGGCTTTGGATCCCGCCCAACTGAAGGAGTTGATCGGATGAACGACAACGACAGCATTGCCATGCAGCGTTTTGTGATGCTCAACCTGGTCCGTCTCTCGGCGACCGCCTTGACCGTGGTTGGTTTGCTAATCGTGGCCGGCAAGATCGATATACCCAAACCCGCCGGAGTGGCATTCGCGGTGTTTGGTCTGCTCGAACTGCTGCTCTTGCCCCCGTTCCTCGCGCGCAAGTGGAAGTCACCGGGTTCATGAAGCGGTTTTGGACGGAGGCGACGGTCGCGCCGTTTGGCACCGGCTGGCAGGTGCTGCTCGATGGGCGTGCGGTTAAAACGCAGACGGGAAGCGTGCAAATTGTGCCGAGCCAGCCGCTTGCCGCAGCCATGGCTGCCGAATGGGCGGCGCAAGGGGCTACGGTAGACCCGGCCAGCTTGCCGCTGCGTGATCTGGCCGACTATGCGATCGACGTGATCGCACCTGGCCGCACCGCAGCAACCGCGCAGTTGCTGGGCTACGCCGAGACAGACACGCTGTGCTACCGTGCTGAGCCTGACGAACCCCTTCATGCCCGTCAGCTGGCGTTGTGGGAGCCGCTGTTGAGCGCTGCCGAAGCCCGCTGGGACATTCATTTTGAGCGCGTCAGCGGTGTCATTCACCGGCCGCAAAGCGCGGCGACCTTGGCGCGGCTGGAGCGCGTGCTTTCGGCGCACGACGATTTTACTTTAGCGGCGCTGACCACGCTCAGCGCACTGGCGGCATCGCTGACGATCGCGCTCGCTGCGCTGGAAGAAAGTGCCGACCCGGGCCAGCTTTGGAACGCCGCAAACCTTGAGGAAGACTGGCAGATCGAACTGTGGGGTGCCGACGCCGAAGCCGCCGAGCGCCGCGCCTTGCGCCTCGGTGCGTTCAAGGCCGCGCAACGTTTTGCCGAACTTGTGCGGACTTAACCGACGACCCAGACAGCAACCTGGCCCGCGACATCGTTGGCCGCCCGATTGAGCGCCGGCCCGATGAATTCGGGCTTGGCCTGAATACCAGGAACCACGCTTTCGAACCGCTTGGTCATCACCGCGCCGCCCGTACTGCTGCGGATCGCTTCGAAGCGCACCACCACCGAACTGGTCCGCACATCATAACCCATGTCGATCAGCCGGCCCGAGACCCGCACGCCGGTGTTCGCCGCGGCCTGACTGTCTTCGAGGACCAGCGCATTGGTCTTGCTCCGCAGTGTTTCGGCGAGCAACGCCCGAAATAACCGAGCAGGGCGTTCGACCCAGGCCGCGCCCTTGACGTAAGCGATGTTGGTGTCGTCGACCTGGACCGGCACCCGCACCACGGCGAGCCGCTGGTCGGTTTCGGGTTCCATCACCATGATCGCGGTTTTGGGATCGCCGCTGGTCACCGTGCCCGCCGGGATTGCGGTGGCCGCAGTCAGGGTGAGCAAGGTTGGCGGCGGCTTCCCGCCCAGGCTGAGACAGCCCGGCAAGGTCAGCGTGAGGGCGAGCGCCAAGCACACTGGCGGCATCTTGAATGAGCGGAAGTGGCGCATCGCGGAGGTCCCTGTCATGGCTTGTAATCCGGCAATTGCTGCCCGCCGAGCAGCCCTTTGGCGCCCTGCTCGTTAAGCTTTTCGGTCATTCCGCGCAGCGCCTTGGTCGTCGCGCGCAGATCGCGGATTGCGGCCTCGGCCTCGGGCAGGGTCTGTTCGCTGAGCCGCTTCGCTCCGGGGCGCATATCGCCAAGCAGTCCGTCAAGCTGGGTCGAAGCCCGGTCGATCGATTTGAGCGAATTGTTGAACTGCCCGACCATCGGCTTGATATCCTCGTTCATCATCCGGTCGGTCGAACCGGCGATTTGTTGAAAGCCGGCCAGTGCGCCGCGCGCTTCGACCAGCGTGCCCTGCAATTCCTGCAAGGTCCTGCGCATTTCGGGCGAGGCATCCGCGAGGCCATTGGTCAGCCGATCGGTATTGGCGAGAATGTTCTGGATGGAAGCCTGGTTCTTGTCCGAAAGCACTTCCGTGAAGCGCTCGGTCAAGGTCGCCAGCCGCTCAAGCAGCACTGGCGCACTGTTGAGCAATTCGCCCAAGCCCCCGCGCTTGGTCGGGATCACCGGCACGCCTTCAGGGCACGACGCACGGCGGTCCTGCGTCCCGCAGGTAATCAGCGGCGCGTCCTTGCTCGCCCCTTCAAGCTGGATGTTCGACACGCCAGTAAAGCTGCCCTGCATGGTTGCCGTGGTGCCGACGCGGATCGCCACTTCCTTGTCCACTGCAATCCGCACCCGTACGTAACTGGGGTCTTTATCCCACAACTCGATCTGCTTAACTTGGCCGACCGGCACACCGGAAAATGTCACTGACGAGCCTTTGGCGAGGCCATCGACCGATTGCTTGAAGAAAATATCAAATTCGTGGCGACTGCCTTCGCCCAGCCGGGCCATCCACACTATGGCCACGGCCAGCAGCGCCAGCAGCGCCAGCGAGACCACGCCTACCCAGACATTCTTGGCCCTGGTTTCCATAGCCGCTTATGCCCCTGCTTTTCTGTTCTTGTCCATGGCCTTGGCCTTGGCGCGGCGTTGTGCCGACTGAGCTGCGCGGCCGCGCGGCCCGTTGAAATATTCCTGAATCCACGGGTGATCGAGCGCGAGCAGTTCGGGGATCGTGCCGACCGCAATCACCCGCTTGTCGGCCAGCACCGCGACCCGGTCGCAAATCTCGTACAGCGTATCGAGATCGTGGGTGATCAGGAACACGGTGTGGCCCAACGTATCCTGCAATTCGCGGGTCAGCTCATCAAACGCCGCCGCTCCGATCGGGTCAAGCCCGGCGGTTGGCTCGTCAAGGAACAGCAGTTCGGGATCGAGCGCCAGTGCGCGGGCGAGCCCGGCACGCTTGCGCATCCCGCCTGATAACTCGGAAGGATACTTATCGGCAGCATCTTCGGGCAGCCCGGCCAGCTTGATTTTGTAAAGCGCAATCTCGCGGCGCAGTTCGTCGCCGATCTCGGGATGAAACTCGCGCAGTGGGACTTCGATATTCTCTGCCACGGTGAGTGTCGAAAACAGCGCTCCGCCCTGAAATAGCACGCCCCAGCGGCTGCGCACGTCGATTTCATCGGGATCGCGTTCTTCGGAAACTTCGGCCCCGAGCACTTCGATGTGGCCCTCGGTCGGCGGCTGGAGCCCGATGATCGAGCGGAGCAGCACCGATTTCCCGGTGCCCGAACCGCCCACAACGCCCAAAATCTCGCCCCGGCGCACAACCAGATCGAGCCCGTCGTGGACGACGTGGCTGCCGAACACGTTCTTCAGTCCTTCGACGACAACCGCCGGTTCTTCGTGAGGTTCGGACGAATTCATCCCCAACCCACTTCGGTGAAGAACACCGCAAAAAAGGCATCAAGCACGATCACCGCGAAGATACCTTGCACCACCGCAATCGTGGTCCGAAGTCCAACCTCTTCTGAATTGCCTTGTACCTGCATGCCCTGATAGCAGCCTGCAAGCGCGATAATCAGGCCGAACAGCGGTGCCTTGATCAACCCCACCCAGATATCGTGCAGCGGCACCACTTCGCGGATCCGGATCAGGAAAGTGAAGAACGGAATGTCGAGCGCGAACATCGAAATGAACGCCCCGCCGATGATCGACAGCACGGCGGCGTAAAACCCGAGCAGCGGCATGATCAGCAGCGCAGCGACAATCCGCGGCACTACCAGGGCCTCCATCGGCGAAACACCGATGGTGCGCATCGCGTCGATCTCTTCGGTCAGCTTCATCGTCCCGATCTGCGCGGCAAACGAGGAGCCCGAACGGCCAGCAAACATGATCGCGGTCATCAGGATGCCAAGCTCGCGCATCGACAGCCGCCCGGTCAGGTTGACGGTATAAATCTCAGCCCCGAACTGGCGCAGTTGAACCGCGCCTTGCTGTGCAATCACGATCCCGATCAAAAAGCTCATCAGCCCGACGATCGGTAAGGCCCCGACCCCGCTGAGCTCGATCTGGCGAACCAGCGCAACGATGCGGAACCGGCGCGGGTGCGTGATCAGCGAGCCCATCGCGATAATCAGCGCACCCAGGAAACCGACCAGCTTGGTCATGCCATCAAGATAACCAGTGACGAAACCGCCCAATTTCTGGACCGTTCGGTTTGGCCAGGCGCGATCTTCATCGCTGAGGGCGTCGGCCGACGTCTCGCCGTCCGGGTTCTCGTCAGTATCCTGGCCGCGCACCGCTGCGATCAGCCGCATCGCTTCTTCGCTGCCGCCGGTGATCTTGGCACCGCGTTCTTCGGAGAGCCGCACCACGATCCACGCCCCGACGGTATCGAAATCGTCCACTTTGCTCAGGTCGATCGCCTCAACCTGACCCTCGATCGCGCGCAGCCGGTCATCGATCCGGCCCACCGAGGATACGCACAAAGGCCCGCTCAGCGCGATGCTGATCGCTCCGTCGGCCCCGGTTTCGGCAATGAAGTCAGCCCATTCGCGCATCGGCATGCTGTTTGGGGTAAAATTGCGGCCCCGGCAAGGCTGGCGCAAGCTTGCATGGCCTTACCGGCACTGGCAAAGGCCGCAAACGATGACAGAAGCCAGCCCAATCTCCGCATTGCCCAAGACATTCGACCCCGCCGCCATCGAGGCGAAGTGGTACGCGCATTGGGAGGCCAATGGCCTGTTCCGGCCTGAGCGCCCCGACGCAGTGCCCTTCACCATCGTCAACCCGCCGCCCAACGTGACGGGCAGCCTGCACATCGGCCACGCGCTCGACAATACGTTGCAAGACGTGGTGGTGCGGTACGAGCGGCTGCGCGGCAAGGATGCGCTGTGGGTGGTCGGCACCGATCACGCCGGGATCGCGACCCAGATGGTGGTTGAGCGCCAGCTTGAAGCCGCGCAAGACAAGCGCACCAATTACAGCCGCGAGGATTTCATCGCCAAGGTGTGGGCGTGGAAGGCGGAGAGCGGCGGCACCATCACCCGCCAACTGCGCCGGTTGGGCTGCTCGATGGACTGGTCACGCGAGCAATTCACGATGGACCCGCACTTCACCAAGGCGGTGGTCAAGGTGTTCGTCGACCTCCACCGCGAGGGGCTGATTTACCGGGATAAACGCCTGGTCAACTGGGACCCCCGGCTCAAGACGGCGATCTCGGACCTTGAGGTTGAGACCCGTGAAACCAAGGGCAGCTTCTGGCGCTTTCGCTATCCGTTCGCCGATGGCAGCGGCGCTCTCGAGGTGGCAACGACCCGGCCCGAGACGATGCTCGCCGATATGTGCGTGGCGGTGAACCCTGAAGACGCGCGCTATCCGGCTGTGATCGGCAAGGATATCATCCAGCCGATCACCGGGCGCACGTTCAAGGTCGTGGCCGATGAGCACGCCGATCCGGAACTGGGCAGCGGCGTGGTCAAGATCACGCCCGGGCACGATTTCAACGATTTCGAAGTGGGCAAGCGCGCCGGGATCAAGCCCGGCGAAATGCTCAACATGTTCGATGCCGAAGCGAAGGTGGTGCAGACTTCTGACGGCTTGGTGCCGCAGGAATTCCTCGGTCTCGACCGGTTCGTTGCCCGCAAGCTGGTGGTGGAACGGATGAAGGAGCTCGGTTTCCTGATCCCGCATCTCGATAAGGATGGCGGGGAACACGACGCCGAACCGCGCACGATCCAGACGCCGTTCGGCGACCGCGGCGGGGTTGAGATCGAGCCGTGGCTGACTGACCAGTGGTACGTCAACGCCGCTGAACTCGCCAAGGAACCCATCGCCGCAGTGCGTGACGGGCGGATCGAGATTGTGCCCAAGACCTGGGAGAAAACCTGGTTCAACTGGATGGAGAATATCCAGCCGTGGTGTGTCAGCCGCCAGCTGTGGTGGGGGCATCGGATTCCGGCTTGGTATGGGCCGACTGCTGACGAATTGACAGATTTGGAGGTCCTGCAGCAAAGCCTGCCGAACTCTGACGGAACGCCAATCACCTTAGTCGCCAAGAATCTTCAACCCTTCGTCGCTTACGACCAACATGAGGCTGCGTCAGGAGCTGAGGCATTCTACGGTCCGCAGTACCGGATCGTTTTCGATGACGGCCCCGCGCGGGCGATCAACAATACAATCCATCTAGTTCGCGACAATGACGTCCTCGACACCTGGTTCTCTTCCGCGCTGTGGCCGTTTGCCACGCTGGGCTGGCCGGAAGACCAAAACCCCTCTCCCCTTGCGGGAGAGGGGCAGGCCGCAGGCCAGGGAGAGGGGGCGAGCGCCGCACCCCTCTCTCCCTCGCTCGCTCCGCTCGCATTTCCCTCCCCCGCGAGGGGGGAGGGGCTTTTGGCCAAGCACTACCCCAACGATCTGCTGATCTCCGGCTTCGACATCCTGTTCTTCTGGGACGCGCGGATGGCGATGCAGGGGATGCATTTCATGGGCAAAGCGCCGTGGAAGCGGCTGTATCTGCACGGCCTAGTCCGCGCGGCAGACGGCCAGAAAATGTCCAAGAGCAAAGGCAACGTGGTCGATCCGCTGCTGCTGATCGACCAGTACGGCGCGGATGCGCTGCGGTTCTTCATGGCTTCGATGGAAAGCCAGGGCCGTGATGTCAAAATGGACGAGCGCCGGGTCGAAGGCTACCGCAATTTCGCCACGAAACTGTGGAATGCGGCGCGGTTCTGCCAGTCGAACGGTATTACAGCCTCAACCCAAATCGCTGCTCCCGCGGCGACCAGCGCGGTCAACAAATGGATCATCGGCGAGGTCAGCGAGACCCTCACCGCGCTCGATGCCGCGATGGCCGAACTGCGTTTCGACGCGGCTGCGAACACCATCTACCACTTCGTCTGGGACCAGTTTTGTGACTGGTACATCGAGCTGATCAAGGGCAGTTTCGACGAGGAGACCAAGGCGGTCGCCGGCTGGGTGCTCGACCAGATTTTGGTGATGCTCCACCCGTTCATGCCGTTTGTTACCGAGGAGCTGTGGAGCAAGCTGGGTGACCGGGCTCACTATCCGCTGATCACGGCGAAGTGGCCCGAGCCGGGAGTTGGGGTGGATAATGAGGCGAAGGCCGAGGCGGAGTGGGTAATTGCGCTGGTTGGCAATTTGCGCACAGCCAAGAATGAGCTCGGGATCGCGCCGGGCGCAAAGCTGGATGCCTATCTGCCCGAACCCAGCGCAGCAACGCGCGGGATCATCGAACGAAATGGCGGCGCGCTCGAACGGCTTGCGCGGCTTAATGGCATTCGCTTCGAACCTGCGCCCGCTGGCGCGGCGATGCAGATTGGTGCGGGCGATGCGAATGTGGTGATCCCACTCGAAGGCGTGATCGACATCGCGGCCGAAAAGATCCGTCTGACCAAAGCGCTCGAAGCCTCGACCAAGGAAGCCAAGGCACTCGAAGGCCGCCTCTCCAATCCGTCCTTCGTCGAAAAGGCCAAGCCCGAGGCGGTTGACAAGGCCCGCGCGGATCATGCCATGCACGCGGCCGAGGCGACACGGCTCGCGGCGGCACTGGCGCGCTTGGGATAGTTCCTCCCCCTTGGGGGAGGGGGACCATCCGCAGGATGGTGAAGGGGCACAGGCCGGTGGTCCTGCCCTCTCGAAGTCGGGACCACTTGCCTGTGCCCCTCCACCAGCTTCGCTGGTCCCCCTCCCCGTTCCGGGGAGGAATGCCTCTGTCCTACTCCCGCCAAATCTGCGAAGGAGCGCCCGCCATGCTCGCCCAGACCACCCCATTTTGCGTCCTTGCCAAGCCGTCGCGGACCGGCATTGTTTTTTCCATTAAGACAGTGGTCCAAGGGGTGCGACGGGCATGACCCTCACCCTCGCCACCACGACCCCCGGTGAACCCGAGATCTTCGCCTCGCTCCAAGGCGAAGGCCGCTCGGCTGGCCTGCCCTGCACTTTCGTGCGGCTGTCGCGGTGTAACCTTGCCTGCACCTGGTGCGATACTGCCTACACCTGGCACTTCGACGGCGACGAGCGCCCGCACCGCGATAGCGTTACCTTCGAACGCACGGCCAATCAGGTCGTGCTGAGCGAAGCCGAAGTCGCTGCGCGGATTCTGGCGCTGGGCGGCAACCGGCTGGTCATCACCGGCGGCGAGCCGCTGCTGCAGGGCGCGCAATTGGCGCGGATGGTGGCTTTGCTGGAGGGCCACGCGATCGAAGTGGAGACCAACGGCACTGTTGCGCCGCATTCCGATCTGGCCCCGCTGGTGGATCAATACAATGTCAGCCCAAAGCTCAAGCATTCGGGCAATCCCGCTGAAATCGCTCTGCTTTCCGAGCGACTGCACACCTGGAAAAACGAACCTAAAGCAAACTTCAAGTTTGTGATTGCGGCCCCCGAAGACCTCGCCGAAGTGCTTGAGCTGCAAGCTATCTACGCCATCCCCGCCGCGCGCATTCAGGTAATGCCCGAGGGCACCACCAGCGGCGCCATCCGCGTCCGCAGTGCATGGCTCGCACCCTTGGCGCTTGACCATGGGCTGGGGTTCAGCGACCGGCTGCATATTCACCTCTACGGGGATACGCGCGGCACATGACCGAGGACATTCCACCCGCCCCGCCGCAACGCGCAGGCGCACCGCAACGCGGCGACCTCACCCAAGGTCCGCTGTTCAAAACACTCGTGCTGTTCTCGCTGCCGGTGCTGCTCGGCAATATTCTGCAAAGCCTCAACGCGTCAGTTAACACGGTCTGGATCGGGCGGCTGCTGGGCGAGGATGCGCTGGCCGCAACCTCAAGCTCGAACATCGTCATGTTTCTGGTCTTCGCCGCGATCTTCGGGATCAGCATGGCGACCACGGTGCACGTTGGCCGGTACTTCGGCGCGCATAACATCGATGCCATGCGCAAGACTTTCGGCGCGGGGCTGGGGCTGTGCCTGATGCTGTCCGCGGGGATCGCGCTGATCGGCTGGATATTGGCACCCAATCTGCTCGGACTGCTCAACCTGCCCGGCACCTCGCAGCACTTCGCGCTCGATTACCTCAGGGTGATCTTCCTGGTCCTGCCGGGGATGACACTGACCGTGCTGGTTTCCAGCGCGATGCGCGGCTGCGGTGATTCGCGCACGCCGCTGTACTTCCAGATCCTCACCGTCATTCTCGATATCGGGCTCAACCCGCTGTTCATCGCCGGGATCGGCCCGTTCCCCAAACTCGGGATCATCGGCGCGGCGATTGCCACCGCGATCGCCACCTTGACTGGCCTGGCCGGACTGATGGGCTGGATCTACTGGCGCGACCTGCCGATCCGGCTGAAGGGCCGCGAGCTGGCCTACCTGTGGCCGGCGCGCGAGGAGCTTAAATACTTGATCATGAAAGGCGTGCCGATGGGCTTTCAGATGCTGGTCATCTCGGGTGCGGGAGTGATCATGATCGGGCTGATCAACAAAGAGGGGATCGATTACGCCGCCGGTTATGGCGCGCTGTTGCAGCTGTGGAACTATATCCAGATGCCGGGTCTGGCGATCAGTGCGGCGGTCAGCGCGATGGTTGCGCAGCATATCGGCGCGCGCCGTGAAGCCCGGGTCGATCCGATCACTTGGGCCGAACGGGATCGAACGTTGCGATCACGCTGGCCTTGATCGTGTTGATGCTGGTGTTCGGGCGGCCCTTGCTGGCGCTGTTCCTGGGCGCGGACAGCCCGGCCATCCCGGTCAGCCTGCACGTCCAGAACATGGCGATCTGGACCTACGCTCCGTTCGCGGTGACGATCGTGCTGTTCGGCACTCTGCGCAGCTATGGCGTGGTGATCGCGCAGATCGCGATCCTGTTCTTCGCGATGTATGCGGTGCGGCTGGGGGCCTATGTCCTGCTTTACCCGCAGCTTGGCCCCGATGCCTTGTGGTGGTCGCTCAACATCAGTTCGGTGGTGACCATGGCGCTGACCATAGCGGTCTATTTCTACAGCGGCTGGCGTGCGCCGATGCTGGCGCGGGTGGCGGAGGGGTAACTTACCGGCCCTGCGCGCGCCAGCGCTGGACAGTGCGGTGGACCATTTCCTCCTCCCCGCCCGAGCTGTTCCACAGGTCGGAGAACGAAGGGTCGGCGCTGGCCGGGCGCTTCATTTCCTCGAGCTCGTCGAAGCTGACGCGGATCGGGATCGACACGCCCTCGCCGCAGATGATGCATTCGCGGTTGCGCAAGGCCGGGATCGAATCGAGGAAGCCGCGCGCGCCTTCGGGCATCGCCGCCTTGACGAAGGCCTGATCCCGGTCGTTGTTGAGCCGCATCGAGATGATCGTGCCGCACTGCGAGAGCACGCCTTCGGCCAGATCTGATGGGCGCTGCGTGATCAGGCCAAGCGATACGCCGTATTTGCGGCCTTCCTTGGCAATCCGGCTGAGGATCTTGCCGACCGAAGAGCCGTCCGAATTCTTCTCATTAGGCACATACCGATGCGCTTCCTCGCACACCAGCAGCACCGGCCGCGTGGTTTCATCGCGCGACCAGATCGCAAAATCGAATACCAGCCGGCTCAGCACCGCCACCACGGTGCTGGTCACGTCCGACGGGACGCCCGAGACGTCGATGATCGAGATCGGCTTGCCCTTGCTCGGCATGCGGAAAATCTTGGCGATGAATTCGGCCATTGTATCGCCGACCAGCATGCCCGAGAACAGGAACTGATAACGCGGATCGGCCTTGAGTTCGTCGATCTTGGTCCGGACCCGCATGAACGGAGCCGAAGACGTTGCCTTGTCGAGCTTGCCCATCTCGGTCTGGATCATGTTGGTCAGATCGGACAGCAGGTAGGGGATCGGCGAATCAACGGTGATCTTGCCCATAGAATCTGCCAGACGATTTTTGGAACGCGCCGCGAGCAGGCATTTGGACAGGATGTCCATGTCTTCCTGCCGGTCGTTACCCGAAGAGGTCAGGAACACTTCGCAGTGTTCCTCGAAATTCATCAGCCAATAGGGCATCTGCAGGTTCGACACGTCGAAGATCATGCCAGTCTTTTTGAACGCGGCCGAATATTCGCCGTGTGGATCTATCATCACGATATGCCCTTCGGGGGCATGTTCGCAGATCCGGTGCAGGATCAGCGCGGCGCTGGTCGATTTGCCGGTGCCGGTCGAGCCGAGCAGCGCAAAGTGCTTGCCCAGCATCGCATCGACGTAAAGCCCGGCGCGAATATCCTTGGTCGGGAACACCGTCCCGACCTGGATGCTGGTGCGCCCATCGCTGGCATAGATCTGTTTGAGGTCGTTGCTGGTGGCGGGGTATACCAGCGCGCCCGGGATCGGGTAGCGGGTCACACCGCGGCGGAAGCTGTGGATGCGGCCGGTAAGCCGTTCTTCATCGCCTTCGCCCAGAAAATCGATATTGGCCATAATTCCGCCGGGGGTTTTGGAATCCTGGCGCTGGGTGCGGACCGAGGCAAGCAGCCAGCCCTTGCCGACGCGGATCTTGACTTGGCTGCCGACTTGCCCGGCCAGCGCGATCGAGGGGTCTTCATCAGCCGTGCATTCCTGCAACCGCTGCAAGTCGAGCGCAATGGCTGAACCGGATCCGGCGATTTCGAGCACGACCCCGATCGGTTCGCGGGCATTGTCGAGTTGCTGCTCGGTTTCGGCCGCTTCAGCCGGGATTTCCCCTGCCATCGCCGCGCGTGCATTGCCAAACCCGTGTCCGCTCATATCGTTCATCACTGCGACCAGCCCCAAGCCGCCAGCATCGAGTGCTGACCCCCGGGGGGTAAGCCAGAGCAGTTAAGATTGGCCTAAGTGGAGGGAGTTGCGTCGCTCCCAAACCCGTTCATGGTGAGGAGGGACTGAGCACCTGCGAAGGCCCGTCTCGAACCACCGCCCGCGCGCGGTCCTTCGAGACGCGGCTTCGCTATGCTTTGCCGCTCCTCAGGACGAACGGATGTTGGAGATTTAACACAAGGTCACAAGCCTTGTTAAGCAAGGCCCGATTACACAAGCGCGAACAGACGCCCGGCAATGAACCCCATGCCAACCGACAGCGCGACTGCGAGCAACCCATAGAAAAACCCGTCGTCCTGCGCGAATTGCGCCACCAGCCGTTCGAACCCCTGCTTCTTGACCACCACCCGGCTGATTGCAGAGGCGACCACCCGGCCGTGATTTATCGCAAAGGTTTCAGCAGTGTAAGTTCCGGTCTGAACCGACGAGGGCAGCGCGATGCGGGCTTGGTACAATACCTGCTGGCTGATGGTGACCCCGCGCGAATCTTCCTTGTAAAGGCTTTCGCGGGTCATCAAATCAACCAGGCCCGAAGACATCCGTGCCTGCTCTTTGGGATCGTAAGATCCTATCGGCGATAGCTGCAACCACGGCAAGCCGAGCTCATAAATGGCGGCGGTCTTGTCATCGATGATTTTGGCGATGGGCTTGGACGAGGCAACCGCGAAAAAGGTCGGGGCGGAGCGGAACTCAGCGCTGTCGGCATTGACCCAGATGCCGGCAAAGCGGCTCTTTTCGCGCAACACGATCGAGCGGGTCGGGCCCTTGAGCACCACCACGATATCGTAGTCTTGCCCGGCGCGGGTACCTTCTGGCGTAAGTATTGCGCCGAACAACAAAAGCTCGGTACCACGAAAGCCCTGGCGGACTTGTACCTCGTGCTGCGACACTTCGGGGACCAGGATCGGATCGCGCGCGGCGGTCAGGAACAGCAGCGCGAGGAGCAGGACCAGCCGCTTCATGACGGCATCACCGAATAGATCTCATCGGGCCGCCAGCCCAGCCCCAGCGCCATCCGCGCCGCGACCACCAGCACGATCGCCGCGAGCCCGAACCGCAACCATGCGGCGGGAAATTTCTGCGCGAGCTGCGCCCCGATCTGCGCGCCCGAGACCGAGCCGATCAGCAGCAGGACCGCGAGCACGATATCGACCGCCTTGGTGGTCAGCGAATGCATCATCGTCGTCGCCATAGTCACGAACAGGATCTGGAACAGCGAGGTCCCGACCACGACATTGGCGCTCATCCCGAGGATATAGAGCATGGCGGGGACCAGCACGAACCCGCCACCGATCCCCATCAGCATGGTCAAGGTGCCGGTCAGCACCCCCAACAGCAGCGGCGCGAACGGAGAGATGTACAGCCCCGAGCGGTAGAAGCGCCAGCGCAGCGGCAAGCTTGCGACCATCGGGTGATGACGGCGCTTGCGGGCGGGGACTGCTATCCCGGACTTCTGCGCTTGCAACGTCTGCCAGCTTTCGCGCGCCATTATCGTGCCGATCGAGCCGAGCAGCACGACGTAGAGGATGTTGATTACCACATCGATCTGGCCCCACGCCTGGAGCAGGCTGAACAGAACTGCGCCGATGCCGGTGCCGATGATCCCGCCTGCTACCAGCACCGCGCCCATCTGGTAATCGACCCCGCCGCGCCGCGAATGAGCGAACACGCCCGAGACGCTAGCTCCGGTGACCTGGCTCGCGGCGGATGCGGCGGCAACGGTGGGCGGGATGCCGTAGAAGATCATCAGCGGAGTGGTCAGAAACCCGCCGCCCACGCCGAACATGCCCGACAGGATGCCCGTCAGCGTGCCCAGCGCGACGATGACCAGGCCATTGACCGAAAGGTTGGCAATCGGAAGGTAAACATCCATGCGTCGCCTTACGGCCTAGGCCATTGTCGCGGCAAAAAGAAGGGCGCTGGCGCTAGAATCCGGCGGACAGCGTAACGACCGGTCCGGACCCCGGCGCGGCGTTGCCACCGACCCGCCAGCGATAGTCAGCCGAGAGCCGCGTTGTCACCGGGCCGAGGTGGAATGACACTGTCGCGGTTGGCCCGACATCGAGCCGACTCGCGCCGCGCTGAACCCCGCCCCAGACCCCGCCGCCAGCACGCAGTTCAAAGCCGATCGCGTGCACCAGCGGCTTTTCCAGCCGGGCCTGCCCATCGACAAACGCGGTCGATCCGCGCCCGCCGACATAGCCCGCCTGAACATAAGCCTCGGCGCGGGTGCCGAGCGGCAGCCGCGCGGGCGGCAATTCGCTGACCAAGGCGGCGGCCGGGCGGATGATGGTGCCGCTGGTGGTGCGGGTCACCCGGCCCTCGGTCATCAACCGCACCGGCAGCCCCGGGATCGGTCGGAACGAAAAGCCCAGCGCGACTTCCTCGCCGCGTGGACGCTCAATCCCGCTCGATCCGCGTACGTACAGCGCCGGGCTCAACTTGCTTCCAGGAGCCAGAAAATAGCGCAGGATCAGCCCGCTTTGGCTGCCACCGTAGAACCCCGCCGGGATCACCGCGCCGGGCAAACCAGCACCGGGCGCGTTGAAAATGTTGCCGCCCGAGCGCAACAGCAACCAACCATCGGCCGACCAGCGCGGCGCGGCGACCCCAGTCGCAGCAAATGGCAGCGGTCGCAGCGCAGCTGGCGCGGCCATGGCCAGAGCAGGATCGGCCGGGAGCAGGCTCATCGCTTCCAGCCACAGTTCCTGATGCGCAGCGGCAACGCGCGGCGACAGTCGCTGCGCGGTTTCGGCAGTACTCGCAGCGGGCAAAGGCGGCGGCGAGGTGGTGGGCGCGGCCAAGGGGGCGGCCAATTGGGCGGGCGGCACTGCCATGGTCGGGCGGACGAGCGGCGCAGCTAAGGCGCGCTCCGGCCGGCTTGGCCGGGTCAGGCGGGGTGCTTGATAGGGTGCGAGGACGGTGGCGGGCTGGGGCTTCAGCGCCTGTGCCTGTGCCTGTGCTGGCGGGGCGGGAGCGACAATCGCCGAACTATCCCACAACGCCGCGCGCGCGCCGACCCAACTGATCAATACCAGCACCAGCGCGATCAGGGGTTGCCCCCGCCGTCTGACCTGGCTGCGCGGTTTCAAGCCTGCACTGCCTGTAGCGCTGGCCGCTTGAGCGACGCGGTTGCCGGGTGGGCATCGTGCACGGTTTTGTCCCACACCACCGTGCCGTCCTGCAGCGAACGGAAGTAGGCGACCATCGCGCGGCGCCCGGCCATGATCGCGATGATGTTGGCAATCGGGATCCGCAGGACCGACCAGCATCCCTCACGCCACCCATATTCGCGGGTGGTGAACAATGCGCGCGAGGCGGCGCGCCAGACAAACCCGGCGAAACTGGCGAGCAGCATCCAGCGCAGCGGCTCCGACAGGGGCAACACATCGACCTTGCCCATGCCGCGCAACACCAGCAGCACCGCGTCGAGCGTGAGCAATACATAAGCAGAGGCCAGCACCAGTGCTATCAGCGGCCCGCGCCGGTCACGCAGCGCCATCCAGATATCAACCGGGTGCAGGCTCCAGCCCATCCGGTCCCACCCCTGGAAGGCGATGCCGTGGACCCAGCGGGTCTTCTGCCGGACCGCGGCGTCGAGCCGGTTGGGAAAATAGCTGCGCGTCGCCACCAGCGCCCCGGCATCGTCGCGCAGGCGCAGGAATGCGCTGCCCCGGCCTTCGTTCGACATGACCAGGCCAAGCTCGTAATCCTCGGTCAGGCACTCAGGCGCGAATGGCCCCGCTTCACCATCGGCCGCGCGGCGCGCCGCCAGATCGCCCAGCGCGGCGCGGGAAAAGCCGCAGCCCACCCCGGCGGCGGGCAAGGCCCCGCCCAGCGCCCCGCGCACGACCAGCCCTTTGGCGTGGCTTTCGGCAAATTCGTCCGAATAATGTCCGGCAATCCAGCGCGAATGTTCTTGCTGTTCAGGCCTTACCGGCAGCTGGACGAAATCGCGCAGCAGCAAAGCCGCATCGATCGCCTGCAGCGCGCAGGGGTGGACCATGTCTTCCGCATCGTGGAGCACGATCGTGGCGAAGCGCCGCACCAGCCGCGTTTCATCAGTCGCCATCGCTCGGTACAAGCGGTTCAGGCAATCGGCCTTGGTGGTCGGTCCCGCCGCCGCCAACGTGACCAGCCGGACCCGCGGATCGGCGCTGGCCGCAGTCATCGCAGCGGCCAGTGTAGCGGCATCGTTACGGTAACACCCGACGTAAATCGTCAAATCACGCTGCGGCCAGGCGGCGAGCATATGCGAGATCGTCGCGCCGATTACCTGGCTTTCCCGGAATGCCGGGATCAGCACCGCCGCCGCGCCTGATAGCGGTTCGGCGCCATAGCCCACGGGCAGGCGCGGTGTCCGCGCCTTGCCGGTCAGCTTGAGCCAAAGCCAGGCAAAGTCGATCGCCAGCTCATCGAGCAGACCCACGCAAAACCAGAACGCGGCGAATGCCAGCAGTTCCCGCTCGACCAGCAACAGCCAGTCAAGCGCCGTCCATGCCTCTGTTGCCGCCCCAACCATGCCGGATGCCCGCCCCTGATTCTTCCCCAAGAATAACCAGCCTATCGGTAAAGCAAAGCCCGCGCAACGCGTTCGATAGAGAACGAGATGACATCGTAACGGTTGCCGCTTTACTAACGCAAGTTAACTACGCGACAGGCTATTGCTGGGCGGCGATTTATTTAAATCGCCGGAATTGGGTCAGGCGTACCTTACCCGCTCAGCACTGCCGCCTGCACGATATAAACCCCGGCCCCGGCGAGATAGCCGAGCAGGGCAAGCAAGCTGAACTTGCGCAGATACCAGAAGAATTCGATCTTCTCGATGCTCATCGCGGCGACCCCGGCGGCCGAGCCGATGATCAGGATCGATCCGCCGGTGCCCGCACAATAGGCCATGAATTCCCACAGAAAGCTGTCGGCCGGATACTGCGCCAGCGGATACATCCCCATCGCCGCGGCGACCATCGGGACATTGTCGACCACCGCCGAGAGCAGCCCGAACAGCACCACGATCACATCAAGGCGGCCAATGCCCACATCGAGCCATGCCGCCAGCGCGCTGAGCACCCCGGCATGCTCGAGCACGCCGACGGCAAGCAATATCCCGGCAAAGAAGATGATCGCCGACAGATCGATCCGGGTCAGCGCATCGGCGATGACCATTCCCTGCCGCTGTTCGGGCGGCTTGTTCCGGTGGATCAGATCGGCAGCCGCCCACAGCAGGCCAAGCCCCAGCAGGATGCCCAGCCACGGCGGCAAATGCGTAATGGCCTTGAACGCGGGAACCGCCAGCAGCACCCCGATGCCGAGCGCAAAAACCAGATTGCGCTCAAAAATGCTCGGACCCCCGGCCACTGGCGCGGCGCGCTCGGGCATGACGACCTTGCGGCCGCGCAGCCCCCAGCTGACCAGCGCGAGCGGCGCGGCGAGGTTGACCAGCGAGGGCACGAACAGCTTGGTCACGATCGCGCCGCCGGTCACCTGCCCGCCGATCCACAGCATCGTGGTGGTGACATCGCCCATCGGTGACCAGGCCCCGCCGGCATTGGCGGCGATCACCACCAGGCCCGCAAGGTACAGCCGGTCCTCGCGCGGGCCGACCAGTTGGCGGACCAGCGCGACCATCACAATCGTGGTGGTCAGATTGTCGAGGATCGCGCTGAGGAAGAAAGTCACGCCGCAGACGATCCAGACCAGCGCAACCAGGCTTTGCGCGCGGATATGCCGGGTCACCACTTCGAACCCGCCGTGGGTGTCGATCACTTCGACCACGGTCATCGCGCCCATCAGGAAAAACGCGATTTCGGCCGTACCGACCAGCGTTTCGGATAGCTCTGCGCTCGCGTCGTGGCCGCTCCCACCCAGCGCCCACAATGTCCACAGCACCCCCGCGCCGATCAGAGCGGCAGCCGACTTGTTGACCTTGAGAGGCTCTTCGAACGCGATCGCCGCATAGGTGATGACGAACAGCGTGACGAGCAGCGCAGTCATGCTGCGGTCACTACCAGGTGCCGGTGTTAGGCATGCTCGCCCACGGCTCGGCCGGGGGCAGGTTGCCGTCCTGCAGCAGCTCGACCGAAATCCCGTCGGGCGACTTGACGAAGGCCATGTGTCCGTCGCGCGGGGGACGGTGCACGGTGTGCCCGGCCGCCAGCAATACCGCGCAGGTCTGGTAGATATCGTCCACCTGGTAAGCTAGATGCCCGAAATTGCGCCCGCCGGCATAAGGCTCAGGGTCCCAATTGTGCGTCAGTTCGACCTCGGCCACGCCTTCGCCGCCGGGTGCTGCGAGAAAGATCAGCGTGAAACGGCCTTGCTCGCTGGAAAAGCGGCGCAACTCATGCACTCCGATCAATTCAAAAAAGGCGATCGTCGCCGCAGGATCGGACACGCGGATCATGGTGTGGAGGAATTTGGTCATGGCAGCTGAGTTAGCGCAGACGGCGCACAAACGAAAGGCCCGCGCGCGGCAATCCGGCGCGGGCCCTGATCGTTAGGCTGGCCGCAGCGATCAGAAGCTGGCAGTTACCGAGAACACCCCAACCGCCTTTGCCAAGCGGTGGTAATAGTTGAAGCACCCGGGGTTGTTACCGCAGCCGAACCCGGTGTTGATATCGCTCTTGCTAAGATCGGTGCCGACCAGCGACGCATCGAACGACAGGTTGCGGATCTTGTAGGTCAGCCCGACGTTGTAATCGAGGTACTGCTTGCCGTAATCGAACCCGCCGCCGGTATGGCCAAGGTGCGAATGGAAGGTGATCGGCGTACCCGGAATGCCGCTCGACAGCTCGCCGTAAACGTAGGTGTTGTTGCGGGTCGGCGAAGTGAAGTTGTAATTGAACACCTTCTGCGCCGGGGCATAATAAACCCCGACCTTGGCGGTCGCGGGGCCCAATGCCTTGGCCAGCGAGCCATAAACCTCGTAATAGTTGCCAGTCGTCGCACCCGGATAAATGTAGCCGTAAACCCCCATATCGACGGTCACGCCGCTCGTTCCCAAAGCGTGCGTATAGCCGCCAAAGACGTCGATCTCGGTCCCGCCGATGTTGATCGGACCAGACCCTGCCGATGCACTGGAGCCCCAGGTGCCGACGTAGAAGCCCGACGAATGGCTGACGGTAATCGCACCTTGAACCACCGGACGGTTGTCCGATTGGGCCAGACCGCGGAAGCGGTACTGGGAAACGATCGCAGCGCTGCCGGTGATGGTCACGTCGCTGGGCGGATCCGTCTCATCGGCGAAGGCTGGAGTGGCTGCAAGTACAGTAGCGGCGATCAGCGAAGCGGCAATCAGGCCGCGCATGGACGTGAGCATATCAATCTTCCTTAAAGGATTGCGGTTGCTTCGTCCCACCTGCGCGCGGCCGCCGTTTCTCGTTGTTTGGAAACAATCATGCTGCGCAAGGCCGCTACTGCACAACTTTGCTGCATTGCACAAGCGCAAATCGGAGCTACCCGTGGCATCGCCGACAAGTGTGGTTTTGGGGTAACGCCCGATGCAACCTATCTGGGCTGTAGTTGTTCATTCACATAGCCCGCACTATAGGCGCGGGCAAGCTTGCCCGCCTTGTTGAACCGCCATGTTGAACCGCCTTCGCACCCTGTTCGGCCCTGCTCCCAGCGGCCCGCTCCCGTCCATTCCGCCGGGTGAGCGGATCTATGCGGTGGGCGATGTGCACGGGCGGCTTGATCTGTTCGAAGCGGCGATCAGCGCGATCGATGCCGACGATGCGGCGTGCCGCCCCGCGCAGACCACGATCATCCTGCTCGGCGACCTGATCGACCGCGGCCCGGACAGCGCCGGGGTGATTGCCGCCGCGCGCGCCCTGGGCCAGCGCCGCGCGGTGCGCATCCTGCTCGGCAATCATGAGGAAATGCTGTTGCGCGCGCTCGACAGTGACGAAGTGATGCGTCACTTCCTGCGCTATGGCGGGCGCGAAACGGTGCTGTCTTACCTGGCCGAGCCAGACCATTATCACCGCGCCGAACTCGCCGAGGCGCGCGCCCTGATGGAGGCCGCAATCCCCGAGGATGACCTCGATTTCATTCGCTCGTTTGAAGACAGCATCACGATTGGCGATTATTTGTTCGTTCACGCCGGAATCGATCCGGGTACGCCGCTCGATGCCCAGCGCACCGGCGATCTGCGCTGGATCCGCGAGCCTTTCCTGTCGTACCCCGATTGCTTTGGACCGGTGGTGGTCCACGGCCACACAATTACCGATAAGCCGCAGATCCGGCACAACCGGATCGGGCTTGATACCGGGGCCTATCGCTCTGGCCGCTTGACCGCGCTGGGTCTGCAAGGCACCGCACGGTGGCTGATCGAGGTACAGGACATGGGCAACGTCATCAGCGCCACGACACGGGACCTGGAATGACAATCGGGAGTATCGCATGAAGATCGCAATGGTCGGCTCGGGCTATGTCGGGCTGGTTTCTGGGGCGTGCTTCGCCGATTTCGGCCATGATGTGGTCTGCATCGACAAGGACCCGGCCAAAATCGAAAGCCTTCAGGCCGGGATCATGCCGATTTACGAACCGGGCTTGGCCGAACTGGTCACGGGCAATGTCAAATCCGGGCGACTGTCATTCACCACCGACCTGGCCGAAGGGATCGCCGGGGCCTCTGCCATCTTTATCGCGGTTGGCACCCCCAGCCGCCGCGGCGATGGGCATGCCGACTTGTCCTACGTCTATGCCGTGGCCGAGGAAGTCGGCCACGCGCTCAAGAACGACGCGGTGGTGGTGACCAAGAGCACAGTGCCCGTCGGCACCGGCGACGAAGTTGAGCGGATCCTCAGCGAAGCCGCGCCGAAGGTGAAATTCGCGGTCGCCTCCAACCCTGAATTCTTGCGCGAAGGCGCGGCAATCAGCGATTTCAAGCGCCCCGACCGGATTGTGATCGGCACCGAAGATGAATGGGCGCGAAGTGTGATGACCGAGGTTTACCGCCCGTTGTTCCTCAACAAGGCGCCGATCCTGTTCACCAGTCGGCGTACGTCGGAACTGATCAAATACGCCGCCAATGCCTTCCTTGCGGTCAAGATCACTTTCATCAACGAAATGGCCGATCTGTGCGAGAAAGTCGGCGCGGACGTGCAAGATGTTAGCCGCGGGATCGGGATGGACGGGCGCATCGGCTCCAAATTCCTCCACGCCGGGCCGGGCTATGGCGGCTCGTGCTTCCCCAAGGACACGCTCGCATTGCTCAAGACCGCCGAAGACTACGAAGCCCCAACCCGCATTGTCGAGGCGGTGGTCGCGGTCAACGACAGCCGCAAGCGCGCGATGGGCCGCAAGGTGATCGAAGCGCTGGGCGGGGTGGACGCAGCGCGCGGCAAGAAGGTTGCGATGCTCGGGCTGACCTTCAAACCCAACACCGATGACATGCGCGATTCGCCCTCGATCGCGATCGCGTTGGCGCTCGCGGACGCCGGGATCGAGGTTGCCGCTTACGATCCCGAAGGGATGGAACTCGCCGCCCCGCTGATGCCCGGCGTAACCATGGCGAACGATACCTACGCCGCCATCGACGGCGCCGACGCGGTGGTGATCGTGACCGAGTGGGACGCTTTCCGCGCGCTCGATTTCGAGCGGATCAAACGGATCGCCAAGGCCCCGGTGCTGGTCGATTTGCGCAATGTCTACGACCCCGCCGAAGTGCGCGCCAAGGGCTTTGCCTATTCGAGCGTCGGGCGGCCCTGAATCGACCTTCCTTTTTTGGATCCCGGCGATAAGACGCGGTAACAAAAAAACGGGGAGGTCATTCGATGCGCAAGCGCACTTTGGTTTGGGCGGGGATTGCCGCGCTGCTGGTCGCAGTCGGCGGCTGGTATGCCAGCCTCGACAAGGAAACGCGCGGCTTGCTTGCTGCCTTGCCGACCAATCGAGATGTTCTGGTGTGGACCTTGCCGCAGCGCGATGCCGCTTTCCGGGCGATGGACAAGATGACGTTGCTGGCTGACACACGGACGATCCAGCCGTCGGCGCAGCCCCTGTCGCTGCCGCCGGGCAAGCCGCTCGACGTGCCGGGCATCGACACTTACATGGCCGGGCAGCGCGCGGCCGGGCTGATCATCTTGCAGGACGGCAAGGTCCGGTTCGAGCAATATGGCTTGGGGTTCGACGCCAAGGGTCGCTGGACCAGTTTTTCGGTCGCCAAGTCGTTCACTTCGACCTTGGTCGGGGCAGCGATACAGGACGGCGCGATTAAGAGCCTCGAGGATAATTTGAGCCTCTACATCCCGGACCTGCGCGGCTCAGCCTATGACGGCGTCACCGTGCGCCAGTTATTGACAATGAGCACCGGAGTACGCTGGAATGAGGATTACGAAGATCCCAATTCCGACGTGTCGCGCTTCAACAATGCCGAACCGGAACCGGGGATGGATGCCACGGTCAGCTATCTGCGCAAGCTGCCGCGCGCGCACCCGCCGGGTACCGTGTGGAATTACAGCACCGGTGAAACCAACCTGATCGGGGTGCTGGTGTCTTCGGCTACCAAAAAGCCGCTCGCACAATATTTGCAGGAGAAGATATGGCAGCCAGCCGGGATGGGGGGCCCCGCGACCTGGTTGCTCGGCAAGACCGGGCATGAGATTGCCGGCTGCTGCATCCAGGCCGAAACCCGCGACTTCGCGCGGTTCGGGCTGTTCGTGTTGGCGGGCGGCGCGGCGGGCGGGCAGCAGATCGTGCCTCGGGCCTGGTTTGCGATGGCCACGACCAAGCAGATCGACATCGGCGAACCCGGCCACGGCTATGGCTTCCAGTGGTGGACTTACGACGATGGCTCAGTCGCCGCGCAGGGCATCTTCGGCCAGGGCATCTTCATCGATCCAAAGCGCCACCTGGTGATTGCCAGTAATGCCGACTGGACGCGGGCGACCAAAGGACCCGAGCCGGAAGCCCGCGAGGCGTTCTACAAGCAAATTCAGCGTCTGATCGATGCCGAGCAGACTGGCCAGCGGCCGCCGTCCTAACCTACCTCGAACACAGTATAGACCGGCCCGGTCGCCGTCTGCTCGCCGGTGCCGACAGCTACCGCGTTGTTTAGCCAGGCATACCGCTCGTTACCGCATTCGAACTTGGCGATCATCGCCAGCGAATATTCGTGCGGCGCGAGCTGCTCGCCCTTGCCGAAACGGCGCATCGCGTCGGGCTCGGCCAGAAAGCGGCCTTGGTAAGTGAGGTAGATCAACGCGCCATCCTGCGTTTCCAGCGTCAGGCGGACATCGATCACCATCACTCCGTCAGGGCGGTTGATCACCCAGTCGGCGCCACCGTGGACGGTGCCGCCGAGCCGCTCTCCCGAAAACGTCCCGCCCGTGACCGGCGCGATCCGGCGCAGCCCGCCGGGGGTCTTCCCGATCGATTTGATCCCGGCATAGTCGACGGTCAGTTGCATGGTCAGCAAGTGAGTGTGTTTAAGGTCAGCCATTGCGCAAGACCTAGCAGCGCGGCACACTGCCCGTAAAGGGAGACGAGACATGGATATCATTGCACGGCGACCGGGGCCTTCGGTGCAGGAAGTGTTTGAAACCGACATCAATCCTGCCCCCGCAGTGATGCGCGAAGAATCGCCAGCCGCCGGCCAAACCACCGCCGATGTCTCGATTGAGCGTTATTTCGCGCGCGAATGGCACGAGCAGGAGATCGAAAAGGTCTGGCGCAAGACCTGGCAGCTCGCTTGCCGGCTCGAGCACATCCCCAATGTCGGCGATCACGTGGTGTACGAAATCGTCCGCGATTCGCTGATCGTGATCCGCACCGGCCCTGACGAAATTCGCGCCTACATCAATTCGTGCCTGCACCGCGGCACCATGTTGCGCACCGAAGCAGGCTGCGTGAACCAGCTGCGCTGCCCGTTCCATGGTTGGACCTGGGACTTGCAAGGCCAGCTCAAGATCATTCCCGGCCAGTGGGATTTCCCCCATGTCGACAAGGCCGCAATGAACTTGCCGCAAGCTCAGGTCGGAACCTGGGGCGGGTTCGTGTTCGTCAACTTCGACGCAGACTGCGAGCCGCTAGACAGTTACCTCGAAAACCTGCCCGAGCATTTTTCCGCCTTCAACCTCGAAGACAAATACGTCGCCGCGCATGTTGCGAAGGTGATGCCGTGCAACTGGAAGCTGGCGATGGAGGCCTTCGTTGAGGCGTACCACGTGCCATACGCCCACCCGCAAGTGCTGGGCTATTACGGCGATTCGAACACGCAGTATGACGTCTGGGACGGGGTCCGCCACGTCAGCCGGATGATCTCTGTCCAAGGCGTGCCCAGCCCGGCGATGAAAGGCATCGCGCCCGAACGCACGATCGAGGAAATGCGCCGTGACGTGCCGTTTTTTGCCGGCAAGCCGATCGAGGTTGGCCCCGGCGAAACCGCGCGCGGCAAATTGGCCGAACGCGCGCGCGAAAAGATCAGCCGCGCCATCGGGCGCGATATGTCGGCGCTGTCAGACACCGAATCGCTCGATCTGATCGAATACATGCTGTTTCCCAACATGGTGCCGTGGGGCGGGCAGGCGCTGCCGATCACTTACCGCTTCCGGCCCTACGAAGACGATCCCGAGCGTTCGCTGATGGAGATCATGTTCCTGTTCTCCAAGGCGCCCGACGGCAGCCATCCCGAGCCCGCGAAAATGACTATGCTCGGCCCCGATCAGAACTGGTGCGATGCCCCCGAGCTGGGCTCTGCCGCGATGGTCGCCGATCAGGACACCGACAACCTGCGCCGCATTCAAAAGGGCCTGCGCACTTCGCGCAAGCCCGGCGTCACCCTCGCGCGGTATCAGGAAAGCCGCATCCGCCACTACCACGAGACGCTGGACGCCTACATGGCGAAGTAGTTCAGACCTGGCGAATGATCGCGCGATAGAGGTCGGTGTCTTCGATCGAATGATATAACCAGATTTCCTCGCCGACGATTACCACCGAGGCGGCGAAGGCGATGTCGGTATCGGTGCGTTGGCCGCGCGGCGGGGGGACGATCAGCGGCTCGATGCAGCGATCGGTCACGCGGGTAAATTCGGCATCGAAAGCGATCCAGCCGATCCGCCAGCGCGCATCGTGAGTCGCGCCGTTGTAGAACATCACCGGGCAGTCTTTGTCGGTGGTCAGCAGCGGCCCGGGCGAGAGGTGCCAAGCGTCCCATGCATCGGGGCGCGGGGTGAACGGCTGCGGCAGGTGCCGCCATGGGCCGGCCGCACCGTCGCCCACTGCCAGGCCGATTAGCGATGCCTCATTGCGCGCGTATTCATAAAACATCCGCCAACCGCCGTCTGCCGTCCGATCGACCGTTGCCTCCTTAAGGTTACCTTCGGAAGGCGCGCCGGGCATTGCAATCCCGCGCTTTTCCAGCCGGTCGATCGACGGCCCGGTGGCATAAAGCATCTCGCCGTGAGTGCGGGTTTCATCGACCCCGGTGTAATAGACCACCACACTGCCATCGGGCGCGAAGACCGGGGTCGGATCCTCGCATCCGCCGATGTCCGATGGACCTGGCCCGGGCGACAGCACGGGCGTTTCGCTGGCCGTGAACGCCAACCCGTCGCTGCTCGCCGTAAACCAGATTGTCCCGGTATCGCCGCCTTCGCCTGGATGCGGCACCGCGCGGACCAGCATGGCGAACTTCCCCGGCGCAGATTGCCAGACGTATGGGCTCATCAAGTCGCGCTGCGAAACCAGCGAGTTGCCGGTCATCGTCACGGCGTCGATTTGATCGACCACGAAATCGATTGTCTTGCTCATCGGGCCTCCCGCTGCGATTCTAGCTGCACCTACAGAACGGTCTGGCAAAGGAACCGGTTCCAGGCTGACTTGTCGTGCAAAGGTCGGGGCTGACCCTCGCCGCTGCCCCCCCAAAGCCGCCCTAACCCAACGGCCAATGATACCGGTCGAAGACCCGGCCCGCGAGTTCGAGCTGGTCGATGTAGATAACCCCGAATTTGCGGGCCACGCCCAGCGATGCCCGATTTTCCGGGTGGATCACCGACATGATCGCGGCGAATGCGCGCTGCTCACGCACATAGCGATAAATCCTGCCCGCAGCCTCTGAGGCAAAACCTTGCCCCCAGGCTGCCTTGCCAAACGTAAAGCCAAGCTCGGGGACAAGCTCGATTGCGGTACCCGTCGGCACGTGCGCGCTGAAAAACCAGGCTTTGCGCATGGCGGCGTCAGCCTGCGCACGCTCGATCGCCGCATCGCTCAGCCCGCAGCGGCCGATCAGCGCGCCATCGCTCTTGCGAATCACCGCCAGCTGGCCAAGTGAGGCGGCCTCGTAACTGGCCAAGATGTCGTTCAGCCACTTGGCAGTCTCGCTGTGCGGGCGCGGTTGGCCGTGGCCGATGTAACGTGCGACGTCGGGGTCGGTGTGGATTTCAGTAAAAAAGCCGAGGTCGCTCGGTTCGATCCGCCGCAGCACCAGTCGCTCGGTTTCGATTGCCTCGGTTCCAGCCAACAAAGTCATCGCCGCCCCTTCTTCAAGCCAAATGTGCCAGGGGGCCTGTAAGCCGGGTTCTGTAGCGCGGACGGTATCCCAAAAGAGACCGTATCCTCGCTGGCAGCCATTCCTCTAGGCCATACGTTGCCGCATGGCTCAAGCAACCAACCCGGGCGGTCGATGCGAAACACACCAGCTGATCCTTTTGGGATCAGCGCGCCGCCCCTTTTCGGTCTTGCTCCGGGTGGGGTTTGCCGTGCGGTTGCTGTTACCAGCAACCCGGTGCGCTCTTACCGCACCCTTTCACCCTTACCTCATAAATGAGGCGGTCTGCTCTCTGTGGCACTTTCCCTGGGCTTCCCTGCAAGCAAGTCGCCCGGCGGGCGTTACCCGCCACCCTTGTTTCGTGGAGCCCGGACTTTCCTCGGCCTTCGCACCCGCTCATCCTGAGCTTGTCGAAGGACGTGGCTGCCCGGCCCCCTGGCGGGGCGGGATGTAGGGGATGGAGAGATGGGTGGCAAGGCGCCCTTGGTTGGCATTAGTCGCGGCCAAGGGCAACCGCTGGCCCGCGTCCATTCTGACCGAGCACCGCAGCGTCATCGAGCCGGAAATGAAACAGCCGGTTCGGGCCGCTATCGGGCAGCAGATACAGGTCGCGCCCGCGCAGGGCCATGCCCTCGTTGGTATAGGGGGTGATGTAGTTCAAGGATGAGACCGGATTCGATGTCCCGGCGCGCAGTGACTGGACCAGTTTCATCGCGGGAAAGTCGATCCAGTCGATCGTCCCGCTGCGCCACGACGAGAGCCCGCTGGCGACCAGTTGGCCGTCGATGAATTTCATGTCCTGATAACGCGTCCGCGACGGATTGGGCACGACCCGGGGCCGCCCGCCCTTGTGCAGGTCAAAGATGTAAAGCTGCTCGCTGTCCCAGTTTCCGGTGACAAGCTGGCCTGCCGCAACCGCCGCGCAGCCCAGATGATCGGCCACGTAGATTTTGCGGCGGATCTGCAGTGTCTTGATATCGATCTCTTCGAGCACCGCCGAGCTATGCGCGCGGTATTCGGCCACCGGCACCCAGATCGAATTGCCGGACACCGAGAACCCGCCGGGGTGATAGCGCTCCCCGTCGGTCAGCTCCACGCGGCGCAAGAATTTGCCCGTAGCCTGATCGAACTCGTGGAGATATCCGCGATGGTTTCCCACATCGACCGAAGTGACCCAGATGTGCTGGCCATCGAGATCAACCCCCTGAACATGAAATAGCTCACCCTTAAGATTGACAACACCAAGCAGCTGCGCATGTTCAATGGCTTTTGCTTTTAGCGTTGAAGCAGACGCTGTAGGCAAACTTGGCAATAACAGCACGCCGACTGCAAGAGCAGCGTGGATTGCTTTTCGGATCATCCGAATTCCCCCTCAGGAACTTTGTCGGAGCCGCGCTAGCAAGGCAATATTACCCAGGTGAGTCAGGGGTATTACGGTTTTGAGGCAATGTCCGATTTCGCAGGTCGATCCAGCAAAATATTACCGCGTCTTCCCGCTATCCCGGTCCAGCAGCAGCGAGAACAGCATCGCCGAGCATTCCCCATCGACCTCGCCGTCGATCATGTGCGGGCGCCACCTCCGCTGGAAGGCGCGCATTGCGGCGGGCATGTCGCTGATGTCGTAGCCCCAGCGTTCGAGCGCGAGGAAGAAGGCGCCGTCGTTTTCGAACGGGCTGGGCCGGGTCACCCGCGGGGTTTTGAGCGCGAGACGGTGCGCGGCGAGCAGGTCCCAGTCGAACAGCTCGCCGGGGTCTTCTTTGCGGGTCGGGGCGATGTCGGAATGGCCGACGACGTTGGCGCGCGGCACGTCGTGGCGCTGGACGATCTCGGCGAGCAAGGGCAGTAGCGCCTCCATCTGCACGTCGGGAAACGGGACATAGCCGAACTCGTGCCCGGGGTTGACCAGCTCAATCCCGACGCTCGCCGAATTGATGTCGCTGATCCCGCGCCAGAAGCCCCGCCCGGCATGCCACGCGCGGCGGTCTTCACGCACCAGGCGGTGGACGGTGCCGTCCTCCTCGATGCAGTAATGCGCTGAAACTTCCGCCGCCGGATCGCATAGCCGTTCCAGCGCCTCCGCGCCGGTGCGCATCCCGGTGTAGTGCATTACCACCATGGATACCGGCAGTTGCCTCTGGTTCCAGTTGGGTGACGGGGTTTCGGAGTGGATCAGTTCGGACACTGCTAAAATCCTCCCCTCTTGTGGGAGGTGCCGAGCGGAGCGAGGCGGAGGGGGCCTGTCTTTTGCGGGAATGCCCCCACCGTCAGCGCTTCGCGCTGCCACCTCCCCCAGGAGGGGAGGATTGAGGAGCAGGCCGGTCCCATCACCCCTCCGGCAAGACCGCGCCCATCACCAGCGCTTCGGTGCTGAGCGCGAATTGCAACCCGCCGCCCTGCTGCGCGGCGAGCTGGCACAGCATCCACGCCGGTGCCGTGCGGCTCGACAAGTCGGCAATCGGCAGCGAGCCATCGAGCGCGCGGCCGACGTCTTTGTCAAAAGCGATCTTCGGCCCGGCGGCGCGGACCACGATCTCGCTTGCCCCGGCCCGGCTTTCCACCCCGATATCCAGCGTACCGCCGCGCACCAGCGCCTCGATCCCGATATGCGCGAGGTTGAGCATGACCTTGACCGCCGGCTTGGGCAGCGCATCGACCGCCAGGTTCCACGCAATCGTGATCCGGTCTTTACCCGCGACCAGCGCATCGATCACGTTGCGCGCTTCATCGACCGGCACCGCGTAATCGAAGCCGCTCGCCCCGCCAAACGCGAGGCGGAAGAATTTGAGCTTATCGGCGCTGGCCTTGGCGCTTTGTTCGAGCAATTCCATGCAGCGTTTGCGCATTTCGGGATCGCGTTCTTCGGCGAGCAGTTCGAGCCCGTTGCTCATCGCGCCCACGGGGCTTAGCAGATCGTGACACAGGCGCGAACAGAGCAAGGCGGCAAGGTCGAGGGAGGCCGGGTCGGCAGAAATATCGGTCATGGTAATTCCTGATTGCTTGGCCAGCCCTTAACCCGCCGCGACTCGCGTGGGAAGCGCTTCGAAGCCGCCCGGCGTATCACGCCACCAGGTCACCGCTCCGCCTGCGATGATCGCCCAGATCCGGCCATCGCCGCTGGCGCGCGCCCGGTCAGTGGCCGATGGCTCGGCGCGGCCATTGGGGTGCGAATGGTAATAGCCCAGCACCTCCGGCCCGCCCGCCCGCGCCGCGCGGTGCGCGGCGATCAGCGCGGCGGGATCGATCTCGAAATGGTCGGCAGGATGGGGATGGATATTGGCGGCGGGCTGCGCAGTATGCACCGTTGCGCCTTCACCCAGCAGCAACCCGCAGCACTCGTCAGGGCATGCTTGCGCTGCTTCTCGGAGCAGTGTGGCAGTTACGCCACTTGTCAGTTCGACGACCATCCCCATCTGCCTAGCGATGAATGGGGGGGAATCCATAATTTCCGGCGTGATCGCCGAGGGCGGCCAGCGGCTCGACAAGGCGCTTACCGAAGCCAGCGGGCTATCGCGTGAGCGGGTCAAGGCGCTGATGGGCGAAGGCCGCGTGACTTTGAACGGCAAACCCGCCGCTCAGGCGAGCTTCAAACCGGCAGCCGGAGCCGCTTTCGAAATCACCATCCCCGCAGTCGCCCCGGACGAGGCGCAGCCTGAAGATATTCCGCTGAGCGTGGTGTTCGAGGACGAGCATCTGATCGTGATCGACAAGCCCGCCGGGCTGGTGGTCCATCCCGCTGTCGGGAACTATGACGGCACTTTGGTTAACGCGCTGCTGCACCATTGCCGGGGCCAATTGTCCGGCATTGGCGGCGTGGCGCGCCCCGGGATAGTCCACCGGATTGACAAGGATACTTCCGGGCTTTTGGTGGTTGCCAAAAGCGATGTCGCGCACGAAGGGCTGGCCCGGCAGTTTGAAGATCACTCGGTTGAGCGCGCGTATCTGGCGCTGGTCGCGGGAAATCCCATGCCGCCAGCGGGAACTGTAACCGGATCGATCGGGCGGTCGAATACCAACCGCAAGAAGATGGCGCTGGTCGCCGATGGGCGCGGGAAACATGCGGTAACGCATTTCGCCACGCTTGAACGGTTTGCCGGGGCGGCGCTGGTCGAATGCCGGCTGGAAACGGGGCGGACGCATCAGGTGCGGGTCCATATGACATCGCTAGGGCATCCCTTGCTGGGCGATCCCGCTTATGGCCGCACCCCGCCCAAATTGAAGGCGATGCTGGCCGATCACAAGTTCGAACGGCAGGCGCTGCACGCCAAGGTGCTGGGGTTCGTTCACCCGGTTACCGGTGGGCAGCTGCGCTTCGAGAGTCCGCTACCTGCCGATATGGCAGGGCTGTTGGTCGATTTGCGGAACAATAGTTGAATGACTGTGTTATAAATATATCCCATGTGGCTGCCGCCGGGGGATGCCTTTAAGAGGGTCTCCCAAAGCGCATGCCGACGAAGAAAGGGCGATTGAAGATCATGGCCGAAGCCAAAAAGACCCTGCCCGCGCGGACCACCCCCGCACGTTCAAGCAGCGCGATGCCCAGCCTGGGGCCAGAGCAGAGCCTCAACCGTTATCTTGCCGAAATCCGGAAGTTCCCGGTGCTGACAGCCGAGCAGGAATACATGCTCGCCAAGCGCTATGCTGAACACCAGGATCCCGAAGCCGCCAAGCAGCTGGTCACCAGCCACCTGCGGCTCGTCGCCAAAATCGCGATGGGTTATCGCGGCTACGGCTTGCCGGTGGCCGAGCTCATTTCCGAGGGCAACATCGGGCTGATGCAGGGCGTCAAGAAGTTCGAGCCTGATCGCGGCTTCCGCTTGGCGACCTATGCGATGTGGTGGATCAAGGCGAGCATGCAGGAATTTATCCTGCGCAGCTGGAGCCTGGTCAAGATGGGCACCACCGCAGCGCAGAAGAAGCTGTTCTTCAACCTGCGGCGGATGAAGAAGAACCTCGACGCTTACGAGGATTCGGACCTCCATCCCGATCACGTGACCAAGATTGCGACCGATCTCGGCGTATCGGAAACCGAAGTCGTCAACATGAACCGCCGAATGATGATGGGCGGCGATGCCAGCCTCAATATCTCATTCAACGAGGACGGCGAAGGCCAGTGGCAGGACATGCTGTCGGACGATGGCCCGCTCCAGGACCAGATCGTTGAGGAAGCGCAAGAGGCGCGCAACCGTCACTCGTTGTTGGTCGAGGCGCTTGATAGCCTGGGTGATCGCGAACGCCACATCCTCACCCAGCGCCGCCTCACCGATGATCCGCAGACGCTCGAACAACTGAGCCAGGAATACGGGGTCAGCCGCGAACGGGTCCGCCAAATCGAGGTCCGCGCCTTCGAAAAGTTACAAAAGGCGATGCTGCGGATCGGCGGCGAACGGCGCCTGCTGCCCGCCGCAGCCTGAGCTTCGCCGCTTGCCGGGCAAGTTAAATTACGACGGCGGGTAAGATAATGACGAACCGAGGCCGATATTTGGTTGGGGCGCTGGGGTAATGCTTGACAAACTGCCGTAATTCGCGAGACTCTTGCCGGCAGTATTATCCAAGACAGGTGGGAACATCATGATGACGAAAAAGACGATGATTGTGGGCCTGGCGCTCGCTTCAAGCATGCTTGCGACGCCTGCGCTGGCTCGCGACGATTCGTGGTATATTGAAGGCGATGCTGGCGGGATGCTGGTGGAAGACATGCAGAACCTGGTCAGCCCGGGTTTCGGCACGCTTAACACCAAGACCGGCTATGATGTCGGCGG
>JANYGB010000002.1 GCA_025359445.1 Sphingomonadaceae bacterium
TGGTGCCGCTTACAGGATTCGAACCTGTGACCCCATCATTACGAATGATGTGCTCTACCGACTGAGCTAAAGCGGCAGCCGCGCTGTGCCTGGGCACGGCGGTGGTTGCGGCCTCGTCCATAGTCAAATTGCACGGGCAGGCAATCCCTGTTTCGCAGTGGACAAGCCCGCGCTATAGCCGCGCGGTATCGGGGCAAGGGGAGTTAGCGCGGTGGATCGACATGGCTGAAGCGCCCGGCGCTCCACTGACGCGATTGGCGGTCGGCGTTACCGGCCACCGCCGCGGCCACCCTGCTATGGCGGATAAGAGCGATCAGGTCGCGGCCCAGCTGGAAGCGCTGTTCAGCGCCATCGCCGCTCAGGTCGAGATCGAAGCGGCAACCTTGGTCGCAGTCGGTCCGGTGCGGCTACACACCTTGCTGGCGGACGGCGTTGATCAGATCGCCGCCGGCTTGGCCACGGCGCGCGACTGGGAACTGGTCGTGCCATTGCCATTCGGCCGGTTGCTTAACCTGGCAATCAATGCCCACCCGCCGAGCCTGGCGGACGCCGAAGCGCTGCTGAGCGGCCTGGTCCCGGGTGACCCCGCCTGCGCCGCAAATGCCGCAGCGATTGTGCGGTGGTATAAGCAGGCCCGGATGTTCGAGCTGGCCGACCATGACGAGCTGCTGGCCACGCAGATGCGCGCCGTAATCGCCCACCCGCATGACAAGGGGCTCGCATCGCAATTCTCGGCCAATACCTCGGCCAACGCCGCGATCGCCGGGCGGGTGATGGTCGAGCAATCCGATTTCCTGATCGCGGTGTGGGACGGCGGCTCCTCGACGCTTGCCGGCGGGACCGGCCACACGATCGCCACCGCGCTTGACCGGGGCTGCCCGGTGGTGCGGATCGATCCCGCCGCACCGGCGCAGTGGCACATTCTTCATGCGCCAGAATCGCTCGCTGCAATGGCCCCGAGCGAAGACCGCGATTCGGCGCTCGCCGAACTGGTGCGCAGCGCCTTGCGACCAGGCGATGGTGGAGCCCTGCGCGCCGGGGCCGAGGCCTTGGCCGATGAAGTGTGGCACCCGCACAGCTCGCGATTGTGGACCGCCTATCGCCGGATCGAAGCGCTGTTCGGCGGCGATCCGCGTCCGTTCCGCTCACTGATCAGTACGTACGAGCCGCCCGAGGCGGTTGCCAGCGGCAGCGGCGCGCAAATCCTGGCCGGGCTGCGCGCGCTGCCAGGCGGCGATCCCGACCTGCCGCGCCGGGTCGAGCACGAAGTTATGCGCCCGGCGGCCTGGGCCGATGCCATCTCGGCGCGCTTGTCCGATGCCTACCGCGGCGGGATGACGGCAAGTTTTGTGCTCTCTGCCTTGGCGATCGTCTGCGGGATTTCGTACGAACCATTCGCCTCGATCGAGCGCAAGTGGATGTTCTCAACCGGCGAATTCCTGATGCTTGCGGCGATACTGGTGATCATCTGGCGCGGCAGCAAGGAACGCTGGCACAAGCGCTGGTTCGAAACCCGGCGGGTCGCCGAATACCTCCGTCACGGCCCGATCCCGCTAGCTTTGGGGGTGGCCCGCCCGCCCGCGCGCTGGCCGCGCGGTGACGATACCGGCTGGCCTGAGTACTATGCCCGCCATGCGCTGCGCGCGATCGGCTTGCCGCAAGTCACGGTGACCAAGGATTACCTGCGGGCCGCCGCCGGGCCGCTGCTCGATGGTCACGTCACGTCGCAGCGCGATTATCACTGGGGCAAGGCCCGGCGCCTGCGCACCGTGCATCACCGGCTCGATCGGCTGTCAGGGCGATTGTTCCAGCTCGCGATTTTGTCGGTTTCGACTTACCTGCTCACAGCTGCGTTAAGCGCGCTCGGGCTGGTCGGCGAAGAAGCACTGCACGATGTTGCAAAGTACGCCTCGTACCTCGGGGTGATCTTCCCGACCATTGGCGCGGCGCTCGCAGGGATCCGCTATTTCGGTGATTTTGAGCGGTTTTCTGCCATTTCAGACGTGACCGCAGCCAAGCTCGACGCGGTTCATCAACGGCTGACGCTGCTGCTCTCAGCGCCCGATCACGCGTTGAGTTATGCGCAAGTGTCAGAGCTTGCACATGCAGCGGACGAAATCGTGGTCTCCGAAATCGAGAACTGGCAAGCGGTGTTCGGCGGCAAGCATATTACTGTGCCGGTGTAGTAGGTTCTTGTCAGGTGCGCCTTCGCCTCCGCGAAAAGCAAAGAAGACCCGGATGGGTCTTCCGCACCGGCGTAATCCAGACAAAAATGGAGGCCCGAGCCGGAATCGAACCGGCGTGCGCGGATTTGCAGTCCGCTACGTAACCACTCCGCCATCGGGCCTCGTGCCGCGCCTTAGCGCAGGAGGGCGCGACTAGCCGACCGGAGCCGCCCGCGCAAGAAGGTTAGAGCCTGTTTCGGTGCAGCTGAAACAGCGCCACACCGGGCCGGGGGAACGGGCCGGTGTTGCTTTCACGGACTTTAGGCAATCCGCTCAAAGCTGATCTGGCGTTTAACCGGGTCCGCTGCAACCAGCCGCACAGTCAGTTTGTCGCCCGGGGTAACGCTGTGCGCGGTTACTCGCGCCACTACCGGCAAGTCGCACAACTGCATCCGCGCGCCGATTTCATCGACGTCGGTTATCACTGCGGAAAAGCTCTCACCCTCGCGCCCGCTGAGCGTGGCAGCTTCGGCCAGATCGATCACCGCGCGGTCGATCTGATTGGCGCGGGCATCGGCCTTGCCCATTACCGGGCCGAGCCGGGCGAAGGCTGCCGTGACTTCATCAGGCACCGGCTGCGCATTGGCGACCGCCAGTGCGGCCCGCACCACATACCGGTCGGCCAGCCGCCGCAGCGGTGCAGTCATGTGGCAATAGGTCGCGGCCATCGCGGCGTGCCAGGGTTTCACGCCTTCCTGATAGGGCACATAGCTCGCCCCGTTGCCGGCGCGGCGGATCGCCAGCATGAAAGCGGCGGCATCGGGCTGGTGCGGATCGAGCGTCTGTTCGAATGCCTTGAGGCTGAGCGCATCGGCCCAGTCCAGCCGCAATGCGCCTGCGATGTGCCGCAACCGCGCAATCGCCCGCTCGTCCGGCCCGGCCATGACCCGGAACAACCCGGTCTTTGCGGCATAAAGCGCATCTGCTACCGCCAGGTTGGTCGCCAGCGACAAGGCGGCGTTGCGCTGTTCGGACATGCTTTGCGGGCGCAGCACCAGCTTGAAGCGGCCGCCATCGGCTTCGAGTTCCTGCTCGGGCGGATCGACCCGCGCTGCGCCTCGCGCCGCTTCGGCCGTGGTGATCCGCTGCGACAAGTCAGCAAACCCGGCGGGCAACTGTGCTTCAGTCGCCGTTTCGTATGCCAACTTAGCGCGGCTTTTGATGATCGCGCGTTCTGCCCCCTCCAGTTTAACGGACCCATCCGGCGCGACCCGCGTGTTGAACACCACCGCCGGGCGCGGCCCATCAGGCAGCAGGCTGGCCGCGCCTTCGGACAAGACCCTGGGATAAAGCCCGGCCTTGCCATCGGGCAGATACAGTGTTTCGCCGCGGCCCCACGCTTCGGTGTCGATCGGATCGTCGTCGCCGACAAACCAAGCCACATCGGCAATGGCATAATGCAGCAGCAAATCGTTGCCCGATGCCTCGATCGTGAAGGCTTGATCCAGATCGGTCGATGGAGCCGGGTCAAGCGTGACAAACGCCTCAGCGGTTCGATCCTTGTGTTCACTGGGCGCGCGCTTTGCCGCCGCCTGTGCGGCCGCATCGACCGCAGGCGGAAAGCCGGCCGGAACCTTGAACTGGCCGCGAATGGCCGCTAGCCCTTCGCTCAACAGACGATCGGGATCGCGTAGTGCTTTCATCGCCGCGCTGGGTAGCTGCTCTGCCGCTGCTTGCCAAGCCGCCGCTGGAGGTTAGCCGAGAACCGACCGTGCGGCAAAATGCGCCGCCAAAGCGCCGGCAAGCTGCGCCAGCACAAAGCCAGGTACGCTGCTCGGGGCGATCCCGGCAAAGGTCTCGCTCAGGCTCCGCGCGAGCGTGATCGCTGGGTTGGCGAAGCTCGTCGAGGAAGTGAACCAGTACGCCGCCGCGATGTACAGTGCGACGCTGGCGGGCACGCTGGCGGGGCGGTGGCGTGCAGTTATCAGGATGGTGATGACCAGTCCGAAGGTCGCAACGAACTCGCCGAGCCACTGCCCCGGCCCGCCGCGCAGGTGGTGCGAGCTTTGCAGGATGGGCAGATCGAACATCGCGTGTGCAGTCCAGACACCGATAATACCGGCCGCCAGCTGCACCGCGACAAACCCGGCCAGCTCGGCTGCGCTGAGCTCACCGCGCAAATGCATCACCAAGCTGACAGCCGGATTGAAATGCGCGCCCGATGGCGGAGCGAGCATCGCGATAAGCACATACAACATTGCTGCCGTGGCGAGCGTGTTGCCAATCAGAGCCACCGCCATGTTTCCGCCCGCGAGCTGCTCGGCCATGATGCCAGAACCGATCACAGTCGCAAACAGCAGGAAACTGCCGAGCGCCTCGGCGCACAATTTCTGTTTCACTAGGCCCCCTCTGTCACTCCACCCCTTCGCGTCGCAGCGATTTGTGACAGCTTCAAGTCAGGCCAGCGCCTCCGCCACGGGCCGCTTTACCGGAGCGCCCGCCCGCCAACCGAGCCATCCCGACAGAATCCCGGCGCCGATACCGGCGCTCGCGGTAACTGCAAACGGGATGTGCGCATATGCGCCGAAAAGTGTGCCCATGAACGCAACGTAAGGCGCAAACCACATCACCACGGCTTGAAGCGCCACGAAAAAGGCCGTCACCAGCCACGGTGCGCCATGCTTCCGGTTCATAAAATAGAGCATCATCGCGAAGGCGAACGAGAAGCCATCGCTCACCGCGATGCTGTCCTGCACCGAGTGAATCTCGGGGCTGCCGATCACGTTTACCATCCACGGGAAATACTCGCCCATCACCCGCGAGAATGGCGATTCGAACAGGATGATCGGGGGCGCCAGCATGTATCCCGCGTGCAGCTTCACGTTCCGGCGGTTCTTCAGCGCTTGGTAGAACAACGTCAGATAAGCGCCGATGGCGATCGCCACGCCGATCCCGAATGAAGGCGAATTGTGCAGCACAAACGCGCTTTCAGCGGCCAAATAGCGCCGTGCCGCGACATCGGCGATCATCACCAGCCCGAGGATGAGGAAGGGAAACAGCGCCAGGCTAGCGAGGCCGGCCTGCTTGTGGAACGCGTTGTTGCGGCGGTGGATTGATACGCTCTGGACGATCAGCAACGAGAGCCAGACCATCGCGCTCATCGCATGGAAATGGAATGCCGCCGGCACTGTTGCGATCGGCGACCAATAGCTGGCCCAGAATCCGACAGCGATGACCAGCAGCACGAAGCCGACATAATAGTGCGCGTGACGATATGGCATCGTGTGATTCCCCCCCACTAACGATGCGACCCTTGTGGGCAGATATCATGGGTGGATCGCGGCGGCTATGCCAATCGTCCTTACGGATCGGCAAACACACCCTTGCGCTTTTCCATCTGGCTCATCACTGCCTCGATCTGGTTCTTGGTCCCCATCAGCGCCTGCTGTTCGATGCTTTCGGCCATCAGGATATCGTCAACCGAGGCGTGGAGGTAATGCGCGAACAGGCGTTTGGCGGCGCGCTGGGCTTGGGGGTGGCGACCCGCGATGTCGGCGGCGATGGCGAGCGCGCGGGCCAGCGGATCGGCGTCGACCAGCGTGGCGAAACCGTATTGCTGCGCCTGTTCGCCGGTGAATTCGCGGTTGGTGTAAGTCAGTTCGCGCAGCACATCGTCGCGCACAGTGCCGCGCCAGAGCGCGTAGCCGGCCATATCGGGGACCAGCCCCCACTTCATTTCCATCACCGCCAGCCGTGCATCGGGCGTGATCACACGCAGGTCCGCCCCGCTGGCGATCTGCAAACCGCCGCCAAAGCACACCCCGTGGACCGCCGCCACCACCGGCACCGGCAGCTTGCGCCATTGCAGCGCGACTTCCTGCGGGGGATTGGTGTTGCCGTGGCTGCGCGTAGTCAGCGGCTCGTCGCGGCGGCGGCCCGGATCGCCCATGCTCGCCATATCGAGCCCGGCGCAGAAGCTGCGCCCTTCGCCCGAAAGCACCACGCAGCGCAGCCCTTTGACGTTTTGCAGCACGTGCCCGGCATCGAGCAGGGCAGCAAACATGTCAGGATCGAGCGCGTTCATCTTGTCGGCGCGGATGAGGCGGACATGGGCGACGCCGCTTTCGTCCATCGAGATGGCAACGCGGCCGGGCGGGGTTACGGGGTGGTCCATGCAATCTGATCCTGTAATGCGGCGCTGAGGTGGTCCTCGCCCAAACGGACATAATCGTCCAGTGCCAAATCGGCGCGGAGCGGGACCGCCCGCCCTTCCCCGGCAAGCCGGTAGCAGCCGCCGGGCAAAGTCTCGACCAGCCCGTCAACCCCGGCGGTGCGCAGCTTGGCCCGCAGCCGGCTGAGGTGCACTGCAAGGCTGTTGGTCTCGGGCCGGAACGACAGCCGCCAGACATCGTAAAGCAGTTCGGGCGTGCCGATCACCTCGCCCGGCACCTCGCAAAGCCGCCAGAGCAGTGCGAATTCGCGCGGATGCAACCCCACCGCGCGCCCGGCGACGAATGCGTCGCGCGCCAGCAGATCGAGCTGAACCGCGCCGTGGCGGCGGTAGCGCGGTAGCGCCTCGGCATATTGCGCCAGCCGCAGCACCCGCGATTCGAGCTCGTCGAGCGAGGGGCCTTGACCGACCGCATCGCCGAACCCGAGCCGCAGCATCCGCGCCCGGTCGGTCGATTCGGGCACGTCGATCATCATCATCCATTTGCGCTGCGCGACGTTGGCCCCGGCCAGCGTCAGCCACTGCGGCATCGGCAAATCGTGCGGGCGGCCGAGCACCGCGTGCGCCAGCCCGCGGCCCGACGATCGCTCGTCGGCCAGCAATTGCCAGCCGAGACGGCGCAAGTCGTACGCCGTCGGGATCGGACCGACCGAGAACCAGCCAAACAGCCGCACGGTGACCTCACAGGGATGTGTGGACAAGGCATGTGAACAGGGCGCAGGGCCGTTGCCTTGCCTAACCCCCTTGATGGACATGGCTGCACAATTCGCGGGCACCGCGCAAGTGCAGCTGGTTTGAAAGCGGGCGAAAACCCGCTAGATCAGGCAGCCGAGCTGTTGATCCCCATCGACTGCAAATAGCGCCGCACATTGCGTGCGGCCTGGCGCAATCTTTGTTCGTTCTCGACCATGGCGATTCGCACGTAGCCTTCGCCTTCCTCGCCGTAACCCACCCCGGGCGCGACCGCGACTTCGGCGTGAGTCAGCAGCTGCTTGGAAAATTCGAGGCTGCCCATATGCTTGAGCGCGGGCGGCAGCGGGGCCCAGGCGAACATCGAGGCTTTGGGGCTGGGAATGTCCCACCCGGCGCGGCCGAAGCTTTCGACCAGCACGTCGCGGCGCTTCTGGTAAAGCACGCGGTTGGCTTCGACGATATCCTGCGGGCCGTTGAGCGCGGCGCAGGCGGCGGCCTGGATCGGGGTGAAGGCACCGTAATCGAGGTAGCTTTTGACCCGGGTCAAGGCCGCGATCAGCCGCGCGTTGCCAACTGCAAAGCCGACCCGCCAGCCGGCCATCGAATAGGTCTTCGACAGCGAAGTGAACTCGATCGCGACGTCCTTGGCGCCGGGCACCTGAAGGATCGAGACCGTCGGGGTCCCGTCGTAATAAAGTTCGGAATAGGCGAGGTCGGAGATGATCCAGACCTTGTTTTCCTTCGCCCAGGCGACCAGCCGCTCGTAAAACGCCAGGTCGACCGTCTCGGCGGTAGGGTTGCTGGGATAGTTGACGATCAGGATCGACGGGGCCGGCACAGTGAAGGCCATCGCGCGTTCCAATGCGCGGAAATAGTTTTCGTCCGGCGTCGTAGGCACCGAGCGGATCGTCGCCCCGGCGATGATGAACCCGAAGGTGTGAATGGGGTAACTCGGGTTAGGCGCGAGCACCACGTCGCCCGGCGCAGTGATGGCGGTAGCGAGGCTGGCGAGGCCTTCCTTGCTGCCCATGGTCATCACGACCTCGGTTTCGGGATCGACCTCGACCCCGAAGCGGCGGCCATAATAATTGGCCTGCGCCTTACGCAGGCCGGGAATGCCCTTCGAGGCCGAATAGCCGTGAGCGTCAGGCTTTTGGGCGACTTCGCACAGCTTATCGATTACGTGCTGCGGCGGGGGCAGATCGGGGTTGCCCATTCCTAGGTCGATAATGTCGCGGCCCGCCGCGCGCGCCGCTGCCCGCATGCCGTTGACTTCGGCGATGACATAGGGCGGCAGTCGCTTGATGCGGTAGAATTCCTCGGACATTGGACCTTTCCATTGCTTGCGCGAAACTGCCGCGCCGCAGTCTTATCGGTGATCGAACGGACTAGCGCCAGTGCGTTTGAGAAAAATCGCCGTCGCGGCCAAAGGCAGGGTCCAAGCGATCCACGCATCGGCGGCGTAAAACATCTCGTAATGCCTGAGCTCGCCGAAGATCGCCCACAGCGCGAGGTAGACCCGGAAGAAGATCGCGCCGGTGGTGGTCGCGGCCATCAGCAGCATCGCGGCACGATGCGCGTGAAGCCGGCGCAACTTGATATTGCGCAGCCCGATGCCGAGCAGCACCAGCCACACTGCGCCCTGCGCCGCGAAGCCCCTGGCAGAAACCGGGGTGACCGGCGCGATCAACGCGACCGGAAATGCGGTCACTCCAGCGACCAGCACCACAATGGCCGTGGTCCGACCGAGCGGGCGGTGCCAGCGCGCATGGCGGCGGACCAGCAGCGTCGCCGGGATCAGCAGCAGCACCAGACCGCCCGCCACCATGTGCAGCGGGAACAGCCACGGCAGCAGCTCGACCTTGACCGCCAACGCCTCGGGGAAATCGTCGACCTGCCACGGCGCGCGCAACGCTTTCAGCGCAGTCTGGATTACAAACAGCGCCAATGCTGCTAGGACGAGCCAGCGCACAGCCCACCAAGCGGGGCGAGCAGTCGGTACCGATCTTGAGGGGAACAGTGACATGAAGGCCTTATTCCATTCCATCGCGGCGCTGTCGATTGGGCTGTTTGCAGCAGTCCCGGCTATGGCCGGTGCCCCAAGCCCCTATTACGGACGCTGGACGGTGAACGAGGACAAGCCGGTGTGGACCGCCAAAGGGCGGATGTACCGGACCATCGACATCGCACCGTGCGGCAAGGACTTCTGCGGAGTGAGCGTGGGCGACAAGGCCAGTTGCGGCGCGGTGCTGTTCCGCTTTCTGGCCAAGCACGCCAACGGGGAAGGCGAGCTGCGCGGCCACGCCAAATGGGGCACTGCCACCAAGAACGTTCAAATCGAAACCTGGGAAACGCCAGCTGAATCCTGGCCCGGCGGACGCGAGATCGACCTCTATGTCGGCGACGGACACGATTTTGGGGGACGCTCGGACAACATGCCCAAATTCCACGGCGAATATAAACGGATCGGCGATGCGCGTTGCACCGCGCGATGATTTGCGCCACGGCGTGACTTCGGGAGAGGATGCAATTGCCAACCGCCGGGAGCCCGTCTCGCGCGCACAGGAGCCTGCCCGATGAATGACCGGTCCAGCAAGGACGCCGCCCCCGCTGACATTTTCGCCGCGATGATCGAGGCTCCGCAAAAGCTGTTCACACAGTTCATGCCCGGCGGCGAAGCGGCGCTCAGCCCGCCGGCAGCGGGCGACCTGACGCAGTGGACCAGCGTGGCGCAGCGGATGCAGGCGATGTGGCTCGAATTCCAGCAGACTCAAGTGGCGAGCGCCAGCGCCGGGTGGCCCGCCATGCTGACCCAGCCCGGCGGCTTTGGCGCGATCATGCAAGGCTGGATGAAGGCACTGCCCTTGGTCCAACCCGAGGTCCAGAAGAAGCTGTGGGACGATAGCTTGGCACTGTGGGAAGGCGTACTCGGCCAATACGGGATTGGCCCCAAGGCGGGCACATCGGGCGCAGAGGCCCCCGCCCTGCCCCGCCAGGACCGCCGCTTCAAAGACCCCAAATGGCGCGCGCAGCCGTTCTACGCGCTGGTTCACCAGACTTACCTGATGCTCGCCGAACAGGTTATGGCCATGGCCGATGCCGCCCCCGTTGTGGACGCTGCGCGCGCCGAGCAACTGCGCTTTGCCGCGCGTACCTTGGTGGAAATGCTCAGCCCGGCCAATTTCCCGCTGACCAATCCACTGGTAATGGAAAAGGCTATCGCGACCAAAGGCGAAAGCCTGGTTAAAGGCATGCAGCACTTGCTGGGCGATCTGCAACGCGGGCAACTGACGCATGTCGATCCGCAGGCCTTTACGGTGGGTGAGAACATCGCCACCGCGCCGGGCAAAGTCGTGCACGAAACCCCGCTGTACCAGCTGATCCAGTACACCCCGACCACCGATCAAGTGCTCGAAGTGCCGCTGGTGATCTTTCCGCCGTGGATCAACCGGTTCTACATCCTCGATCTTAGCCCGCAGAAGAGCTTCATCCGCTGGGCGGTCGATCAGGGGCTTTCCGTGTTCGTGGTGTCGTGGAAATCGGCCGATGCCTCGATGGCCGAGACAATGTGGGACGATTACATCCGCGCCGAGATCGATGCGGTCGATACGATCCGGGCGCGGCTCGGGGTCGAGGCCGTGCACACCATCGGCTATTGCGTGGCGGGCACCACGCTCGCTGCCGCCTTGGCGATCCTCGCCCGGCGCGGCGAGGCGGCGAAGGTAAAGAGCGCGACCTTCTTCACCGCGCAGGTCGATTTCGAACTGGGCGGTGAGCTCAAGGTGTTCATCGACGACCAGCAGCTGGCAGGGGTGGAAAAACTTTCGGGGGAAGCGGGCTATCTTGACGGCCGGATAATGGCGGCGACCTTCAACCTGCTGCGCGGGACCGACCTGATCTGGAACTACGTGGTCAACAATTACCTCCTGGGCGATGATTACCCGGCGTTCGATCTGCTCCACTGGAACGGCGATGTAACCAACCTGCCGGCCAAGTGGCACATGTCGTATTTGAAAGACCTGTACCGCGACAACCGGCTGGTCGTGCCCGACGCGCTTGAAGCGGACGGCACCCCGATTGACCTGACTCTGATCGAAACCCCGGCCTTCATTCAGGCGGGCCGCGAGGACCATATCGCGCCCGCCGAAAGCGTGTGGCGGATGATGCACCATTTGCGCGGGGACAAGACGTTCGTACTCGCCGGATCGGGACATATCGCCGGGGTGGTCAACCCGCCGGCGGCGCAGAAATACCAGTATTGGACCAATGACGGCTCGGCCGAAAGCTTTGCCGATTTCATTGCCGGGGCAAGCGAAACGCCGGGCAGCTGGTGGCCGTACTGGGCCGGCTGGATCCACCGCCAGGATAATGCGAAAGTGCCCGCGGCAGGCAAGCGTGTGCCCGGCAGCAAGGGCGACACGGTGATCGAGGACGCCCCGGGGCGCTACGTCAAAGCGCGGTAAGTACCTCGTTCTCAAGCATAATCCCCGGTTTATGCTGCACTGCACAATAATCCTTGACTTCGCAGCTGCAATAACTATTTGGTGCACTGCAACATGGACTGTGCCGATGGTCGGCGCGGACCCGGATGCGAAGGATTATGACAATGGCCACTACGCCCACCGCCGGGATCGAAGCCAAGATCGACGTCGCGAAAGCCGAAGCCGCAGCCGAAAAGGCTTATGCGCAAGCTTCCGCCGATACCGCTCCCAAGGCCGAGGCCAAGATTGCCGCTCCGGTCGCAGCACCGGTCGCAAAAGCTTCTGCTCCTCCTGCAAAGGTTGCTGCCCCCAAGAAGGCCGCTCCAAAGAAACTCGCCGTGAAGAAGGTTGCTGCCAAAAAGGTCCCGGCCAAGCCAGCGCTCAAAACCGTCGTCAAGCCAACTGCCGCCAAAGCGGTGGCCAAGGCTAGCCCATTCATCAAGCTCAAGGACACGATCATGAACAAGACCAAGACCACCACCGAAGATTACAGCGCCAAGCTCAAGGACGTTGTTGCCACCGCGCAGGACCGGACCAAGGCCGCGTTCGAAAAAACGTCAGCCTATGCGGGTCAGTACGGCGAATTCACCAAGGGCAACCTTGAAGCCGTGGTCGAATCGGGCAAGATTCTCGCTGCTGGTTTGCAGGACATGGGCCGGGCCTATGTCGCCGAAGGCAAGAGCGCCGTCGAAACGTTGACCGCCGACGTCAAGGAAATCGCCGCCGTCAAATCGCCAGCTGACTTCTTCAAGCTGCAGGGCGAAATGATGCGCCGCAACTTTGACGCTGCCGTTGCGACCACTTCGAAGAATTCGGAAGTTATGGTCAAGCTGATGGGTGATGCGTTCGCGCCGATCTCGACCCGCGTCAGCCTGGCTGTCGAAAAGGTGAAGCAGGCCGCTTAATCGCGAGCCGCTGCTCGCGCGCCCGGCACCCCCTCTCCCCGCCGGATCGCGTGTCAGATCAGGGCCGGACAGCTTCAGGCTGTCCGGCCCTGATCATTTTTGCTAAGCTGTTTTCTGTAAAGTGCGGGACCTGCCCTTGTGCTTTGCCTCCGGGATACGATATTTTGCTGCCATGCTGACTGTAAACGCCTTGCCTTTGACCAAACCCCGCGCCGCTGGCGACGAACGCAAGGGCGGTGACGTTGATGGAGAAGACCAGATTGGCGTCGCTACCAAGACCCGGACCAAGCCCAAAAAACCCAGCCAGTTCAAAGTGCTGCTGCTCAACGACGATTACACTCCGATGGAATTCGTGGTGATGGTGCTCAAGCGATTTTTCCAGATGGACCTTGAAGCGGCGACCCGGGTGATGCTGCACGTTCACCAAAAAGGCGTCGGCGTCTGCGGTGTGTTCACATATGAAATCGCCGAAACCAAGGTCAATCAGGTGATGGACTTCGCCCGCCAGAACAGCCACCCGCTGCAATGCACGCTGGAGAAGGCGTAAACGCCGCCGACATATTATTTGAATCACTCGGCATTCCAGTCGCGCTAGCCCACGCTCGTACCAAACAGGCTGCCGATGGCGTATGTTGCGGCCATCGCGATCGCGCCCCAGAACGTCACCCGGATCGTTCCGCGCAGGATTGGCGCGCCGCCAGCCTTTGCGCCGATCGCGCCGAGCAGTATCAGGAACAGCAGCGAGCCGATCGACGCACCCAGCGGAATCGAGCGCAATGGCAGCAGCACCGCAGCGAGCAGCGGCAAGGCCGCCCCCACCGAGAAGGTCGCCGCCGAGGCCATCGCCGCTTGCAACGGCCTGGCGCGGTGCATTTCGGCCAGGCCAAGTTCGTCGCGGGCGTGCGCGCCCAGCGCGTCGTGCGCGGTGAGCGCCACGGCAACCTGCTTGGCCAGTTCATCGTTCAGCCCGCGCAGGCGATAGATCTCGGTCAGTTCCTCAAGCTCAAATCCGGGCTGGGTGGCGTGTTCGCCGCGCTCGCGCGCCAGATCGGCAGCTTCGGTATCGGCCTGGCTCGAGACCGAGACATATTCTCCCGCGGCCATCGACAACGCGCCGGCGACCAGCCCGGCGATTCCCGCGACCAGCACTTGCGGCTTAACGCTAGCCGCCGCGGCGACCCCGACAATCAGGCTGGCGGTCGAGACGATCCCGTCGTTGGCACCGAGCACCGCAGCGCGGAGCCAGCCGATCCGGCCTATTGCGTGCTGCTCGGCGGGCTTGGCTGCGCTTACCGGCAAGAACAATTCCTTCCTACGTGGGAACAGCGGCCAGACTAGGGCGTTATCGGGCTGCACGCCACAGCTTCCGGGCCGCTCCGTTTCCGCTTTCGCCTTTCTGCCGCGCCGGTTATGGCAAGCGCCAGCCCTCCCAGCGCCCCGCCAATTGCCAAGGCCAATTTTGAAATTCATCCCCGCCATCGATCGTTACATCTTCCGGCTGGTGCTCATGCCCATGCTGGCGGTGTTCCTGATCGCCGCGTCCTTGATGATGCTCGACAAGATGCTCAAATTGTTTGAATTTGTCGGCAACCAGGGCGGCCCGATCAAGGTCGTGTTTCAGATGCTGGCGAATTTGCTGCCCGAATACGCCGGTCTTGCGATCCCGCTCGGGCTGATGCTGGGCATCCTGTTCGCTTTCCGCAAGCTCGCCACCTCCAGCGAACTCGACGTGATGCGCGCGGTCGGGCTGAGCTACACGCGGCTGCTGCGGGTGCCGTTTGCCATGACGATCGTGCTCGCCGGGCTCAATCTGGCGATTGTCGGCTACCTCCAGCCGCTCGCGCGCTATTATTACGAGCAGCTTGATTTTGAACTGCGCTCGGGCGCTTTGGGGGCTTCGATCAAGGTCGGCGAGTTCACGACTTTGCAGGACAAGGTTGCGCTGCGGATTGACCGATCGGACGATAACGGCCACAAACTGACCGGAATATTCGCGCGGATCGCTTCGCCCAAGGGACAAGTCGCGACCATTTCTGCGCGCGAAGGCACATTTCTGGCGCTGAAAGACTATCCCGATACGATCATCCTGCGTTTGACTCAGGGCCAGATCATCCAGGATGAGCCGGGCATGGCGCCGCGGGTGCTCAGCTTCTCGCGACATGATTTGCCGATCGATTTGCCGGCGATCGAGCGGTTCCGTCAACGCGGCGGCAAGCAGCGCGAATATATCCTGCCCGAACTGCTCAAGATCGGGTGGGCCGATACTTCCCCCAAACAACTGAAGAACGAAACCCGCGCGAGCCTGAATTTCCGGCTGGTCGAAGTGGTGATGATGCTGCTGCTGCCGTTGCTCGCGGTGGCGCTGGCGGTACCGCCCAAACGCTCCACCTCGTCGCTCGGCGTTTTCCTCTCGATCCTGATGGTGGTCGCCTATCACAAGATCAACGAATACGGCCAGGCCGCCGCAGCGCAGGGCCGATTCCCGCCCGAGCTGGTGCTGTGGGTGCCGTTCGCGCTGTTCGCGGCGCTGATCGTGTGGATGTACTGGCGGGTCGCTTACGTCCCCGGCGGACAAGCAATTGGCGCGCTTGAACGGGTCTCGGCCAATCTTGGTAAACGGGTGCGCAAGCTGTGGAACCGCGGCGGCGGCAACAATCCGGTTGTGGCCACCTGATGCTCGCTGGCATGTTCCCTTCGCGCACTCTCACGATGTACCTCGCGCGGCTGTTCATCGTCCGCATTCTGGGCGTGCTGGTTATGCTGGTGGTAGTACTGCAATCGCTTCAGCTGCTCTCTGAAAGCGGCGATATTCTGGCGGTGCCAGGCAACGGCCAAGCCGAGCTGTGGCGCTATGTCACGCTCAACGTCCCCCAGCTGATCGCGCGGTTCCTGCCTTATGCAGTGCTGCTGGCAACGCTGTTTACGTTCACTCCGCTCAACCAGAACAGCGAAGTGATCGCAATGCGCGCGGGCGGGCTATCAGCGCATCAGATCCTTGCCCCGATGCTGCTTACCGCCGCAGTTGTCTCGCTGTTCAGTCTGGCTTTCAACGAGACTGTGGTTGCCCCGGCGACTGGCAAACTCAAGCAGTGGACCGCGCTCAAATACCAGCCGGTGCCTACCGAAACCGGGGTGCGCAGCAATGTTTACGTCCCTGACGGCAGCAATGTGCTCGCCGCCGCGACCGTCACCGGCACCGGGGCTAGCGCCGTGCTCACCGGGGTGACCTGGTACCACCGCGACGGTGCGGGCATGGTTACCGAGCAACTTCGCAGCCCGCGCGCAACCTTTGCCGCGCCCGGCTGGCGGCTGGACAATCCTACCCACTTCGATGTTGCCACCACCACGCAAATCCAGTTGCCCAGCCAGGTGATCGCGCCAAAGGTCACCCCGGCCGAACTGGGGCTGACCAAGGTCGATCCCGACGGGCAGAACATTTTTCAGCTGTCCAAATCCATCGCCGCAATGAAGGCCTCGGGCCGCCGCACTACTGAACTTGAAGCCAAGTGGTGGCACAAGCTGGCTGCACCGCTCTCAGCGGTTCTGATGCCGCTGTTGGGCTCGGTCGCAGCGTTTGGCCTGGCGCGCTCGGGTACGCTGCTGATCCGCGCGGTCGCCGGGATGGCGCTGGGCTTCACCTATTTCGTGGTCGACAACGCCGCCTTGGCGATGGGCAATTTCGGCGGCTACGCTCCGCTGGTCGCCGCCTGGGCACCGTTCCTGCTGTTTGTGCTGGTCGGTGAGACGGTGCTGGTGCGGACCGAGGAGTAGGGCCTCAGCGCCCGCGCAGCATTGTGCTCCGCGCAAGCCGCCCAACCAGAGGAAAAAGCCCTGGATAGTTCGCCAGCGCATAAGTCGATCCGGTTCCCAGCCGCGACGCCAGCCGCCGGTGCGCCTCGGCGAGCGAGTGGTACGGCATCGAGGGCAACAAGTGGTGCAGCGCGTGATAGCGCAGGCCTACCGGAGCCCAGAATTCCGACCAGATCCCGGGCGGGGGGACATTGACCGAATCGAGGTACTGCGCGGTGACGGTCATCGCCTCACCGTCGTTTTCCCACAGATGCGCCACCAGGGTACGGATCTGGTTGAACACGGCAGTCGCCGAAACCACCGCCAGCGCGACCAGCAGCGGACGCCAGCCGAGCACTTGCGTACTGGCGATCAGCGCCCAGGCCCACACAAACGTCCCGAACTCCTGCCAATGGACCATCCGCGCAAAATCACCCTCGGGCGGGCGACGGCGGAAATCGGGGTTGATCGACAGCGACGAGGCACGTTCCCAAAGCAGCTTGCGCAGTGGCGGGACTACCGCGCCGAGCGGCACCAGCAGAGCGGCGCGGATCAGCAGGCCAATCGGCAACAAGGCCGAAATCAGGATAAACGCGGGCAGCGACCACGGCTTCATCAAGGCGAGCGGCAGGTACTCGGGATCCTCGGCGGTGCCATAACGGGTCCGCGCGTGGTGCAGTGTGTGGACGTTCTCGTACATGAAGCTGGGGGTCAGCAGTGGCACACCGACAAGCGCGTTCCATACCGTGCGAAAGCCCGGCAGCGCGGTGCGGTGGATGTGAGTAAGCTCGTGAATAAACAGCAACGCGCGGTACAGCGCCAGCACCGCTACCGCCGCGCAGGCAAGCGCGAGCGGCAGGCTGGGCGCCAGAATTGCCCCCGCCATTGCGCCGTAACCCAGCGCCGCAGACAGCAGCATGTCCGGCCAGTATATATCAGCCCGCGCGGCAGAAATGTCGCGGGTCAGTTCAACCGCAGCACGCAGCATCTCCATATCGTCGGGCACGGATGGCACTGCAGAGGCAGGCTTGATCTTTTCGAGAACGCTCATGGCTTGATTCCAGATTGCCCCGGCTTGACAAGCTGCGGGGACCATATGCACTGCTCTGTGCAGGTAAACAAAGGCAGCATCGTGGCAGATTCAGAGTTAATGGTGACGAGGGTCGGTAACAAGGCCGACTTCAATGCATTTGTCGATCTGGCTTATCGGCTTAACCAGTCAGACCCCAACTGGGTCCCGCCGCTGCGCAGCGAAGTGGTTGAATTACTGACCCCGGGCAAGAACCCCTTTTTTGAACATGCCACAATGCAGCTGTTCCTGGCGCGGCGCGGCGATGCGGTGGTCGGGCGGATATCGGCGCACATCGATCACCTCGCGCTCGCTCAGCCGCCCGAACAGGGCATGGGCCCGGGCACCGGTAACTGGGGGCTGCTGGAGGCTGACGACGAAGACACTACGCGGGCGTTAATCGCAGCGGCCGAAGACTGGTTGCGCGGCCAGGGCATGACCCGCGCCCTCGCGCCGCTCAGCCTGTCGGTGTGGGAGGAGCCGGGCCTGTTGACCAAGGGCCACGATCATCCCGCCACGGTGATGATGGGTCACGACAATGCCGTTTATCAGCCATGGATCGAAGGCAGCGGATATACACTTGCCAAGACGCTGGTGACTTACGAGGTCGATATCACCGAGGCGTTCCCGCCGCTGATCCAGCGGATTGTGCAATCGGGCGAGCGCAATGCGCGGATCCGCATTCGTCAGGTCGAGGTCAAGCATTTCGGCCGCGAAGCCAAGATCATCTGCGATATCCTCAACGATGCTTGGTCGCAGAACTGGGGCTTTGTCCCGTTCACCGAAACCGAAATTGCCCACACCGGAAGGAAGCTCAAGCCGCTGGTACGCGAAGACCTGATCATGATCGCCGAATACGACGGCCGCCCGGTCGCTTTCATGCTGACCCTGCCCGATCTTAACGAAGTAATCCTGAAAGTGCGCGGCAAGCTGCTGCCATTCGGCTGGGTGCGGCTGCTGTGGTGGCTTCGCAAGCCTCGCGGCCGCACGATCCGGGTCCCGTTGATGGGGGTTCTGAAGGAACACCAGTCATCGCGGCTCGCCAGTCAGCTGGCTTTCATGATGATCGAGCAAATCCGCCGGAACGCGGTTGATCACTACGGCTTCACCCGCGGCGAGATCGGTTGGATCCTTGAGGACAACCAAGGCATGGTGGCAATTGCCGACGCCATCGTCAGCCACCTCAACCGCGAATATTCGATTTACGAGAAGGCGCTTTAGCGCCGCGCCTGCTCGTCACCCCGGCGCAGGCCGGGATGCCGGTGAAGGCAATCAACCCACCCCGTCGCTCCCCTTGTCCACCGCCGCAGTTACCGCGACATCCATCGTGACGTTGCCCAAGGTGCGCATCAGATCGGGCAGCATTTCAACTGCGACCAGCAACCCGAGCGGGGCGACCGGGACCCCCATCGCCATGGCAACCGGCCCGACCGAGACAACGAAGCTGATCGTTCCGGGCAATGAGACGGAGCTGAGTGAAACCAGAAAGGCGACCAGCACGCCCGCTGCCAGCGTCACCGGGGTAAGCGGAGTGCCGGTCAGGTGCGCGGCGTAAATCGCCACCGCCAGGTTCATCGCCGGGCTGGTGGCGCGGAAGATCGCCACCGCCAGCGGCAGAACGAAATCTGCGGTTGCTTCGCGCACCCCGAGTTTGCGGGTCGCCACCAGCATTGCGGGGAGGCAAGCGAGCGACGACTGGGTTGAAATCGCCACCGCGTGAACCGGTAGCATCGCTCGCGCAAAAGCTCCCAGCTTCTGTCCGCCCAGCGTCAGCGCCACGCTGTAGCCGGCCAGCAGCACCACCAGCCCCGCCGCACTCACAATCAGAATATAATGCGCCAGCGCGCCGATCGCGCCGCTGCCCATCTTGGCACCCAATGACATCGCCAGGCCGAACACGCCGATCGGTGCCAGCATCAGCACCCAGCCGACTATGACCATCATTGCCCCGGCCACGCCTTCGAACAGCACTGCTAACGAACGGCGCGGCGCTTCGGCAAGCTTGGTCGCGGCCAGCGCGAACAGCGAGACGAACAACACCATCGGCAACATTGCCCCTGCTGCAGCAGCGGCGAAGATATTCCCTGGCATCATTGCCGACAGGATTTCCGCAACGCCCGGCACTGAGCCAGCGTCGCCCGCGCCGCCGCTCAACGCGGCTGCTGCACTGGCCGGAATCGGAAATGCGCCGAGCAGCCCCAGCGTGAGCAGCGCGGACATGGTTGCGCCGGCGATCAAGACTACACAGAACAGCGTAACCGCGCGGCGCGCAATCCGCCCTCCGCCCGCAGCCGCCAGTGTTTGCGAGATGCCGGTATAAACCAGCCCGATCACCAGCGGCAGAATAGTCAGCTGCAGCGCGCGCAACCACAGCGTTCCCGCCGGTTCGGCAATCGCCAGCAGCGGCCCTTCGGCCGCCGACCCGCGCAGCATCGAGCCGAGGATAAATCCCGCGATCAAGGCCGCAAAGGTGAGCGCGGCCGGAACCTTGATCTCGGGGTAACCCGATGCTGATTGCTGCGCGTCCATGGCCATTCCCCGATTGATTGCCGAGTGACAATAACGCACGGGTGCGGCATGGCAATTTGCGATTGCGCCATTGGCGGCAGCTAAGGATTGTTGGGGCTATGGGACGGCAATATTTCGGCACTGACGGGATCCGCGGCCTGACCAATGCGGGGGTGATGACCGCCGGAATCGCGATGAAAGTGGGTCAGGCCGCAGGCACGCATTTCTTGCGCGGCCGACACCGCCACCGGGTCGTGATCGGCAAGGATACGCGGCTATCGGGCTACATGCTCGAAAATGCACTGGTCGCCGGGTTCACCAGCGTGGGCATGGACGTGGTTCTGCTGGGCCCGCTGCCGACCCCGGCAATCGCGCTGCTCACCCGCGAGCTGCGCGCCGACGTGGGCGTAATGATCTCAGCGAGCCACAACCCCTATCAGGACAACGGGATCAAGCTGTTCGGCCCCGATGGGTTCAAGCTGTCCGACGCCGACGAGCTGGCGATCGAGGCGATGCTCAGCCAGGACTTGCCGCTTGCGCCAGCGGCTGAGATCGGCCGGGCGCGGCGGATCGAGGATGCCCGCGGGCGCTATATCCACGCGGTCAAGGGCTCGCTGCCCGATGACGTGCGGCTCGACGGGCTCAAGATCGTGGTCGATTGCGCCAATGGCGCGGCTTACCAGGTCGCTCCCTCGGCGGTATGGGAGCTTGGTGCAGAAGTGATCACCGTCGGGGTCACTCCCAATGGCACCAACATCAATGACAAGTGCGGCTCGACCAGTCTTGGCCTGGTCAGCGAGACGGTGGTTGCCAGCGGCGCGCACATCGGGATCGCGCTTGACGGTGATGCCGACCGGCTGATCGTGGTTGACGAGCGCGGCCAGACGGTTGACGGCGACCAGCTGATGGCCTTGATCGGGACCACGCTGGCCGATCAAGGCAAGCTGCGCGGCGGCGGCGTGGTCGCCACGGTGATGTCCAACCTGGGGCTCGAACGCTATCTCCAAGGGCGCGGATTGAGCCTTGAGCGGACCAAGGTGGGGGACCGCCATGTGCTCGAAAAGATGAAATCGGGCGGGTTCAACGTGGGCGGCGAACAATCGGGCCACATCATCCTGCTTGACCATGCGACCACCGGCGACGGCACGATTGCGGCGCTGCAAGTACTCGCCGCGCTGGTCAAATCGGGTAAGGCAGCAAGCGAGCTGCTCCACCTGTTCGATCCGGTCCCGCAACTGCTCAGGAATGTGCGGTTTGCGGGCGGAAAGCCGTTGGAAGATGCCAAAGTGCAAGCGGTGATCGCCGAGGCTGAGGCGCAACTTGCCGGGCGCGGGCGGTTGGTGATCCGCCCATCTGGCACCGAGCCGGTGATCCGCGTCATGGCCGAAGGCGACGATGCGGGGGAGGTTGAAGCGGTGGTCGGCGCGATCTGCGCGGCGGTGCAGGAGGCGGCAGCATGAGCCTGGAAATGCGCCCCGATTGCGAACGCTGCGGTACCGATCTGCCGGCGCAGGCCCCCGGCGCGTTCATTTGCAGCTTCGAATGCACCTTCTGCGCGACCTGCGCCGACCAGCTCGATGAACGCTGCCCCAATTGCAGCGGCGAATTGCTCGACCGGCCGGCGCGGGCGGCGGCGCTGCTCGCGAAGCATCCGGCGTCGGCGGTGCGGAAGTTTAATCCTTCGTCGTCCCGGGCTTGACCCGGGACCGCTGGAGACATGACGCAAGCTTTAAATGATGCGGCCAGCGGCCCCGGGTCAAGCCCGGGTCGACGAATTCCCCGCATCCTTTCCATCGCCGGGTCGGACAGTTCGGGCGGCGCGGGGATTCAGGCCGACATCAAGACCATCACCGTGCTGGGCGGCTATGCGATGAGCGCGATCACCGCGATCACCGCGCAGAACACGCTTGGGGTGAGCGCGGTGGAGGTGCTGTCGCCCGAGCTGGTCGCAGCGCAAATCGACGCCTGCATCGGCGATATCGGGGTCGACGCGATCAAGCTCGGGATGCTCGGCTCAGCCGCGATTGCTGCGGTGGTAGCTGACCGCATTGCCGCGCTAAACGTGCCGGTGGTGTTCGATCCGGTGATGGTGGCGACCAGCGGCGCGGCGCTGGCCGACGCCGAAACCATCGAAGCCTTCGAACGATTGATGCAGCTCGCCACGCTGACCACGCCCAATGTCGCCGAACTGGCTGCGCTGGGCGGGCACGATGGGATGGCAGCGCGCGGGATTGCTTACCTCGCCAAGGGCGGTGACAGCGAGGGCGAGCGGATTGAAGATGCGTTGATGATCCCCGGCGAGGCCCCGCTGGTCATGGCCGGCACCCGCATCCACACCCGCCACACCCACGGCACCGGCTGCACGCTCTCAAGCGCGATCGCGACGTACCTCGCCAAAGGCCTCCCGCTGCCCGAAGCGGTCGACCGTGCCCGGCTGTTCGTCCGCTCGGCGCTGCGCGCTGCACCCGGGTTTGGGGAAGGGAACGGCCCGCTGGGCCACGCCGAAGCGCGGGGTTAGCGCGGCATTCAGCAATCCAGGTCGTAGAATTCCTCGATCTTGGCCCAGGCTTCCTCGGCGCTTTCGACCCAGGTGATCAAATCCAGATCCGCATGGTTGATCACGCCTTCTTCGGCCATCGCCTCGAAATTGAGCACGCGGGTCCAGAACTCCTTGCCGAACAGCAGGATCGGGATCGGTTTCATCTTGCCGGTCTGGATCAGCGTCAGCAGCTCCATGAATTCATCGAGCGTGCCGAACCCGCCGGGGAACACTGCTACCGCTTTGGCGCGGAGCAGGAAGTGCATCTTGCGCAGCGCGAAATAGTGGAACTGGAAGGCGAGGTGCGGGGTGACGTATTCGTTCGGGGCCTGTTCGTGCGGGAGCACGATGTTGAGCCCGATCGTCTCCGCACCGGCATCGACCGCGCCGCGATTGGCGGCCTCCATGATCGACGGCCCGCCTCCCGAGCAGACCACGAACTGGCGCATACCTTTTTCGACAATGCCGCAGCTCGATGCAATCCGGGCCAGCTCACGCGCCTGATCGTAATATTTGGAGTTGGCCACCAGCCGTTCAACCACCGCTTTGCGTTCAGGGGTGGTTGCAGATGCCAACGCCGCCTCGGCCATTTCGGGCGAAGGGATCCGCGCCGAGCCATAGCACACCAGCGTCGAGCCGATCCCGGCCTCCTCGAGCAGCATCTCGCACTTGAGCAGCTCGAGCTGAAAGCGCACCGGCCGCAGTTCCTGACGCAGCAGGAAATCGGTATCGCGGAACGCCAGCTTGTAGGCCGGATCGCGGGTTTGCGGGGTCGAAACAACGTGCGATTCGACGAATGAGGCTTCTTGCTCGGCCTTGTAGAAACGGCCGCGGTTGAGGCGTTTTTCGGGGGTTTCTTCGGTCATTCTCGCCTTGTCGCGGGTTGCAATGCAGCTGTCAAAGCCGAAACGTCCCGCCCCTCAGGCGGGTGAGTTAGCGCTTCTGTTTGCGTGAAAAGCTGGATGCCCGACAAGGACTCGAACCTTGATTGACGGTGTCAGAGACCGCTCTCTTACCATTAGAGGATCGGGCAATCAGCCGGGTGCCTCTAGGTGTGAGCGGACCTCGCGTCAAGGCGGTGCGGACAGCGCGCTTGCCCCGCGCGGCGCGCCGGGCTATTCCCGGCTTCAGGTACCTGCCGCGTGAGGCAGGCATAAAGATAAGAGTGTACATCGCCATGGCGGACAATCCCCCGCCGGTGCAGCGCGAACTGGAGGTGACTGAAAGCGACGTTTCAAGCGGCCAAGGCCAAGTGCCCGCTGCCGTTCCGCTTTCGGAAGATCCCTCGCGCCGGCCCGGTGGCCGTAGCAATACTGATACGCCCCGCGCTGGCGCAGTCGCCACCGGCTGGCAATCGGACAGCGCCAGTGGCAGCGCCGAAGGCGCCAATCGAAACATCCCGTTCCACCGTCAAGCCTTTGCCGCGATCGACCTTGGGACCAACAATTGCCGCTTGCTGATTGCGCGCCCTGCAGGCGACCACTTCACCGTGATCGATGCGTTCAGCCGGGTGGTCCGGCTGGGCGAGGGGCTCGCCCAAAGCGGCCGGCTCAGCGATGCGGCGATGGAGCGGACGCTCGGCGCGCTTAAAGTCTGCGCCGACAAATTGCAGCGCCGCAACGTCCACCTGGCCCGCTCGGTCGCCACCGAAGCTTGCCGCCGTGCGGTCAACGGCGGCGAATTCATCGCGCGGGTGGCGCAGGAAACCGGCATCCTGCTCGATATCATCAGCGCCAAGGAAGAAGCGCGCCTTGCGGTAATGGGGTGCCACTTGCTGCTGGAAGAAGGCGACGGCCCAGCGATCATTTTCGACATCGGCGGCGGCTCGACCGAGCTCGTGCTGGTCGAAAACCGCGCCGGGATGCCGCCGCAAATCCACGATTGGCAATCGGTGCCGTGGGGGGTGGTTTCGCTGACCGAAAGCTGCCCGCCCGAGCCCGCCGATGCGCTGGGCCGGGCAGTGCGCTATGACCTGATGTGCCAATTGGTGCGGGACAGTCTTGCCCCTTTTGCCGAACGGATGCGCGATGCTGTGGCCAAGGTCGCGCCGGGCGAGGCATTGCGGCTGCTCGGCACCAGCGGCACGGTGACGACGCTTGCGAGCCTGCATCTGGGGTTGCCGCAATACGATCGCCAAGCGGTCGATGGCCTGATTATGTCGTCCGGAGAAATGAGCCAACTGTGTCACCGGCTCGCACTGATGTCGCCCGCCGAGCGCTGCGCGCAACCGTGCATCGGGCGCGAGCGCGCCGACCTGGTAGTGGCGGGCTGCGCGATCCTTCAGACGATCTTCGCGCTGTGGCCGGCTGACCGCCTCGGCGTCGCCGATCGCGGCATCCGCGAGGGCATCCTTCGCTCGATGATGGCCGCAGGCGGTGCGGGCGACAAAAGCCGCGCCGCGCTGCGCAATGCGCGCCGGGGGCAGATATGAGAGGTTCAGGCAAAGGCCCTGAGCGGCTCAAGACCGGCAAGAACCGTTCGGCCAGCAGCGCGCGCTGGCTGACCCGGCAATTGAACGATCCCTATGTCCGTCAGGCCAAGGCCGACGGTTGGCGCAGCCGCGCTGCGTTCAAATTGCTCGAACTCGATGACAAGTACGCCTTGCTCAAGCGCGTCCAGCGCGTCGTCGATCTGGGCATCGCGCCGGGCGGCTGGAGCCAGGTGGTGCGCCAGCGCGCGCCGGGTGCAACGGTCGTCGGGATCGACCTGTTGCCGACCGATGCGATCGAAGGCGTGACGATCTTTGAAATGGATTTCATGGCCGATGCCGCCCCGGCCGCGCTGATCGAGGCGCTGGGCGGCGCGCCCGATCTGGTGGTGTCGGACATGGCCGCCAACACCGTCGGCCACAAACAGACCGATCACTTGCGCACGATGGGGCTGGTCGAGGCGGGGGCGCACTTTGCGATCGAGCAATTGGCCCCCGGCGGCGCGTTCATCGCCAAGGTGCTGGCGGGCGGGACCGATGCCGAACTGCTGACGCTGCTGAAGAAGCACTTCACCACAGTCAAACACGCCAAGCCGCCATCGAGCCGCAAGGATTCGTCCGAATGGTACGTGATCGCGCAGGGGTTCAAGGGGTGAACCTGGCTGCGGTCAGTTAAGCCGATCGTAATCCTGAGCGACCTTGGCGGCATCGCGTTTGCTCGCCAGAATCGGCAGATCGATGCCACGGTGAAGCTGCGCGACCAGCGGATGATCCTCGTAAGCGTAATTAAGCAATCCGACCTGGCGCGAACTGTCCGCTGGTGAGGTGTATGCGAATTCTATCTTGACCGTGCCTTTGACCTCCATGCCGGCATAATCGGGATGGTTGGCGTGCAGCGCTTCGGCCTTGGCGCATGGCAGCGTGTCGGTGGTGCGCGTGGTCTTGGTCAGCACCCCGCTTTCCTCGTGCTTCAGGTAGCAGGTACTTTCCACGCCAGTGACCGTCGCATCGACCGCGACGTAATTCAAAAAATGGTCGATCTTCTGCACCGCCATCATGGTCAGTCCGATTACGACCACGCCGCCGGTGAGCAGCAGATTGAAACCTATGCGTGACATGTTCTAGAACGTTCCCGTGCGTACGTGGCGGGAGCGACTATGCGGCACGGGGAGTTAAAACACTGCCAATGCGCCGTGCCAAAAAAGCGACGGACGGAGCCTTGCGGCCCCGCCCTTCAAATTCGTAATTCTGGAAAGCCTACTTCGCGGTCTTCAGATAGGCAATGACGTTGGCGCGTTCCTGCGCATCGCTGAGGCCGACAAAGCTCATCTTGGTGCCCGGAACATAACCGCTGGGGTTGGTCAGCCAGGCATCGAGGCTGGCCTCGTCCCACACGCCGCCCTTGGCCTTGAGCCCGTCGGAGAAGGCAAAGCCGCCGCGGCCTTCACCCTTTTTATCGCCGAAGATGCCTGCAAGGTTAGGGCCCTGGCCGTTGGGGCCGCCCGGCGCGATGGTGTGGCACGAGCCGCACTTGGCGAAGCTCTTCTGGCCCTTGGCGGCATCGCCAACCAGCGCCACTGCGGGTGCCGCAGCACCAGCCGCCGGAGCTGCAGGCACCGCCGGCAGCGGCAGGTTGGAGCCCTTGGAATTCAAATACGCCATGACGTTGGCGCGTTCTTGCGGGTCGGTCAGCCCGGCAAAGCTCATCTTGGTGCCGCTGGCGAAGGCGCTGGGGGCTTCGAGCCATGAGTTCAGGCTAGCCCAGTCCCACTTGCCGCCCTTGGCCTTGAGCGCGTCGGAGAACGCAAACCCGCCGCGGCCCTGCGCAATCCCGTCTCCCAGGATGGCGTACAGGTTCGGGCCCTGCCCGTTGGCGCCGCCCTGATCGATGCTGTGGCAGCTCGTGCACTTTTTAAAGCTGGCTTCGCCCTTGGCGACATCAGCCGTGGCGAGGAATGATTCGAACGGAGCCGCAGCCGCGCCGCCACCCTTTTCCTCATCGTCCGAGACACCGGCGATCTTGTATCCGGCCTTTTCGGGCTTCTCGAACTTGCCAGCTTCGAAATAGTGCCCGGCGACGCTCGACAGTCCGAGCGCGACGATGCCTGAAAACAGCGTCCAGCCAGCGATGGTGTTAAAGCGGTCTGCCATCCGATAAGCCCCGTTGGGAAATGCACCTGTGCGTTCGCGCGCCGCTCTAGTCAGCGCGCGCCTGCGTTGCAAGGGCCATTGCGGCGGCGGCGGAACCGCTTTAGCCAATGCGCGATGTTTTCCTCACTCCTGATTGCCAACCGCGGCGAAATCGCCTGCCGGATCATCCGCACCGCAAGGGCCATGGGGATCCGCACCGTCGCGGTCTATTCCGATGCGGACGCCAAGGCGCTGCACGTGCGGCAGGCCGATGAGGCGGTGCATATCGGTCCGTCACCGGCGCGCGAAAGCTATCTGGTTGGCGCCAAGATCATTGCCGCGGCCAAGGCCACCGGGGCGGAAGCGATCCATCCGGGCTACGGCTTCCTCTCCGAGAACGCCGAATTTGCGCAAAGCGTGATCGACACCGGGCTGATCTGGGTCGGGCCCAAACCCGCGAGCATCACTGCGATGGGATTGAAGGACGCGGCCAAGGCGCTGATGGAAGCGGCGGGGGTGCCGGTGACCCCGGGTTATCTCGGCGCGAATCAGGACCCTGCGAACCTCGCCAAGGAAGCCGCCAAGATCGGCTATCCGGTTCTGATCAAGGCGGTCGCGGGCGGCGGGGGCAAGGGCATGCGGCTGGTCGAGGTGGCGAGCGATTTCGCCGATGCGCTCATTTCATGCCAGCGCGAGGCGGCCAGCTCGTTCGGCAATGCCCACGTGCTGATCGAGAAATACATCCAGCGCCCGCGCCATATCGAGGTGCAGGTGTTCGGCGACAGCCACGGCAATGTCGTCCACCTGTTCGAACGCGATTGCAGCCTCCAGCGCCGCCACCAGAAGGTAATCGAGGAAGCCCCCGCGCCGGGGATGGACGAAGCGACCCGCGAGGCGCTGTGCGCCGCCGCGGTGAAAGCGGCCAAGGCGGTGGATTACGAAGGCGCCGGCACGATCGAATTCATCGCCGATGCCTCGGAAGGCCTGCGCGCCGACCGCATCTGGTTCATGGAAATGAACACCCGGCTGCAAGTCGAGCATCCGGTCACCGAGGAAATCACCGGGGTCGATCTGGTCGAGTGGCAGTTGCGCGTCGCGGCGGGTGAGCTGTTGCCCAAGCGGCAGGATGAGCTGAGCATCAACGGCTGGGCGATGGAAGCAAGGCTCTATGCCGAGGATCCGGCGAAAGGGTTTTTGCCGAGTACCGGACCGCTCACCTTGCTTTCGCTTGAGGAGTGCGACCGCGTTGAAACCGGGGTCGCCGAAGGTGACGCTGTCTCACCGTTCTACGATCCAATGATCGCCAAGCTGGTCTGCCACGGCGCAACCCGCGAGGAAGGGCTCAGCAAGCTCGCTCTTGCCTGCGAGGCGGTTGAATGCAGCCCGGTAAGGACCAATGCCTGGTTCCTGGCGCGCGCGCTGGCCAATCCGGAATTCGAGCTCGGCAAGATCACAACGAGTTTCATTGGTAACAATCTGGAAGCGCTCACTGAACCACCCACGGCGACAGAAGAACTTAAGCAGATTATCGCAGACGTTATCTGTTGCGATCCGGAAACAGGTAAACCGAGTGCGCTAGCACTACGGGGATTTCGTCTGAACCGGGACGCCGCTAGTTCAGTCAAAATTCTTCTCGACGGTTTAGCCGAAACGGTCGACCTCGTCATGAGCGAAGACGAATTGCTTGACGCAGGATGGGAGCGCCCGTCGGTCTATCAGGACTCGGTCGGCAACATCACTGCATTCGAAGCCGGCGCGACCTTTCGAGCATCGCCCTTCCGATTCGACGGCGGCACTCACCACTCCGCCCACGACGGCGACATCCTCTCGCCCATGCCGGGCAAGATCATCGCCGTCGAGGTGGCGGCGGGGGATGCGGTGACCAAGGGCCAGAAGCTGCTCACGCTTGAGGCGATGAAGATGGAGCACAGCCTGGTCGCGCCGTTCGATGGGACGGTGGCGGAACTGAACGCGGTGGCCGGGGCGCAAGTGCAGGTCGAGGCGCTGCTGGCGCGGATTGATCCCGTAGCTGGAGAAGTGGCATGAATCTCCCCTCCCCGTGGGGAGGAGCCGGGCGTGGGGGTTCTGCGGTCGCGGGTGTCGTACACCCATCCCCCGACCCCTTCCCTCAAGGGAAGGGGAGCAGATGACCTGGCAGCTTGAAATCGACGAACTCCGCGCGCGCGAAAAGCTCGCCGAGCAAATGGGCGGCGCGGACAAAGTCGCGCGGCAGCATGGCCGGGGCAAGCTCGATGCGCGGACGCGCATCAATGGCCTGGTCGATCCGGGCAGCTTTCGCGAGATCGGCAAGATCGCCGGGACCGGCACTTACGATGCGGATGGCAAGCTGCTGAACCTCGCCGCGTCCAACCTGATTTTCGGACGCGCCAATATCGAGGGGCGCCCGGTGGTGGCCAGCGCGGACGATTTCACCGTGCGCGGTGGTGCTGCGGACGCGGCGATCGGGCGCAAGTTCGCGCAGTGCGAGCAGATGGCCTACACCCTCAAAATCCCGCTGATCCGGATGATCGACGGCACCGGCGGCGGCGGTTCGGTCAAGACGCTAGAAACGATCGGCGCGACGTACATTCCCGCAGTGCATATGTGGGGCGATGTGGTGCGCAACCTGGCCGTGGTTCCGGTGGTCGCGCTCGCACTCGGGCCGACCGCCGGGCTTGGCGCTGCGCGGGTCGCGGCGAGCCATTATTCGATCATGGTCAAGGGGCTGTCGCAACTGTTCGCCGCAGGGCCCGCAGTGGTTGAGGCGATTGGCGAGAAGAGCGACAAGGAGAGCCTGGGCGGCAGCGACATCCACACCCGTAACGGCGTGGTCGATGAGGAAGTTGCGAGCGAGGCCGAGGCCTTCGCCACCGCGCGGCGGTTCCTCTCGTACCTGCCCAGCCACAAAGGCGCACTCGCCGCCCGTGCCGCCAACACCGACCCTACCGACCGCCGCGAAGAGTTCCTGATCGACCTCGTCCCACGCGAGGCCAAGCAGGTCTATTCGATGCGCCGGGTGCTGGAGGCGGTGTTCGACACGGGCAGCTGCTTCGAGATGGGCAAGCAATGGGGCCGCGCGGCGATTACCGCGTTCGCGCGATTGGATGGCTGGCCGGTCGCGGTGCTGGCTTCGGACCCCAGCTTCCTGGGCGGATCGTGGGAGGCCAAAACCAGCGAAAAGGTCGAACGGTTCATCAAACTGGCCGACCAGTTCCGCTTGCCGGTGGTCCACCTGGTCGACAACCCCGGCTTCATGATCGGCAATGCCGCCGAGACCGCCGGCACGATCCGCTATGGCGTGCAGGCGATGAACGCGATTTACGCCGCGACCATTCCGCTGTGCTGCGTGGTGGTGCGCCGGGCTTACGGGATTGCAGGCAGCGCGATGAGCAACGCCGATGCCTTCCAGTACCGCTTTGCCTGGCCCAGCGGCGACTGGGGCAGCCTGCCGATCGAAGGCGGGATCGAGGTTGCCTACAAAAGCGAGATCGAGGCAGCCGAGGATCCGGCGGCGCGGCTGGAGGAAATCCGCGACCGATTGAACCTGCTGCGCAGCCCGTTCCGCACCGCCGAGAAGTTCGGGATCGAGGATATTATCGACCCGAGGGATACCCGGCCGTTGCTGTGCGAGTTTGCGGAGCTGGCGTGGCGGAGTTTGGGGGCGGTTTAGCGCGTCGTCCCGGGCTTGAACCGGGACCGCTGGCGTCTTGACGAGAGCGCGCGCTGATTCGGCCAGCGATCCCGGGTCAAGCCCGGGATGACGAGAGATAATCCGCCAGCGCCGACTGCTGCCCGGCATCAAGCCGCAACCCCAGCTTGCTCCGCCGCCACAATACGTCGTCCGCGCTGACTGCCCATTCCTCGGCGCGCAGGTAATCGACTTCCGCTGCGCTCAAACCGCCGCCAAAATCGCGCCCCAAGGCCTGCCAGCCTTGCGCTTCGCCGAGCCATACCCGCGCGCGGGTGCCGTAAGCCCGCGCAATCCGGTCGATGTCGTGAGCGGCGAGGAACGGATAATCCGCCGCTAACCCCACCATTAGCGCCTCCAGGCCGTCGATCGCAAAATCGCCGCCGGGCAACGCGGCGCTGCGGGTCCAGGGCTTGCCCGACAGCGCCGGAAGTCGCGGTGCCATCAAATCTACCGCCTCCTCCGCCAGATGCCGGTACGTAGTGATCTTGCCGCCATAGACGCTGAGCAAGGGCGCACCCTGCCCGCCTTCCGACAATTCGAGCCGGTAGCCCCGCGTCGCTGCCTCGGGCTTGCCCGAACCGTCGTCGACCAGCGGGCGCACTCCGGAATAGGTCCAGACCACGTCCGCGGGGATGATCGCGGTCTTGAAATAGGTGTTCGCGCCTTCGCACAAATAGGCAATTTCCTCGTCGCTGGCTTTGATCGGATCACCAGGCGCCTGATCGCGGTCGGTCGTCCCGATCAGGGTAAAGTCGCGCTCGTAGGGGATCGCGAAGAAGATCCGTCCGTCGGCGAGCTGGAAGAAGTAGGCGTAAGGATGATCGAACAATTTGCGCACCACGATGTGGCTGCCGCGCACCAGCCGCATGCCGTATTCGGGCGCATCGCCGAGCGAATTTTCGACCGCAAGGACTTGCGGACCGGCGGCGTTGACCAAAGCCTTGGCGCGGAAAAATCCGCCGCTGGTGGCGATCTCCCAGACCTCGCCCACCCGCTTGGCCCCGGTCACTTTGGTCCGGGTGCGCACCTCGGCCCCGCGTTCGGCGGCATCCTTGGCGTTGAGCAGCACCAGCCGGGCATCATCGACCCAGCCGTCCGAGTATTCGAACCCAGTGCCAAACCAGGGCTTGAGCGGCAGGCCGGCCGGGTGGCGTTTGAGATCGATTGTGCGGGTTGCGGGCAAGCGCTTGCGCCCGCCGATATGATCGTAAAGGAACAGCCCCAGCCGGAGCAGCCAGCGCGGGCGCAGGCCCGCGACATAAGGCAGCACAAAGCGCATCGGGTGGATGATGTGCGGGGCGATGGCCCAGAGCGCCTCACGCTCGCTCAGGCTTTCGCGGACCAGACCGAACTCGTAATGTTCGAGATAGCGCAGCCCGCCGTGGATCAGTTTTGTGGATGCGGATGACGTGCCTTGCGCCAGGTCGCCCGCTTCAAGCAGCAGCACTTTCGCCCCGCGCCCGGCGGCATCGCGCGCGATCCCCGCGCCGTTCACGCCGCCGCCGATTACCGCAAGATCGAAAAGCTGGTCCATCGCTCGCCTGCCCTAATGCACCGCATCCGGCACCGGCCGCGCCGCACCCGGCGGGGTCAGGCGGCGGAACAGGCGGCCGTTCTCACTGTACAGAACCAGCCCGAGCGCAGCCAGGCCGCTGAGCAGAAGTGCCCAAGACAGCGGCTGCGCAGTACCATTGTAAGCTTGCCCGACGAACGCCCCTAAGGCCGAGCCGCAAGCCATCCGCAGAAACGCCTGCAACGACGAAGCCGCCCCGGCGGTGCGTGCAAACGGCTGCAGCGCGATTGAACCGAAATTGGCCCCGGTGAACCCGATCATTGCGCAGTTGAGCGTCATCAGCGGGATGAATTGCCAAAGCGTCTCATTGGGCTGGTGCGACAGCCAGACCTGCGCGGCGGCGACTGCGATGAACACCAGCAGCGCGGCGTGGCTGACCCGGCGCGCACCGAATCGTTCAACGATTCGCGAATTCGTGAGGTTGGCAACCGCGATCCCCGCAGCCATGATCGCGAACATCAGGGGGAACCGGTCGCCCGCGCCAAAATGTTCTCCGATCAGTTGCTGGGATGAGTTGATATACCCGAACAATCCGCCGATCAGCAGCGCCCCGCCCAGCACATAACCCATCGCGCCGCGGTCGCTCGCCGCCGCGAACATATTGCGCGCGATTGCCCTGGGCTTGATCGGTTGGCGATAGTCGGGATGCAAGGTTTCGGGCAGCCGCAAATAGGCCCAGATGCCAACCGCAAGCGCCATCGCTGCCATCCCGCCAAAGATCCAGCGCCACCCTGCGACGAGCAGCACGGCCTGGCCGAAAGTCGGCGCGAGCATCGGCACGATCATGAACACCACCGAGATAGTCGACATCATCTTCGCCATCGCATCACCGCTGAATCGGTCACGGATAATCGCGCTGGGCAGCACCGCGAGGCCCGCCGAGAACAGCGCCTGGATCGCGCGCAAGACCAGCAGTCCGGTGAAATCGTGGACCAAGGCACAGGCCAGCGACAGCACGATATATCCGGCAAAACAGCCGAATAGCACCGGGCGGCGGCCATAACGGTCTGCCAACGCGCCGGGCAGCAGTGAGCCAATGCCGGCGGCGAACAGGAACACCCCGACCACCAGCTGGCGCCGATTAGGATCGGCTACATTGAGCTCGGCGGCGATCTGGCCCAGCGCGGGCAGCATCGCATCGATACACATTGCCTGCAGCGCCATGGTCATCGCCATCAACGCGATGAACTCGCCGGGACCGGCACCATAACCGGCACTCGTGGGATCGCGCTGAGGCATGGGGTGCCAATGGCAATTAGCGCTGCGACATGCCAGTTCTTTTCGTATGCGGCCAAATAGCGCTATCGTGCCGCGATGTCCGCAACCGCCAGCCCCGCAGACGATTCCGCCGAGGAGGCCAGCGGGCTGCGCAAGATCATCCACGTCGATATGGACGCCTTCTACGCCAGCGTCGAGCAGCGCGACGAACCCGCACTGCGCGGACTGCCGATCGCGGTCGGCGGCTCCGGGCCAAGGGGCGTGCTAACCACTTGCAGCTATGAAGCGCGCAAGTTCGGTTGCCGCTCGGCGATGCCATCGGCCACCGCGCGGCGGCTGTGCCCGGGCCTGATCTTCCGCCCGCCGCGCTTTGCCGTTTACACTCAGGTTTCGCACCAGATCCGCGACATCTTCCTCGATTATACCCCGCACGTCGAACCGCTCAGCCTTGATGAAGCGTTTCTTGACGTGACCGAGGATTTGAAAGGGATCGGCTCGGCAGTGCGGATCGCCGAGCTGATCCGGGCGCGGATCAAGGCCGAGACCGGGCTTACCGCCAGCGCCGGAGTGTCATACAACAAGTTCCTCGCCAAGCTGGCGAGTGACCAGCACAAGCCCGATGGCCTGTGCGTGATCCGCCCTGGCGAGGGCGCACAGTTCGCTCAAGGCCTGCCGGTGCGGCGCTTCTTCGGCATCGGACCGCGCGGCGCCGAGAAGATGGCGGGACTGGGGATCGAGACCGGGGCTGACCTCACGGCTTGCGACATCGCCTTCCTAAGGGGGCATTTCGGGGCGCAGGCCGATTACCTCTACCGCGCCGCACGCGGCATCGACCTGCGCCGGGTCAAAGCGGGCCGCGCGCGCAAATCAGTCGGAACCGAACGCACGCTCGACAAGGATATTTCATCGGGCTCGGCGTTGCGCAAGGTGCTGGCGCGGATTATCGAGCTGACATGGACGCGAATCGAAAAGTCGGGAAGCCATGGCCGCACTGTCACGCTCAAGCTGAAACACGGTGATTTCAGCCAACTGACCCGCGCGCGTTCGTTGCCCAGCACGGTGGCAAGCAAGGCCGAATTTGAGGCAATCGGCCATGCCTTGCTCGATGAAGTGTTGCCCCTGGCGCAGCCGGTGCGGTTGGTCGGGCTGACGCTCTCCGCGCTTGACGACGAGTCCGAGCAGGGCCTGACCCAGATAGGGGCCAGTCAGGGCTCACTGCCGTTCTGAAATCAGCGGGTTACCAACCCGCGCTGCCGGCTGTCGCTTTTTTGCAAGTAATTGCTTGGCCAATCTGTATTAATTGGCCGTGTTGGGAGTGACAGGCAAATTGGCGCGCACGCTTGTCCCGGAGCAGTCCAGATCTGCGGGTTGCCCGTTCAGTTTCTGGAAAGCCGAACAAGCCCAGCAGGTCCGCGAAATTTGCGGTTTCCTGTAAATTTGCGGCCAGCGAATGGAACATAATCAATGCGATCAGGGTTCACACCCGGGCCGCTTCAATAGGGGACAATCAAAATGAAATTCAAATTTGCAGCCGCCGCCGCCGCACTTGTCGTCCTTTCGTTGCCGGCCATGTCGAGCGCGGACGACAAGCTTAAGTACGAAGACCTGATTCACTGCGCGGCGACCAATCAGGTCATTGCCGGGGTGTTCAGCCTCGATGGCGGTGATATTAAGGACAAGGACAAGATCGCAACTTACAACAACCAGGCGCAAGCACTGCAGGTGATTGCTGCTGTCGGCTCGAGCAAGGAAGCCAAAGTGGTGCTCGACGATACGTCGAAGGAAGTTAACGTGATCATCGCCGTGCTGGGTGACAAAACCAAGAACGACGATTTTATCAAAACCGAAGTGCCGCGGTGCAACTCGCTGGGCGAAGCAGCGGTGCAAGTGGTCGCCGACGCCAAAGCTGGCAAGTAACTCCTCCTGTTATCGAGCGGCCCGGGGCAGCGATGCCTCGGGCCGCTTTGCGTCAGGCAACTGCCAGCTCGATCCATCCCGCGACTTGCCGGGCGAACTGCGGTGACAAGTTGTCTGGCCAGTTGCCGGGTACAAAGAACCGCGCTTCAATCACCTCGCGCCCGTCGCAGCACACGGTGCCTTGCCCGGTTCCGGCGTAGAGGTGAACCCGGTTGATCGTGCCGTAGAGCGGCTCGTCGATCACCGCGAGACAGCGCGATCCGATCAGCACCAGACCCGTTTCTTCGGCCAGCTCGCGCTGCGCTGCGCGCAGTGGCGCTTCGCCCCGGGCGATTCCGCCCCCGGGCAGCAACCAGTTGCCGGTGCCATAAGAGTGGCGGATCAGCAGCACCCGGCCGGCGGAGTCGAAGGCGAGCACGCGGCACCCTTCGAGCCGCACCCGCGCAATCCGCCACCAACGCCGCCGGATGCCATGTGCCGCGCGCAAGGCCAGGCGGTGCAGCGGTGCGGGGATCAGGTGAAGCATGTCACCGGTTTTCGCGCCGCATGGAGAAACCGCGCTACTGGCAGGTCGTTGTAGCCGTGCGCCGCCGCCGCGAACAGCGCAGCTTTGTCAGCCCCGCGAATGACGAACAGCACCAGGTCAGTGTCAAGCAGCGCCGGGATGGTCAGGCTGATCCGGTCAAACGGGGCTTCGGCCGGGAGCGGATCGGGGGTGATGCGCCGTACTGTTTTCGGATCACAGACCTGCGGATCGGTATTGGGAAACAGCGATGCAATATGCCCGTCGCCGCCCATACCGAGCCAGGTCAGCGCAAAATGCGGCGGCCGGGCATGCTCGGTCAACGCCTGCACCGCCGCACCAAGCGGTTCGAGCGCGGCGCGGATTTTCCCCACGTTGCTTGCCGGGTGATCCTCGGGAACAATCCGGTCGTCGCCGGGCCAGACTGTGATGCGCGCCCAATCAAGCGCGCTGCCGTGCAGCCCGGCGAGGATAGGGAACGGGGTAGATCCGCCCGGAATGGTGATCGCGATTGGTCCAGGGGAGGAAGCGAGCGCCCGCGACAAGTGCGCTTCAAGCCACTGCGCAATGTCTGCGTCGCTGGCGCCCGGCGTGATCGTGATGTGCTTCATGTATTTGTCCTACCACCTGCCAATGTCCGGGGAAACGGGCATCGGGTACGGTCCTCTTCAACTGACCAAATAAATCACGATCCCGGCGAGCACCAAGCCCAGCCCGGCGCGGATCCGGCGCAGCGGTAATGCGCAGAGCCTGTCGCCGCCGCTCCAGCCCAGCACTGCGGTGCCCGCGCACCCGAGCATGCCGCCGAGCACTGCCAATTGCGGCGCCGGGCTGCTTGCCGCCAGCGCAAACACCAACAGCCGCGCTGCATCGGTTAGCTCTTGCGCGAGCAACACCAGACCAAGCGCGCCCAACGAGGCGGTCGGCTCGGATGGACGGCGGCCAAGACGCAGCAGCAACAGTTCGAGCGCAGCAAGGCCCAGCGCCATTGCGACCAGCACGCCGCGCGCAGGCGGCGCGAGTTGCGGTGCCACCACCATCCCTGCCCAGCCGGCCAGCGCGGCGCTGAGCAACGCGGCACCGATCGCGGTCACGAGCAGACCAAACCCCGGGCCTGCCGTTTCTCCGAACCGGGCCGACATCCACGCCACCAGCAGCTGGTCGCGCGCACCAACACCTGCGGCAAGTGCGGCAAGCAGGGCAAGGAGAAACGCGGACATTATCAGGTGTTGGACGCTGATGCTCGGCACGGTCAAGCGCTGTGGTCAACCTGACCAGTCGATCGCCCGGTTCTCAGGCAATCACTATTGGCACAAGCTCAAAGGAAGGTAAGCTACCGGGTCTGCATGGAGGGGAAGCACCATGAACAACGCACTAAAAGTGCCAGCCTGGTTCCGGATCGTAGCAATCGTTCTGGTGATTTGGGAGGCGATGGGCTGCTACGCTTGCTACAGCCAGCTCAGGTTTGGCGCGGCCGCGATGGGACCGGTCGATGACTGGTCGCTCAAATACTACGCCGCACTGCCGATCTGGTACAATTGGGTTTATGTCGCCGCGACCGTGGGCGGACTGCTCGGCGGACTTGCGCTGGTGCTGCGCGATAAACGCGCGGCGGTGCTGTTCTCGCTTTCCCTGACAGCGATCATGGTGATGTTCGGCTA
>JANYGB010000018.1 GCA_025359445.1 Sphingomonadaceae bacterium
TTGGTGCGGTCGAGAAGACTCGAACTTCCACGGGCTTTCGCCCACAACGACCTCAACGTTGCGCGTCTACCAGTTCCGCCACGACCGCTAAATCAACGGGAGGCACCTGTGTAAGTGGGGGCCGCCCGGGGGGGTAGGAGCGGGCCATTAGCAAAGCGGCGGTGGCGGGGCAAGCGCGGAGAGTCCGCTAATTTTCCCCGGCCATGCTGTGCCGTGCAGGGACGCCGCCAATCGCGCGGTTGCGGTAAAAGTAAACGCGGCGTTCACCATAAGGATGAGCAGCGCGATCCTTTTTATGGCCAGCCAGGCTTTGGTAATGGCGGCACCGGCAACAGGCGCGCCGTCGCCGTCAGGGCCGCGGGTCGGTGGGATCGCAACGGTGCAAATCCTGCGCGCTGAAACAACCCGCGACGATAGCGGCGTCACGGCGCTGAAACAGCACCGCCGCACGGCAGCTGGCGGACTCATGACTATCGAATTCGAATGATCAGCTGCCCGGTTTCCAGCCGTATTCGGCTTTTACTGCCGCCTTTGGAACCGAAACCAGCGCCTCATTGATCGAGACGCTTTCGCCCGGGGCAAGTACACGCTTGGGCGAATGCAGTTCGGCGCTGAATACAATCCGGCCGCGCGCGTCCTTCAGCACGGCGAGGATCGTTGGCACGCTGCGCGCTGCCTGCGAAACGTTGGTCACAGTCCCGTTTGCCTCAAAGAACCAGGTCTGGTCCGAAAGCGGCCGCTGACCCTGCATCTTGGCCGGGAAGTCAAGTGTCAGCCCGGGCTGCTCCTCGGCGAACAGCGGGTGCGCGAACGGCATCCAGCTGGGTAGCCCGAACCATGCGGTCGCGGCCACTGCGCCCAGCGCGACAACCGCGAACAGCGCCGCCGCAAGGGTCCACATCCGCGCCGGATTGCGGCGCGGGCGGAACAGCGGCTCGTGCGCAAAACGCGAGTAATCGTCCTCAGGTTCTGGCTCCTGGACCGAAAGCGGCGCTGCACCGGGCGGCGGCGGCGGAATGTCGTCCTCGCCGTAGGTGATCGGCGCTGGCACCTGTGGTTCGGGTTCGCTCTCAACCGCAGGCGTATCATTCCATTGCGCTGGTTGGGGCTGGTCCCAATCTGCGGAAACCGGCCCGGGATCTTGCGTTTCTGCGACTTCCGGCTCGGGCGCGATTGCTGGCGGATGATCCCAGTCCTGCTCGTCGGCTGGCGCGGCGGGTACAGGTGGCGGCGCTGGCACCACTGCGGGCTCAGCCGGCGCCGGGGCGGGCGCAACCGGTACGGCGAGTTCAGGTCCGTCCTGGAACCAGCTATGACGGCATTTTGCGCAGCGTACCGTTCTTCCCTCAACGCCAATGGCGCTGTCAGGCACGACATAGCGCGTGGCGCAGGCGGGACAGGCGATAATCATGTTGTGCTCGCATTAAGCATCATCCCTCGCGCATCCACAAGGCTTGGCGCTGCGGACAGGTGCGGCTATCCCCTTTTTTCCACATGGATTGACAGCTATAGCGCGCCTGCGGGGCAACAGGCCTTGCGCCGCGCCCTCGAACCGGACCATTCCGCCAAACAATGACCAGCACCGCGATCCGGGAAATTGTCCAGTTCGATAACGTCGGGCTGCGTTATGGTACCGACCGAGAGGTCTTGAGCGACGTTTCGTTCACGTTGTTCCCGGGCAGCTTTTATTTTCTCACTGGGGCGAGCGGCGCAGGCAAGACCTCGCTGCTCAAGCTTCTCTACCTTGCACAGCGCCCATCACGCGGGATGATCCGCATGTTCGGGACCGACGCGATCACCCTGCCGCGTGACCGGCTGCCCGGCTTTCGCCGCCGCTTTGGTGTCGTTTTTCAAGACTTCCGTCTGGTCGCGCACCTCTCGGCGTTTGACAATGTCGCGCTGCCACTGCGCGTGGCCGGGGTGGCCGAGCGCGATCTCGCTAAGCCGGTGGCCGATATGCTCGAATGGGTCGGGCTGACCGAACGGATGCATGCGCAGCCCGCCCAGCTCTCGGGCGGCGAACAACAGCGCGTGGCGATTGCCCGCGCGGTGATCCACCGTCCCGAAATGCTGATCGCGGACGAACCAACGGGTAACGTTGATCCTGAGATGGCGATCAAGCTGCTACGGCTGTTCGAGGCGCTTAACCGGCTTGGCACGACTGTGGTGGTGGCGACGCACGATGTCCATTTGCTCAAGAAGGTCCCCGAATCGTTGATAATGCGGCTCGATAAAGGGCGGCTGTCCGATCCGACTGGCGCACTGCGTTATCCGCCGCGTCCCCGCCCGCGCACCTCCAGTTCCGAGCTGGAGGACTGATCGAATGGCCTTCTCGCTAACCCCGCTGCGCCGCCGGGCGCGCGATGCTGAACTGCTTCCGGAAGGGCGGCTTTCCGGGCCGATGCCGTGGGTGATCGCGATCATGGTCGCGCTAACGGTGATTGCGGCGGCTGCGGGCCTCGCGTTCAGCAACACCGCGCGCAATGCCTCCGACGACTTGGCGGGCGGGATCACCGTGCAAATTGTCAATGCCAATCCGGCGCAGCGCGATGCGCAGGCTCAAGCGGTAGTCGATGCATTGCGCGCAACTCCCGGTGTGGTCGAGGCGACGCTGGTCTCGCAGGATGAGGTCGACAAGTTGATCGAGCCTTGGCTTGGCAAATCGGCGAGCGGCGATGCAGGTATTCCGGTTCCTGCACTGGTCGATGCACGCCTGCGCGGCGGTGCAACCGGAGAAACGCTGGGCGGGCTGCGCCAGATGTTGCACCGGGTCGCCCCTGCCGCGCGGGTCGATGCCCAATCAAGCTGGCTGGGGCCCGTGTTCGGCGCGATCGACACGCTGCGGTGGCTGTCGCTGGCACTGGTCGGCCTGCTCGGTTCCGCGCTGGCAGCGGCGGTGCTGCTTGCGGTGCGCAATGCACTAGGAAGCAATCGCAACACGATCGAGATCGTCCATCTGCTGGGCGGGACGGACGCGCAGATTGCGCGGATTTTCCAGCGCGCGATCGGTTATGATGCCGGGGTCGGCGGGGTTGTGGGACTGGCACTGGGCTTGGTCGTAGTGCTCCTGATGGGGCAACAATTTGCAGCACTGGGCGCTGGGTTGGTCAGTTCGGGTGCACTTGGCTGGACCGACTGGTTATTGCTGGCGCTGATCCCGCTGATCGGGGTGGTGCTGGCAATGTTCACGGCGCGCCAGACAGTGGTGCGCGCGTTGCGCAAGATGCTGTAGGGGAGGCCGATGTTACGCCGGATTCTATCGTCTCTGCTGCTGGTTTGGCTCATGGGTTTCATCGCTTTCGCCTTGCTGCTCGCGCAGCCTGCAGGGGCGATCAAGACCGATGCGGTGGTGGTGTTAACCGGCGGGGCCGGGCGGGTCGATCGCGGGCTTGACGCTCTGCGCCGGGGGTGGGCGCCGTGGCTGCTCGTCTCTGGGGTGAGCCGCGAGGTCAAGCCGGGCGAATTCGCCGCGCAGTTCAAGGTCAGTCCCGAGCAGATGGCGTGCTGTGTTTCACTGGGCTTTGCCGCGACCGACACCGAGAGCAACGCCCGCGAAACCGCAATATGGATGCGCGAGCACAAAGTTACGCGGATCCGCTTGGTCACCAGCGATTGGCATATGCGCCGCGCGGTGTTTGAACTGCGCCATGCGATGCCGCGCGGGGTTTCTATCGTCGAGGATGCGGTGCCAACGCACCCGACGATGCGCATCTTATTTACCGAATATCACAAACTAATCGCGCGCTGGATCACGCAACTGGTGACCGGTTGAGATGACCCGCACCGACAGTGCCAGCAATGGCGAAGTGCTGCGAAGCTTGATTTTCTATGCGGTATTTTACAGCTGCAGCTTCTTTATCGTGCTCGCCTGCCTCTTCACGCTGCTGGTCAGTTCGCGCGAGACGTTCCGCCGCACGGTTGATAGCTGGTCGCTGTTCCACCGCTGGTGCATGCGTAATTTGCTGCGCATTTCAATCGTGGTTGAGGGCGAGATGCCCCCCGGTGCGGTGTTCGTGGCGATGAAGCACGAGAGCTTTTTTGAGGCGATCGATTTGCCGCAAGTGCTCGATCACCCCGGGGTATTCGCCAAGGCCGAATTGATGAGCATTCCCGGATGGGGCCTTGCGGGGGATCGGTACGGGTTGGTCACGGTCGAGCGCGAGCAAGGCGCGCGTACCCTGCGCCACATGATGAATGCCGCCAAGCAGATCAGCGGGCAAGGCCGGCCTCTGGCGATTTTTCCGGAAGGGTCACGCGTTCCGCATGGTGCCCGGCCCGAACTCAAGTCGGGGTTTGCCGGAATTTACAAGCTGCTCAAACTGCAAGTGGTGCCGATCGCGGTCAATTCGGGGCCGGTCTATCACCGGCTGTGGAAGCGCGCTGGGGTAATCACTTACTGCATCGGATCACCGATCCAGCCCGGTCTGCCCAGGCCCGAGGCCGAAGCATTGGTCCGCGCCGCCATCAATGTACTGAATACACCGTGACCGACCCCAAACGCCGCAATCCACTTGAAGTGCTCGGCCCGGGGCTCGTCACCGGCGCGGCGGATGACGATCCATCGGGCATCGGAACTTACAGTCAGGTCGGCGCGCAATTTGGTTATGGTATGGCGTGGACGATGTTCTTCGGTTTCCCGCTGCTCGCATCAATTCAAGCAATCTGCGCGCGGATCGGGGCGACGACCGGCAAGGGCATCGCGCAAAACCTGCGCCAGCATTATCCGCCCAGTCTGCTTCGCGCGCGGTAGTCCTCCTGCTTCTCATCGCCAACGTCATCAATCTGGGCGCCGATCTTGGCGCAATGGGTGCAGTGCTGGCGCTGATCATTCCCGGCCCGGTGCTGCTATTTACTGCGATATTCGGGGTGGTCAGCGTCGCGCTCGAAGTGGGGTTGAGCTATGCGCGCTATTCGAGCATCCTCAAATGGTCGACGCTGTCGCTGTTTTCCTACGTGGCAGTAGTGTTCGTCTCGCAAGTATCGTGGAGCGAGGCGATCCGGGGAACATTGCTGCCCAGCTTCATTTTTGACAGGGCCCACGCGATGGCCTTGGTCGCGATCTTCGGCACCACGATCAGCCCCTACCTGTTCTTCTGGCAAGCCGGGCAGGAGGTCGAGGAACAGCACCGCCGCCACGTCAAGCCGCTGCACGTATCGCCGCGCCGTGCCGGGGCGGAGCTGGCTCGGATCCGCACCGATACACTGGTGGGCATGGGTTTTTCGCACATCACCGCTCTGTTCATCATTATCGCCACAGCCGCGACATTGCACGCGCATGGGATAACTCAAGTGACCAGCGCGGCGCAGGCGGCCGAAGCGCTGCGGCCGATAGCAGGGCAATTTGCTTTCGCGCTGTTCGCAGTCGGGATCATCGGCACCGGGCTGCTCGCTGTGCCGGTGCTGGCGGGCAGCGCGGCCTACGCGGTCAGCGAAACCTTCGACTGGACCGAGGGGCTCGACCACAAACCGCGCGAAGCCAAGGCGTTTTACGGCGTTATCGCGCTGGCTACGCTGGGTGGAGTGGCGCTCAATTTTATCGGGATCGATCCGATGTCCGCGCTGTACTGGGCCGCGGTGGTCAACGGCCTGCTCGCCCCGCCGCTGATGGTCGTGACCATGCTGATCGCGCGCAATCCGGCGGTGATGGGCGAACTGGTGATGGGCCGGTGGCTTGAATTCGGCGGCTGGCTGGCGACTGCGGTAATGTGGTTGGTCGCCGGGATATTCCTGCTGAGCTAACTGCGGGTCACCCGGACCTGCTGATTGACCAGCTCAGCCCAGCCGAAGCTTGACAGGAATGCGATGTCGGCGGCGTCGCGGCCAACCCCGATCCGGGCTATTTCAGCTGGCTCCGCCATCCCGGTCGCATCGACCAGGTGCCAGTCGCCCGCAAGGTAAACCTCGGCCACCGCGTGGAAGTCTGGCGGATCGACGTCCGGCGCATAGACGCTGGCATAGCGAGCAGGGATTGCGGCGGCTCGCGCCATGCTGACCAGCACGTGCGCGTAATCGCGGCACACGCCTTGCCGGGTAAGGAAGCTGTCGGCGGCCGACGTTGAGGCGTTGCTCGCACCGGGGGTGTACGTGAAGTGCTCGGCGATCCAGTCGCGCATCGCAGCAACGCAGCGTCCGCCCGTCAACGTCCCGAACTCGGTCTGGACGAACGTGCCGAACAGATCGGAAGGGCAGAACCGCGACGGCATCAGGTAGTCGATGACTTCGCCGGGGAGCAGGTGGGGATCGGTCCCCGGCAGCGCGCCGACATTGGCCACCAAGCGATTGATTTCGACAACCGCATGATAATCAACTTCCAGCCGGCCCGGATTGACCCGCAGCCAGATCCGCTCACCGGTCTCGTCATGCCCGGGCATGCGGGCAAAGTGTGCCACATCGCTGATCCCGATGGCGGGAGCGATCACGCGCTGATCGGGCAGCATCGCGGCCTCGATCTGGAGCAGGCAGTCGGTAGGCACGGAAAAGTCGTACGCAAGCCAGGTTTCGATAGTTAGTGCCATTGTGTCAGAAATGCACGGATGGGCTAATAAGATCCCGCATTTTCAGTTCTTTCCGTCCGGTGCACCGCGATGATCGCTGCGTCCGAAATCGGGACGCGTGTCGTCTTGGCCCAGCTCGATGATCGAGCGGCGAATGTCGCGGGTGCGAGCGAAATGGCCGAACAGTTGCTCGCCATCACCCACCCGGATCGCTCGCTGCAGCGCGGTCAGGTCTTCGGTAAACCGCTGCAGCATTTCGAGCACCGCGTCCTTGTTGGTGAGGAACACGTCGCGCCACATCGTCGGGTCAGAGGCGGCGATGCGGGTGAAATCGCGGAAACCCCCGGCGGAATATTTGATGACTTCGCTTTCGGTCACGCCTTCCAGGTCCGAAGCGGTGCCAACGATGGTGTAAGCGATCAGGTGTGGCAAATGGCTGGTGATCGCCAGCACCATGTCGTGGTGCGATGCAGTCATCACCTCCACCCGCGCGCCGAGCGCTTCCCAGAACTGCGACAGCGCGGCGACATTGGCCGGGTCGGCATCGCCGGGCGGGGTGATGATGCACCAACGCTGCTGGAACAGGCTGGCAAAGCCCGCGTCCGGCCCCGATCGTTCAGTTCCTGCAACCGGGTGCGCCGGGATTACCGCATGCCCGGGAAGCGCCGTTGCGAGCGCGGCAGCGACGCTTTGCTTGCTCGAGCCGACGTCGCTGATCACGGCCCCGGCGGACAGGGCAGCGGCAAATTCGGCCGCAGCCTCGCCCATCGCGCCGACGGGGACGCAGATCACTACCAGATCGGCGTCGCGTACCGCCTCAGCCGAGCTGTCGCAGACCTGGTCGACCAAACCGCGCTCAGTGGCACGGGCACGGGTGGCGGGATCGGCGTCGTAACCGGTGGTGCGCGCATTTCCCAAATGCTCGCGCACCGCCAGCCCAATCGATCCGCCGAGCAGCCCGAGGCCGATCACTGCGATCCGCTGGAATGTCACTTCGCAGCCTCGGCTGCCATGCGCAGGATCGCGGCGACGGTGTCCATCTGTTCGGCGGTGCCGATTGTAATGCGCAGAGTGTGGCCCAGCCCTTGGCCCGGGAGCCAGCGGGTCATGTAGCCTGCTTGAGTGAGCGCTTGATAGGCCGCTTCGCCGCTCAGCGCGCCTTCGAACACGACCAGCACGAAATTGGCCTCGCTTGGCACCATCCGCAGGCCGTGGTTGCCAAGTGCGGCGATGGCTGCGGCAAAGCGTCTGCGGATCTCGGCATTATGGCGGCGCGATTGTTCGACGAAGCCCTGGTCGCCCAGTGCAGCGAGGGCGGCGGCCTGGGCGGTGTTGGCGACGTTGAACGCGCCGCGCAGCCGGTTGAGCACTTCGACCAGTTCGACCGGCCCGGTGCCCCAGCCGACCCGTTCTCCAGCGAGGCCGTAAGCCTTGGAAAAGGTCCGGGTAACGAAGACGTTGGGCTGGGCTGCCGCGAGTTCGAGCGAGCCGTCATCGTCTTCGGGCGCAACATATTCGGCGTAAGCCTGGTCGAGCACCAGCAACACGTCGCCGGGCAATCTGGCATGGAGCCGGGCAATCTCGCCGCGTGGCAGGTAAGTGCCGGTCGGGTTATTGGGGTTGGCGACCAGCACCACCCGGGTGCGCGGGGTTACCTTGGCCAGCAGCGCATCGACATCGTTGGCGTAGTCATTCGCCGGAGCCTCGACCGGCGTCGCCCCGCAGCGCCGCGCGACGATATCGTAGAGCGAGAAGCTGTACTGCGAGAACAGCACTTCGTCGCCTAATCCGGCATATGCGCTCGCGGCGAGATATAGCAGTTCGCCCGATCCTGCGCCCATGATGATCCGCGCGGGGTCAATCCCGTAATGTGTGCCCAACGCCGCTCTTAACGCAGTGCTATCGCCATCGGGATAGCGCGAGGGATGTTCGGCCTCAGCGCGCGCCGCCAAGGCGAGCGGGCTGCACCCGAGCGAGTTCTCGTTGGCCGATAGCTTCGCCACCAAGCGCCCGTCGTCGCCCGCAGCCTTGCCGGGAACATAGGCGTCGATACCGGCGATCCAGGGCTTGGGAGTTGGCACAGCAGTCATGGCGGGCTGCCCTTAGCACTCTTGGCGGCAATTGACAGAGTGCAACGGCTCGCACAAGCGTTTGGCCGATGCCAGAGCCCGTTCTTCAACCAGTCAACGATACGCTGGTGCTGCCCGCGCCGCTGCCGCTCGATGGCGGGCAGGTGCTGGAAAACGTCGCGGTCGCTTACGAGACCTCCGGCACCCTCAATTCCGATAAGTCGAACGTCGTCCTGCTGTTCCACGCGCTGACCATGGACCAGCATGTGGTTGGCACGCACCCCAAGACTGGCAAGCCTGGCTGGTGGGCTAAGTCGGTTGGACCGGGCAAAGTAATCGATACCGACCACTTCTTCGTGATCTGCGCCAATGTGCTGGGCGGGTGCATGGGCTCGACCGGCCCCGCTAGCATCGCCCCCGATGGCCAGCCCTATGCGATGCGTTTTCCGGTGATCACCATCCGCGACATGGTGCGAGCGCAAGTCGCACTGCTCGATGCGCTGGGGATCGAACAGCTGCACGCGGTAATCGGCGGATCGATGGGCGGTATGCAGGCGCTGAGCTTTGCCGCCAACTGGCCCGCGCGGACCCGCGCCGCGCTAGTGATCGCCAGCACCGCGCGGCATTCGGCGCAGAACATCGCCTTTCACGAGGTTGGACGGCAGGCGATCATGGCCGATCCCAAGTGGAAAGGCGGCGATTACGGCAGCGGGAAGGGCCCCGAAAATGGTCTCGCCGTGGCGCGGATGGCAGCGCATATCACCTACTTGTCCGAAGAGGGCATGCACGAGAAGTTCGGGCGCAAATTGCAGGACCGTGCCGAGAAGACATTCGGGTTCGACGCTGATTTCCAGGTTGAAAGCTACCTGCGCCATCAGGGCCTGAGCTTCACCGACCGCTTCGATGCCAACAGCTATCTCTACATCACCCGCGCGATGGATTATTTCGATCTCGCCGAAGAGGTTCCTGGCGAAGATGGGGGCGGCAAGCTGGCCTCGGCCTTTGCGGGGAGCGAAGTGCGGTTTTGCCTGATCAGCTTCGATACCGACTGGCTCTACCCGACCAGCGAGAGCCGCGGGATCGCGCATGCGCTCAACGCGGCCGGGGCGCCGGTGAGCTTCGTCGAGCTATCTGCGCCCTTCGGGCATGACAGTTTCCTGCTCGACGTGCCCGCGCAGGACCGGGTGATCGCGGGATTCCTCGGATGAGCGTCGCGCTGCGGCCCGATCTGGCGTTGATCGCCGCGCATGTTGGGCCCGGCGCGCGGGTGCTCGATGTCGGCTGCGGCGACGGTGCGCTGATGGCGGTGCTGCGCGATACGCGGGCTGCCGATGCGCGCGGGCTTGAGCTCGATCAGCACAATGTCGCCGAATGCGTCGCGCGCGGGCTGTCGGTGATTCAGGGCGATGCCGACGCAGACCTCGCCTACTATCCCGATGCGAGCTTCGATTACGCGATCCTTAGCCAGACCTTGCAGACAACCAAGCGGCCCGACCTGGTGCTGGGCGAACTGCTCCGCGTTGGGCGCAAGGCGTTCGTCAGCTTTCCCAACTTCGCCCACTGGCGGGTGCGGGCGAGTCTGCTGTGGGGCGGGCGGATGCCGGTGACGCGGCTGCTGCCGGTGGCGTGGTACGAGACCCCCAATATCCACCACGTCACGGTGCGCGATTTCCGTGCGCTGGTGGCGGACCAGGGTTACAAGCTGGAAGGCGAGTGGTTTCTCTCGGGCGATCACGCAATCAGCCCCGCCGCCGCCGCATGGCGCGCGGAACATGCGGTGTTTCTGCTGTCACGTTGAGGCGTCATTCACCAGCAACACGCTGTCTTCGCGTGCCAAAGCCCACAAACTCAGCCCGGCTGCTGCGGCGCGCTCCACGGCGAGCGAGGTTGGGAGCGAGACGCAGACCAGCGTGGTCGCCCCGCCGCGCACCGCTTTTTCGACGATCTCAAAGCTGCAACGCGCGGTCGAAAGTACGAAGCCGGGGGTCAACGGCATTCTAGCCCGCGCCAAGGCGCCCACCAGTTTATCGACAGCATTATGGCGGCCGACATCTTCGCGCAAACAGCCGACCGCTCCATCGGGATCACAAAATGCCGCAGCATGTGCCGCGCCGCTCGCGTTGCCCAACACCTGAAGCGGTCGCAGCGCGTTGAGAGCGGCAAAGATCGCGGCGGGGGCAATCGCTGAGTGCGCCGTTACCTGCGGCAAGGGCTTGGCGACTGCCGCGAGGTTCTCGATCCCGCACAGCCCGCAGCTCGATTCGGCGACGCGGGAGCGGACCCGCTCGGTCAGCTTTTCAATTCCGAGACCGGCTAGACTCGCGCGCACAATCCAGCCCAGTTCGACCTCGGCCACAGCAATGTCGGAAATATCGTTGGCGCGCGCCGCCAAGCCTTCGCTCAGCGCAAAACCGGTACAGAAATCCTCAAGATCGGCCGGGGTTGCCATCATCACCGCGTAGGCGAGGCCGTTGAATTCGAACGCCACGGGCGCTTCGGGCACCCAAGCGCGCTCTACCGCGCGCTGGGTGCCGTCGGCAGCGACTTCAGTCGCGTGATTCACATGCGCTTGAGTGCGCAGAGCTTGTTGCCATCCGGGTCGCGCAAGTAAGCGAGATAAAGCTCGCCAAACCCGCCAGCGCGCACGCCCGGCGGGTCTTCGATCGAGGTGCCGCCAGCGGCGACCCCGGCATCGTGCCAGGCGTTGGCCTGTTCGGGGTTATCCATCGCAAAGCCGATCGTGCAGCCGTTGCCGGCGGTGGCCGGCTGGCCGTCGATCGGCGGGGTGACCAGAAACAGCCCATCATTGTACATATAGATCAGGCGGCCTTTGTCGTCCTGGATGCCGGGCTTGCCGCCCATCGCCTGGAACACCGCATCGTAAAATGTCTTGGATTTGGCGACGTCATTCGTGCCGACCATATTGTGGCTGTACACCGAGCTTTCTCCCATTTTGAGTTTTGATACGCCACTTGTAGGCCAGTGGACGGCGCGGTCAATTGCTAGTGGCGACAGTTGCGGTTCATCCCGGCCGCGTTAGAACCGCGCGATGATCAAAACTGCCGCAGTCCTGTTCGCCGCCGCGCTTGGCACCCTGTCCTTCGGAGCGAGCGCTGCTGCGCCAAGGTTGCCCGCACTCGATGCGCAAGTGCATTGCGCGCTGGTGTTTGGCCAGGTCACCCGCGAGCAGAGCCAGAAGCTGCCCGGCGCGAACCGCTTCCCGGCGATGGCAGGCCCGGCGCGCGAATTTTTCGTGCGGACTGGCGCACGCACGCTCGACGAAAAGGCAGCCACGATCGAAACGATCGAGGGTTATTACCTTATCCGGCTGACAGCGTTGCAGGAAAGCCTCGCCAAGGCCCCCGATCCGGCGGCCGCGCTTGACCGGGAATTCGCCCAATGCTTGCCGCAATTCCAATCGGTTGCACCGGAGGTTGCACCCGCGTCGCGCTGATTGGCGCTGGCACACCCGGCCTGTCTCGCCTAAGCGCGAAGGCATGAGAGACCAGCGCCAAGCCATCATCGATATCGGCTCGAACTCGATCCGGCTGGTTGTCTTCGGCGGGTCGCTGCGCGCGCCATCGGTGTTGTTCAACGAAAAGCTGATGGCCGGCCTGGGACGCGGCGTGGTCGCCCAGGGGCGGCTCGATCCCGAAAGCGCCGCCAGTGCCTTGACTGGCCTCGCCCGGTTTGCCGCGCTGCTCAAGCTGATGAAACCGGGATACTTGCGCGTCGTGGCGACCGCCGCCGTGCGCGAGGCGAGCGACGGTCCGCAGTTCCTCAAGGCCGTCCGTGCGCTGGGTCTGCCGGCCGAACTGCTGAGCGGCGATCAGGAGGCCGAGGCCGCCGGGCTCGGGGTGATCTCGGCGCATCCGCAAGCGCGCGGGCTGGTCGCCGATATGGGCGGGGGCAGTCTCGAGCTGGTCCGGGTGGCGGATGGCGCAGTGCACGAAAAAATCTCGTTGCTGTTCGGGGCGATGCGGGTCGCCTCGATCCGCACGGGCGGACGGGGGCAACTGCGCAAGGCGTTGTACAAAGCGACCGAACCGCATCACTGGCTGGGCGAGGTCGCGGGGCAGCCGCTCTACCTTGTCGGCGGAGCGTGGCGCGCACTGGCGCGGGTCCACATGGCGCGCAGCCAGTTTCCGCTGCCGGTGCTGGGCGATTACAGCTTCTCCGCCGAAGACGCACGCGAGCTCAAGCTGATAATTCGTGCGATGGGCAGCGCGGAACTGGCGGCGGTGCGCGGGGTCAAGGCCGGGCGGGCGCTGCAGCTGGACGATGCTGCCGCCTTGCTTGCCGCGCTGGTCGCGGTCACCGATCCGTCGGAGGTGATCATCTCGGCGCACGGCCTGCGCGAAGGGCTGCTGTTCGAAGCGCTCGATCCGGGGCTGCGCCAGCTTGACCCGCTGATTGAGGGCATTCGCCACGCGCTCGCCGGGCAGCAGGCGGTCGAGGGCCATGCCGAGGCGCTGCTGGCGTGGAGCGATGCAGCCTTTGCGGGCGATCCACCCTCAGAACGCCGCCTGCGCCACGCCGCCTGCCTGATCGCCGGAACATCGTGGGCCTCCGATCCCGATTTCCGCGCGGTGGCCGGAGAAGACATCGCGCTCCACGGCAACTGGATCGGGGTAAACGCCGCTGACCGTGCGGTCATGGCGATGGCTTTGCACGTCGGACTGGGCGGTTCACCCGATTCGCCGCCGGGCATTCTCGCCAAATTGGCCCCGGCTGAGCGGCTGGAACGGGCCAAGGCCTGGGGGCAGGGGCTGCGGCTCGCACAGCGGCTCAGCGCCGGGACACCCGCTGCGCTGCGTCAGGTGCCGCTGATCGTTGAAGCCGATGGAGCGCTGGTGCTTGCCCTGCCGAAGGCCATCGCTGCGCTGGCCGATAGCGCGCTCGAACGGCGCCTGGGACGGCTTGGCACGGCGCTTGGGCGGCCTGCCCGGATCACGCGTTAAGGTTTTCCACCTGAAAAGGTTGCGGCAATCGATGTCACCGGGTTGAAGCCGGACTCGCCACCGGGCATGGCAACCGATGATGTGGCAGCTTTACCAATTTCCCCTGTGCCCGTTCAGCCGCAAGGTCCGCCTGCTGCTGAGCGAGAAGGGCGTGCCTTACGAATTGTGGCGTGAGAACCCGTGGGAGGGTCGCGACGAGTTCTATGCGCTCAACCCGGCGGGACGCACCCCGGTGCTGCACGATCCTGCAAAGGGCCTGACGCTGGTCGATAGCCGGGCGATCTGCGAATACTTCGAAGAGACGGTCGATAAGCTGCCGATGATCAACGGTACTGCGGCGGGCCGGGCTGAAATCCGCCGCCTGGTCGCGCTGTTCGACGAAAACTTTTTCGGCGATGTCACCGCGCCGCTGCTGCACGAGCGGATGAAGAAGCGGCTGGTTTACCGCCAGTCGCCCGATTCCAAAGTGCTGCGCGAGGCGATGAAGCTGGCGCACGAGCATCTGTATTACATCGACCATCTGATCGATCACCGCCCGTGGCTGGCGGGGGCGACGATGACCCTGGCCGATCTTGCCGCCGCCGCGCAGATCTCGGTGGCCGACTATCTTGGCGGGCTCGACTGGACGGGACACGAGCAATCGGCCGGCTGGTATGCCGTATTCAAAAGCCGCCCGAGCTTCCGGCCTTTGCTCGCCGAGCGGATGGAAGTGATCCAGCCGCCGAGCCACTATGCGGACGTGAACGCGTAACGCGCCAGTCGCCCAATCAATCCCCGTTCATGGTGAGGAGGGACTGAGCTCTTGCGAAGGCCCGTCTCGAACCACTTGGCGCGGTCCTTCGAGACGCGTCTTCGCTTCGCTCTGCCGCTCCTCAGAACGAACGGAGGTTGGGCAGATTGTCTTAAGTCTTCGCCCGGTCAGCAAACCGCCCGTGTTTACGGTACCGCACCAGCCACTTGTCGAGGAACAGCCCCAGCGGACGCGGCGTTACGCCCAGCGCGGCGCAGCCCGGCAACGTCCCCGAGGTGACGTTCCCCGCTTTGAGCAGCAACCACTGCGAGCGGCTGAGCGGCGCGAACGGCAGCCAGCCGGTCAGCGCGGCGAACGCTGCCGATGCCGCGTCAGGCAGTTCGGCAAACAGCGGAGCACGGCCCGCAGCCGCCGCAATCCGGCGGTTGAGCTCGGCCATCGTGACCACCTCGGGCCCGCCCAGTTCAAAGGTCTTGCTGCCGTGCAGCGTAGGATTTTCCAGCGCGGCGCAGATCGCTAGGGCCAGATCGTCCACGAACAGCGGTTGCAGATTGGCACTCGGCCCGAACACCGGCAATATCGGCAGCATGGCGCTCAGCCCGGCAAACATGTTCACGAACTTGTCGTCCTGCCCGAACAATACCGATGGCCGCATGATTGTCGCTGCCGGGAACGCCGCCAGTACCGCCGCCTCACCCGCCGCCTTGGCCCGGGCATAGCCCGTTGCGCCGTCCGGATCGGCGCCGATGGCCGAGACGTGGACGAACGCCCGCGCCCCCGCCGCTTTCGCCGCTGTGGCCAGCGCGCCTGCGCCTCGCCCCATCACCGCATCAAGATCGCCCGCGAAAGTGCCCGCAAGGCTGACCACTGCATCAGCTCCGGCAAGCACGTGCGGCAATGTGTCCGTCCGGGTCAGATCGGCGCGCAGCAATTGCACTTGCCCCAGATTGCCGAGTGGCTTCAGCGCCGCTGCCCGCTCGGGATTGCGGCTTACCACGCGTAACCTTGCGCCGCGGCTCAGCAGCTCTTGTGCCAGGTGCCGCCCGACAAAGCCGCTGCCGCCCACGACCACCACCAGCTTGTCTGCAAGATCCTGCGCCATTTTTTATCCCGTCAGCTGCATTGTCGCCCGCCGGAGCCTTGGCACAAGTCACCTTGCGGCTGCAACGGGCGAATGCCCAGCCAGCTGCTGACCAGGCCTGCGGCGAACACCATCAGATACGGATCGAGGAACACCCGGTGCGCGGTCTGCGCCCAGATCATCCCGGTGATCCCGGCAAATGCGGCAAACTGCGCGTAAAACAACGTGTCGTGGCGCCACTCACTTCGACTGTGCCACAGCCCCGCCAGCCTCAGCAGCAACAGCGGCACCCAGACGAATGCATAAGTCAGATTGGCCAGCATACCATGCAGCGGGCTGGGCAGGGGACGGAATGCAATCCAGACCTTGCGCGCGAACCGCCCGGCAAAGCTGACCGGATCGGCTGAAATCCCAGCCACCGCCCGCTCGCGCAGCCAGTGATCGACTGCCAGAGGTTCGGCCCCTGACAGAGCCGGTCGCGCCGGGAGCGCAGCGAAAATCCGATCGCGGCTGATATCAACCGAGCCATCGGGAAAGCTGCTGAACAGCAACGGATCGCTGCCCGCATAAAGCGCTGCGCCAAACTCGCCCCCCAGCGCATATTCGCCGTAAACCCGGTGGTTGTGCATCAGCCACGGGGCCAACCCCGCCGCGAGCACGGCCAACACGCTAGCCCCGGTCAACACCCCCGCGCGCCGTACCCGCCAAGCTCGCCACCCGCCATCCGGCCCACAGCGCCGCGCTCAGCGCAAACGGCAGCATCGTCTCGCGGGTCAGCACCGCGAGCACCAGCAAAGCCCCCGCCAGCAACGCCAGCCGTAGCGTCCCGCTCCGTGCCAGCCGCAACAGCACCAGCGTGGCCCAGGCGGTCAGGCAGGTGACCAGCGCGGTTTCCTGCAGCGCGGTATCGTGCCACAAGTAATAGGGGTAAAGCGCGCAAATCCCCGCCGCGATCAACCCCGCGCCGTCCTCGAACAGCGTTCGAGCAATCAGCCCAGTTGCTACCACGGTCAATGCGCCGATCAGCGCCTGCGCCGCAACCATTGCCCACGGGTGCCAAACCCCGCCGGTCACCCCCAGCAAGAACAGCGGATAACCCGGCACGCGGAACCCGGTCGGCTCGCCCGCCGCCACCACATACCCGTGCCCCGCCGCCAGATTGCGCGCCAGCTCCCAATAGAGCGCATAACCCTCGGCCCGGTAATCCGCCGTGCCGTGCCCCCAGCCCAACGCCAGCCGCAGCACCAGGCCGACCGCCGCGATCAGCCCCAGCGCGCGGCCAAAGCGCCAGCGCTCGATTCGCGCCGCCAGTGCCGCCCGCATTGCCTTTGCCGCCATGCCGCCGCGCGCCTCGCCCCAAACCAGAAACCGCAGCTGCCATGCAAGCCGCCGGTTGACAAGGCCCCGCCCGCCCAGCTAGTGGCCCGCTCCTACCCGGCCCGCCGCAATCCAAGCAGCGTGCCACCCGTGCCCAGATGGCGGAATTGGTAGACGCACCAGCTTCAGGTGCTGGCGCTCGCAAGGGCGTGGAGGTTCGAGTCCTCTTCTGGGCACCA
>JANYGB010000027.1 GCA_025359445.1 Sphingomonadaceae bacterium
CGTGAAAGGATCAAGCGAAAGACCATCGAGCATCGGCGCTTGCAACACCGCAAGCTTGCCGCCTAACATCAACCCCAAGACGAGGCCTGCACTCCGCTAATCTACGCCGCACTTTGCGCCAAATGTTCTGACGACGGACAATCATGAACGCTGCCAGTGCGCGACTACTCGCATCATATCAAATCCTCAGTATTTGCTGATGGACCTCAAACCTGCAGCAGGTTAGCCCTCCGCCCTTCTGACATTCAAGGAGCTCGCACATGACCACCAACGATCTCGTAGACGCGGTCGCCACCCAGACCGGTGCCAGCTAAGCTGATGCCAAGAAGCTGGTCGACAGCGTATTCAAAGCGATTGCGGAGGCCGCGGCCAAGGGCGACGAGGTCGCAATCAACGGGTTCGGCAAGTTCAAGGTCAAGGCCTCGCCCGCACGCGATGGCCGCAACCCATCGACCGGTGAGACCATCAAGATCAAGGCCAGCAAGAAACTCACCTTCGCAGCCGCCAAGGCGATCAAGGACAAGCTCAACGGCTGACCTGCACGGCTGGGGCGCCGGGTGACCCGGCGCCCCCCCGCAGCGCTTGTTGCTTCCAGTTTCCCTCCTCGCAGAGATCGAGCAGCCGTACGGTGTTCATGCCCACCGGCTGCTTCCCAGCAAGGATATCCTCGACCAACGCCGGCGCGAGAAACGCCAGCCGCAGAACTCGCGTCGCATAGGACGAGGTAATCCCCTCGCGCGCCGCCAGCGTGCCGATCGTAATCCGCTCTGACCGCAGCGCCGCCCAGTAACGCCGCGCCTGGACGACCAGCCTGACCAGGCTTTCGCTTGGCGTCGCAGCGACCGCAGCGCCGCTGCCATCGATCAGCCGCAGCACCGCGCCCGAGCGGCGCAGGCGGACATTGGCTGCGAAGTCCACGGCTTTCGGATCATCGGGCCCGTGAGGAAGTCCCAGCGCTTCCGCTACCGCGGCAGCATTGACCGTGATCACCACGCTGTGATCGCCCACGCTCACGCGCTCTAGAAGCAGCATGATGTCCTCGTGGCGCCCGGCGCGGATCGTGGCGGCAAGCTGCAGCCCCCGCTCGCTCAGCCGCTGCCAGTTGTCGGGCGAACATGACGGACTAACCGCCAGCCCCATGGCCAGGCCGTCAGCGCAGCACGTTGCAAGATGATCGATCACCAGTTGCTCGATCGCCAGCGCCGGGATGCGCATGCCTGTCTCTGCATCGCCGTGGTGCTTCGCCTCGCTGACGTAGTAGTGGTAGCGCCGCGCTCCCTTGTTGGTGTGCACCGCGATCAGCTTCTGCCCGCCTTCATCCACCAGCTTGTCCGCAAGCAGCGCCTTCCTCGCGCTGCGGGTGCGGTGCGTACCCTGGACATGCGCGGTGAGCTGCGCCTGCACCGCGTCCCACTTGCCCCGGTCCAGCAGCGCCGGGTGCTGGCCGGGATAGACCTTGTCGCCATGCACGATCTCGCCGACGTAAACGGGGTTGCGCAAGATCGAATAGAGCTGCCCGCGCGAGAACAGTGCCCCGCCGAAGGTCTTGCCATTGCCGGTCTGGCGGACCGGAGTCAGGATGCTTTCGGCCGCGAGCCAGTCGGCCAGCGCGCGGACCGTGCCAAGCTCGCGGTAGCGGGCGTGGATCAGGCGGATGAGTTTGGCCTGCTCCTCGTCGATCGCCAGTGTCCGGCCGTTGGGCACGTACCCCAGCGGCGGGGTCCCGCCCATCCACATGCCCTTGGCCTTGGAGGCGGCGATCTTGTCGCGGATCCGCTCGGCGGTGACCTCGCGCTCGAACTGGGCGAAGGAGAGCAGCATGTTGAGCGTGAGCCGTCCCATCGAGGTGGTGGTGTTGAACGACTGGGTTACGGAGACGAACGAGATACCGGCAGCATCGAACCGCTCGACCAGCTTGGCAAAGTCGAGCAGCGACCGGGTCAGCCGGTCGACCTTGTAGACCACCACGATATCGACGGTGCCGGCAGCAATATCGGCGAGCAGCCGCTGCAGCCCGGGCCGCGCCAGCGTGCCGCCCGAGATTCCGCCATCATCGTAGCGTGCACTGCTCTCGCTCCAGCCTTCGCTCGCCTGGCTGCGGATATAGGCGCTGCAGGCCTCGCGCTGGGCGTCGAGGCTGTTGAAGTCCTGCTCGAGCCCCTCCTCGCTCGACTTGCGGGTATAGATCGCGCAGCGCACGGCTTTAGCCGGATCGGGCTTCATGCCGCGAGCTTCCGCTTGAGACCGAAGAACGCCGGCCCCGACCAGTGGGTGCCGGTGATAGCCTTTGCGACCTGGCTCAATGAACGATATTCACGCTCCTCCCAGCGGATCACCTTGTCTGCGCCGATGGTGACGACATGCGCCTTGCCCTGCCATTCGCGCACCAGCCGGGTGCCGGGACTTGCAACCGCTGAGCGGGTCTTTCCTGCGCCCAGCTGGTCGAGCTTCTGCTGGGTGGCGCGTGACAGGCCGCCGAGTGCGTCGGCCTGCAATTCCCACGCGAGCGCGAGCCGAAGGAGCCTAGGCGAGATGCGCGGTGCGATCTCGCCGGTCAGGCGCTGCCATGCCCCTCGAAGCTCGCTGGAGGACATGTCCTCCAGCGCCGCCAGCTTTGTTTCGAGTTCCATCAGCCGGCCTTGACGCCGCCCTGCGCATGGAGCGCGATGCGGTAGCAGGTTTCCTCGCCGCGCTTGCTGCGCTCGATTGTATGGCCCTTCTTGCGCAGCCCGGTGAGCGCGGCGCGGGTGGTGTGCGGGAGCCAACTGGTGGCGGCGATCAGCTCGGCCAAGGTCGCGCCTTCCTCGCGCTTGAGCAGGGCGATGACGGCCGCGGTCTTGCTGGTGGTTACGTGTTTGGGTGCTCGCGGGCGGGTCGTAGAAGTGGCCGCTGAGGGCGGTGCGGCTGCTTCGCCATCGTTCGGTGCGGGTCGGGCCATGCGACGCTGGGCCTTATTCGGCTTGGCCGTGGCTACAGTTGCGGGGGCTTTTGCGGCGGTGGCTGCGGTGTCGGTGGTGGTGTTCATGGGTAATGCTCCGGTGCGGAGCAGCGCCTCTCGCTGCTCCGCACCGGGCATAGCCCCGGACGAGGCTATCGTCGGGGCAGGCGGCGACCGCTCAGGCGTCGCGGCGACTCTGGTCGCGGGTCAGCTGTTCGCTCTGGTTAGCGGCGAAGTCGAATGGTTTGTCTGGCCTTCGATGCCAAAACGGTATTGCATCGGGTGTTGTGCAACCTGTTCGCGCCAGACCCCATTACCTATGGCAAAGGTGTAACCGAGTACCTCCGACATTGCATCGGACGATAGGAAAACTGCGATGGATGGAGCGCTCCAATTGACAGCTATTAGCCGGGTCGCCTCGCTGGAGGCGCTCGACACCAGGCTGCGCTGGTACTGTCAATCTAACCAGCATTTGGTTCGTGGCCGAGATTTTTGCCTCGCAACGTGGAGGTAGCTTTACCAATTTATCGATACGGTCTGAGAACAAAGCGGGTCAGAAAGCAGATTGAGAACCCGCCTCAGGGGCGGCTAACCAATTTGGCGAACGGCGGTGCATTTGCTTTGACAGTGCCATGGCAATTTATAGTCCGAGCTTTTCCGCCAACCCGCCGCAGAAATGTCTCGAGAATGTCCGGAATACGTCGGTTTGATCGGCGGTATTGAAACCGTGCACCGCGCCTGGATAGCTGTGCAGTTCGACTCCGACGCTGGCGGCAGCCAGCCGCCGCGCATATTCGAGCGATTCGTCAAAAAACAGGTCGAGCGAGCCGACCGCCAGCCAGGTCGGGGGCAGTCCGGCCAGGTCGGACGCGAGCGCGGGGGAGAACCACGCAGCCCGGGCGTCATCGACTTCATAAGCGCCGCAGAGCGCATCCCAGCCGAAGCGGTTATGCTCACGCGTCCAGATGAATTCGCCGGTGACGACGTTGCTGTAGGGATCGTCCGGCCCGCCAGTGCGGTGATCGAGCATCGGGCAGGTCAGGAACTGGGCCACGGCCATCGGCCCGCCCCTGTCGCGCGTCATGATAGCAAGCGCGGCAGCCAGTCCGCCCCCTGCACTCTCGCCCGAAATCGCGATGCGATCCCGCGAAATGCCAAGTCGGTTCGCTTGATGGAACAGCCATGCGAGCGCGGTAAAGCAGTCCTCCTGTGGACCGGGGAAAGGGGTTTCGGGAGCGAGCCGGTAGTCGACCGACGCCACCATGATCCCCATCGCAAACGCCAGCGGCGCTGTACCGTAGATCGTCAGTTCGGGCCGTCCGGCAATCATGCCGCCGCCGTGGATGTGGAGTATCGCGGCACCCGACCGATTCTCACCTGGATCATAAACCAGCACTGGAACATCGGGGCTGCCGGGTTGCGGGATCAGAAACTGCACCGGTGTCACTGCAGGTCGGGGCAGGCCTGCAAAGCGCGCCGCCATTGCCGCTCGCCGTTCGCTGAGGTTGACATGGGTGATTGGTGGAGAAAGTGCTGGATCGATCAGCGCCAGCAATTGGGGATCGACCAGATGGCGCGTGGTCAAGGCAAACGCTCGGTTGCGTAAGGCCCAACCAAGCGCCCGTGCAGCACCGCTGGTTCATCGCGCAGGTTGAAGCCCCAGCTTGAGCGATCGCCCTGACGATAGACCAGCGCGTGATCACCCCAACCTAGCTCGAAACGGCACGGTTTGGCTGATTCGCGCAGCAGCCGCGCGAACAGCGCGGCGCGCTCGCGAGGCAGTTCCGCCAGAGTATCGCTGGTCATCAGGACTCCGCCCGCCGCCGCGCCTAGCCGCGCGAGCGAATCGATCTGCACATCGTTGAGGTCATGAAAATTGGCGCGCAGCAGGATGCAGTCGGGATCCGCCTGCCACAGCACGCCATTCGCATGGTTCCGCGTCGCAAGATCGCGCAGCAGGCTTTCGGCGGAATATTCACCGTGCCAGGTTACCCCGATGTCGCGGCCGATGCGGACCGCATCGACATAGCCGACCGAGGCCCATAGCGGACAACCGCAACCGAGCCACAATGCCTCGCCTATGTTTTCGCGGATGATTGCCGCCATGCGTCGCCAGACCGCGATCCGCGACAGGCCGTTATCATGCCAGACGGCGCGGTCGGGGCCGTACTCGCTGCCGAACAGCATGAAATCGGTCTTGAAATATCCCGCGCCCCAATCCTGCGTCCAGATGCGGAAGACCTCGCCGATATAGGCTGCGGCTTGCGGGTGAGTCACATCGAGGATGTAATATTCCTCGCTGCGCTTGTGCCAGCGGAATTCGCCATAAAAGTGCATCTGGACCAGCGGTCCGCCCGCTATATCCTGCACGACCCAGTCGGGATGCGCCGCGTACAGCTTGCTGCGATTGCCGACCATGAACGGCGCGATCCACAGACCGGGAGTGAAACCTGCGGCGGCGATATCGGCCAGCAGCGGTTGCATACCGAGCGGAAATTGTGGTCGGGTGTCTAACCAGTCACCCATTTCGGGCGTGAACCCGTCATCGATCTGGAACACGTCAAGCGGGACATCGTGACTGTCACGGAACGCGGTACAACTCGCCAGTTCGGCTCGTAGGACGGTGTCGTCGATCATCGCATAGTGATTGTACCAGGAACACCAGCCTGTGATCCGTCGATCTTGAGTGCGCGGTGTTATGGGCGATTCACCGGCAACGATCTGCGACCAGTGTCGCAGCGCCGCTTCAACGTCATCGTTTTCGAACAGCACCAGCGGCTCACCTTCGGTCGCGCCGGTGCGGTCGAGCAGCGTCTCGACGTCGATGGTCATGGTTTCAGCAGTGCCGCCAAAGCGGAATTGCGACTGGAAACGATCGTGGCGGGTAAAACCCAGCACAAGTGCGCCCCCGCCCTCGGCGAGCAGCGCGGTCATCGCAAAGCCCAGCGTCGGCGCCTTGCCCGGCGGGCCATCGCCGGGCGACGTACCGGGCGCGACGAAGAAACTTCCGTCCCAGCTTTGATAGCCATTGCGCAGGTAACGCCGAACGCCCGTAGCCGCAGCAAAACGGATGCCGATGCTCGCCAGGGAGGCGGTGTATCCTTCCACCCGGCAGCGCAGTTTCAGCGGCTCTGCCGCTTCGATCTCGAGGATGAATGTTCCGGAATCCAGCTTCCAGCACACCCGCGATTCCGAGACCTCAGACGGCTGGCAGGCCGGTTCCGACCCGTCGATCAAGGGTACCAGTCCGGCGAGCGAGATGCCAGGCCATGAAAAGGTCAGCGACTGGGGATCAAACATCGCCCAGCCTCACTTCGCGGCGCTCGTTCGCCGATTGCACTGCCGCCAGCGCGAGGCGCAGCGACCCGACACCTTCGGACAGCGGGGCATAGGGTGAGCTACCACTGCGGATTGCGCGGGCAAGATCGTCCAGCTGCGCGACGAAGGGATCGGTATTGCCCGCAATCGTCTCGTTGTTGCCAGAGCCATCGGTACGGGTCAGCACCGCATCGTTCCAGCCAGTGAACCGCCCGGTCACCCGTTCTGCATAGACCGCCCAGTCCTTGTGCCAAAGCCCGGGCACTGCAATGTTCGAGGCGTTGAGCGTGGCAATCCGGCCATCGTCCCAGCCGAACACGATCACCGAGACGTCTTCGACATCATAACGCGGCGTCGCCTGGTGAAACAGGTTCGCCATACGCGCGTAAACGCTATCGGGTTCGCCCATCAGATGGCGGATCAGGTCGATCTGGTGGATGACCTGCTCGACGATCTGGCCGCCGGATTTGGCCCGCTCGCGCCACCACGGGGCGTGGAGCGCATTGCAGTGATAGGTCCCCGCGTAAAGCCCGATTGTGCCGGTATCAGCGGCTCGCCAGCGTCGCAGCGCGTCGCCGTGGCGATACATGAAACCGATCGCCGCACTGACCCCGCTCGCGGCAACGGCGTCCGACATCGCTGTTGCCGTCTGAAGATCGAGTGCGATCGGCTTTTCAACCAGCAGATTCACACCGCGCGAGGCAAGTTGCTCCACTTCGCCGCAGCGTCCAAACGGGGGAATGGTGACAATCACCAGATCGACGCCCGCATCCACCATTGCATCGATATCGGTGAAGGCTCGACCGCCGTGTTGCGCGGCGAAGGCCTCGGTGCGCGCCGGGTCGCGGCCGCAACAGGCCACCAGCGCCATTTTCTCACCCAGCGCCGCCACTGCATCAGCGTGGCGCACGGCGATACTGCCGCAGCCCAATATGCCGACGCGTAAGCTGGTCACGCCCCGAACTCGAGCATCGTCTGCATCATACCCGCCTCACCCGCTTCGAGCCGCGCGAACAGTGCCGGGGCGTCCGCGAAAGCAGCGGTGTGGGTAATTAGCGGCAGCAGGTCGAGCGTCCCCGCCTGTTGCAGTTCCACCGCAGCTCTCCACAAGCGCGGCTTCGACCAGCGATGGCTGGCTGCCGGAGCGACCCCGGAAATTTGCGAGCTAATCAACTCGATCCTGTTGTGGTGGAATTCGTCGCCCAGCCGTAATCCTGCAACTTCGCCCTGATAGAAGCCCATCGCCACCACCCGGCTGGCATAGGCGACGCTGCGAATCGCGTCCGACAATGCAGGCGCTGCGCCGGATACTTCGATGCAGATATCAGCGCCCTTGCCGCCGGTTAATTCCTTGATCGTCTCCGCAGCGACGGGGGCGACGACATGATGCGCCCCAAGTTTCAATGCAACAGCACGGCGGTCTGGATCTGGATCGACTGCGATTACACTTGCGCCAGAAGCCCGCGCAGCCTGCGCGACAATTTGCCCCGGTACGCCCAGCCCGAACACCGCGACGGTATCGCCTAGCCGGATCTGGGCATCGTGCACCCCGTTAAGTGCAACCGCGCCAATGTGGCTGAATATGCCAATGCGCGGATCGGCTCCGGGGGGCATCGCGCGGCTGCGCGCATATTCGGCCGATACCACGGCGTGCGTGCGGTGGTTCCAGGTTCCGAACACGTGGCTGCCGAGCGGCACGTCGACCACGCCAGAGCCAAGCTCGACCACTTCGCCCACTTCCTCATAGCCCAGCGTGCGCACCGGATATGGCCAGCTTGGCGCTTCGCCCGGAACGAACAATCGCCGCGCTTCGTCAAACCGGCGGTCCATGAACGGACTGGTACCGCGGTATTGGGTCAGCTCGGTTCCGGTGCTGATGCCGGAAAACAGCGTCCGCACCCGCACTTCGCCGAGGCCGAGCGGCGCGTCGGGCACCTCCTCGAAGGCGAGCTGGCGAGGAGCAGTGAGGATGAGGTCGCGGCTCATGCGTGCGCCTGCGCCGCATTGGCAGCCACCGCGCGTGCGATACTGCCGCGCATCGCCAGGATGATAACCACCGCGAGCAGATAAAAGCTGGCGAGCGAGGCCATCCCTGCGGCCATGCCATAGCTCTCCGATGCCTTGGCGACGATGAACGGCGTCACTCCCGCACCAAAGAACCCGATCATGGTCATCGCCCCCACCGCAGTGGCGCGTGCGTGGGCCGGTACCACGTCGTGCATCGCGGCATAGATGCAGCCATCGAAGATGCCTTTGCCAAAGCTGGTCAGCACCAGCACCGTGCCGACCCCGGCGGCGGTGGTCATCGTGGTCAACGGCAGCAGCAGCAGCGCCGCGAGCGTCAGTCCGATACTAAGAGTATAGAACCGCCCAATCGGCGCGCGCCGGGCGATCGTATCGGCCAGCCAGCCACCGAACGGCACAGTCAGAAAGCCCGCGATGTTGATCGTTGCAGAGCCGACCAACGCCGACCCGGCCAGATCGAGCCCGAGCTTGTCGTGGACATAAGTCGGCGCCCACACCGTCACCCCGGTCGATGCTCCGTTGGCGAGAAAGAACACCGCGCACAGCATCAGCGCGGGGGGAATTCCGAACAGCACGCCAAGCGGCTCGGCCTGCGCCTGCTTGACGCTTTCGGCCGGCGAGTCCCGCAGAAACGCCCAGAG
>JANYGB010000008.1 GCA_025359445.1 Sphingomonadaceae bacterium
CCTCGTCGATCGACAGACTTACAAAGACCGCCGCTCGGCCGCACTGGCCGAGTGGCAGAGCCTCATGGCCTGAGCCCGCGCATCCAAAGCTTCAGCTCCGCCAATCGGAGACGAGTTGCGATTAGACTGACAGCACCGCCAGCCCTACTTAGCGAATTCCGCCGCACTGCTGCGGCGCATTACACAACCGCGATCGTGATGGTCATCAGGCCTAGCCCTGCTGCCATGACCATGCGAAGCTGGAGCCACCCGGACGGCAATTGCACCTGCCGGGCCAATGCGCGATCCACCAGCGGGCTGGCGAGCAGCGCAAGGCCCAGTGCTATCAGCGAAGGTCCAGGCCAGGACCAGCCCAGGCACCATGGCAAAAGCGCGGACAGTCCGAACAAGCTGGGCAGCACGGAGATCGCGTAATACGAGGCAGATCGAAGTCCGCTCAACATCGCGGCCATCCACCACAATCCGCCCAAGAACGAGAGAATCAGCGCTGCGTAGAAGCACGCTGCGGCGAGCGCGATCCAACGTGCGGGGCCGTCTTGTATGACTAGCGCCAAACAAATGGCTTGAGGCAACAGGCCAGCGAGACCGAATGTTATCGGCGGGCGAGGCAGGGTTTGGACTTGCATCGGTCCAGATGAACCCCGCTCCATCGGGCAACAATATGGTCTTTGGGTCAGGCACAAGTGCAGATCGGCTACCTCAACGCTATCACGGCAATGCTGATCAAAAGCCCGCTTCGATCGCCAGCCGAATGGCGTCGGCGCTGGTCTTGACCCCCAGAGCGGCAAACACTGCGGCACGGTGCATCTTCACCGTTCGCTCGCTAAGCCCCAGCTCATACGCGATCTGCTTGTTGAGCTTGCCGCCGGCAAGAAGCAGCAGGACTTCGCGCTGGCGCCGGCTCAAGTCCGCGATGCGGCTATGCGCTGCATCGCGCCGCGCGTCGTTGGCCCGTGCGACGTCATCGGCGATCTCGACTTGCGAGCCGAGAAAATATTCCAGTTCGCCATCGGCCCCAAAGATCGGCGCAACCATGATGGCGTTGCGAAATGGCGTGCCGTCCTTCTTGTAGTTAAGGATTTCAACCATCACCGGTTGGCGCCGCCGGATCCCGTTGCGCAGCATCTCGGTGAGCCACGGTTCGGTGCCGGCGCCGGTCAGAAACCTGCAGTTGTGGCCGATGATTTCATCGCGCTGGTATCCGGTGAGCGCGACAAAGGCGGCGTTACATTCAACAATCGGATTATCTGGAAGCCGCGGATTGCTCATCACCGCTGCAATGGGACTGGACCCGATCATGAAGCTCGGTGGCATTACGGTTATAGGGTTAGCTGATGGCGGGATGATCGCAAAGTGCCCTTTTGGTCAGGTTGGTTTTTGGCTGTGCTCTGCGAAAGCCAATTAGCTTTTTGGAACGCGGATTCCCTCAGCGTTTCAGATCGTCTTTGCGGAGGTTCGGGTCATGACGGTTTTTCTGGTGCTCCTCGTAGGCGGTTTCGCCGTTGCGGCCGCTACCGCGCTGGTCAGGGGTCTGATGGCATTCCTGCGCGACGCCGAACACATTCGCGCGACGGGCGATGTGCGCCAGGAAGCGTACGGCGTGAAGCAGAACCGGATGATGTCCCAGCGCGTGCTGTTCCAAGGCATCGCGATCGCGCTTATTGTCTTGGTCGGGACTTTGGCGAGCCAAAGGTAGATTCGGCGTCGGTGGCTTTTGAAGGGATGTGCGATGAATTTTGCAGCAGATCACAGTCATTTTGGCGATTCGGACGGGAAGGTTCCGGTCCCGGACAACATTCAGGAATCGATCCGAAACCTGATCCGCTGGGCGGGCGATGATCCCGAACGCGAAGGTCTGCAGGACACCCCCAAGCGCGTTGCAAGAGCTTGGCGTGAATATTGTCAGGGTTACGATGAAGATCCCGGCGCGCACCTTGCCAGGACATTCGAAGAGGTGGGCGGATACGATGAAATCGTGGTGCTGAAAGACATCCCGTTCCAGTCGCACTGCGAACATCACATGGCCCCGATCACAGGTACCGCGTCGATCGCCTACCTCCCCTCAAAGCGGGTCGTGGGCATTTCAAAGCTGGCGCGTGTGCTGCACGGTTATGCCCAGCGCCTGCAAATTCAGGAGCGACTGACTGCCCAAGTGGCGCAATCGATCTGGGATAATTTGCAGCCGCAGGGCGTGGCCGTGGTGATCGAAGCGCAGCACGGCTGCATGACCGGGCGCGGCGTCAAGACCCACGGTGTCGGCATGGTAACCAGCCGCATGCTGGGCTGCTTTCTGACCAATCCGGACAGCCGCAAGGAAGTGCTGTCGTTGATGACAAAACGCTGATCGGCGATGAAGGTTGCGATTATCGGTGCGGGCATGGCCGGGCTGGCCTGTGCTGACAAGTTGCGGGCAGATGGGCATACCGTTTCTCTATACGACAAAGGCCGCGGCGCTGGCGGGCGAATGTCCAGCCGGCGGATGGACACGCCTCTGGGCCAAGTGACGCTTGATCACGGAGCGCAATATTTCACTGCGCGCGATCCCGGGTTCAACAAGCTGGTATCAATCTGGCAGCATAACGGCGTTGCTGCGCCGTGGCCGGTGGCTGGGCATGGCGCGTGGGTCGGCGTGCCGGCAATGAGCGCGATCATCAAGGATATGGCTGCGCCGCACGGTGTGGCATGGGGCTGTCATATTAGCGGTATTTCACATACCAACCACCAATGGCAGCTGCATAGTGCGGCGGGCGATACCGGGCCGTTCGATGCGGTCATACTCGCCATTCCAGCAGAACAAGCTGCGACGCTGTTGTCTTTGCATGATTTCGCGCTGGCACGAATTGCCCTCACCGCGCGCTCGCAGCCGTGCTGGACCAGCATGTTCGTGTTCGAGCAAAGTCTGGGCGCGGTTCCGTCAGTAATCCGCAATGCGGGGGCGATTGCCTGGGCTGCACGCAACAACACCAAGCCTGGACGGGCTTCGGCGGAAGCATGGGTTGTGCAGGCCAGTGCTGACTGGTCGCGGGCCAATTTCGATTTAGGCCCTGCGCAAGTCTCTGACGAGCTTTTGTCTGCCTTAAAGATTGGATGCAATTCAAACATTCCGCTGCCCGTTGCTACCGCATCGCATCGCTGGTCTTATGCGCTCTCGGCTGGCACGGGCGACGGTGCCTTGTGGAACCAGGAGATAGCCTTGGGTGTATGCGGTGACTGGCTGCTGGGTCCGCGGGTGGAATGCGCCTGGCTCTCCGGGCAATTGATGGCGAAGCGCGTCATGCAGCGGGTAACCTCGAGTTAGCACCAAATTGCGATGCCGATTAGCTGATACCCGTTCCGCCGCTCCTGCTTGGCGAAACCTCGCGCAGACCAGCCGCTTGGGCTGCCAATTTTACGCTCGCTTTACGCGGCAGGCATGTTTTGCCTCGCGTGGCTTAATGCGCTCCCACGCTACTCACTCCGGCGAAACTGGAGTTAGCGCCATGTCATTCGAACTCTGGGCCGGAGCAATCGCTCTGGCCATCGTGCTGGTCTACTTGCTTGCGGTGCTGGCGCGCCCCGAGCGGTTCTGAGGAGGCGGGCATGACAACTGGCGGCTGGTTCCTGATCGCATTCTTCATCGCGGCGATTGTCGCGCTCGCACGGCCGGCAGGGCATGCGCTGTACCGGCTTTACGACGAGCCGCTGCTTCCGGGCGAGGCGGTTTGGCGGCGCTGGATTGGCACGGCTGGCTGCGGTGAGCAGTCCTGGTTCGGCTATGCCGCCGCGTTGCTGGTGTTCAACCTGCTGGGAATCGTCACGCTGTTCGTGATCCTCAAGCTGCAAGGCGTGCTGCCGCTTAATCCCGAACATTTCGGCGGGGTCGAAAGCTGGCTCGCGTTCAACACAGTGGTCAGTTTTGTGACCAACACCAATTGGCAGAACTATGGCGGCGAGACGACTATGTCGTACTTCAGCCAGATGGCCGGGCTGACCGTGCACAACTTCCTGTCTGCCGCCACCGGCATCGCGGTGGCCTTTGCGCTGATCCGCGGTTTTGCCCGTTCGAGCGCGCAGACGCTCGGCAATTTCTGGGTCGATACGGTGCGCGTCACGCTATACCTGCTGCTCCCGGCGAGCGTTGTTCTGGCGCTGGCTTATGTGGCGATGGGCGTACCGCAAACGCTCGGGGCCTATGCCCATGCGACCACGCTGGAAGGCGCGCAGCAGACTCTGGCGCTGGGCCCGGTCGCCTCGCAGCTGGCGATCAAGATGCTTGGCACTAACGGCGGCGGGTTCTTCAACGCCAATTCGGCGCACCCATTCGAAAACCCCTCGGCGCTTGCCAATCTGTTGCAGATGCTGACGATCTTTGTGCTGGGGGCAGGGCTCACGCTGACCTTCGGAAAGGCAGTCGGGCGCGAGCGTCAGGGCTGGGCGCTGCTGGCAGCGATGCTGGTGCTGTTCACGATCGGCGTCGGCGTAACTTATTGGGCCGAAGCCGCCGGCAACCCGATCCATCACGCACTGGGCATTGCGGGCGGCAACATGGAGGGCAAGGAGGTGCGCTTTGGCATCGCCGCCACCGTGCTGTTTGCAGTTATCACCACGGCGGCTAGCTGCGGCGCGGTGATCGGCATGCATGACAGCCTGATGCCGATTGCCGGAATGGTCACCTTGTTCAACATGCAGCTGGGCGAGATCATCGTTGGCGGAGTCGGCGCGGGGCTTTACGGGATTTTGGTCTATGCCATCCTCGCGGTGTTCATCGCCGGACTGATGGTCGGCCGCACACCCGAATACATCGGCAAGAAGATCGAATCGCGCGAAATGAAGCTGGCGGTTATCGCCATCGCGATCCTCCCGCTGTTCATGCTCGGTCTAACCGCGCTGGCCACCGTTACTGGTGCAGGTCTTGCCGGGCCGCTGGCCAAGGGCCCGCACGGTTTCACTGAGATCCTGTATGCTTACACCAGCGCAGCGGCCAACAACGGCTCGGCGTTCGGCGGCCTGACCGGCAACACTCCGTTCTATAACGCCACGCTGGCGCTGGGCATGTTCGTCTGCCGGTTCGGAGTAATCCTGCCCGCGCTGGCAATCGCCGGATCGCTCGTCACCAAAAGGCGGCTGGCCGAAGGACCGGGCTCGTTCCCGACCACCGGCTTGTTGTGGATTGGCCTGCTGGTCTCGGTGATCCTGATCGTCGGCGGACTGACCTTCCTTCCCAGCCTCGCGCTTGGGCCGATCGCCGACCAATTCCAGGTCGCCGCCGGCACCCTTAACTGAGAGACTTTTCGATGGCACAGGCACAATCGATCTTTTCCGGTCCGCTGGTAACCCAGGCGATCGGCCAGTCATTCGTCAAACTCGATCCGCGCACGCTGATCCGCAACCCGGTGATGTTTGTGACCGCGCTGGTCGCCTTGCTCTCCACCGTGTTGTTTGTGCGCAGTGTCATGGGCCTGGGCGGCGACCCGGTGTTCGAAGGCCAGCTGGTGTTCTGGCTGTGGCTGACGGTGCTGTTCGGCAACTTTGCCGAAGCGCTCGCTGAAGGGCGCGGTAAGGCACAGGCAGCATCGCTGCGCGCAACCAAGTCCGATCTCAAGGCGCGGCGACTGGTCAACGACGACGAGCACGCATGGAGCATGGTTAGTGCGCGTCTGCTCGAACGCGGTGATGTTGTGCTGATCGAAACCGGCGAACTGATCCCGACCGACGGGGAAGTGATCGAAGGGGTGGCCAGCGTCAACGAGGCTGCGATCACTGGCGAAAGCGCGCCCGTAATCCGCGAGGCGGGCGGTGACCGTTCGGCAGTGACCGCCGGCACGCGCGTGATCGCCGACCGGATCAAGGTGCGCGTCACGGTCGAGCAGGGCGAAGGCTTCCTCGATCGGATGATTGCGCTGGTCGAAGGCGCGCAGCGGCAGAAGACCCCGAACGAAATTGCGCTCACGATCTTGCTTGCCGGGCTGACGCTGATCTTCCTGATCGCGGTGGGCACTTTGCCGGCGTTTGCATCCTATGCTGGCGGCAACATCGCTGTGCCGGTGCTGGTTGCGCTGTTCGTCACGCTGATCCCGACCACGATTTCGGCGTTGCTCTCGGCGATCGGGATCGCGGGCATGGACCGGTTGGTGCGCTTCAACGTGATCGCCAAATCGGGCCGCGCGGTCGAGGCCGCGGGCGATATCGACACTTTGCTGCTCGACAAGACCGGCACGATCACCATCGGTGACCGCCAAGCGAGCGAATTCAAGCCGCTTCCCGGCGTAGCCATGGAAGATCTGGTCGCCGCGGCGCGGCTGGCCAGCATCGCTGACGAGACTCCCGAAGGCCGTTCGATCGTCGTGCTGGCCGGCGGCGGCGAAGCTATGCCCGCTGGCGGCGTGCCGATCGCCTTCACCTCGCAGACCCGCGTTTCGGGGCTGGCAATTGGCGAACGCGCCGTGATCAAGGGGGCGGTCGATGCGGTGTTGCGGCGGTTGCCTACTGCGCTTCATGCCGACCAGCTAACCCTGATTTCCGACGAGATTGCGCGTTCAGGCGGCACTCCGCTGGCGGTGGCCGATGGCGAGCGGCTGCTCGGCGTGATCCACCTCAAGGACGTGGTCAAGGCGGGCATCCGCGAGCGCTTTGCCGAATTGCGCCGGATGGGCATCCGCACCGTGATGATCACTGGCGATAACCCTTTGACCGCAGCCAGCATCGCCGCCGAGAGCGGGGTTGACGATTTCCTCGCCGAAGCCACCCCCGAGGACAAGCTGGCGCTGATCCGCAAGGAACAGGAAGGCGGCAAGCTTGTGGCGATGTGCGGGGACGGCACCAACGATGCGCCGGCGCTCGCCCAGTCCGATGTCGGGGTGGCGATGAACACCGGCACGCAGGCAGCGCGCGAGGCGGGCAACATGGTCGACCTCGATAGCGATCCAACCAAGCTGATCGAGATCGTCGGCCTGGGCAAACAGCTGCTGATGACCCGCGGCGCGCTGACCACTTTCTCGATCGCCAACGATGTCGCGAAGTACTTCGCGATCCTGCCGGCGATCTTCGTGGTGCTTTACCCCAGCCTTGGCGCGCTCAACGTGATGGGGCTGAACAGCCCGCAGAGCGCGATCCTTTCGGCGATCATTTTCAACGCGCTGATCATTCCGATGCTGGTTCCGCTCGCGCTCAAGGGGGTGAAATACCGTCCCGCCCCGGCTGGCACGCTGCTCGCGCGCAATCTGGCGGTTTACGGGGTGGGCGGGATCGCCGCGCCGTTTATCGGCATCAAGCTCGTCGACCTGGTGGTCGGCGGACTGCATCTGGCCTGAAGGAAATGATCATGTCTGGAGAAATTCGTAACGCCTTGCGCCCCGCTCTGGTGGCCCTTCTGGGCCTCACCCTGGTGACCGGTATTGCCTATCCGCTTGCGGTGACTGGCGCGGCGCAGGTGCTGATGCCCGAGCGCGCGAACGGTAGCCTGATCGAGGAGGGCGGTCATGTGATCGGTTCGCAGCTGATCGGCCAGCAGTTTGCGCAAAGTCGTTATTTCCACCCGCGCCCTTCGGCGGCGGGCAAGGACGGCTACGACGCCGGAGCCTCGGCCGGGTCCAACCTGTCCCCCGGCTCAAAGGATCTGCACGATGCCATCGAAAGCCGCATCGCCGATTTGCGCGCTCAAGGATTGACGGGTCCTGTCCCACCTGACCTCGTCACAACTTCCGCCTCGGGGCTCGATCCTGACATCAGCCCCGAGGCGGCCTTTTTTCAGATTTCCCGGGTTGCGAAAGCGCGCGGGCTCGATCCGCAGCTGTTGCACGGTTTGGTCGAACGCCAGATCGCGGGGCCGCTGCCGGGCTTCGTCGGTGAGCGCCGGGTCAACGTGCTCGAGCTCAATCGCCAAGTCGATCGAATGAGCCTATCACCACCCCAGTGAACGATAATCGCCGCCCCAATCCAGAGGCCTACCTGAAGGCGGCCCGGCGTGAGACGCGGGGCCGCCTCAAGATCATTCTTGGTGCAGCCCCCGGTGTCGGCAAGACCTTCGAAATGCTGAGTGAAGGGGCCGGCTTGCTGCGGCAGGGCCGCGACGTGGTGGTGGGCGTGGTTGAAACCCACGGCCGCGCCGAGACCGAGGCGCTGGTCGAACCGTTCGAGGTTCTTCCGCGCAAGCAGATCGAACACGGCGCGCACCGGCTGACCGAATTCGATCTCGATGCAATGCTGGCGCGCCGCCCGGACGTGGCCCTGATCGATGAATTTGCACACAGCAACGCGCCCGGCAGCCGCCATCCCAAGCGCTGGCAGGATGTTGAGGAATTGCGCGATGCCGGGATTGATGTGTTCACCACGCTCAATATCCAGCACGTCGAAAGCCTCAACGACGTGGTCGCCGGGTTTACCCGGGTGCGGGTGCGTGAAACAGTGCCCGACGCCTGCCTTGAAGACGCCGAGATCGAACTGGTCGATATCCCGCCCGACGAGCTGATTGACCGGCTGCGCGAGGGCAAGGTCTATATCCCCGGCGAGGCGACCCGGGCGCTGACTCACTTCTTTTCGGTGGCCAACCTGTCGGCACTGCGCGAATTGGCAATGCGCCGCGCGGCGCAGACGGTTGACCGGCAAATGCTTGAACATGTGCGGCTGTCGGGCGAGCCGGGCAACTGGGCGGCGGGTGAGCGCATCGTGGTCGCGGTGGGCGATCAGCCAGGCGGCGACCTGCTGGTCCGCGCCGGCAAGCGGCTCGCCGATGCATTTGACGCGGTGTGGACGGTGGTCACCATCGAAACCCCGCGCAGCACCGGGCTATCGCGCGAGGTGCAGGAGCGTCAGTCGACTGTGCTGCAACTGGCCGCCAGCCTGGGCGCAACGCTGGTCACCGTTCCGGCGACGAGCGTTTCCTCTGGGCTCAAGGCTTATGCGCTGGAAAACCGCACCACGGCGCTGGTTATCGGCAAGTCGCTGCGCCCGTGGTGGTTCGCGCTGCTCCACGGTTCGGTCGTCGATCAGCTGGTCCGCAACCTTGACGGGGTGGCTATCCATGTTGTGCCGGTGGCCGGATCAAGTTCGGCACGCGAACGCGCGCCAGCCATCGAATCGCGCTGGACCCAGTATGCCGGGGCCTTGGGGTTGGTCGCGGTCACCACGCTGTTCAATATCTGGCTGGCCGGATTGATCGGGCCTTATACGATCAGCCTCATTTACCTGTTGCCGGTCGTTGCGGCATCGACGCTGTTCGGGCTGCGGCCGTCGCTGCTCGCCTCGCTCGCCGCTGCGCTGGCTTTCAATTTCTTCTTCCTCACCCCGCTGTACAATTTCACGATCTCCGATCCGCAGAACGTGGTCACTTTCCTGGTTCTGATTGGTATCGGGGTGGCGACCAGCCAGCTCGCCGGTAGGCTCCGCCGCGAGGCCAATGTCGGTGCGCGTACTGCAGCCGAAAACGCGGCCATCGCCGCTTACGGCCAACAGCTCGCTGCGGTCAGCGACGAATCGCAGACCTCGGCGCTGGCTTGCCGCGAGATCGGGATCTTGCTCGATTGTTCAGCGGTGCTCCTCCAGCGCCGCGACGGCCGCAACGAAGTGGCCGGGGGCTACCCGCTGCTGCCCGAACTGGGCCCGATCGATTACGCAGCAGCCGACTGGTGCTTTGAGCGGGGCGAGCCGGCCGGCCGCCGCACCAACACGCTTAACGCCAGCGACTGGCAATTCCATCCGCTGACCACCTCGCTGGGGACACTGGCAGTGCTCGGGCTCGAGGCGGTCACCCGCCGCGACCCGGTGCCGGCCGATCGCCAGACCCTGTTCGCCACATTGCTTGGCCAAACCGCACTGGCGCACGAACGTTTGCGGAGCGGCGAGGAGGCGCGCCTCAACGCCTCGCTGCGCCAGCGCGATGCGTTGCGCGCAACGCTGCTTGCCTCGATCGGCCATGATCTCAAGACTCCGCTGACCAGCGTGGTCGCCGCTGCTGATGCGCTGGCCAGCGAGCACGGTTCCTCGCCAGTCGCCGCCACGCTGCAAATCGAAGCACGCAAGCTGGGCCGCGTTTTTGACGATCTGGTCGAGATGTCCCGGATCGATGAGGGGGCGCTGAAGCTGCGGCTCGAGACGATCGACCTCACCGATGCAGTGGCTTCGGCGGTGCATGACTTGCGCTCTGAACTGGCTGCGCATCCAGTCGATCTGGCGGTGCCGCCGTCACTGCCGATGGTCGCAGCGGATCCGCGGATGTTGCACCGGATGCTGGTCAACCTGCTGTCCAACGCCGCGCGCTATGCTCCCGCCGGGACGCCGATCCGGATTGAAGGCGCGCATCGCGGTGAGCGGCTGACGCTGGCGGTTCTCGACCGCGGACCGGGGATTCCCGATGCGCAGGAACAGGCCATCTTCGAACGCTTCGTCAAGCTGGAGGGGTCCGACTTGACCGGCGGCACGGGTTTAGGACTGGCGATCGTGCACGGGTTCGCCGATGCAATGGGCCTCGCCGTGGCGGCTCGTAATCGCACCGATGGCACCGGCGCAGTGTTCGAGATCGCCTGGCCCGGCTCGGCAATCCGGCGCGAAACGCCACTGGAGGAGGAAGAATGACCGCGCCCATTCTAGTGGTCGACGATGAGGCTGCAATCCGCCGCCTGGTCCGCGCAGCGCTCGAACGGAGCGGCCAGCAGGTCGACGAAGCGGCCAACGCGGCCGAGGCCTTGCAAGGCGCGGCGCGCAGCGGCTGCCAGTTGGTGCTGCTCGATCTTGGCCTGCCCGATCGCGACGGGCTGGAGCTGATCCCGCAGCTGAAGGCGCGCGGGCTTGCGGTTATCGTGCTGACCGCGCGCGACGCCACCGATGAAAAAGTTGCGGCACTCGATCTGGGCGCCGACGATTACATCACCAAGCCGTTCGATACCGAAGAACTGCTCGCCCGGATCCGCGTTGCCTTGCGCCACCGTACGCTGGGCAGCGGCGAATGCATTCTGGCGCTGGGCCCGATCGCGATCGATCCAGCCGCGCGCGAGGTGCGCCGGAGCGGACTAGTGGTTGCCTTGACTCGCAAGGAATTTGCGATCCTGTCGGAATTGGCACGCTTTCCCGGGCGGGTTATGACGCACGAAGCGCTTCTCACTGCAGTGTGGGGTGCGGCTCACCGCCATGACACCGAGTACTTGCGGGTCGCGGTTCGCAGCTTGCGGCGCAAGCTTGAGGAAGACCCCGCCGCCCCCGCGCTGATTGTCAATGATCCGGGCGTTGGCTACCGCCTGTCGGCCAACACTGGTTCGAGTCGCGAAGCCTCGTAACAAACTGGCTTGGTATCGCACGCGTTACGCAAAAATACTTTGGGCCCTGTAGTGCAGTGGCCGCTTTTTTAAGTGTCGCGCAGACTATTGCTTGAGCGAAATTTGCGCTCTTGGGCGGGAAACTATAACGATAAAATTGCTGCAGCACGAATTCCGGGAACCAAATGCGGGTCTCGATCGTTTGTCGGCCTTTTTCATCTTTCAGACAAATTCGCTGTAATTTCAGATAGATATACTGTTGACGGGGCAATTGATTGAGGCGTAACAGGGCTGCATGATCATTGGTCCTAATACCTCGCCCTGAGGTTGCGTCCGCAACAGGAGTACATTTATGTTTAATTCGAAAGCGCGTTTCGCGCTGCTCGGCAGCGCGTCCACAGCCGTGGCAATCTTTCTCTCGCCCGTAGCCGCGCAGGCCCAGGCAACGACTTGCTCGCAGCTGGGTACATCAATCACCTGCGTTGACGGTACTGCCACGGTGGTGACTGCAACAACTAGCCCGGCCACCACGACCACAGCTGGTTCCGGGCTCGTCCTGAACGACACCACCGGCACTTCAACGACAACGTATACCGCCACCGGCCCGATCAGCACGACGGGAACGACCGGACTCAGCCTGACCACGACCGCAGGCGCGCTCAACTTCACTGCAGCCGGCACCACCGCTCCGGTGAACATTACGACCGCAGGCGGCACGGGCGCAAATGGCGCGACGCTTAACACCACAGGTCAGGCCGCAACGGTAACGGTCGGCAATGTTTCCACCAGCGGGGCAAGCTCGTTTGGCATTCAATCTACCGGTGGTACCGACTTGACGCTGCGCGCGGGTAACATCACCACCACCGGTGCTTCCAGCCGCGGGATCCAGGCATCGGCACAAACCGGTACGATCAACTTCACGGCGGGCAATATCACATCGACCGACCGGGCGATTACCGCATTCACCTTGAACACATCGAATGCAACGGTTGTTGCGGGCAACGTTTCTACCGGCACATCGGGGGTTTTGGTCAACGGCAATAACGTCAACATTACGACCGGCACCGTTGCTGCGGCGAACGGCTTCGGCGTAATCGGCCAAGCTTTGACCGGCGGCACCGGCGGCGTTGTAATTAGCACTGGCGCGGTCACCAGCACGAACGGTTCGGGCGTCGGCGGCAGCACTTTCAACACTGTCGGCGGGGTCGATATCGGTTGCGGTAACGTCACATCGAACAGTGCAGGTTCGGCTGCGGTGTTCGCTCAGAACAACGGCAACGGCGCTCTCACCATTAACTGCGGAGCAGTGTCCAACGTCGGCAACAACGCTGTGTTTGCCCAGTCCTTCGGAACGCCGAATGGCGGCAACATCGTGATCAACACGACCTCAGCTGCGGCGAGCAACACAAACTTCGCGACGGTTTTTGCCCAAACCGCAGGAACGGGCACGATCACGCTTAACTCCGGGCCGGTCACTGGCGGCAGCTTGGCTGGCGTTGGCGCTACCGGCATTGTCCTCAACGCTGGTACGGGCGCAATTGACGCAGGCTTCGGTAACGTGACCACCGTCGGTTCGGCGATCCAGTCGAATTCGACTGGCACGCTCAATCTGCGAGGGGCTGGCGCGACCTTGACCACTTCGGGCGCAGGTGCGACTGGGGCAGTGCTGAACGCCAACGGGATTACGGGTAATCTTGGCAATGTCACCACGACCGGTCTAGGCGCGCAGGGAGCAATCATCACCTCGACTGCTCCGGTCAACCTCACAGTCGGCACCGTGGCAACCACCGGTAATGGCTTGACGGTCAATGCCGGTGCCAATGCAGTCAACCTGACGACTGGAACGGTAACTTCAAGCCAGGCAGGCTCAACCGGGACTGTAATCAATTCGACCGGCGCGGTAACCTTCAATGGCGGCAAACAGACCGCCAATGGCGCGAACGCTTTGCTGATCACCGGCGGGACTGGCACGATCAACGCAACGGTCAATGGCGCAGCGACCACTGGAACCGGCACCGCTGTAGTCGTTACCGGAACCGGGCCGCTGACCTTCAACAACACCGGATCGATCACCACCACCGGGCCTACGTCGGGCGGCATCAATATCAGCGGCGTAACGACTGCTGCGGTCACTTGCGGTAACGTCGCAACCTCCGGTGCTAACAGCCCCGCATTTACGTTGGCGGCCAATGGCACAACCAACGTAACCTGCGGCACGGTTAGCACCACCGGTGCTGCCAGCGACGGTATTGTTGTCAGCAACACCGCCGGGACGACCACCGTCACCGGTGGCACGACCACTGCGACGGGCCTTGGCTCGCGCGGTATCGTGGTTTCGTCATCTGCTCCTGCGGCCACGGGGCTGCTCACGGTTAACACCGGTTCGGTAACAGCCAACGGCAATGCCGTTGTCGCCGCCTCGACCGGCGGGGCCAATCTGGTCGTCAACACCACCGGCAACGTTGCATCGACTGCAGGCACCGGCATCACGGCCACCACGTCCGGCACCACACTGGTGACCATCGGCGCGGGCAATACTGTGACCGGACTTCAGGCTGTTAACCTGCAGGGTACTGCGGGCAACACACTTGTTGTCAACGGTTCGCTTGCCAACAGCTCGGGTACAACGCCATATACGGTGCTTGCTGGCGGTCCGTTCACCCTGACCCTGGCTTCGACCGGCACGATCACCGGACCGCTCGCGTTCACGACGGGTAATGACACGTTCAACAGCCAGGGCACTTTCGCTCTGCCACTGTCGCTCGACTTCCTTGGCGGGACCGATGTTTTCAACAACACCGGCACAGTCACTTCGTTCACCGTCAACGCGTCGATCTTGGGTCTGGAAACGTTCAACAACAATGGCGGTCTGATCGACATGCGCGATGGCGCTGCCAACGACACTGTCAATCTCGGCAACGCAAACTACGTAGCCTCGGGTAATGCTCGCCTTGGGATCGACGTGGTCGGTGCCGGCGGGGTCAACACCACGGATCGTCTGATCATCGGCGGAACCACCACGGGTACCACCACGGTGCTTGCGAACTTCATCAATCCGGTGATCGATACCACGGGCGCGTTGTTCGTTGACTCGACCAACAACAATCTGGCCAGCGGACAATTCGTGCTCAGCGGCAACACCAACTTCGGCCTGATCAACTATGGTATTCAGGTTCGCGGCGGTGATGCATTCATAGTCTCGAACATTGATAGCCGCGTCTATGACACGGTCTTCGTTGGCCGCCAGATGCGCGATCTGTGGTATCAGTCGGCAGATGCTTATAGCTCGTACGCCACCGCACGGCGGGTCAGCTTTGGTCAGGAACGCAGCCATCCGCTTGGCATCTGGGCCCAGCTGTATGGTGAGCGCCAGACCTCGGGCGACAACAACCGGACGGCAACTGCCTTTGGTTCGACGTTCAACGTGTCTGACCGGATGCGCACCAACTTCCGCGGCGCGCAGGGCGGCTTGGACTTTGGTTCGTCCAACTTCGTTATCGGTGTGACCGGCGGCTATGAACGTGCCGAGGGCGTCACTGCCAACGCCGCCTCGATCCGCACGGAAGCATACAACTACGGTGCTTATGCCCAGTTCGGCATGACCAGCGGGCTGTACGCCGGGGTGCTGGTCAAGCGTGACGATTTCCGCACGCGCTACAATAACGGAGCAATCCTCAACGGGGATGCCAGCCCGCGGGCGCACAGCACCGGTGCGGAAGGTGAAATCGGTTTGCGCACGGGCGGGATGAACAACATCAACTTCGACCTTGGCGTCGGATTTGCCTACGTTCGTACGAATCTGGACACCTTCAACTTCGGCAACATCCAGTTCGCCAAAGACGAAATGACCAGCGAGCGCGGCCAGGCACATGCTCGGGCAACCTTCTCGGGCGGTCTTGCTCCGTTCATCGAAGCACGCGGCTTCCATGAATTCCGCAACGACAACAGCTACCTGCTGCAAAGCGGCCTCGCCACCTCGACCCTCGACGGTTCGGGCAAGGGAACCTGGGTCCGGCTTGAAGCCGGTATCGGGGGCGGCAACAAGGGCGGCCCGCTGATCAGCGCCTGGGCCAACGTCGGTGATACCACCGGCTACGGTCTGCGCGCAGGCTTCCGCTTCTAAGCTGGGCCAAACGACTAATGAAAAAGGGCGTCCGGTGAAAACCGGGCGCCCTTTTCTTATACCATCACAAGCTAAACTGCGGCCAATTGTAGTTGGATGATGGATGTGCGTCCAAGCTGCCTATTCACCTTCGCTCGATCCAAAATAATTTTGCAACTCGTTCGTGCGTGTGCGTGTCTCGCTCGCGACGCAATTTATAGTCGTGAGTTGCTGCTCGGTTGGATCAGTTGAGCTTTCCAGACCCTGAACCTTGCAGGTGGCATCTTTGCGTTTGATCCATGCCCGCTGTTCGGGGAGCAATTGTTGGCGTGTCGCCGGCTCAAGCCCCCGCCAAACCGCGCTTAATGCTTCGTCTGCGGACCGTCTGCCGATTGCAGCTTCTTCTATTCTGGCGCGATTGGAAGCATTCATGGCATCCTGCTGCTGCTTCTCGGCCAATTGGGCATTTTCTTTATCGAGTCGCTGTGTGGTTTCCAGTCCGCTCCGCAGCAAGGAAGCTGCCACGACCTCACCGAAGACGTCCAGCTTCGCATCCGCTGATGCAAATTCAGCGACGATCTTGGCTCCGTCGTCGGTCGGCTGGACGCTGTAATCCAGATCGCCTTTGAGATAGTCTACTCCCTTTTCCATCCCCGCAGTATCGGTCGCATCGGTTAGACTTGTCAGCCCGGCGATCTCACGGGCTTTGTCCGCATCGGCAAATACCTGCGTGCCGAAAACGATCTTGAGGTTCCCGGTGCAGAATTTCTTCGTGCTGTTCGGGTCTTCCTTGGTTGTCCGGATATTTTCAAAGACCAGTTTCAGATTGGCGATGGCGGCGCGGATTACCGAAAAGCCGACAACTTGCTTCCCATCGCCATCCTTCGACCGGGCCACGATAACCTTTTCAAGGCCGTTGCGAACCGCTTGCTCAAGAGCTGCCTTTGATGCGTCGTCGGAGCAGGTCGCGTTAGGCTTGCCGCATGCCGACAGCGCGATTGCAAGCACAACGATAGTGAATATCCGAAACTGCATGTTGCTTGCCCCCAAGCTTGCGCGAATGAAAAGCCATGAGGGCCCTCACAAATCCGGCGCTGCCAGAGTGCATCAATTTAAACTGGCACGTCAATCGAATTGGCTTCCTCACGAAGGTTCGTTGTGTGCGCAAGCTCCCCATCAAAAGGATAGTCGCTCAAAATCGGCGATACTGGAAAATCACGAACAGCAGCCGTTTGTTATGCTTCGAGTGCTTCGCATGCTTCGAGCCAGATCGCTTCGGCGTTGCCGATCTGGCTGGCGAGTTCGGCTCGGCGTTTCATCAATTCGGACATGGCGAGTTTGGCCAGGTCAGGCTGCGCGTCCGAGGGATCGAACATCGCGTGGTCAACCGCGCTGAGTGACTTGGTCAGCTTGGCAAGTTCGGCTTCGGCCTTGCTGGCGTGATCGCGCAGTGCCTTGCCGCGCTCGCGCGCTTCGGCGGCGGCGCGGCGCTGTTCCTTCTTGTTGATCACCGGGCCCTTGGCCTCGCCGCCGCGCGCATTGCTGGGGTCCTTGGCCAGCACAAAGGCGATGTAATCCTCAATCGAGCCGTCGAAATCCTTCGCGGTCCCGGCATCGACCAGCACCAGGCGGTCGGCGGTCATTTCCAGCATGTGCCGATCGTGGCTGACGATCATCACCGCGCCGCCATAGTCATTAAGCGCCTGGATCAATGCTTCGCGCGCATCGACATCAAGGTGGTTGGTCGGCTCGTCGAGGATCAGCAGGTGCGGCGCATCGCGGGTGATCAGCGCCAGCGCCAGCCGGGCGCGTTCGCCGCCTGAGAGCTTGCCGACTTGGGTGGTGGCCTTCTGTCCGGAGAACCCGAACCGCCCGAGTTGGCCGCGCACTGCGCCAGGCGTGGAGCCTTTCATCAACCGGGTCATGTGCTCCAGCGGCGTGTCGCCGCGGTCGAGTTCCTCGACCTGATACTGGGTGAAATAGCCGACCCGCATCTTGCCCGATGCAGTCATCCCGCCGTCCATTGGGGTGAGCTGCGCCGCAAGCAGGCGCGCCAGCGTGGTCTTGCCGTTACCGTTGCGCCCGAGCAGCGCCATCCGCTCGTCGGGATCGATCCGCAGGTTGAGCCGGCTGAGCACTGGCTCGTCACTGTAACCAACCGAAGCCATGTCGAGCGTGATCAGCGGCGGGCGCAATTCTTCGGGGCTGGGGAAATCGAAACTGAGCGAGGGATCGTCGATCAGCTCGGCAATCGGCTGGAGCTTGGCGAGCGCCTTCTGGCGCGATTGCGCCTGCTTGGCGGTTGAAGCGCGGGCCGAGTTCTTGGCGATGTATTCCTGCAAATGATCGCGCTGGGCCTGCTGCTTGGCCTTGGCCGAGGCGATCTGCGCTTGGCGTTCGGCGCGCTGGCGTTCGAACGCATCGTAGCCGCCCGGGTACAGCGTCAGCTTGCCGCCCGACAAATGGAGGATGTGATCGACCACATTGTTAAGGAAATCGCGCTCGTGGCTGACCAGCAGGATCGTCGCGGAATAGCTCTTGAGGAAGTCTTCCAGCCACAGCACCGCTTCGAGATCGAGGTGGTTCGATGGCTCGTCGAGCAGCAGGAGGTCGGGCGCAGAAAAAAGCAGCGCGGCAAGCGCGACGCGCATCCGCCAGCCGCCCGAAAAGCTTTCGAGCGGGTGCGTCTGCGCTTCATCATCAAAGCCGAGGCCGCTCAGGATCCGTGCCGCACGGCTCGGTGCCGAATGCGCGTCGATCGCGATTAGCCGCTCGTGGATGTCACCCAGCCGGTGCGGTTCGTGGCAGGTCTCGCTCTCGGCCATCAGCGCGGCACGTTCCAGATCGGCGGCGAGCACGGTTTCGAACGGACTTTCGGGGCCGCCCGGCGCTTCCTGCGCGATGTAGCCGATGCGGGCTCCGCGGGGCATATCGACCGAGCCGCTATCAGCTTCGAGCATCCCGGCGATCACGCGGACCAGGGTCGATTTGCCCGCGCCGTTGCGCCCGATCAGGCCGATGCGGCCGCGCGGGGGCAACCGGCTGGTCGCCCCATCGAGGATCATGCGGCCGCCGAGCCGCACGGTGATATCATTCAAATTCAACATGAAAAGTCTCAGAATTCCTTGGACTGCGCGCCCAGATGGGCGGTGCCGCGCTTGATGGCGAGAAGCTCCTGCCGGTGCCGCTCGCGGTAACGCGCGCGCTGTGCCTCGTCGCGGGTGTCATGGCAAGCCGGGCAGCTCGCACCTTCTTCGTAATGCGGCGAAGCGCGGTCGTCCGCGCTCAGCGGGCGGCGGCAGGCGCGGCAGAGTTCGTAGCTGCCCGGAGCGAGCCCGTGGCCGACGCTGACCCGCTCATCGAAGACGAAGCATTCGCCTTGCCACTGGCTTTGCTCAGCAGGGACTTGCTCGAGGTATTTGAGGATCCCGCCCCTCAGGTGGAACACCTCCTCCACCCCCTCGCTTTTGAGAAAGGCGGTCGATTTTTCGCAGCGGATCCCGCCGGTGCAGAACATCGCCACTCTAGGTGCTTTGCCTTGGCTGAGCAGGCGCTCGCGTTCGGCTCTGAACCACGCCGGGAAATCCCGGAACGAAGTGGTCTGCGGGTTGGTCGCCCCGGCGAAAGTCCCGATGGCCACTTCGTAGTCGTTGCGGGTGTCGATCAGAACTACGTCTGGATCGCTGATCAGCGCGTTCCACTCGCCCGGTTCGATATAATGGCCCGCATCCGTCAGCGGATCGATCTCCGGCTGGCCCATCGTCACGATTTCGGGCTTCACGCGCACTTTCATGCGGTAGAACGGCATCGCATCGGCGTGCGAGAACTTGACGTCGAGCGACGCGCAGCCGGGCAGGGTGCGCAAGTGATCGAGCACCGCCGCGATGCTTTCATCGGATCCGGCGATGGTCCCATTGAGCCCCTCGCGCGCCAGCAGCAGCGTGCCCTTGATCCCCTGCGCCTGGCACAGCGCAGCGAGCGGTTCGCGGAGCGCGTCAGGATCGGGAAACCGCGCGAACTTGTACAGCGCGGCCACCGTTACGGGGCGAATCGGGGGTGACACAGGCGCTCACTTAGCGCGGGTGGCGCGGATCGTGAACTGCACTGCGACGGCATCGGCAATCTGGTCGGTGGCGGCCCATTCGTCGCTGCCCACCCCGAATGCGAGGCGGCTGAGGCTGGCCGAGCCCTGTGCGGCTGCTTCGGCACCACGTTGCACAAGCGTGAAAACTACCCGCACCGGGCGAACTACCCCATGCAAAGACAGGTTCCCGCTTACAGCATACCGACCCGGTCCGACCAGCTTGAACCCGCTCGCGGTGAAGTGCGCTTGGGCGAACCGGGCGGTATCGAAGAAGCTCGCGCCGTGAAGGTTTTCATCGCGGTCGGCATCGCCGGTTGCGGCCGAGGCGAGATTCACGGTAGCGGCGATGCTGGCGCGAGGCAGGTCGTCGGCGCAGAACCTGATCCGTGCCTGCCACTTGCGGAAGGTACCGCTGACTGGGTCGCTACCATAATGGGCGGTGAAGCCGAGCCGACTGCCGGGCTGAACCGTCCAGTTGCAACTTACTGCCACCTCGGCACCCGGTACGGTTTCGTTCGGCTCCGGTGCGGCACTGGCCGCAACCCGTTGGGTCGTTGCTTCGGCGGAAGCCACTTGTGCTGTTGGCGGAACGCTGGAGCGGCTCCACAGGTCTGGAATCGGTCCGCCGAAACCGAGCCATGCAGCCACGGCTAGCCAAACAACGCCGCTAGCCACACCCACACCGCCAGCAATGCGCCCAGGAAACATCCGTCCCGGCACCTCGTCGCGTTTGCGCAGGTGATAAACCACTGCCGCCACATGCAGCGCGATCAGCGCGGGCAGCGACCAGACGAGCACTGTGTGCGCCAGCACGGCCGGCTGGTTGAAAGCGGCGGGCAGCGGCAGGTGCGGCCACTGGATCACGCCGAACAACATGGTCGGCACCTTGATCTTCGCGGTCGAAACAATGATCCAGCCGCTTAGCGGGGCGAGCAGCATGATGCCGTAAAAGGCCCAATGGACCAGCCTCGCGCCCAGCTTTTGCACGCCTTCACCGACCTCACCCGGGCGGCGCAATGTCAGTCGCAACGCCAGCCGGGCGAGACTGAGTATCAGGATCGTGATTCCGATCGACTTGTGCAGCTGGAACGCCGTGAATTTGGCCGCGCCGCTCACCGTATCCAGCCGCAGCCCCAGCGCGAACTGATAGACCAGCAGCCCCGCCAGCAGCCAGTGCAGTAAAATCGCCGCGCCGTGATAGCGCGCCGGGGAAAGATGTGGTGGTGCCGTTGACATTTCCCATCGCTACGCCGGTCGCATTGCGATTGCCAAAGTTAATTGATCGGTTAAACGCGACTCGCGAGAACACACGAGGCGGAGAGTCAGACACAATGGCGATCAAGACGCGGATCACCGAAATGCTGGAGATCGAGCATCCGGTGGTGCAGGGCGGGATGCAGTGGGTCGGCGTGGCCGAGATGGCCAGCGCGGTGTCCAATGCGGGCGGCCTGGGCATCCTCACCGGGCTGACGCAGCCTGACGCCAAGTCGCTCGCCGCCGAAATCGAACGCTGCCGGAGCATGACCGACAAGCCGTTCGGAGTGAACATGACCGTGTTCCCCGCAATCAATCCGCCCGATTACAAAGGCATGACGCAAGTCATCATCGATAGCGGCATCAAGATCGTCGAGACCGCTGGCACACCTGCGGTGCGCGAGCTGTGGGAGATGATGAAGCCGCACGGCATCAAGATCCTCCACAAATGCACCGCCGTGCGCCACGCGCTTTCCGCCGAACGCGCCGGGGTCGATGTGATCTCGATCGACGGGTTCGAATGCGCCGGGCACCCCGGCGAGGACGATATTCCGGGCCTGATCCTGATCCCCGCTGCCGCCGACAAGGTCAAGATCCCGCTGCTCGCTTCGGGCGGTTTTGGTGACGGGCGCGGGCTGGCGGCTGCACTGGCGCTCGGGGCCGACGGCATCAACATGGGCACGCGCTTTACCGCGACGGTCGAGGCGCCGATCCACCAGGCGTTCAAGGATGCAATGGTCGCCACTGACGAGCGCGGGACCGACCTGATCTTCCGCACCTTCCGCAACACTGCGCGGGTCGCCCGCAACGAGGTGTCGCAAGCGGTGATGGAAGCCGAACGCGAGGGCAAGGACTTCAGCGCGGTCGCCGATCTGGTCAAAGGCGTTCGCGGCCGCGAAGGCCTGCAAACCGGCGATACCCAGCACGGCATCTGGTCGGCGGGTATGATCCAGGGCCTGATCCACGATATCCCGACCTGCCACGATCTCGTCACGCGGATCGTCGCCGATGCCGAGACCATCATCCGCCAGCGCCTGATGGGCATGCTGGCTTAAACTTTCCAAGGAGAATCCCCATGGCCGAAGCATACATCATCGACGCCGTCCGCACCCCGCGCGGGGTCGGCAAGCCGGGCAAGGGTGCGCTGTCGCACCTCCACCCGCAGCACCTCGCCGCGACCGTGCTGGGCGCCATCAAAGATCGCAACCATCTCGATACCAAGACCGTCGACGACATCGTCTGGTCGACCAGTTCGCAGAATGGCAAGCAGGGCGGCGATCTGGGCCGCATGGCCGCGCTGTCGGCGGGCTATGACATTGCCGCCAGCGGGACCACGCTCGACCGGTTCTGTGGCGGAGGGATCACTTCGGTTAACATGGCGGCGGCTTCGGTCATGTCGGGCATGGAAGATTGCGTGATTGCCGGCGGCACTGAAATGATGAGCTACACCACTGCTTATGGCGCCGAACAGGCCAACGCCGGGATCGCCCCGCGCCTGATGGGCTCGGGCCACGAAGCGCTCGACGCGTTGCACCCGCAGAGCCATCAGGGCGTGTGCGGCGATGCGATCGCGACGATGGAGGGCATCGACCGCCAGGCGCTCGACGGGCTCGCGCTGGTCAGCCAGCAGCGCGCCGACGTGGCGATCAAGGAAGGCCGCTTCAACAAGTCGGTGGTGCCGGTGATGAACCCCGATGGCACCGTCGCGCTTGACAGGGAGGAATTCCCGCGCCCCGAAACCACCGCTGAGGGCCTTGCCGCGTTGAAGCCCAGCTTCACCGGCATCGCCGATTTCGAGATTGGCGGAACCACCTTCCGCAAGCAGATCAACCGGCGCTATCCCGATCTGGAAATCCAGCACTTTCATCATGCCGGCAACTCGTCGGGCGTGGTCGATGGGGCGGCGGCGATCCTGATTACCTCGCCCGAATATGCCAAGGAGCACGGGCTGAAGCCGCGCGCGCGGGTGGTTGCCTATTGCAATCAGGGCGATGATCCCACGCTGATGCTCAACGCCCCGGTTCCCGCAGCCAAGAAGGTCCTCGCCAAAGCCGGCCTGACCAAGGACGATATCGACGTGTGGGAAATCAACGAGGCTTTCGCCGTGGTCGCCGAAAAGTTCATCCGCGACCTCGATCTCGACCGTGCCAAGGTCAACATCAACGGCGGCGCGATGGCGCTGGGCCACCCGATTGGTGCGACCGGTTCGATCCTGATCGGCACCGCACTGGACGAGCTGGAACGCTCGGGCGGGCGCTATGGCCTGGTCACGATGTGCGCGGCGGGCGGGATGGCCCCGGCGATTATTATCGAGCGGATTTGAAGTACTTATCCCCCTCCCCGGCGGGGAGGGCAATCGTATTTCACCTCGCCTTCCATTGTCCGTCATCCTGAACTTGTTTCAGGACCCATTTCTCGGCACACCCGGAGTGTGGTGTTTGGGGAAAATGCCTCGCGGTTTGGGGCAATCCGGCATACTTCGGACTTGCGGCACGATGGGCCCTGAAACAAGTTCAGGGTGACGAAATGAGATCAATCGAAAATATGCGATAGTCCTCCCCACTGGGGAGGGGCTATTGCTTGCGTGTGGGGTTGGCCTTAGCCTTCTCCCATGACCGACCTCCTCGCCCAGATCGCCGCGATCACCGGCCCGCAAGGGCTGCTCACCGGCGCCGATGCGGAAGGCCGCGCTGCCGATTGGCTCGGTCAGACCACCTGTCAGGCCAAGGCGATTGTCCGCCCGGCCTCGACGCAGGAACTCAGCCAGATCATGGCGCTGTGCCACGCCGCCGGGCAAAGCGTGGTTCCGGCCGGCGGCCTCACCGGCCTCGTCCACGGCACCGATTGCACCCCCGACCAGATCCAGCTCTCGCTCGAACGGATGCGCGGCATCGGCGCGATTGACCCGGTCGGGCGGACGATCATTGTCGAGGCCGGAGCGGTGGTGCAGGCAGTTCAAGAGGCCGCCGCAGCGCAAGGCCTCAAGTTCGCGGTCGATTGGGGCGCGCGCGGGTCGGCCACCATCGGCGGCGGGATCGCGACTAACGCCGGGGGCAATTCGGTGGTGCGCTTCGGGATGATGCGCGACAGCGTGCTCGGCTTGGAAGCGGTGCTGGCCGACGGCACGGTCATCTCCAGCATGAACGTGCTGCTCAAGAACAACGCCGCTTACGACCTCAAGCAGCTGTTCATCGGCAGCGAGGGGACGCTGGGGATCGTCACCCGCGCGGTACTCCGGCTGCACCCTGCGCCGCTTTCGACGCAGACGGCGCTGCTTGCGCTCGACAGTTTTGGCGCGGTGCAGGACCTGTTTGTCGAGCTTGGCCAACAACTTGGCTCGGGGCTGACCGCGTTCGAGGTGATGTGGGACAATTTCTACCTGCCGCTGGCGGTGGAATCGGGCCGCCACACCCCGCCGCTGCCCGGCGGGCATTCGCATTACGTGCTGCTCGAAGCGAGCGGGACCGATCCCGATGCCGACGCTGCGCGGTTTGAGGCGGTGCTGGGACGCGCACTCGAAGCGGGCCTCATCGCCGACGCGGCAATCGCCGGCAGCGGCGCGCAGGCCGACGCTATGTGGCGGGTGCGCGACGATATCGAGGGCCTGTTCGCCTACGCCGCGCCAAGCGTGACCTTCGATGTCAGCCTGCCGATCGTGGCAATGGAAGCCTACGTCGCCCAGGTCACCCGCACGGTCCGCAGCGAATGGGGCGAGGCGGCCAAGCTGGTGGTGTTCGGCCACATCGGCGACGGCAACCTCCACCTGATCATCGGACCGCGCCCTTATGATGCCGCGGCGAGACACCGGGCGGAGGAGATCGTTTACCAGGCGCTGGTGCCGTACAGTGGTTCAGTCTCGGCGGAGCATGGGATCGGGCTGGAGAAGCGCGAGTGGCTGCACTTGACGCGATCTCCCGAGGAACTGACGCTGATGCGGACGTTGAAGGGGGGGCTCGATCCCAGGGGGATTTTGAACCCGGGGAAGGTGTTGGGATAGTAAGGTTCCACCCGACTTTCGAAATACAGAACTGAAACGCATCCGGCGTAGCGATTGCAGCGTCGATTAATTTGATCAAAAGACTTACTAGTTAGTCTTATGTTTGGTTGAAATTGACTTGAGAGATTGGGATAATTGATGCGTCTTTTCCTCGCTGTTTCGCTGATGGCTTTTCTCGCTTCATGCAACATGACGAGCGGGGTGTCCGCTGACGATCTTCCCAAAACAGGGCAATATCGCTGGACAAAAAAATCTATTTACTCCGATGGAACGTCCGAACCTGGCAGATCCGGCACTGGCCACGAGGTCATTGCGGACACGCAAGGTTTCACGGACAGAATTCTGAATCCTGCCGACAACTGTCACGACGCATCGACATCTCTGAGCGGTTCAAAAATCTTAATTACCGCTACTTGCCGAGAAATGGGCATCGAACTGCCAACAACGATTACCGGAAAGTACGGAAAAGATTTTTGGGAATTTCGCGTTGAGATGGATGGTCCAAATGGCAAACTGATCGAAGAGATGAGGTCTGAACGAACGGGTGATTGAAGCGCGCCGAATAGGTAGCGCACAACGGCAAATCAATACCGAAAATGGGGCTTTAAGGTCATTCCCCCAACAAAACCCCGCGCCCCACATCCCGCGCATTCACTGCCCCGGTCAGCCCCAGCGCGGTGCGCATATCCTGCTTGTAGAGCCCGAGCATCCGCGTCAGCGCGGCCTCGCCGCCTGACGCCAAAGCCATCACCCACGGTCGCCCGACCAGCGCGGCTTTCGCGCCGAGCGCCAGCGCCTTGACCAAATCCTGACCGCTGCGAATTCCGCCATCGACCAGCAGCGTGGTCTCGCTTCCCACCGCATCGGCGATCCTTGGCAGCATGCTCGCGGTGGAGCCTGCGCCGTCGAGTTGCCGCCCGCCGTGGTTGGAGACGATCATCGCGTCCGCGCCGATTGCCACCGCCTGTTTGGCGTCCGCAACGTCGAGAATGCCCTTGAGCACGAGGTTGCCTTTCCACACCCCGCGCAGCCATTCGATGTCTTTCCACGTCACCGAGGGGTCGAACTGGCTGCCGGTCCAGTGCAGGTAATCGCGCGGGTTTTTGCTCTGCTTCACATAGCGCGCGAGGTTGCCGAAGCCGTGCGGGCCGCCCTTGAGGCCAACGTCGATCGCCCAGCTGGGGTGCAGCGCATAGTCGAGCGCACCCGAGCGGAAATTGCCCCACGGGCCGAGCCCGCCGGCCATACCGTTGCGGATGTCGCGGTAGCGGGTGCCGAGGATCGCCAGATCGATGGTGAAGGCGAGGGTGCGCACGCCCGAAGCCCAGGCGCGCTCAAGGATTTCAGCCACGATCCCGCGGTCCTTGAGCATGTAAAGCTGGAACCAGAACGGTTTGTCGCCGGTTTCGCCGAGTTCTTCCATCGTGCAGATCCCGACGGTCGAGAGGCAAAACGGAATGCCCGCCTTGTCCGCCGCGCGCTTGGCCTGCACCTCGCCGCGCCGCGCGCTCATCCCGCCCATGCCGATCGGCGCGAGCACCAGCGGCATGGCGAGCTTTTCGCCGAACAGTTCGACCGAGCAATCCATGTTCGAGGCATCGACCAGCACTTTCTGGCCCAGCCGGACGGCCTCCCAATCGGCGGTGTTGCTGCGCAAGGTGACCTCCGCGCCTGCGCCGCCGTCATAATAATCAAACAGGAAGCGCGGCAGGCGGCGTTCGGCCCCGCGGCGGAAATCGGCGAAGCTGGCGGGCAGGAGGTTGAGGGAATCGCCCACTTCAGAGCAACGCCTCGATCAACCGCGGACCCTTGTGCGCCAGCGCATCCTTCAGCGCCGCATGGAAGCCTTCCGCCGTATCGACCCGCACCGCCGGAACGCCCATGCCTTCAGACATCTGCGACCAGTTTATCGCCGGGTTGGTGAGGTCGAGCATCGACAGCGCCTTGGGTCCGGGGTTCTGCACGCCGACCCGCATCAGTTCGATATTGAGGATCGCATAGCTGCCGTTGTTGAGGATCACCGTGGTCACGTCGAGCTGTTCGCGCGCCATCGTCCACAGCGCCTGCAGCGTGTACATGCCGCCGCCGTCGGCCTGCAGCGCGATCACCTTGCGGTCCGGGCAAGCGACCGCCGCGCCAACCGCGAGCGGCAGGCCCTGGCCGATCGCGCCCCCGGTCAGCTGGAGCCAGTCATGCTGCGCCGCGCCCGCGCACATTGCGTAAGCCGCGCCGCCTGAGGTCGCGCTTTCGTCCGAAACGATGCAGTTGGCGGGCAGCAATTCCGCCAGCACCGCGCCGAGATTGGCCGAATTGAGCTTGCCCGGTTCCCACGGGAAATGGGTTGGGGCTTGCACCAGTGCGGGCTCAGCCGGAGCCGCCAAGGCATCCGCCAAGGTCTCCAACGCGTCCGCCGCATCCTCACGCATCGAGGCCAGACGGACCAAAGTCGCGCCCGCCGGGGAGAGCCAGCTCGGCTTGCCCGGATAAGCGAAGAACGACACCGGCGGTTCGCTGCCGCAGAACACGATGGTCTTGAACTCGGCGAGGTACGCCTCGGCCTGTTCGCCGAAGTACGGCAGCTTTTCGGTGGCGACCCGGCCTGCGCCGCGCTGGTGGCGGGCGGCGAAAGTCTCGGTGATCAGCCGCGCGCCGGTTGCAGCGGCAATCCGTCCGGCCTGAAACAGCACATCGGCGCGCAGGGCTCGGCCGCCCAGGAACAGCGCCTTGGGGCCATTGCCTTGCAGCGCTGCGGCAGCGGCGGCGACAGCTTCGGCGGGGGCTTTGGCGGGTGCGGACAATGTCGGCACCGCGACCTTGGCTGCGCCGTCTGTCCACGCATGATCGGCGGGGACGACGACGGTGGCGATCTTGCCGGGATAGCTCTGCGCCATCGCGAAGGCTTCAGCCCCGGCATGGGCAAGATCCTGCGGCGATTTCGACACCCGCACCCAATCCGACATCGGCCGCGCCACGCCCAGCGCGTCCGAGGTCAGCGGCGCATCGTAGTGCAGGTGATAGGTCGCATGATCGCCGACCATGTTGATCACGGGCGACCCCGCGCGGCGCGCGTTATGGAGGTTGGCCAGGCCGTTGCCGAGCCCCGGGCCGAGGTGCAGCAAAGTCACCGCCGGCTTGTCCGCCATCCGGCCGTAACCGTCTGCCGCGCCGGTCACCACGCCTTCGAACAGCCCCAGAATGGCGCGCATGCCATGCTGGCGGTCAACCGCCGCGACCAACTGCATTTCCGAAGTGCCGGGGTTGGCGAAGCACACTTCGACCCCGCAATCGCTCAATGTCCCGATAAAGGCTTCGGCCCCGTTCATGTGTTCGTTCTCCCTGGCGCGCGAAGGTAACGCCGGGCGGGACTTGCGCAAGGCTCTAGTCGTCGGCTTTGGTATAGGCGGGCAGGCTCAGCCCCTTGGCGATCGCCATCCCGCGCAGGGCGAACCCGGCGAGTGCGGCCAGCGGCCAGACCAGTTCGCGCGCCAGCCCCAGCGTCTGCCCCAGCGCGCACAGCCCCGCCGAGAGCGCAGCGGCGGTCACGTAAATTTCGGGCCGCATGATGATCGAGGGCCGCCCGGCGAGCACATCGCGGATGATCCCGCCGACGCAGCCGGTGATCACCCCCATCAGCATTGCCGGAACCAACGGCAATCCGAACGCCAGCGCCTTGGCGGTGCCGAGCACGGTATAAGCAGCAAGCCCCGCCGCATCGGCCCAATCTAGCAAGTCACCTTCCCACCACTTGCGCGGAGTGAACCACGCAAGCAGCGCGACGCCGAGGCACACCGGGGCGACCCACGGATCGCGCACCCAGAACACCGGCGCCCCGATCAGCAGATCGCGCACCGAACCCCCGCCAACTCCGGTGACCAGCGCGAAGAAGCTCATCGTCACGAAGGTTTGCCGCAGCCGTGCGGCGAGTAGCGCGCCGGTCAGCGCGAAGACTGCGGTGCTGGCTAAGTCGAGCACTGCGGGGATTTGCGGGATCGCGGCGGGCAGGCTCATCGCGCCACCCTGCGCCGCCGGAACAGCAGCACGCTGCCCAGCAAGGCCGAAGCCAGCGCAATCCCGCCGAACAGCCACAGCAACACATTGCTGGTGTCCTCACGCGTGCGCGGGTCCATGATGTGCAGCCCCCACATGAAATCGTAAGCGCGCCAGAACCGCGTGCGCAGCGCCAGCACTTCGCCGGTCTCGGCATCGATGTAGACATGGGTGCCATCGGCAAAGCTGGCCTGCCACGACGGGCGCGGCCGGCGTAGGTCGAGCGGTGCGGCCTCGACCGCAAAATGGCGCACTGACGAGAGCGCGCTGGTTCCGGCAAAGGTAGCGCGGGCCAGTTGCTCGGCCTCACTGGCTGTGACCGGGGCGAGCGGCAGGCCCGTGCGGGCATTGAACCGGGCTTGGACTTTGTCCGCGCCGGTGACCAGCCAGACCGGCTGACCCAGTTCTTCGATTAGCGTGAGGCGGGTGACGGCACCTGCCTCTTGCGGCGTGACCAGCCCGGCGGCGGCGATCGCGGCAGCCGGGCGGCGCAGCGCTGCGCCGCGCACGTCATCGATTGGCCGCGCGGCCATGAACAGGCCCGAGACCAGCCATAAAAGCACCGGCAGCGCGGCGATCCAGCCAAGCCAGATGTGCCAGCGGGCAAAGCTTTGCATCAGCCGCCGGCGAGGCCGCACCGGCGGGTCAGTCGCCGCAATGCCCGGCGCCATGATCTACCTATTCCTCAATCAGTTCCTGCAGCCGGGCCATCAATGCCTGGATCCGGTTTGCGGCTTCGGTGTAAGTCGCCACTTCATCGCGGCGGGTGTTGCCGCGCGCTTCCTTGGCGGCTTCGACATAGCCTTCCATATCGGATTCAAGCGCATCGACCAGTATCTCGAGTTCGTCTTGCGTGAGTTTGATTGAGACGGTGTCAGCCACGAATGAAGTCCTTTGTGTACGGGGTGTAGCCCCGCCATAGCCGTGCAATGGCGGCGGGGAAATGGCATTTGCGTCAATTTTCGCGGGCTAACGGATCAGCTGGATGCTCGCGCGCCCGGTGCCCCACACCGGCAGGTATAGCCCATTGCCTGCGGCCTTGAGCGAGCCGGTGCGGATGTTCTGGATATCGGCGCGGATCAGCAGATTGCCTTCGCGCTTGTCCGAGATGGCGCGGTCGATCTTGCCCAGCAGCTTGTCGTAATCGCGGGTGAAATTCTGCGCCAGCGCCTCGGTAATCGTCTCCGAAAAGGCGGGAGTGTTGGCGAGCTTGAGCAGCAGGTTGGTGCCAGTGCTGTCAGTTGCGCCGTCGACCGTGACTTCGGTAAACCGCACTTCGCGGGTATTGGGCGGGTTGACCGGCAGCCCGGTCAGCCAGATGGTGCCGTGCGAGGTGGTGGTGCGCCGGTCGGTGTCGAGCGCGGTAAATTCAAGCCCTACCGCGATCCGGCCATTATCGGTGCCATAGGCGGTAACCTTGCCGAACCGGACAAAGACATCGCCGTAGCCCGGCACCGCGAAGGGCCGGGCCGAGCGCTTGACCAGCGCCTTGGCGATGACCGGCTCAAGCTCGGCGTAATCGGCGGTGACGGGCACGTAGAACTGCAATTGCCCGGCATCGGCTGCCAATGGCCGCACTCCGGGCAGCGGGGTCCGGGCTGGATCGGCGGGGCGGTCACCCACGAAGGTCTCGGTCAGCGCCTTCATCCCCAGCCGCAGCACCAGCTGGCGGCCCTGCACAGAATAGCCGCCGTACTGCAATTCCTGCGGCGTGACCCGCATCCACACCGGCGGATTGTCGCGGTTAAGCAGCAGCGAGGTGAAGGCTGAATTCCACGATTGCTCGATCTGCTGGCGGAACTGGAGCTTGGCGATTTCGCGCGGGAGGGTTTGTTCAAGCTTGGCGACCACACCTTGCAATTTGGCGTCGGCCTTGCTGGTGAGCACGATATGTTTGCCCATGAAGTCGAGCGCGGGCTCCTGTGTCCAGTCGTAAGCAATATCGACCTTGCCGCGCAGCGACCAGTCGGCGGCAACGTCGAGATGTACGATCGCGCGGACTTGGGCTTTGGCGGTGGCGGTTTCCTGCTTGATGAGTCCGCCGACGTCGCGAGCGTGGATCACAGCGCTGATCGGCATGGTCACCACGATGTCGCGCCCGCTGCCCGATATTGCCATGGCCCCGCGGGTTACCTGGCCGACAATCCGGCAATGGAGTGTCGGGGTGTTGAATTTTACAAAGACGACTTTGACCTTGCGGCTGGGCACGCAGACCTGGCTGGGCTGGTCGATGGTCCAGAGTTGGCGGGGAATTTCGCGCTCGAGCGCGCCGGACAGCGCGGAAAGGTCGGCGGCAATCGGCACCGCGATGATCGAGCTTTGCGGCTCGCTCTTGATCGCGTCATGGGCGCGCGGCGGGGCACCGCCGTGACCCTTGCAGGCCGCGAGGCCGAGCGCGAGCAGTGCCGCAATTGCCCATTTCCGCATGATCGATCACCCCGGTTGCGCCCTTATGCGCACAAACGCGCGAGCAAGCCCGCGCGTTCCCGGGCAGGCTTGTTCAGATGTGGATGGCTTTCCCGGTCACCGCCATCGCGGCTTCCTTGATCGCCTCGCTGTGCGTGGGGTGCGCGTGGCAGGTGTAGGCAATGTCTTCCGAAGTCGCGCCAAATTCCATCGCGACGCAGGCCTCGGCGATCATCGTCCCGGCGACGCTGGCAATGGCCCAGACACCGAGCACCTTGTCGGTCTTGGCATCGGCGATGATTTTCACGAACCCGTCGGGTTCATGGTTGGTCTTGGCGCGGCTGTTGGCGAGCATCGGGAACTTGCCGACTTTGATTTCGCCCAGCTCCTTGGCTTGGTCTTCAGTCATCCCGACCCCGGCAAATTCAGGCCAGGTATAGACCACGCCGGGGATCACCGCGTGGTTGATAATCCCGGTTTGCCCGGCGATGTTTTCAGCGACCGCAATGCCCTCGTCCTCGGCCTTGTGCGCCAGCATCGGGCCGGGGATTACGTCACCGATCGCCCAGACGCCGGGAACGGTGGTGCGGAGGTCGGGGCCGGTCTCGATCTGACCGCGCGCGTTGGGAGTGAGCCCGATCGCGTCGAGGCCGAGGCCTTCGGTGTTGGGGCGGCGGCCGATCGAAACCAGCACGCAGTCAGCCTCCAGCGTTTCCGCCGCGCCGCCAGCCGACGGTTCGACCGTCAGGGTGGCGGTGTCGCCCTTGACCGTGACCCCGGTAACCTTGGTGCCGAGCCGCAGCGTCATGCCCTGCTTCTTGAAAATCTTCGCGGCTTCCTTGCGCACATCCATGTCCATGCCGGGCAGCAGCTGATCGAGGAATTCGACCACGATTACCTCCGCGCCGAGCCGCCGCCAGACCGAACCCAGTTCGAGCCCGATCACCCCGCCGCCGATAACGACCATGCGTTTGGGCACCTTGGGCAGTTCGAGCGCGCCAGTGGAATCGACCACTACCTTCTGATCGACCATCACGCCGGGCAGGGGCGTGACGCTGGAACCGGTGGCGATGACGATGTTCTTTGCGCGGAAAGACTTACCGGCGACTTCTACTGTGTCAGCTGAAGTGAACGTGGCATGACCCTTGAGCCAATCGACCTTGTTTTTCTTGAACAGAAACGCGATCCCCCCGGTGAGCTGCTTGACCGCATCGAGCCGCTGCGCGTGCATCTTGGGCAGGTTGAGCTTGGGCGTCACTTCGACCCCCATCAGAGCCATCGTCCCGTTTGCGGCGGCATCGAAATATTCCGAGGCATGGAGCATCGCCTTGGACGGAATGCACCCGACGTTGAGGCAAGTCCCGCCCAGCGTCTCGCGCCCTTCGACGCAAGCCGTCTTCAGCCCCAGCTGCGCCGCACGGATCGCCGCGACATAGCCGCCGGGGCCGGAACCGATGATCAGGACGTCGTAATCGTAGTCAGCCATCGCAGGCTCCATTCTCAAAATTTTCAAGCCAAACTATTGAAACCAAAAAACGCCATTGTCCCGTAAATTGACAATGGGATCGATGAAAACAAAAAAGTTAACAGAAAAAATAAGATCAAAAGAGTTATTGGAATTCCAAAAGAAATTACAGTTATTCCATAAAATCCAACAGCAACATTAAATATATTCCAAAGAAAACCTCGCTTTGCTACGATCTTTTGCAGTTGCAAATTCAGTGGGCCGGTGAACAAAGCGCCCACGAGGAGCGTCAAGATTAGGCTGCCTCCAGCGCACCATAGAATGATCGTTTCCACCAAACGTCAATTCCTCACAAATCAATCAGCAACCGCGTCGGATCCTCGATCGCTTCCTTGATGGTCTTGAGCGCGGTTACCGCCTCGCGCCCGTCGATCAGGCGGTGGTCGTAGCTGAGCGCGAGGTACATCATCGGGCGGATCACGATCTGGCCGTCGCGGACGACCGGGCGGTCCTCGATCCGGTGCAGGCCGAGCACCGCGCTCTGCGGCGGGTTGATGATCGGGGTGGACATGAGCCCGCCGAACACGCCGCCGTTGGAGATGGTGAAGGTCCCGCCTTGCATATCGGCGAGCGTCAGGCTGCCGTCCTTGGCGCGGCGGCCGAGGTCGCCGATGGCTTTTTCGATCTCGGCAAAGCCCAGCGTATCGACATTGCGCACCACCGGCACGACCAGCCCGTTGGGGGCCGAGACCGCGACCGACAGATCAACGTAGGGGAAGTACACGATCTCATCGCCCTGAAGTTGGGCGTTGACCGAGGGGAAGTCCTTGAGCGCGAGGCAGGCGGCTTTGGCAAAGAAGCTCATGAAGCCGAGCTTCACGCCGTGCTTCTTCTCGAACGCATCCTTGAACCTGTCGCGTGCGGCGATCACCGCCGACATATCGACATCGTTAAAGGTGGTGAGCAGCGCAGCAGTATTTTGCGCTTCCTTCAGCCGCTTGGCGATGGTCTGGCGCAGGCGGGTCATCTTGACGCGCTCTTCGCCGCGGGTGCCAGGTGCTGCCGGAGCGGGCGCAGCGGCTGTTGAAGCAGCGGCAGCCGGGGCTGGCGCGGCGGTCTTGGCCTGCGCGGCTGCAACCACGTCTTCCTTGGTCAAACGTCCGTCCCTGCCGGTGCCCTTGATGCTGGCGGGATCGATTCCCGCTTCGAGCACCGCGCGGCGCACTGCGGGGGAGAGTGAGGTCGCCGCATCGCTCGCAGCGGTCTTGGCCAGAACGGTTTCGGGGGCGGGCTTGGTGTCGGCGGGCGGGGCCGGCTCGGCATCCTTGCGTTCGGCCACCGGCTCGGCCCCGGCGGCGGGCGCGCCATCCTCGATCGTCGCAATCACCGCGCCGACCGCGACGTTATCGCCGACCTTGACGAGCTGCTGGCCCATCACCCCCGCGACCGTCGCGGTCACCTCGATCGCGACCTTGTCGGTCTCCAGACTGGCGATCGGCTCATCGAGCGCGACCGCTTGCCCGGGCTGCTTGAGCCACTCGCCGATGGTCGCTTCGGCAACCGACTCCCCGAGTACCGGGACTTTAACTTCAGTGGACATGGTTCAGATCCCAATTCAACATTTTTGCTTCCCCGCGAAGGCGGGGGCCTCGGGCAGCGTCGCGCAACCTCGCCTGCGGTCCCCGCCTTCGCGGGGAAGCGGAGAGATTTGCATCTGGCGCATCAGGTCTTTTTCCTGCGGCGGATTTCGGAGCGAACCGACAGGCCGAGCGCATCGGCGACCAGTGCGCCCTGTTCGGAGGCGTGCCGCGTGGCGAGGCCGGTGGCGGGGGAGGCGCTGGCGTTGCGGCCAGCGTAGCGCGGGCGGGTGACCGGGGCCTTGGCCGCGATCAGCGCTTCTTCGATGAACGGTTCGACGAAGAACCACCCGCCGTTGTTGCGCGGTTCTTCCTGGCACCACACCACGTCTTCCAGCTGCGGCATCTTCGCCAGGCGGATCGCCAGCGGCTCGCCCGGGAAGGGGTAGAGCTGCTCGAGCCGGATAATCTGGGTGTCGGTCATTTCGGCGGCATCGCGCGCTTCCATCAGATCATAAGCGACCTTGCCAGAGCACAGTATCACCCGCTTGGTGGCAGCATCGTGCGCCCCATTGCGGTCCGACAAAATCCGCTTGAAGTGCGCCTGGCCGATGAACTCCTTGGCCTCGCTCTTGGCCATCGGATGGCGCAGCAGCGATTTGGGGCTCATGATCACCAGCGGCTTGCGGAACGGGCGGTGCATCTGGCGGCGCAGCACATGGAAGTAATTCGCCGGGCTGGTAATGTTGCAGACCTGGATATTGTCCTGCGCGCACAATTGCAGGAACCGCTCGAGCCGGGCCGAACTGTGTTCCGGTCCCTGACCCTCATAGCCATGCGGCAGCAGCAGCACGAGGCCATTGGCCCGCAGCCATTTCGATTCAGAGCTGGCGATATACTGGTCGATGATGATCTGCGCGCCGTTGGCGAAATCGCCGAATTGCGCTTCCCACAAAACCAGCGATTTGGGATCGGCGCTGGCATAGCCGTATTCGAACCCAAGCACGCCGTATTCCGAAAGGGTGCTGTCGTGCACTTCAAAGCGCCCGTGCGGCACGTTCGAAAGCGGGACATATTTGTGCTCATCGGTCTGATCGACCCACACCGCGTGGCGCTGGCTGAAGGTGCCGCGGCCCGAATCCTGGCCCGACAGGCGCACATTGAAGCCTTCCGAGCACAGACTGCCGAAGGCCAGTGCTTCGCCAGTGGCCCAATCGAACCCCACACCGCTGGTGAACATCTCACGCTTGGCGTCGAGCACCCGGCCGAGCGTCTTGTGGATCGTCAGGCCTTCAGGGACGGTGGTCAAAGTGCGACCGAGACTGTCGAACAGTTTGGCTTCGATCCCGGTGGGCACATTGCGCCGCGCGGTTTCGGGATCGGCCGGCTTGTTGAGCCCGGTCCAGCGCCCGGCGAACCAGTCCGCCTCGTTGGCCTTATACCCCTTCGAAGCCTCAAACTCGGCCTCAAGCACCGCGACAAAGCGCATCGCCTCCTCGTCCGCCCAATCCTTGCCGATCACCCCCTGTTGCACCAGCCGCGCGGCATAAAGCGCGCTGACCGGCGGATGCGCGCGGATTTTCTGGTACATCAGCGGCTGGGTGAAGCCGGGCTCGTCCCCCTCGTTATGGCCGAAGCGGCGGTAGCACCACATATCGACCACCACATCGCGGCCGAAGGTCTGGCGGTAATCGATCGCCAGCTTGCAAGCGAACGTCACCGCTTCGGGATCGTCGCCGTTGATGTGGATGATCGGGGCCTGGATGCCCTTGGCGACATCCGACGGGTAAGGCGAACCACGCGAAAACTGCGGGCTGGTGGTGAACCCGATCTGGTTGTTGATGACGAAATGGATGCAGCCGCCGGTGTTGTAACCGCGCACGCCGGAAAAGCCGAAGCACTCCCACACGATGCCTTGGCCGGCAAAGGCGGCATCGCCGTGGATCAGCACGGGGAGCACCTTCTGGTGTTTCCCCTTGCCGATATCGTCGTGAAACACCTGCTGCGCGCGGGACTTGCCCAGCACGATGGGATCGACGGTTTCGAGGTGGCTGGGGTTGGGGACCAGGCTCATGTGCACCTTGATCCCATCAAATTCGCGGTCGGTGCTGGTGCCGAGGTGATACTTGACGTCGCCCGAACCGCCGACGTCTTCGGGATTGGCGGTGCCGCCCGAGAATTCGTGGAAGATCACGCGGTAGGGCTTGGCCAGCACGTTGGCGAGGACGTTTAGGCGGCCGCGGTGAGCCATGCCGTAAACGATTTCCTTGACCCCGCGTGAGCCGCCGTACTTGATCACGGCTTCCAGCGCCGGGATCATCGATTCCCCGCCGTCGAGCCCGAACCGCTTGGTCCCGACGTACTTCTTGCCGAGGAACTTTTCGTACTGCTCGCCGCGGATTACCGCGCCAAGGATCGCCTTCTTGCCCTCGGGCGTGAAGTCGATTGACTTGTCGCCGCCTTCGATCCGGTCCTGCAGGAACCGGCGTTCCTCCACGTCGGAAATGTGCATGTATTCCAGGCCGACCTTGCCGCAATAATTGCGTTTCAGGATATCGACCAGCTCGCGCACGCTTGCCCAGTGCAAGCCCAGCGTGCCGCCAAGATAGACCTTGCGGTCCAGCGCCGCGCCCGAAAAGCCGTGGTATTCAGGGCTGAGATCGACCGGCAGCTCCTGCTTGGCCAGCCCGAGCGGATCGAGATCGGCGGCGAGGTGCCCGCGCACGCGATAAGTGCGCACCAGCATCATCGCGCGGATCGAATCCCCGGCGGCTTCCTCGACGCCCTTGGCATCCATTGGCGCGCCGGCTTTCGCGGCGGCCGCCTTGATCGCCACCTGCATCGCGGTGGGGTCCATCGCTTGCGTGAAGTCGTCCTCGGCGGTGCGCCATGCAGGACGCGCCCATGACGGACCCGGTTGTGGGTCGTCGGGGAGGAAATCGCTCGTTTCGTAGCCCATCATCTAAATCCCAAATGCCGCGCTCCCCCGCGAAGGCGGGGGCCTCAGGAGGCAGTGTGCTGCCTTGCCGCTTGAGACCCCCGCCTGCGCGGGGGAGCGCAGAGTCTTATTGCTCACGGCTGCAAGTCTGCTTCGAACAAATCGTTCCATTCCGGGTTTCGTTCGACAATGCGGGACACTTTCCACGCTCGCTTCCACTTCTTTATCCGCCACTCGAACAATCGGGCGTCCTGCAAATCATCGAACCGCTCGAACCAGACCAGTTTGTCGCAATTGTATGTCTTGGTGAAGCCAGGAACCGCCGCGGCTGCGGTGTTGTTCGATCCGGTTGGCCAGATCGCTGGTAACCCCAATATACAAAACTCCCATCGGCTTGTTGGTTAGGATATAAACGTAACCGGGCTTCATTTGCCTCAGCGCTCCCCCGCGAAGGCAGGGGCCTCAGGAGGCGAGGAACCATACTGCCGCCTGAGGCCCCTGCCTTCGCAGGGGAGCGAAGTTACGTATAAATTCACGCGAGTTCCTTGAGCAGCGCGTCGAGCGACACGCCAAGCTCGCTGGGCGAGGGCGAAACGCGGATGCCAGCGGCTTCCATCGCCGCGATCTTGTCTTCGGCGCCGCCCTGACCGCCCGAGACGATTGCGCCAGCATGGCCCATCCGGCGGCCCGGAGGTGCAGTGAGGCCCGCGATGAACCCGACCATCGGCTTCCTGCGCCCGCGCGCGGCTTCGTCGCGGATGAACTGCGCGGCTTCTTCTTCGGCCGAACCGCCGATTTCGCCGATCATGATGATCGACTTGGTTTCGTCGTCAGCGAGGAACAGCTCGAGCATGTCGATGAAATTGGTCCCGTTGACCGGATCGCCGCCGATGCCGACCGCGGTGGTCTGGCCGAGCCCGATCTGGGTGGTCTGGAACACCGCTTCATAAGTGAGCGTGCCCGAGCGCGAGACCACGCCGACCGAACCCGCCTTGAAGATCGAACCGGGCATGATCCCGATCTTGCACTCGTTCGGGGTCAGCACACCGGGGCAGTTGGGCCCGATCAGGCGGCTGGTGGTGCCCGACAGCGCGCGCTTGACCCGGACCATGTCGAGCACCGGAATACCCTCGGTGATGCACACGATCAGCTCGATCCCCGCGTCGATCGCCTCAAGGATCGCATCCGCCGCGCCCGGCGGCGGAACGTAGATGCAGCTCGCGGTCGCGCCGGTCGCCGCCTTGGCTTCGGCCACGGAATCGAACTGCGGCAGCCCGATGTGGACCTGGCCCCCTTTGCCCGGCGTAACCCCCGCCACCATCTGCGTCCCGTAATCGAGCGCGGCTTGGGTGTGGAAGCTGCCGGTGGCGCCGGTCATGCCCTGGGTGATGACCTTGGTGGCCTTGTTGACGAGGATGGACATTGAAATTCCTAGCTTAATTGGTCGTCAATGGAATCGGACTTATCCGACTTAGATCGGGTCGGAAACGACATGAAAACGAGTATCAAACCGATGGGAAGGTAGATCATTCCGGCGAATGCAAGGATGATAAGTTCGAACGCATCGTGCCTCGATCCGCCTTCTACCATTCCGGGGCCCCAATATCCCCAAACGAGATCGATAATCCCAAGTCCAAGAATGGCAGTTGCCAAACTAAAACGCCATCCGGTCAACCCTTTGGCGATCGCGGAGGCGAGAAACATCGCGCCCAGCACGACTGGACCAAACACGAGGACGAAAAACAGCCCCACATATAGTGGAGTGCTATCCAAGGCTGCTATCAATCGCCCGGCACGCTGCCAGCAGTTCCTTGACCGCATCGACGCTGACCTGCAGTCCGGCCTTGTCCTCGGCGTCGAGTTCGATCTCGATGATCTTCTCGACCCCGCCCGCGCCGATCTGCACCGGCACACCGACATAAAGGCCGTCGAGCCCGTACTGCCCGCTGACATGCGCGGCGCAGGGGAGGATGCGCTTCTGGTCATTGAGGTAAGCCTCGGCCATCGCGATGCCGCTGGCGGCGGGCGCGTAGAACGCCGAGCCGGTGCCGAGCAGCGCGACGATCTCTCCGCCGCCGCCGCGGGTGCGCTTGACGATGGCGTCGATCTTGTCAGCTGAGCTGAGCCCCATCTTGACCAGATCGGGCACCGGGATGCCGTTGACGGTCGAATAGCGCACCACCGGGACCATCGTGTCGCCGTGGCCGCCGAGCACGAAGGTGTTCACATCGCGCACCGAAACCGCAAATTCGTCGGCGATGAAGTGGCTGAACCGCGCCGAATCGAGCACGCCTGCCATGCCGACCACCATGTGATGCGGCAGGCCCGAAAATTCGCGCAAGGCCCAGACCATCGCGTCCAATGGGTTGGTGATGCAGATCACGAATGCGCCGGGGGCGTTGTTCTTGATCCCTTCACCGACCGCCTTCATCACCTTGAGGTTGATGCCCAGCAGATCGTCGCGGCTCATCCCCGGCTTGCGGGCGACGCCTGCGGTGACCACGATCACGTCGGCCCCGGCGATGTCTGCGTAGTCGTTGGATCCGGTGATCTTGGCGTCGAAGCCTTCGACCGGGCCGCACTGCGACAGATCGAGCGCCTTGCCCTGCGGCACGCCTTCAACCACGTCGAACAGGACGATATCGCCCAGTTCCTTCTGCGCGGCGAGGTGAGCCAGGGTGCCGCCGATGTTACCGGCGCCGATCAACGCGATTTTCTTGCGAGCCATAGTAAAGACAGGTCCTTCCACGAACGCGGGATCGGCACAGCAGCGTCAGGTAAGGCCCATGAATCCCGCGAGGAGCAAGGGCCGCCCGATGAACAGCCCCGGCCCTAAGCCTGGCAAAGCCCGATTGCAAGGCGGTAAAGCCCCTTAGTAAGGCGATATCTTTGCGAATAGTTCTCAATTGCAATAACAACTGGAATATCTCGTCATTGCGCGCGCAGCGAAGCAATCCAGGGTTGATAGTCAGACCCTGGATTGCTTCGCTGCGCTCGCAATGACGAATTTTGGCTGAGTCAGCGCCCCCGGCGCACCAAGCGACCGGCCACCCCGCGTGCCCGCCGCGCATCGAGCGCTCGGCAAATTTCGAGCCAGTGCGCGCTACTCGTCGCATCACCAGCGGCAGCCGCAGCGGCGGCGCGTTCACCGGCATCCTCGGCCGCGCGCAGCCCATGCTCGGCAAAGTGCAACAGCGCATTGCGCAAGACCTGGTCGCGCTGGACCCCATCGCCGTTGTCGTTGGCTGGCGTGCGGCTGATCCGGGCGAGGCCCGCGCGGGTCAGCGTTACCGGGGCTGCGGCGGGGCGGGCAGCGGCGTAGCGGATGGTCATGTTGTGCGAACCTGCGATTTGTTGTTGTTGCAGCCGGTATAGCGCGCCGGGCCTAAGGCTTGGTTCGCCGCTATGGTTTCTGTCTGTTTACCAAAGCTCGATTGGCCGCACTAACCGCCCGGTTGGGCGATCCAGTTGCCCGAATTTTCGTATTCCGGTTTAATCCCGTGGCTGCCCGAACCGGGCAATTTATCGCCGCTGTACTGCTTGTCGCCGCCGCGGCCCTGGACTTCAGCCGAGTAGCGCGGGGCCGGGCCAGGCTGCACCGGGCTGTCGCCGCTTGCTGCCGGTATGCCGCCTTGTGCCGTCTTGAGCCCATTGTCGTATGCGCGTTGCAGCGCCAGCGGATCGAGCACCGGATCGGGGATTTTGTCCGCCGCAGCGTTATGCGGATGCGGTGCGGCAAGCGGCTCGCCGCCGGCATAGGCAAAGCGGAAAGTGCCGACGTCACCGGCGCGGCCCATCAGGCTGTAGAACCGGTGCGCGCCGATGGTGGTGATGAAGTGCAGGCTGGGCGCCCAGTACGGATGCACTGCGTTGGTGTGGTAGTGCGTGGCGAGGCCGACGCTGCTTTCGACATAGCCCGACAGTGCCTGCGCCGCGACCCCGCGCGCGCGTTCCCAGAAGAACTTGCTCGGCACGCGCATCAGCGATCCATCGCAAGTGAAGCTGAACTGGCACCCGGTGCTGCGCTCGCTGCCTTGATAGACCACCCCGCAGACGGTGCCCGGGAAGCTGGGATGCGCCACCCGGTTAAGCACGACTTGCGCAACGGCGCGCTGACCCTGGTCGGGCTCGCTGGCGGCTTCGTAGTAGATCGCGGCGGTCAGGCATTCGAGCGCGCGGCTGCGGTCGACGCCCGAATTGTCGATCCGCATCGCGCGGGCAATCGGGCCGGTGTTGAAATCGAACAACTGCGCGCCCGATGCAGCAGTCGTGGAGGTGCCGCCCGGCAGCTGCTCGGTGGGTGCAATGTAATAGAACGCGGAGCCGGGGAAGCTGCTGCCCGGCTGCTCGAACGGCATCGGATCGACCGCGAGCTGCGTATTGCCGGCGTCGCCGATCCCAAACGCTTGCCACGGTGAAGGTGCGGCCAGCGCGGGTACGGCGACCATCGCCAGCAAGGCCAGCAACCGCCGCCCGCGATGCTGCCGGGCGCGCCGCGTCCCCAGCGTCGGCACCGCGCGCCGCCGCAGCCGCAGCGCGCAATCGCGCGGGCGGGGTTCGTAAGGCAAGGCGATCGGTAGGTTCATTCGGTCTTTCGTTGCTACGCGCCTTCGCGCGTAAGCCCGGATTGCAGGTCAGCGCCACCGGCCAGAACGCGCCGTGCCGCAGAGGGACAGACCTCGCGCATAGGGTGAAGCGGTTAAGATTGGCCCAACTTGCCTAGTGGGAGATGCGCAGCTAGAGGCTGCGGCGTGTCATGGGTTGTCCGGCTAATTCTCCGCGCAAGCGGAAAAGAACGCCGGACCTAAGAGGGAAGGGGGTCAATGCCCCCGCTGCCCCCGCAACTGTGACCGGGGAGTGCCGCTCCACAATGCCACTGGGAAACCGGGAAGGCGGAGTTGGCATTGTGATCCGGGAGCCAGGAGACCTGCCGATGACCGTCGTTCCGCAGCCGGGCGGGGTGTACCGGGTGTAAGCAGGGGTTTGCGATATCGTGCAGGCCGCCTCGCCATGAACGGCGTTCGTTCATGTTGTGAGGAATTTTGCGTGAAATATCTGTTATTGTTAAGTTGTTCTCTGGTTTTCGCTGCGCCTGCGTGGGCGCAGGGGCCTAAGCCCATGACGTCCGCAAGCGGGGTTATCTGCGATGAAGGCGGCAACAATTGCGGCAACGTCGATGGCGTGCGGGCTCTGCCAGATGAGGAGATCACGGTAACCGCCACCGGGCTGTGGGAACGCCGGGTTAATAGCGGCCAATCGATCTCGGTGGTCATCGCTGGCCAATTGCAGGCCGTCCAAGGCCCCGACCTGACCCGCGTGCTCGAACGCCTCCCCGGCGTGTCGTTCGCCCGAAGCGGCGGGCTGGGAAGCCAGACGAGCCTGTTCGTGCGCGGCGCGAATTCTGAGCAATTGCTGGTCACCATCGACGGCGTGCGGGTGGAAGATACCGCTGCGCCCTCGGGCGGGTTCGACCTTGGCACGTTGCTGTCGGGCGGGGTCACCCGCATTGAATTGCTACGCGGATCGAACAGCCTTGCGTGGGGTTCGGACGCAATTGGCGGGGTGCTGGCGATCACCACCGACACCAGTTCGGGCGTGCGCGGTTCGGTTGAGTATGGCGCGCACGATACGCTCGACGCCAACGCCAGCCTTGGCCTGAATGGGGAGCGATATGACTTGGCCATCTCCGGCGGCTACACCCGCGGCGACGGGATTTCGGCCTTTGCCGGGGGCAGCGAGGCCGATCCGTTCCGCCAGTGGCACGTCAACGCACGCGCCTCGGCCAACCTAAGCGATGCGCTGAAACTGGTGGCCGCCGGGCGCTATGCCGACAGCAAGATCGATTTCGATGGCTATCCCGCGCCGAGCTACAGTGTGTTCAGCGATACTCCCGAATACCAGACCACCAAGCAGGGTTCGGGCCGGGTGGGCTTTGAATATGCTGGCACCGCCTTGAACTTGGCCGGCGGGGTCGCGCTATCCGACACGCGCCGGGCCTACTACGATCCGACTTACGGCACCGCGCCGAACTTCAACACGGTCGGGCGCAGCGTTCATGCCAACCTGACCGGGCGGGCCGACCTGACCGAGCACTGGAGCCTCGATTTCGGCGGCGATGCCGACTGGTCGCGGTTCTCGACCACGTTCGATCCGCGCCAGACTTCGCGCATCATCGGCGCGCACGCCTTGCTCGGTTACCACGGCGAGCGGCTCAATCTGACCGCGGGCGCGCGGATCGACGACCATGACCGGTTCGGCAGTCACACCACACTGGGCGCGAACGGCAGCTTCGATCTGGGTAACGGCTGGCGGCTGCGTGGCTCATGGGGGCAGGGGTTCAAGGCTCCAACGCTCTCGCAGCTCTATGGTTTTGGCGGCAATGCCTTGCTCAATCCCGAAACCAGCGACGCATTCGATGCGGGGATCGAATACGGCCAGCGCAACGCGGCATTTCATTTCGCCGCCACCGCCTTCCGCCGCGATAGCCGCGATCTGATCGATTACGTCTATCCGGCAGGCTATTTCAACATCAGCCGCGCCCGCGCGCAGGGGGTGGAGCTCGAAGGTTCGGTGCGGATCGACGGCAATCTAGCGGTTTCTGCTGCTTATACATACCTCGAAGCAACCGACCGCAGCACCGGCAAGGACCTTGCCCGCCGCCCGCGCAATATGGTGAGCGTCTCGGCCGACTGGACCACGCCGCTGCAGGGGCTGAAGCTGGGTGCCGATCTGCGCATGGTCAGCGACAGCTTCGACGATCGCGGGAATTTTACGCGGCTCGATGGATACGGCCTGCTGACCTTGCGTGCCAGCGTGCCGCTGGGGACGCATCTTGAGCTTTATGGCCGGGTCGAGAATGTCACTGACACGGTTTACCAGACGGTGGCTGGCTACGGCACCTATGGCCGCTCGGCCTATGGCGGGGTGCGGGTGACGTGGTAACCCGCTGGGCGCCGCTGATCGCACTGGTGCTGACGGCTTGCGCCGCAACGCCGGCGCGTGAGGCTGCGCCCACCGGCATTGTCAGCCTCAATCCCTGCACCGACGCAATCCTCGCCGAGGTCGCCGATTCGCAGCAGATCCTTGGCTTGTCGAGCTACAGCAGCGATCCGGCGGCAAGTTCGATGGACGTGGCCAAAGCGCTGCGGTTTCGCGCGGTGAGCGGGTCGGCCGAGGAAGTGGCGGCGCTGCGTCCGGCGCTCGTCATCGGCAGCACCTTTACGGCCCCGTCAGCACGCTCGGCCTTCGCACGGATGGGGCTGCGGTTTGCCGCGTTCGGCATCGCAACCAATGTCGCAGAGAGCAAAGCGCAAGTCCGCGAAATTGCCATGCTGGCCGGACATCCCGAGCGCGGCGACTGGCTCAATGCGCAGATCGATGCCGCGCTGGCTGAGGCAACGCCGCCGCCGGGACCGCTCGTTCCCGCGATCGTCTGGCAATCGGGCGGGATGGTGCCGGGGGCGGGGACCTTGATTGCCGACTTGCTGGCGCGCACCGGCTTTATCAATGCCGCGGCGCTGCGCGGGATGCAGCAGGCCGATTTGCTCCCGCTGGAACAAATGCTCGCCGCGCCGCCGCGGGTGATTTTCACTGCGGGCAATCCGCTGGCGAACGAGGACCGTATGTTGGCGCATCCGGCGTTGCGGGCGCTGACCGGCACGCTGCGCGCCCCCTTAAATCCAGCGCTGTTGTGGTGCGGGGGCCCGAGCATTCCGCGCACCGTGGCAAGGTTGGCACAAGTGCGGCGCGAGGTCTCTCGTCGTCCCGGGCTTGACCCGGGACCGCTGGCCCCAAGGCGCGAGGCCGGATTGATGCGGCCAGCGGTCCCCGCTTTCGCGGGGACGACGAATTGATGACCCGGCCCATTGCCTTTCTCATGCTCGCGCTAGCCATTGCATTCCCGCTGACCCTCCTCGCCGGACGGGTGTGGATCGATCCGTTCGCCAGCCCGGTGCCCAACGCTTTCATTATCCTGACCGAACTGCGCCTGCCGCGCGCAGTGCTGGCCTTGATACTGGGCGCAGGTCTTGGTGCAGCTGGCGCGGCGATGCAGGGCTATCTGCGCAATCCGCTGGCCGATCCGGGGCTGTTCGGGATTGCTCCCGGTGCAGCCTTAGGCGCGGTGCTGAGCTTCTGGACCGGGCTTGCCGGCACCACATGGTTGCTGCCGCTGTTCGCCTTGCTCGGGGCGGGGACCGCGATGGCCTTGCTCAGCCTGATTGCGGGGCGCAGCGGATCGGCGCTGCTGTTTACGCTCGCAGGGATGATGATCGCCAGTCTGGCGGGGGCGATGATGAGCCTGGCGATCAGCCTCTCGCCCACGCCGTTCGCCATGTCGGAGATCGTCATCTGGCTGATGGGCGCGCTGAGCGACCGCAGCTGGAATGACGTGGTGATCGCCGCGCCGCTGACGCTCGCCGGGATCGCGGTGCTGCTGCGCGCTGGGCCGTCGCTGGATGCAATGACTTTGGGCGAACAGGCGGCGCGCTCGCTCGGAGTTGATCCGCGCGCGCTGCAATGGCTGATGATCGGCGGGATCGGGCTAACCGTGGGGGCGAGTGTCGCGGCGGCGGGGATCATCGGCTTTGTCGGGCTGATCGTACCGCATTTGCTGCGCCGGTTCACTGATGCGCGGCCGTCGCAGCTGATCGTGCCGAGTGCGCTGGCGGGGGCGTTGCTGGTGCTGATCGCGGATGCGTTGTGCCGGGTGCTTCCCTTGCAAAGCGAACTGCGGCTGGGGATTGCCTTGTCGCTGCTTGGTGCACCGTTCTTCCTCGCGCTGCTGCTGCAGCTGCGGCGGGAGCTGGTGTGATGCTGCGGGCCGAACACCTGAGCCTGACGGGGCGGCTGGACGATGTCAGCGCCGCGCTCCAGCCCGGCGAGATTACTGCGATTGTCGGTCCCAACGGCGCGGGCAAGTCGTCGCTGCTGGCGTGTCTGGCGGGATTGCTCGAACCCGATTCCGGGTCAGTGATGCTGGACGATGCTGCGCTCGCCAGCCTGGCCCCGCAAACCCGCGCGCAGGCCATCGGCTACCTCCCGCAGTCGCCCGAAGTGGCGTGGGATGTCTCGGTCGAGACACTGGTCGCGCTGGGCCGCTCGCCATGGCGTGACCGCGATGTGGCGGCGATCGATGCCGCGCTAACGACCATGGAACTGACAGATCTGCGGCTCCGCCCCGTGTCGCGCCTCTCTGGCGGAGAACGCGCGCGGGCGTTGATGGCGCGGGTGCTGGCGGGACAGCCGCGCTGGGTCCTCGCCGACGAACCACTCGCCAACCTCGATCTGACGCACCAGCAGACGCTGCTCGGCGTGTTGCGGGCTCAGGCGCAGGCGGGGATCGGGGTGGTCATGGTGATGCACGGCCTCGCCGAGGCGATGAACCACGCCGACCGGGTACTGGTGCTGTTCGAAGGCCACTTGATCGCCGATGGCCTGCCCGAAACGGTGCTCAACCAAGCGACGATCCGCCGCGCCTGGGGGATCGACCCGCGCTGGCTGGGCGAACCCGGCCAGCGCGCGCTGATCCTCCCCGGCACGGGGAGGGGAACCACCTGAAAGGTGGTGGAGGGGTACAGGCCGGTGGTCCTGACCCCTCGAAGTCAGGACCACTCGCCTGTTCCCCTCCACCATGCTGCGCATGGTCCCCCTCCCCCAAGGGGGAGGATTTTGATCACTTCAGCCCGCGCGCCTTGAGCATCGGTTCGATGCTGGGATCGCGGCCGCTGAAGTTGCGGTACATCACCGCGTAGTCCTGGCTGTGACCGCGCGACAAGATCGTGTCGCGGTAACGCTGGCCGTTGGCACGGGTCAGCCCGCCGTGTTCGCTGAACCAGGCGAAGGCATCGTGATCGAGCATCTCGGTCCAGGTGTAGGCGTAATATCCCGCCGCATAGCCATTGGCCCAGATGTGGCGGAAGTAAGTCGAGCGATAACGGCTGGGCACGTCGGTCACATCGAGGCCGTCGGCGGCCAGTTCCTTCATCGACTTGGCTTCGAACGCACCCACATCCTGCGGTCCGGAACCGGCTGGCAGCGCGTGCCATTTCAAATCGAGCAGCGCTGCCGTGACGACTTCACCCAGCGCATAGCCCTGGTTGAACTTGCTCGCCTTTTCGATCTTGGCGACCAGCGCGGCGGGCATCGGCGCGCCGGTCTTGTAATGCTTGGCGAAGTTGGCCAGCACCTTGGGATCGGTCATCCAGTTCTCGTTGAACTGGCTGGGGAATTCCACGAAATCGCGCGCGGTATTGGTCCCCGCGATCGAGGGGTAGCGCTGGTTCGAAAACATCCCGTGCAGCGCGTGGCCAAATTCGTGGAACATCGTGTTGGCATCGTCCCAGCTGATCAGCGCGGGCTGGCCGGCAGCTGGCTTGGTGAAGTTTTCGACGTTGAACACCACCGGCTTGTTGCCCATCAAGCCTGACTGATCGACGAAGCTCGACATCCACGCCCCGCCCGACTTGTTGTCGCGCTTCCACGGATCGAAGTAGAACAGCGCAAGCTCGCTGCCGTCGGCGTCATAGACCTGATAGACGGTGACATCTTCCTGATAGACCGGGATGTCGGTGCGCTTTTTAAAGGTTAGCCCGTAAAGCTGGTTGGCGGCGTAAAACACCCCGTTTTCCAGCACGTTGTGGATTTCGAGGTAGGGTTTAACCTCGCTCTCATCCATGTTGTAGCGCTGCTTCTTGAGCTTGCCGGCATAGAAATCCCAGTCCGCCGGGGTGACCGCGAACTTTCCGCCCTGCGCCTTGATCAACTTGTTCAGATCGGCGGCATCGCGGCGCTGAGCGTCACCAATTGCGGGGAGCATCTGGCTGATCAGCCCGATCGCATTGGCCGGGGTTTTGGCCATCTGGTCATAAAGCGTGAAGCTGGCATAGTCGGGGAAGCCGAGCAGCTTGGCCTTCTGCGCACGCAGCTGCGCAATGCGCTGGACCAGCGCGCGGGTATCGTTGGCGTCGCCGCGTTCGGATCGGTTCCAGCTGTGCTCGTACAGCGCCTGCCGGGTGGCGCGGTCGGTCAGCTCGGCGAGCATCGGCTGCTGCGTGGTGTTTTGCAGCGCGAGCACATAGTTGCCCTTGGGCAAGCCGCGATCCGCTGCATTCTTGGCCGCAGCAGCGACGTCCGCATCGCTCAGCCCGGCGAGCTTGGCCTTGTCGGTGACCACCAGCGCGCCGTCCTTGGTGCCCTTGGTGAGCCGCTGCGAGAAGTCGGTCGAAAGCGTCGACAGTTCGCCGTTGATCGCGGTCAGCGCGGTCTTGTCGGCATCGTTCAGGTTCGCCCCGTTGTGGACCATCGCGTTGTACTGCAGGGTCAGCACCTGCAGCTGGTCGGGATCGAGGATCAGGCTGGCGCGGTTATCATAAAGCGTCTTGACCCGCCCGAACAGCTTGGGATCGAGCGTGATCGCATCGCGCAGTGCCGCCAGCTTGGGCGCGGTGGCGGTATCGACTGCGTCAAGTGTGTCATTGGTGTTGGCCCCGGTCAGCGCACTAAACACAGAATAAGCCCGGCCGAGCATCTGGCCCGAGCGTTCCATCGCGACGATGGTGTTCTCGAAGGTCGGTGCATCCGGGTTGTTCGCGATTGCCGCCACTTCGGCAAGCTGGATCGCAATGCCCTGCTCGATTGCCGGTTGGTAGTCGCTGTCCTTGATCCTGGTGAAATCAGGCGCGTGGAACGGCAGGGTCGATTCCTGCGCGAACACGCCAGTGCCTTGCGGAATTTCCGGTGCGTAGGCCACCGGGGTCGCGGTCGCGATGGGGCCAGCTGCGGTCTGGCTGTTGGCGGCGGCGCAGCCGGCCAGCGCCAGCACGGCGAGCGAAACGAGAGGAAGCTTGCGCATGAGAGGTATCCTTGAATGAACTTGGGGGCAGCGTTGCCGCTGCCCCCATGAGTATTGGCTGAATGGGTTAGCGCACGGCGCGCACTTACCAGATCTTCGCGCGCTTGTCGGGCGCGATGTACAGCTTGTCGTTCGGGGTCACGCCCCAGGCGTCATACCAGGCCTGGACGTTACGCAACGGACCGTACGAGCGGAACTGGCCCGGGCTGTGCGGATCGGTCGCGACCTGGTTGCGCAGGGCATCCTCGCGCGCCTTGGAACGCCACACTTGCGCATAGGCGAGGAAAAACCGCTGATCGCCAGTCAATCCGTCGATCACCGGGGCAGCCTTGCCGCCGAGCGACACGTGGTAGGCATCGAGCGCAACCTGCACCCCGGCAAAGTCGGCGATGTTTTCACCCATCGTCAGGCTGGGGTTGATGAACGCGCCGGGGGCGACTTCGTACTTGGCGTATTGATCGCCGAAGATCTTGGCCTGCTCGTCAAAGCGCTTGCCATCCGCAGCGGTCCACCAATCGCGCACCGCGCCGGTAGCATCGATCTTGCGGCCCTGATCGTCGAAGCCGTGGCTGATCTCGTGGCCGATTACCGCGCCGATTGCGCCATAGTTGACCGCATCATCGGCGTTGGGATCAAAGAACGGCGCCTGGAGGATGCCCGCCGGGAACACGATCTTGTTTTCCAGCCCGCCGTTGTAGGCGTTCACCGTCTGCGGGTTCATCCCCCACAACTTGCGATCGACCGCCTTGCCCAGGAAGCTCATCTGGTAGGCGTTGTTGAACACGCCCGTGCGCTGGACGTTGCCGTACAGGTCGCCCGGCAGCACACCCAGCTTTGAATAGTCGCGCCATTTGTCAGGATAGCCGACCATCACGTCCATGCGGCTGAGCTTTTCAACCGCAGCGGCCTTGGTGCTTTCGCCCATCCAGTCGTTGGCCTTGATCCGCCCGGCCATTGCGGTCTTGAGGTTGGCGACCAGCACTTCCATCTTGGTCTTGGACGAAGCAGGGAAGTAATCTGCCACGTACGTCTGCCCGACCAGTTCGCCCAGCGAACCGCCCACCAGATCAACCGCACGCTTCCACCGCGGGCGGTTCTCCGACACGCCTGACAGGGTCTTGGTGTAATCGAAGCGGCTGTCGACCATTGCCTTGTTAAGGTATGGCGCGGCCTGATCGGCAACGTGGAATGCCTGCCACAGCTTGAGCGTGGTCAGCGGGGTCTTCGCGTAGAGCTGCGCGATATCCCTGACTGCGGTATTTTCGCCGACAATCAGCCGCTTCTGCGCGGGCACAGCGGACCCGGCAAAGAACTGCGCCCAATCAATCCCGGGCGCATAAACCATCAGCTGGGCCGTGCTCATCGGGTTGTTGGTCTTTTCGATCTCGCGGCGATCGGCGATCTTCCAGCTCTTGTCGGCGATCTGCGTTTCAAAGCCGATGATCGCGTCCGCGACGCCGGCCGGGTTGGCATATCCGAGCATGCCCATGGTGCGGGTGATGTAGGCGCGGTAGGCATCGCGCTGCTTCTTGAAGCTGTCGGCGAAATAGTATTCACGCTCGGGCAGCCCCAGGCCGCCTTGGCCAAGATACAGCACGTTAAGGTTCGGGTTGGCGGTGTCGGCATCGACCCCCATGTCGACCACGCTGGCGCCGAAGCGGCCGTTGGTGGTGCCCATGTATCGCGCGAACTGCGCCTTGGTCTTGATCGCATTGACCGCCACCAGATCATGCTTGAGCGGGGTGAGCCCGACTGCTTCAAGCTTCTTCTCGTCCATGAAGCTGGAATAGAAGCTGGCGACCTTGGTGCCCGGCTTGGCCTTGGTGATCAGCGCCTTGAGCTGGTCCTGGGTGTGCTCGCGCAGATCGTAGAAGGTGCCGGTCGCGGCGCGGTCCGAAGGGATGACCATCGCATCATACCACTTGCCCGCGGTGAACCGGAAAAAGTCGTCGCCCGGCTTGACCGAAGCATCGCCGCCCGACAGATCGACGCCCCAGGCGCCGATGGCAGGCTTGCCCGTAGCGGCCATCGTGGCAGCGGCACCTTGCGCGATCAGCGCGCTGGTGGCGAACGGCGCAGCCAGGACCGCGAGCGCGGCGCTGGCAATCAGATAACGTGATTTCATGTTCGAAAACTCCCATTGAATAACGGCGTCATCGCGACAAAAACCGCGCGCGCAACGCTGATGCATGCCTTGCGCGCGCCGGGGTGGGAGTCAATGTCGTCTGCCGATGGGGGTTGGTGGTTGGTGGATGGGGTTCGAATTCCTCTTAAAAACCGAACGAAGTTTTGATGAACAGGCTCACTGTGAAATCGTCCTTCTTCGAACTGTAACCCAACTTGATCCCGGGCAGGACATCGGTCGTCTGCGATAGTGTGAAGTAGACTGGCAGCTCGAAGCCATAGTCGCCGCTCAGCGTGTCCAGACTGCCGGTCAAGGCCGCCCCAATACCGCCCTTGCCGCTGGAGAACGGGAAGTAGCGCCGGTATTCGCCGCGAACGACCAGGCTATCCTTGCGCGTCGGCGCTGAGGGGGCTGCCTTGACGCAATCGAGGTTGGGTGTGACCACAACTGTCTTGCATATGATCACTTCGTCCATTTGCTCAGGCGCGCTGGCGTATTCAGTCTCTATCTTCCATGCGCTCACCGCATCTGATGGGTAATAAACCGCCCATGCAGTCGCCGAATACCCGGTAGGCTTGCTGCTATTCTTGGCCAAGGTGCCAGCGCTGACCCAGTCGTAGCGCTTAAATGAGGCCGAGCCCTTCAATCCTCCCGACCAGTAGCCGGAGAACAGTGCGCGCTGCATGGCCAGCTGCGCGGACGGAAGGTGCTTCAGGACAAAGCTTGGCGAGGGACCGTAATAGGCACAGCCGGTTCTTTCCTGTTCAGATTCCGCCTTGTCGCGGCAAGCCTGCGCGGCGCGGTCCATCAGCGCGATGAATTCCGGTGAGCCGAGCTTGCCCGGATCGCTCTTGTAGCTGAGGAAGGTGATGGCGCCGCTCAGCTTGGTACCTTGGCCCAGCTTGTCGAGCGTGGCCCGGTCGAGCAGGTCGTCGGTCCCGCCGATCGGCACGTCGATCGCCAGCTTCCAGCCAAGGCTCGTGCGCCGTCCAGGATTTGAGCGCTCCTCAGGTGTCGGTTTGGCGAAGAAGCCGGAAATCGATGCTCCGGATTTCGATTCCTCCTCGGACACGTCGAGCGAGAAACTGATACCTGAAAGCGGATCGTCGCCGCGGCCCGAGGCGGCCGGAGGCTGGGTGGGGGTGTTCTGCGCAGAGGCACAGACGGGCATGGTCAGGAAGACGGCGGCGAGCGAAGTCGCCAGGGCGAAGTTACGGCGCATGAGAATGTCCCCTCTCAATGTGAGAAATACCAAGTGTCGGCAGCCTGCGTTGTGGTGCCGTCCAATTCGACCTTCATCGGCCAGATCGCGCCGCCGGGTTGAAGTACAAGCGGCCGGTCTTCGACAATCACCGAAATCTTCTTGCCCGTCAGATTGACTGCGGCGAACACGCCGTAAACATCCTGCGGCAGGTCGGCCGAAGTCCCGGTGTATTCACCGTCATTGGGGCCGGACCAAGCCAATTTGTGGATGATCAGCGACTTCTCGTCAGTTTTCCAGCGGACGCAATAGACATCCCAGCCGATGTCATTGCCGTTCTTGGGCGTTACTTTCACAACGATCCGAGCCATCGAAATTCCTCCTGTTGTTGGAGTTCCGAATTACTCGGCGGCGATCAGCCTCGCCGTGATCCCCATCACGCCCCAAACCCCACACGAAAAAGCCGCCCACCCCATTGGGGTAGGCGGCTCTTTCGGCCTTGCAGGTCTCTACAAAGCTACTTCGGCAGGGGCTGCGCGCATTTGGTCATGTCGCCAGCGAGACATCCGGCGTTGTCGGACTTCCACTTGGCCATCGCAGCGTCGTATGCAGCCTTGCTCGCTGCGATCTGGGCTTCGCGGGCGGCGACGGCGGCTTCGTAGGCGGCTTTGCTTGCAGCGTTGCGGTCGTTCTGCGCCTTGGCGGCGGCGGCTTGCTCGGCGTTGAGGCGGACGCGGGCTTGCTCGGGCGTTTCGGCTGGAGCGGCGGCGGGCATTGTCGCAACCGGCCGGGGCTTGCGTTTGGCCCGCGCGTCAACCGGCGTTGCAAGCAGCGACACGAGCAGCGCGGCGGCGGTCAGGTTGCCGAGCGCAGTGTGAAATCTGGTCATGGTCAATATCCTCCTGTTGGACCCGCCTGCAGCATAGCCGTGCTCCCGGCCGGGTCCAGCGCCGTCATGGTCGGTCGGTGTCGCTCGGCGGGCTTTCGGTGATGTCCTGCTCACGCGGTGGCGGCGGTGGCGGTGGTGGTGGTGGTGCAGGAGCTGGAGTTGGCGCGGGCTCTGCAACCGGTGCAGGCGGAGGCGACGGTGCAGGGTGCCACTGCGGTTCTGGAGCGGGCGCGGGGGGCGGCGGAGAATAGGCCGGCTCTTGCGCGGGCATTGGCGCTGGCGGCGGGGAAACATACGGTGGGTCCGCCAATGGCACCGGCACCGGATCGGGCAGGGCCTGCACCTGCGTCACCGGTTGATCCGTCACTGGGCTGCGATGGCGCAGCAAGACAGGTGGCGCGCCCGGCTCCAGCTCGATCTCGCGGCGCGGACGTTCGCGATGCGGCGGTGGCGCATCGCTTGGAGCAGGCGGCGGCGTATCGGTTGCGAGCGGCGGCGGCCCGGGCAACGTCGGGTGTGGTTGTGGCTGAGGTTGTGGCTGAGGTTGAGGTTGAGGTTGAGGTTGAGGTTGAGGTTGAGGCTGCGGCTGCGGCTTAGGCATCGGGCGCGGCGAGCGGGGCGGCGGCGGTGCGGTCCCGCCACCATCGCCCGGCGTGACCACCGGGTTGCCGGTTGGCGGGGGCGCGCCTTGGTCGCCGCGGCGGTGCCACTCGTCATATCGGCGGCGCGCATCGTCACGGTCGCGGTGCTCGTCGTCCAAGTGGCGCGGCGGGTGCTGGCGGCGATGATCGCGGTCATAGCGGTCCCACGCGGGCAGTTCGCGCCACGCGCCGCTCCAGCCCGAATTCCAGCCATCGTCATAGCCAAAGCTGTTGTAACCACCGATCCAGGCAGTAGCCGCGCCTCGGTCCCAGCGGCGCTGGCGCAGCGATGCGGCAAACAGCGCGCGGCCGCGCTGCTGCAATGCTTCACCACCATAGCGCGCCTGGCTGGTCGGCCCGTTCGGATAAACCCGGCCCTGGCTATCATACACCTGCATGAGATCGCGTCCGTCAAACGCGAAACTGGTATAAGAATCGCGCACCAGGTAGGGCGCGCTCTGCTGCGGCGCGAAGAAGTATTGCAGCACGCCGTTGCGTGCTGGTTCCACGATCAGCACTTCGCCAGCGCGGCTGACCCAGGCCCAGCAATTGATCCCGTCACAATCGAACGTGAAATCGGGCGGCGAGTTGCCCAGAGCCTGCGCATAGCTATCGGCCTGATCAATCCAGTAATAGGCGACCGGGCTGACCGGCGGCGCGGCATATTGCGGCGTCATTGGCGTTGGTGGCGGCGGGGCGGGCATCGGCACCATTGGCAGCAGCGGCGCGGTAGGTATCCTGACCAACACCGGTTGCACCGGGGCGAGCTTGACCGGTTTGCACCTGGTAACCTTGCGGCCCTTGGTCCGGGAGGTGGTGCACAGCTTCGTGGTTGTGACGGGCTTGCCCGCGGCGGCATTGCGCTTGGCCTTCCTGGCGGTTGCCGCGTCCGCTTGACCCAGCGCAGCAAGCGCGCCCGGTAGGCCAAACGATGCCACCTGTGCCGCACCGAACGGCACCGCCACCGGCACCAGTGCCGCCAGCGGAAACGCCAGCGCTATCAGCGCCCGGCCTGAACTGCTTTTGCTAAATTTCGCTGCCATCACGCAAATCCCCACCTAACGCGTATCCCCAAAGAAAGCACCATGCCAGCCGCGCGCTTGCGGGCAAATGAACGGGAATTGGCCGGGGTCGGTTATCCCCGAGCTGATTGCAGTTTTGCACGCTGCGCACTAGGCTGCGCCTGGTCGCGTTTTCTGGGCCGAGCCGTTCGCGCTGGTGAATTGCTCGGTCGTTACGTTGCGAAGCGCAAGCTTCGGGCGGGGACCGGCTTGACCGATTTTCGCTACAAGGCTTTCGTCAGCTACAGCTGGGCCGATGCCGCATGGGGCAAGTGGCTGCTCCAGGCGATCGAGACCTATCGCACCCCGGCCGCGCTGGTTGGCAAGGACGGCGCGGGCGGCCCGGTCCCGGCGCGGCTGCATCCCTTATTCAAGGACCGCGAGGAGGAAGCCGCCGGGGCGAGCATCGGCAATGCAGTTGAAACCGCGCTGGCGGGTTCCGAATTCCTGATCGTGATCTGCTCGCCGCGCTCGGCCCAGTCGAAATGGGTCGATCGCGAAATTGCCTGGTTCAAAACGCACCGCGATCCGGCCAAGATCCTCGCGCTGATTGTCGACGGCAATCCCGGCAGCGCCGACGCCGAGTGTTTCCCGCGCGCGCTGACGCACCGCGTCGCGGCGGACCGGACCATTACCGACGAACCCGTCGATGCACCGCTCGCCGCCGATGCGCGGATCAGCGGCGATGGGAAACGCCGCGCCAAGCTGAAACTCGCTGCCGCGATGCTCGGGGTCGGGCTGGACGAACTGGTCAACCGCGACGAGCGGCGGCGCGCGATCCGCACCCGGATCGTGGTCGGGGCCTCGCTGGCGCTGGCCATGGTGATGACCGGGATGGCCTGGGCGGCAGTGGTGGCGCGCAATGAGGCCGATCACCAGCGCGCCGAATCCGATGGCTTGGTGGAATTCATGCTGACCGACTTGCGCCAGCGGCTCGAACCGGTCGGGCGGCTCGACGCGCTCGATGTGGTCGGCCAGCGCGCGCTGACCTACTACGCCGGGCAGCAGCCGCGCAGCCTCGATGCCGACGCGCTGGGGCGGCGGAGCAGGGCGCTGCATCTGGTCGGCGAAGTCAGCAATATTCGCGGCGATAGCGTTGGCGGCCTGGCGGCGTTCCGCCAGGCCGCAGCCACCACCAAGGAGCAACTGGCGCGCGATCCGGATAACCCGCAGCGCATCTTCGATCATGCGCAGAGCGTGTTCTGGGTTGGCGCGATTGCCTACGAACGGGGCGAAGCCAAAGAGGCCGAAGCGCAATTTCGTGAGTACAAACGGCTGGCGGATCAGCTGGTGGCGATCAATCCAAACAAGCCCGAATGGCAGATGGAAGTTTCCTATGCCGAGACCAACCTTGGCGTCCTGTTCTACGATCAAGGGCGCAATGCCGAGGCCGAGCCGGCTTTTGCCAGAGGACTTGGCGCAATGGAGGCGGTCGCAGCCAAAGAAAAGCCAGATGCCGCGCGAAAATTAGAAGTCGGGATTGCAATCAACTGGCTGGGCAAAGCTCGCCTCAGGCTGAACCGCACCACTGAAGCGTTGGCGCTGCACAAGCGCGAGATTGCGATCTACCAAGAGGTCCTGCGGTCAGACCCTTTGAACACGCAGGCAAAGATGCGCGAAGCAGTTGCTTGGCAACACGTTGGGACAATCGCTGAAAATCAGGGTGAATTTGCAGCAAGTTCAACCGCATATGGAAATTCACGTTCGCTGCTGAAGGCACTTCGCCAGATCGAGCCGGGCAATACCGACTGGCAGGAAATCGAGCTTCGGGCGATGATCGGCCAGTTGAATAATCTGTATTACCGCCAGAACATCGCGGGTGCGGAATTGGCTTATCGCGAAGGCAAGACCCTGCTCGCTGCAATGATGTCTGCCGACCCAAAGAACACAATCTGGTCGATTGAACTTCAGTCTTCGTTGGACATTTGCGGCGGAAGATTGGCTTTGGCTACAGGTGACGCCGTAACTGCATTGTCACTGGCCCAAGGCGTGCTGCGCCGATTTGCCGGGGCCAAAAGCGTTGATGGTGAAGAGGCGCACCGACTCAAAATCGATGCGGAAATTCTCGGTGGTGATGCGCTTGTCCGATTGGGGCGAAGAGCTGAAGCGCTGGCGCTTTGGCAGTCCGGTCTAGATCGTGTTGTGGGAAATGATGCAGATATTCAGTCACGCCTGTTGCGCACGCGTTTTCTGCTGTTGAAACGTCTGGGCAGGCCTGCCGAGGCAGCCAAGGTTGCCCAGATGCTCGATAGGCAGGGTTATCGCCACCCTGCCTATCTGCGCGAGAAATAATGGACCTCGTCCTTACTTTGCAGTCCCACCCTTGCCGCCAAGCACCGGATCGATCGTGATGTAGTAGTTCCCGCGATCCGGGATCACGATTGCCGTGCAGAAGGTGTAGGCCGCAGCGAAGGTGGCGGGGGTGTTGTCGTCGATGTAAACCAGGGTGTCGTTGATCCGCCCGGTGCTCATGCCGGGGACGGCGATCTGGGTGGTGTCTTTCTTCGCGCCGGGCAGCGGGGTTTTGCAGAACCAGATACAGCCGAAATCGTTGGGATGGTTGCCCTCGTTTGGCTGAGCCCAGCGCACGGTGATCGCATTGCCACCCGCATCGACGCACTTTGAGGTATCGAGGAAGATGAACACGTCGATATTGTCGGTGTAGCGCGCGTCCTTCTTCCACGGGCTGAGCGTGATGTTGCCGCTGTTACCGACTGCGTTCGGCATGTTTGGAATGGATTAGGTCTGCTTGTATGCAATCGTCGCGCCGATCTGTCCGTTGGCTTGCCACACCAGCGTGGGGGTGAGGACGATCACCAGGCTGCGGTCGATCTGCGTCGCGTTCGGGGTTGGATCAGGCATGGTCGTACTCCTTCCCCCCGCGCGCAAATCCGCCGCTAGCCGATGCGAGGGGGTGTCCCCGGCGTCGCGGCATGTCTGTGCGGACCCTGTTCGATGCAGAGGCGGATGGCGGATTGAAATGCCCGGCCGCGCGATTTGAGATGCGTTGGCGGCCTCCTCAGCGAGGCTCTGTGCCGGGCGAGTGTGAGCAAATGCGCGGGGCATGTAAAGCCCGCTGATCGCACCTGCCAAGTTGCAACCGAGGCTGCGGCACCCCACCTGTGACAAACCCGGCCCGGGCAGCTTGCTCAATCCGAACAGATGTGGAACATACGCGCGCATGTCGCAATCTAATATCGTCGTCCGGGGTGCCCGGGAACACAACCTCAAGGGCTTTGACGTCACGCTGCCGCGTGACAGCCTGATCGTGATCACCGGCCTCTCGGGCTCGGGCAAATCGAGCCTGGCGTTCGACACTATCTATGCCGAAGGCCAGCGGCGGTATGTGGAGAGCCTGAGCGCTTATGCGCGCCAGTTCCTCGAAATGATGCAGAAGCCCGATGTCGAACATATCGACGGGCTGAGCCCCGCGATCAGCATCGAGCAGAAGACCACCAGCCGCAACCCGCGCAGCACCGTGGCGACGGTGACCGAGATCTACGATTACATGCGGCTGCTGTGGGCGCGCGTCGGCATTCCCTATTCGCCCACCACCGGCCTGCCGATCACCGCGCAGACCGTCACCACCATGGTCGACCGGGTGATGGACCTGCCCGAGGGCACCCGCGCCTTCCTGCTCGCCCCGGCCGTGCGCGGGCGCAAGGGCGAATACCGCAAGGAACTGCTCGAATGGCAGCGTGCGGGCTATACCCGGGTGCGGATCGACGGCGAATTTTACCCGATCGAGGAAGCCCCCGCGCTCGACAAGAAGTTCAAGCACGACATCGAAGTGGTGGTTGACCGGATCGCGGTGAAGGACGGGATTCAGACCCGGCTGGCGGACTCGTTTGAGCAGGCGCTCAAGCTGAGCGACGGGCTGGTTTATCTTGATCTGGCCGATGGTACTGTGGCTGAATTGCTCCGCTCCCCCGCGAAGGCGGGGGCCTCGGGAGGTCGCGCACTACTGCCTGAGGCCCCCGCCTCCGCGGGGGAGCACGACGGTGGGAAGATGAAGGGCGCGGGGCTGCCCGACAACCGCATCGTCTTCTCCGAAAAGTTCGCCTGCCCGGTGTCCGGCTTCACCATCGAAAGCCTCGAACCGCGGCTGTTCAGCTTCAACGCGCCCATGGGGGCCTGCCCGGCGTGCGATGGCCTTGGCGAAAAGCTGCTGTTCGACGCCGAACTGGTGGTCCCGAATGAGAACCTCAGTCTTAAACAAGGCGCGGTGGTGCCGTGGGCCAAGTCGAACCCGCCGAGCCCGTATTACATGCAGGTGCTGGCCAGCCTGGCCAAGGAATTCGGCTTCAATCTCGATACGCCGTGGCAGGAATTGTCCGGCGAGGTGAAGGTGATCATCCTCCATGGCACCGCCGGCAAGGCCGTGCCGCTGACCTTCATCGACGGCAAGAAGAGCTACACCGTCAAGAAGGCGTTCGAAGGCGTGATCGGCAATCTGAACCGGCGGATGCTGCAGACCGAGAGCGCGTGGATGCGCGAGGAACTGAGCAAGTTCCAGACCGCGCAACCGTGCGAAACCTGCCACGGCAAGCGGCTCAAGCCCGAGGCGCTCAGCGTCAAGGTGGCGGGCGAAGATATTTCGGCGATCACGCAGTTGTCGGTCTCCGCGGCGGTCGAATGGTATCTCGCGCTCGATGCCAAACTGACCAGCCAGCAAAGCCAGATCGCCAAGGCAATTCTGAAGGAGATCAACGAACGTCTTGGTTTCCTTAACAATGTCGGGCTCGATTATCTGAACCTCAACCGTACTTCAGGTACGCTGAGCGGCGGGGAATCGCAGCGCATCCGCCTCGCCAGCCAGATCGGCTCGGGCCTGTCGGGCGTGCTTTATGTGCTCGACGAACCGAGCATCGGGCTGCACCAGCGCGATAACGACCGGCTGCTCGAAACGCTCAAACGGCTGCGCGATCTGGGCAACACGGTGATCGTGGTCGAGCATGACGAGGACGCGATCCGCCACGCCGATCACATCGTCGATCTGGGGCCCGGCGCAGGTGTCCACGGCGGCCATATCGTCGCGCAGGGCACGCTCAAGGATATCCTCAAAAGCAAGACCAGCCTGACCGGCCAGTACCTCAGCGGCAAACGCCGGATCGAAGTCCCGGCCAAACGCCGCACGGGCAACGGCCACGCGCTGGTGGTCCACAACGCCCGCGCCAACAACCTGCGCGGGGTCACCGCGCGCATCCCGCTCGGCACCTTCACTTGCGTCACCGGGCTCTCGGGCAGCGGCAAGAGCAGTCTGGTGATCGATACGCTGCAGGCCGGCGCGGCGCGGGTGCTCAACGGCGCGCGGGTCATCGCCGGGCCGCATGACAGCATCGAGGGCCTGGAATTCTGCGACAAGGTGATCGAGATCGACCAGTCGCCGATCGGCCGCACCCCGCGCAGCAACCCCGCCACCTACACCGGCGCTTTCACCCAGATCCGCGACTGGTTCGCCGGCCTGCCTGAAAGCGGCGCGCGCGGTTACAAGCCCGGGCGGTTCAGCTTCAACGTCAAGGGCGGCCGCTGCGAAACCTGCCAGGGCGACGGGCTGATCAAGATCGAAATGCACTTCCTCCCCGACGTTTACGTGACCTGTGAGGAATGCGGCGGCAAACGCTACAACCGCGAAACGCTCGAGGTGAAGTTCAAGGGCCACTCGATCGCCGACGTGCTCGACATGACGATCGAGGACGCGGAGGAGTTCTTCAAGGCCGTCCCCCCGATCCGTGACAAGATGCACATGCTGAACGAGGTCGGGCTGGGCTACGTCAAGGTCGGCCAGCAGGCGACGACTTTGAGCGGCGGAGAAGCCCAACGCGTCAAACTCGCCAAGGAACTCAGCCGGCGGAGCACCGGGCAGACGCTGTATATCCTCGACGAGCCAACCACCGGGCTGCACTTCGAAGACGTGCGCAAACTGCTCGAAGTGCTGCAGCGGCTGGTCGATCAGGGCAATTCGGTGGTGGTGATCGAACACAATCTCGACGTGATCAAGACGGCGGATTGGATTTTGGACCTTGGGCCCGAGGGTGGGGTGCGAGGTGGGGAGATTGTGGCGGAGGGGACGCCGGAACAGGTCGCGGCCAACGCGAACAGCTTTACCGGCGGCTATCTCAAGGCCTTGCTGGCCCGCTAATTCCTCCCCGAACCGGGGAGGGGGACCATGCTCTTGCATGGTGGAGGGGTACGTGCCCCATTTCCTGAAGGTGACAGGCTAGCGGTTTCCGAAGATGCCGGCACGATCTGCGGGGTGCGGATCGAGGCAATCGAGGAGCCGCTGATGCGCGAGATCCGCTATCTCGACAAGCTGGTGGATGAGCTGGCCAAGGGGCGGGCCATGGGGAAGGTGTGGCGGGAAGCAGGTCTTCAGCGAGGCAGTTCAGCCGCCCGCACTATGGAGACTTGGTCCTAGATTGCCCCTTTACCTTAGGCTGCTTTCCCGATGGCAAGCTCAGTCCCACCCGAACTTTAGCATCGAATGCTCTAACAAGGCTCGCAAATTTCTCGGATAGAGGAGCCGACGCTCCTTTGGCCAAGTCCTCACTAAAATAGAGTTGAATTTGGCTTTTAGTCGGCTTCCCTTTTCGAGAAAAATGGCTGCTTATCCGATCCAGATCGCCCTCTTCCAGCATTCCTTCAATAGTTAAGCCCTTGAGTGATGAATCAACGTCACCA
>JANYGB010000063.1 GCA_025359445.1 Sphingomonadaceae bacterium
GGCCGTTCCCGCCAGAACAAACCCCAAGGGGAAGTCCATGACCGTCAATATCAAAAACTGGCAGGAACTTAAGAAGCCCAACACGCTCGAAGTGAAGGCCGGCAACGATGCCAAGCGCCGCGCCACTTTCGTCGCCGAGCCGCTTGAGCGGGGCTTTGGCCTGACGCTCGGCAATGCGTTGCGCCGGGTGCTGCTGTCGAGCTTGCAAGGTGCTGCGATCACCTCGATCAAGATGGAGAACGTGCTGCACGAATTCTCCAGCCTCGCGGGCGTGCGGGAAGACGTGACCGACATCGTGCTCAACGTGAAGCAGATCGCGCTGCGCATGCAGGGCGAAGGCCCCAAGCGGCTTCAGCTTTCGGCCACCGGCCCGGGCGAAGTCACTGCGGGCGACATTGCGGTGTCGGGCGATATCGAAGTGATGAACAAGGATCTGGTGATCTGCCACCTCGATGAGGGCGCCAACCTCAACATGGAACTCACTGCCGATAGCGGCAAGGGCTACGTCCCCGCCGTGGGCAACCGCCCGATCGACGCGCCGATTGGCCTGATCCCGGTCGATTCGCTGTATTCGCCGGTGCGCCAGGTCAGCTACAAGGTCGACAATGCCCGCATCGGGCAGGAGCTCGATTACGACAAGCTCAGCCTTACGATCGAAACCGACGGCACGATCAGCCCCGAAGATGCCGTGGCCTATGCCGCGCGGATCCTGCAGGACCAGCTGTCACTGTTCGTGCACTTCGAAGACGCGATGCCGGTGGGCGGTTCGCCGATGATCGGCATGGCCGCCGCGCCGAGCGAAGAAGGCGATACCAACCAGCTCAACCGTTACCTGCTCAAGAAGGTCGACGAGCTCGAGCTGTCGGTGCGCAGCGCCAATTGCCTCAAGAACGACAACATCATCTACATCGGCGATCTGGTCCAGAAGACCGAAGCCGAGATGCTGCGCACGCCCAACTTCGGCCGCAAGTCGCTTAACGAGATCAAGGAAGTGCTGTCCAGCATGGGTCTGCGCCTCGGCATGGACATCCCCGGCTGGCCGCCCGAGAACATCGAAGAAATGGCCAAGAAGCTCGAGCAGGAACTGCTGGGTTAAAGACGCCATTTTCGGGGACAAGCTATTGCGTGTCCCCGCAAAATGTCTGCCCGACCAACAAACACAAAGGGCCGTCCCGCAAGGGGCGGCTCTTTTCGTTGGCGCACCAACCTCAATGATCGTCATGCTGAACTTGTTTCAGCACCCATCGGGCCGCGCTCACGGAGCAAGCAAGCCGAAGCGTAACGGCACCGTTGCGCACCCCTTCTTACACTGGGTGAGCAGGCGAAATGGGCCCTGAAACGAGTTCAGGGTGACGAAGTTGGATAAAGGTGCGCGGTAGAGCGAGACAATGATTTAACCAAATAGGTTAAAAATATTGACATCGTAACGCTATTGCGCTAAACGCTCGAACTCTGGCGCAGTTCCCCTCCGCGCCCATATGTGAACCCCCAACCATGCCCAAACCCACCCCCGCCGCCGCGCCAGCGGAGGCCTCGATCCGCCGCGCGATCAACAACCAGACCAAGCTGATCCGCACCACCGGCAAGCGCTGGTCGGCGCGGGCAGAGGCAGCGTTCCTCGAAACGCTTGCCGCCACTGCCAATGTCTCCGCCGCGGCTGAGGCGGCGGGGTTCTCCACCACCGCGATCTACCGGCGGCGGCTCAACGATGCGCACTTCGCCGCGCGCTGGGCCGAGGCGATGGAGGTGGGCTACACCCGGCTCGAATGCCTGGCGATCGAAGCGGGCGCGGCGGCGCTGAGCGGGACCCCGCTTGGTGCCGGTAAGCCGCTCCCGCCCATGACCGCCGCCGACGTACTCAACCTGCTGCGGCTGCACCAGGCGGGGGTGCGCGGCGGACGAGCGCAGCGGTATGACTGGCGCAGGGCGGAGCCGGACATCGAGGATGTGCGCGCGGAGATACTGCGGCGGGTGGCGGTAATGGGGGGCAGCGCGTGATTGTGAGTTGATGGATTCGCTCGACTAGCAAGCTTTGCGTCCCATCTTAGATGGTCGTGACTTCGGGTTTGCCCCCCAGTTCCCGACTGTCAGCTTTTGCGCGCTGGCGGCGACTTGTGATGTCGCCGCGTACCCTTGAAGCGTTTACGAAATTGTCGGCGATAGATGGGCGTGGCCGGTGTGGCTGTGATCATGTTTGTGCTCGTGCTGGTCACCGGGTTCTACGCCGACCAGATTCAGCATCACCGACCGTACTCCGCGTTCAGCGCGAACGCTGTCTGCAAACTGGTTGAGTGCCTTTGTCGTGCCCTTGAGCATGACTCCTTCCAGAGTGCTGCTGTGATCCAATTCGATGGATGTCGAGCAAGCGATCAAATCATGATGGGCGTGCTGCAAATCAGACAGCCGACTGGCGAGGCTGCGGACCCGGCGATCATAGATGTAAGACAAGTTGCCGACGCTGTATTTATGAACCGATTGAGCGCTGTTGAGACGGCTCATCGCCTCGCGCACTATGTCACGTATTCCCTCGGAGCGGCTTCGATAGCCGGTCGCGCCGAGGAACTCGTCCAGCGCCCCGGCTAAGGGATCATCGAGCGATATGGTAATTCGCGGCATTTGCGTTCGAGTCCTTCCTGCGCGGCCTTTGGTCAAGTTCATACAGCTGCCGAGGCCAAGCTCCAACTGAACTGCGCCTGATGCTGCCGAGGAAGCGCGACGGCGCGATTTCATAACTTAGTAAATATAATTATGCACCAAAGGCAACTTTTTCGAGCGCGCGGCGTATTTTGATTAGCCCCATCCGGTGAGGGCTAAGGAGCTGCTTATGGGTAAATCCGTTTGGTCGTTGCCGTTGATCGCTTTGGCAACGCCAGCCTTCGCGCAGGAGCAGTTGCCGTCCCCGGAAAGCGAGCGGCCAGCGATCATCGTCACTGGCTCGCGGATCAGCCAGCTTGGCGTTGCGGACAGCGCCAACGCTGGCGTTGTTACAACCGAACAACTTGCCGCCCGAACGGTCTATCGTCCCGGCGAACTGCTTGAGGTCACACCAGGGCTGATCGTCAGCCAGCACAGCGGCGAGGGCAAGGCCAACCAGTTCTATTTGCGCGGCTTCAACCTCGATCACGGCACCGATCTGCGAACGACCGTCGACGGGATGCTGGTCAACCAACGCAGTCATAGCCACGGGCAGGGGTGGACCGATGTAAACTTCCTGATCCCTGAGCTTGCGGGCACGCTCGAATATCGCAAAGGCCCCTATTCAGCGCAGGACGGCGATTTTGCAGCTGCTGGTTCGGTGAGCGTAAACTACGTGAACACGCTCCCAGATACTCTGGTCAGTCTGGGGTTTGGCGAGAATGGCTATCGCCGGGCATTGATCGCGGGATCGCCAGCGGTAGCTGGAGGCCATCTGCTTTATGCGCTCGAGCTGTTTCACAACGATGGTCCGTTCACCAAAGGCGACAACTATCGCAAGATCAACGGAGTAGTGCGATATTCACACGGCTCGGCAGCGTCGGGCTTTAATATCACCGGAATGGCTTACGAAGCGAGCTACAATGCGACCGACCAGATCCCCAAGCGAACGGTGGACGCTGGCACGCTTGACCGGTTCAGTTCGATCGACCCCACCGATGGGGGCAAAGTTCATCGCTACAGCCTGTCCGCCGCCTGGCATGGCACCACCGAGAACACGGCAACCAAGGTAAACGCTTACGTCATCGATAACCGGCTCCGGATATACTCTAATTTCACGTACTTTCTCGACGACCCAGTCAACGGCGATCAGTTCGCTCAGCCCGATGACCGCACCAGTTTTGCGCTCAACGCAAGCCATGCGCGGCGCTTCACGCTGTTCGGCCGCCCCAGCGAAATCACATTCGGCATCCAGGGCCAAAGGGATGCGATCAGCAATGGCCTGCTGAATACCAGAGCGCGGCAAGAGCTCTCTGAAACCCGACGCGATCGCATCAGGGAAACCAGCGTCGGCGCGTATCTTGAAAATACGGTTCACTGGACGGACACATTTCGAACGGTCGCGGGGCTGCGCGAGGATTACTACGAGTTCGATGTAAGAAGCTCTTTGGCCGCAAACTCCGGCAAGACGCACGCCGCACTGCTTAGCCCGAAACTGAGCCTGATTTTCGGGCCGTGGTCCAAGACCGAGTTTTACGTGAACGCTGGTGCCGGCTTTCACAGCAATGACGCGCGGGGCACTGTGATCTCCGTCGATCCAAAAACCGGCGACCCCGCCGACCGCGTGCCTGGTCTGGTCCGGGCCAAGGGCGTCGAAGCCGGCATCCGCACCGAAATCGTGCCGCACTTGCAAAGCACCTTGTCGGTTTATGGGCTCGATTTCGATTCCGAACTGATTTTTGCGGGCGATGCCGGAACCACATTTGCCGGGCGGCCAAGCAGAAGGGTCGGGATTGAGTTCTCGAATTACTACAAGCCCACGCACTGGCTCACCATAGACGCTGATCTTGCCTTCGCGCAGGCCAGGTTCCGCGACGCTGATCCAGTTGGTCGGCGCATACCGGGCGCGGTCGAAGGCGTGGCTTCAATCGCTCTGTCGGTTGCTGATCTGGGGCCTTACTTCGGTGCGCTGCAATTCCGCTATTTCGGGCCGCGTCCGCTGATCGAAGATAACAGCGTGCGATCGAAATCCACAGCAACGCTGAACGGCAGGTTAGGTTACAAGATAGGGCCGGGAACAACGATCGAGCTTGAGGGATTCAACTTGCTCGACGCGAAAAGCTCAGCAATTGACTATTACTATCAGTCGCGGCTGCCGAATGAGGGCCCGGACGGGCAGGATGACATCCATTTTCACCCGATCGAATCCCGGTCAGTGCGCGTGAACCTGATCGCACATTTTTAGGATCGCTTAGGTCGACGCACCCTCCCAGGATCGACATATCCCTTAGCTTGTGGGGGCATTCAGGGTGTCCGCAATCGGGTCGTTTCCGGACGGTCCGCTTGTTGCATTCCGACCGCGACTTCCCCCCATTAAAGAGAAAAAGTGCCCATCATCCCCGAAATTCTCCGCAGCGCCGATCCTGCGTTGCGGGAGAGGATTGTCAGGTTTTTGCCCGAGGCGCAGTTGCGGGCTTTGGCACGCAGCTTTCCCGAGTGGGCGCATCTGGGGCAGCTTCCGCCCGTCTCGATCCCCACCGGCGGTGACTGGCGGACCTGGGTGATCATGGCCGGGCGCGGGTTTGGCAAGACGCGGGCGGGGGCGGAGTGGGTTTTGGACTGCGTGCGGGCCCACGCCCAAACTCGTCACCCCGGCGCAGGCCGGGGCCCAGCACGGAAAAAATTGCCACGAAGCGACGCTTGTTTGTTTGGTCTGGGTCCCGGCCTGCGCCGGGATGACGTGAGGGCAGGGGTGGGGGCGATCGAGAAGGGCGCGACTGGCGCAAGCCCCCTCCGTCAGCGCTCCGCACTGCCACCTCCCCCAGTGGGGGAAGATCTGAGAATAGCGCTGGTCGCCGCCACTGCTGACGAAGCCCGCGCTGTCATGGTGGAGGGGCCGAGCGGCATCCTGGCTTGCGCGGGGCCGAACGAGATTGCCGACTGGTTGCCTTCGCGCGGGCTGCTCAAATTTGCCTCGGGGGCGGAGGCTACGCTCTATTCGGGGGCCTCGCCCAATGCCTTGCGCGGGCCGCAGCATCATTTTGCCTGGTGCGACGAGCTGGCGAAGTGGCGGCATCCGCTGTCGACGTGGGACATGCTCCAGTTCGGGCTGCGCTGCGGTCCGGCTCCACGCGCGCTGGTCACGACCACCCCGCGCGGGGGCTGTGCGGCGTTGGCGGAGATTTTGGCCGCGCCCGATACGGTGCAAACCGGCGGGGCGAGCTCGGCCAATCCGCATCTGCCGCCCGCATTCCTATCTGCGGTGACCGTGCGCTATGGCGGGACGCGGCTGGGGCGCGAGGAGCTGGATGGCGAGTTTCTGAGCGAGATTGCGGGATCGCTGTGGCCGCTGGCTTTGCTCGATGCGAGCCGGGGGCCGATGCCTGCACCGGAGACCTTGCGCCGGGTGGTGGTCGCGGTCGATCCGCCGGCCAGCGCGGCGGGGACGTGCGGGATCGTGGCCTGCGGGCTCGATGCGGGCGGCGTGGCGCATGTGCTGGCGGATTGCTCGGCGGAAGGCTTGTCGCCGGAGGGCTGGGCGCGCGCGGTCGCGGCGGCGGCGGAGGCGTGGCAAGCCGACCGGGTGGTGGCGGAGAAGAACCAGGGCGGCGACATGGTCCGCTCGGTGTTGCGTGCGGCCGGGCTGGTCTTGCCGCTGACGCTCGTCTCGGCAACGCGCAGCAAAGTGCGGCGGGCCGAGCCGGTGGCGGGGCTGTTCGAAAGCGGACGGGCGCGGCTGGCGGGGCGCTTTCCCGAACTGGAGACGCAGCTTTCCGGGTTGGTGGCGGGCGGGGATTATATGGGGCCGGGCAAGTCGCCCGACCGCGCCGATGCGATGGTCTGGGCGCTGCACGCGCTGATGTTCGCCGCGCGCGGGCCGGTACGGGTCTCCCGGCCGTGATCGCGGCTTGACATTGGCGGCGGAATCGCGTTGAGGGCGGCGCTCTGGCGGCTGGCATTTTGCCCCGCCTGCTACGGGCTACCTGATCCGGGCCCCTAACGAACGAGGACTGTATTATGCGTCATAAAGTTGGCGGGCGTAAGCTCAATCGCACGACGTCTCACCGCAAGGCACTGTTTCGTAACATGGCCGCAGCACTGATCAAGCACGAGCAAATCACCACCACGCTGCCCAAGGCGCGCGAACTGCGCCCTTATGTCGAAAAGCTGATCACGCTGGCGAAGCACGGCGGGCTGTCGAACCGCCGCCTGGCGCACGCCCGGCTGCTCGATGATGCGCAGCTGGTGAAGCTGTTCGATGTGCTGGCCGCGCGCTACGCCGACCGCGCCGGGGGCTATACCCGCGTGATCAAAGCCGGGATCCGCGCCGGTGACGCATCGCCGATGGCGGTGATCGAACTGGTCGAGCGCGATGTCGATGCCAAGGGCAAGGACTCGGGCCCGGTGTTCACCGCCGACGACGAATAATCCCTGGCATTCGTCGAACGACGAATTGCAATGGCGGCGGCAGGTTCTACCCTGATCGCCGCCTTTTGCTTTTTGGGGAGAATGCAGTGCAGCGCCGTGTCAAACTTCTGGTCGGTCTGGCTTTTGGCCTGTGCGCCGCCGCTGCCGCAGCCGAGACGATGAAAGTGACTTACCCGCAAACCCGCCGCACTGATCTGGTCGAGCAGCAATTCGGTCAGGCCGTCGCCGATCCCTATCGCTGGCTCGAGAACGATGTGCGGACCGACCAAGAAGTTGCGGGCTGGGTGACGCGCGAGAACGCGGTGACGCAGGATTATCTCGGCTCGCTTGGCCAGCGCGCGTGGTTCGGCCAGCGGATCAAGGCGCTGATGGATTATGAGCGGTTCGGGCTGCCGCACAAGGCGGGCAAGTTCTATTTCTACACGCGCAATTCAGGTCTGCAGAACCAGGCGCAGCTGTTTGTCCGCAGCGGGCTGGGCGGCGCGCCGCGGCTGCTGATCGATCCCAATCTGTGGGCCAAGGACGGCGCCACTGCACTCGACGGTTGGGAACCGTCGAAAAGTGGCAAGCTGCTGGCTTATGCGGTGCAGGACGGCGGGACCGACTGGCGGATCATTCGCCTGCTCGATAGCGAGACCGGCAAGGTGCTGCCCGACGAGATCAAGTGGGCAAAATTTAGCGGAATATCGTGGATCGGCGATACGGGCTTTGTCTATTCGCGCTTCCCCGTGCCGGCCAGCGGCCAGGCGTTCCAGCAGCTCAACAAGAACCAGGAAGTCCGCTTCCACCGCATCGGCACCCCCCAATCGGCGGATGAGCTGGTCTATGCAACGCCCGACAAGCCTGATCTGGGCCACGGCGCAGAGGTGACTCATGACGGTCGCTGGATGGTGATTACCTCAACCCAAGGCACCGATAGCCGCAATGCAGTGCACCTGATCCGGCTCGGCGGGCGCAAGGCCAATACCGATAAATGGGCGGCGAAGACCCTCGTGGCCGAGCTCGAAAACGACTGGCGGCTGATCGAGGGGATGGGCGACACGCTTTACTTCATGACCAACCAGGGTGCCCCCAGATTGAAGGTGGTTCGGGTCAATGTGGCGGCGACCAATCCGCAGTTCACCGACATCGTCCCCGAACGCGCTGAAACGCTCGAACGTGCGCGGATTGTCGGCAACCGGCTGATCCTGTCGTACCTCAAGGATGCCGCCTCGACTGCCGAGACCATGTCGCTTGATGGCAAGCCAGTGGCGCACATTGCCTTGAATGCGATCGGAACGGCATCGGGCTTTACCGGCGAGCCGGGCGATCCGGAGACGTTCTACAGTTTCACCAGTTTCAATCAGCCGAGTGCGATTTACCGCTATGATGCCGCCACCGGCCACAGCACACCTTTCGCGCAGCCGAAGCTGACCTTTGATCCCGCCAATTACGTGATCGAGCAAAGTTTTTACCCGTCGAAGGACGGCACCAAAATCCCGCTGTTCCTGGTCCGGCGCAAAGACGTTGCAGCGGTGAACAAGCCGGTACCCACGCTGCTCTATGGCTACGGCGGGTTCGACATTTCGCTCACCCCCGGGTTCTCGGCAACGCGGATGGCGTGGCTCGAGGCGGGCGGGGCCTTTGCCATGGCCAACCTGCGCGGCGGGGGTGAATACGGCAAAGCGTGGCATGATGCCGGGCGGCTGAACAACAAGCAGAACGTGTTCGATGACTTCATCGCCGCGGGCGAATTCCTGATCGCGCAAGGGATCACCCCCAAGGGCGGTCTGGCAGTGCAGGGCGGTTCGAACGGCGGCTTGCTGATCGGCGCGGTGGTCAACCAGCGGCCCGATCTGTTCGCTGCGGCCAATGCGCAAGTCGGCGTGATGGACATGCTACGGTTCGACCGCTTCACCGCCGGACGTTATTGGGTGGATGATTACGGCTATCCCTCAAAAGAAGCCGACTGGAAGGTGTTGCGCGCCTATTCGCCGTACCACAACATCCGCAGCGGGGTGGCGTACCCGGCGCTGTTGGTGACCACGGCAGATACCGATGACCGCGTGGTCCCCGGGCACAGCTTCAAATATACCGCCGCGCTGCAGGCCGCCGATCCCAGGGGCAAGCCGCACCTGATCCGCATCGAAACCCGCGCCGGGCACGGGGCAGGCAAGCCAACCGACAAGGTAGTGGCCGAGGGTGCCGACGTGCTCGCCTTCCTCGCGCAGTGGACCGGTCTCACAGTACCGGGGGTGTAGCCTGAGCCGGCTCATCGATCCCCGTTCGCGGTGATGAGGCTCTGAGCTCTTGCGAAAGCCCGCAAGCGCTCTGTCGCTCCGCAGGACGAACGGAGTTGGGCTGAAATTGGTGCGGCGGTCAGCTGCGATCGAAAGCCTCCATCATTCAAGCGGTGCTAATGCGTAGTGGTTAGCCTCGATCCAAACCGGTGTGTTCAGAAAACAGCGCTTTTTCCTGAACAAATACTGACAAGCCAGTTCAGCCTCGTGCCACCAGCGAATCGGTAGAAAGTCTTATCAAGCTCAGACACCATCGTTTGGGCAACTGAAGGACTTAACCATGAAGACTGTTTCCAAAGCCCTGCTTGGCACCATCGCGGCTGGCGCGATGGTCGCTTCATCGGCCACCCCGGCGCTCGCCGACCACCGTGACAATCGCGGTGTCAACGCTGGCGAAATTATTGCTGGCGCATTGATCATCGGCGGAATCGCGGCGATTGCGTCAGCCTCAAGCCGCAATAATCGCGGATACGACGGCAACTACGGCGACAACTACGGCTACGATCGCGCCGGCTACAACAATGGCGGGTACAACAACGGCGGCTATAACGGCAACGGTTACGATCGTTATGCGCAGTATCGGACCAACCCGCGCCAAGCGGTTGAGCAGTGCATCGCCGCGACCGAACGCTACGCGCGCAACCAGGGATACCGCGCCGACGTGACCGACATTCGCGAAGTCAGAAACACGAACTATGGCTTCCAGGTCAAAGGCCGCATCGCCGTGCAAGGCAACAATGATGGATGGAACCGCGGCGACAGCAACTACGGCCAGGGCTGGGGTGGTGATTACCGCGGCTACAATGACCGGGTGCGCGGCTATGACAGCGGTTCGTTCAAGTGCAAGTTCGAAGGTGGCCGGATCACCAATCTTGATATCGACGGTGTCCGCGGGTTCTAATCCGCTGATCGAAAACTGACGGGGGGCGGTTCAGGCTTAAGCAAGCCTGGGCCGCCTAGTCGTATCTGGAGGCAGGGTAGCGCGATTGAGCGCGCGGGCCTGCGTGGGGGGCATTACCTTGATTGGCAAGAGATCACGTCTGGCCGCAGTGCTGGCTACGGCCGCTGCGCTATCGCTGCCGGCGACGCCGGCCTTTGCACAAAGCTGGGGCTGGGGCGGCGGCGGCGATTGGGGCCACCATCGCCGCAGCCATGTCGACGCGGGCGATGTGCTGGCCGGCATCCTGATCATCGGCGGGATCGCCGCGATCGCCAGCGCCGCGAGCAGCAAGAAGCGCGATCGCCGCGACGACAATCGCCCCGATTATCCGGGCGACCGGACCAGCGGTTACGGCAATGACAACGATCAGCAGTGGAACCATCAGGGTCAACAGAACGGCGGCGTAGACAGTGCCGTCAACCGTTGCCTGGGCAAAGTCTCACGCGGCTCGAACCGGGGGAGCAGCGTTGAATCGATCAATTGTGATGGTGAGGGCTGGCAGGTGCAAGGCCGCACAGGTGCGGGCGCGGAGTTTTCGTGCTCGGTCGACGGCAACGGCCAGATTCGTAATGTGCAGGTGGATGGGCGGGCTTATTGAGCGTAGGTCTGGAAGTAACACCAGCCACGATTTACGATATCTCATCCGTCACCCCGGCGAAGCCGGCGCCCAGACCGCGCAAGCAACGACGCCGCTTGGCGGCGACGCTTTTTTCTGTACTGGGTCCCGGCCTGCGCCGGGATGACGATTCAGGTTTTGTGCAACCCGCGCTAAACCTCAATGCAACCGTGATTTCGGGAACATCCAGCGCTGCGTTAGCCGGGCTTTAAACGGCTTCCACGCGCCTTCGGGCTGTTTGAGCCGGTCGGCCAGCGCCACCATCACGCTGGGATTGACTCCCAGCCCGACGTGGCTGGCCATGACTACGATATTCTCGGTCTGATCGTTATCTGCTTGCGGGTGCTGGACCGAGCCGCGCCAATGAACGATCCCGTCGGTCTTGGTCAGGATTGAAGTGGTTGGCACCGGCGGGGCCTGATCGAGCCCGGTAAAATGCCCGTGCTTGACCGGCTCGGGTTCTTTGCCGTTAAGGTATTCGAACAACCGTGCCGCGTTGGTGTGGCGGCGATCGTCGTGGATCGGGCTACCCAGAGAGATGACCTGACGCACTGCACCGGGGTGCAGTTTGGCCAGTTCGCGCGCAAATACGCCGCCCAGGCTCCACCCGACGATTGAAACCTTGCGGCCACTCTCGCGGTAAATTTTGAGCAGCAGCGCTTCCATTTCGTGAACCCGCTGCAGATCGACCCGCACGTTGCGGCCCAGGTCCCAGCCGTAGCTGGCGTAACCCAGATCATCGAGCAACCGGCGCATTGGCTTGGTCGAGCTGTCAGAGGCCATGAACCCGGGCAGCACCAGCACCGGATGCCCGTCGCCCTTGGGCAGCAGGCCGAGGACAGGGCGGGTGGCGATGAACGCCGCCAGTTCGAACACGGCGCGCACCTCAGCCAAGGCGAGCAGGCCGTGCGGCGGGCGCGCTTCGATTTCAAGCGCGTCGCGTGAAGCGGTGGTTGCAGTCATTTCTTGGCGGCCTTTCGAGGTTTCTCTGCTGACTTCTTTTTGCCCGCAGGCTTTGTTTTTATTGCAGGTTTAACCGGCTGGTCCGGCTTTGGTTCCGCCGCAGCGGCAGGCGCATCGGCCAGTGCGGCGCGCGCAGCATCGCGCAGTTCTTCAAAGCTTTCCTGAATGCAGTCCGCGTAGAATTCCGGATCGGGCATCAACTTTCGGTCAGCGGTAAAGGCGATAGTGGCTTCCTTGACGTAGCTTTGCACCACGTGGCCCAGCCCCATTCCGTCGGTCAGGCAGACCAGCCCCATCATGCTTTCAAGGCGCGCCCCGGTCGAATAGATCGGCACCGGCGGACCGGGCACGTTGGTCACCACGGTGGTGAACGGCGGACCCATTCGGTCGGCCAGGCCAAGCCGGGTGTAGAGCTGCGCGCCGAGCGCCATGAACAGCGCGGGGCTAACCTTGCTCATCTCTGTCATGTTGCGCGCGCCGATCGCGTCGGTCATCGCCTTGGAATTGACCGTCTGCGAATTGACATAGGCGAGCCGTTCGAGCGGATCGGCGAGGTGCGTGCCGAGCGGCGCGATCATCGCCGCGACCTGGTTGCCCATGTCACCCTTTTCTTCGTTCCCGCGGACTGAAATCGGGGCCATCGCGGTCAGCGTCTTGTCGGGCAGGTCGTCCTTGCTCAGCAGGTATTTGCGCATCGACCCGCCAATGATGGTCAGGAACACGTCGTTAACCTTGGCCCCGGGTACGGCCTGCCGGATCATCTTGATCTCGGCCAGTGGAACGCTGCGGCCCTCGACAACCCGGTTAGGGGAAAGCACGGCATTGAAGCGCGTGCGCGGCGCGATCATTTCGCCGTGCAGCTTGAAGTCACGGCTGATCAATCCCTTGATCGTGCGTGCCAGCCCCGGCATGGCCTTGGCCGCAACGTCGAGCTGGCGGGCCGGATTGGCCAGGCTGTTCATCCAGCTTTTGGTCAGCAGTTCGGTGAAATTCGGCGGCTCTTCGCCCACCCAGGTATCGGGTTCGTTAGGCGGCGGGGCGTGCGGATCGAGCGTGTGGAGCGCCTCCATCAGGTCGATCCCGCTCATCCCGTCAATCGCAGAGTGGTGGACCTTGGTGACCATCGCAAAGCTGCCCGGGGCGACGCCGGGAATATTATCGAGCCCCTCGATCACCGTGAATTCCCACGGCGGCCGGGTCAGATCGAGCGGGCGCGCGAATATCCGCGCGGCCTGGATGCACAGTTGCCGCCAATCACCCGGCTTGGGCAAAGCAAGGTGGCGGACGTGATATTCAAGATCGAAGTCCTTGTCCTCGATCCAGTAGGGGTAATCGAGGTCGAACGGCACCTTGACCAGCCGCTGGCGCATCGTCTTGGACAGCTGCATCCGGCTTTGGAAGAACCGCAGGATATCTTTGTACCGGACGAAGCCGCCTGGGGCCGTCTCAGGATTGTAGATCAGGATCGAGCCGATGTGCATGGGTGAATTGCGCGTTTCCAGCGCAACAAACGATGCATCCATGCCTTGAAGCTGTCTCAATCCATCACGCTCCCACGAAAATCCGGTATGTTCCGGGCTTGTTGCGGTGCAGCGTAACACACAGGGGATTGCCGTCAACAAGCGCCTTCCGCGCAGCGTCGCGGCCCTGTATCGCTACCAATATGACCCGCGCCGGCCGCCCCGATCAACCCAACGCCTCGGAACGCTTCCACGAGGACAAAGCGACTTACACCATGCAGGGCAGCCAGCCCGATCTGGCGGCGGGCGTGGCGGCAATCCGCGAGGTGCAGGAAACGCTGCGGCCCAAGCCCGGGGTGTATCGGATGCTCGATGCGCGCGGCGACGTGCTTTATGTCGGCAAGGCCCGCGCGCTCAAAAACCGCGTGGCGAATTACCTCCAGGTCGAGCGGCTGCCGCTGCGGCTCAAACGCATGGTCAGCCAGACGCGCGGCATGACCATCGTCACCACCAACTCCGAGGCTGAGGCGCTGCTGCTGGAGGCGCAGCTGATCAAGCGCTTCCGCCCGCCGTACAACGTGCTGCTGCGTGATGACAAAAGCTTCCCGTTCATTCTGCTGCGCGCCGATCATGCCTTCCCGCGGATCAGCAAGCACCGCGGCGCGCGGCGGGCCAAGGGCAATTATTACGGCCCCTTCGCCAGCGCCGGATCGGTCAACACCACGATCAATGCCTTGCAGAAACTGTTCCTGCTGAGGAGCTGCACCGACAGCTTTTTCAGCCGCCGTGACCGGCCGTGCCTGCTTTACCAGATCAAGCGTTGCTCGGCCCCTTGCGTCGGACGGATCGACGAAGCGGGCTATGCCGAGCTGGTCGGTGAGGCGAAGGACTTCCTTGGCGGCAAGTCGTCCGATGTGCAGGCCAAGCTTAACGCGCAGATGGAGGCGGCAGCCAGCGCACTCGATTTTGAGACCGCGGCGATGCTGCGCGACCGGCTGCGCGCGGCGACCTTCATCCAGGGCAGTCAGGCGATCAACGCCGAGGGGCTGGGCAGCGCCGATATCTTCGCGGTGGCCTGCCGCAACGGGCAGTTCGGGATCCAGGCGTTCTTCATTCGCGGCGGGCAGAACTGGGGCCACCGCGCATTCTTCCCGAGCCACACCGATGGACTGAACGAGGAGGAAGTAATGACCAGCTTCCTCGCGCAGTTCTATGAGGAAGTCCCGCCGCCGCGCACGATCCTGCTCGACCGCAAATTGCCCGAGGCTGACTTGCTCGCCGAGGCACTGGCCGTAGCGGCGGGCGGCAAGGTCGAAATCCTCGTGCCCCAGCGCGGCGACCGGCTGCAACTGGTTCGGCAGGCGACGCGCAACGCGGTCGAGGCGCTCGAGCGGCGGCAGGCCGAGAGCGGGGCCAAGAGCAAGCTCAACCGCGAACTCGCCGAATTCCTCGAACTGACCGAACCGCCGGGCCGCATCGAGGTTTACGACAACAGCCATATCCAGGGCACTGCGGCGCTGGGCGCGATGGTGGTCGCTGGGCCCGACGGGTTCATCAAGGGCCAGTACCGCAAGTGGAACATCAAGACCGCGCAGACCAATGACGATTTCGCGATGATGCGCGAAGTGTTCGGGCGGCGGTTCGCGCGCGCGCAAGAGGAAGACCCTGACCGGGATAACGGAATGTGGCCCGATCTGGTCCTGATCGACGGCGGCAAGGGCCAGATGTCGGCGGTCAAGGACGCGCTCGAGGAACTGGGGATCGAGGACGTGTCGCTGATCGCCATCGCCAAGGGGCCGGGTCATGGCCGCGAGGGGCGCGAGGTGTTCCACTTTCCCGACGGGCGCGAAAAGATGCTCCCCGAAAATGCCCCGCTGCTGTTCCACCTTCAGCGCCTGCGCGACGAAGTCCACCGCTTCGCCATCGGCGCCCACCGCGACAAGCGCAGCCGCGCGATTACGGCGTCACCGCTCGACGAAATTCCCGGCATCGGCCCCGCGCGGAAACGCGCGATGCTGCTGCACTTCGGCACCGCGAGCAAAGTCCGCGCCGCGAGCCTGGAGGATTTGCAACACGCCCCGGGGGTAAGCGCGGCGGTGGCGCAGACGGTGTACGATTTTTATCATCCGGGCGGGTGAGTTCAGCGATGTTGATCCAGGCCAGGTCCCGGTCCATAGCTGCTTAATCAACTAGCTCATTTCGCCCGTATTTTGAGAGACATATCCTCATGCCTTGGTTCGCGCAGTGACGGAGCAATGGAGCGAAGCGCACCTCCGATTGGCGGTTAAGGCCGCTTGCGTTGTGCTGTGGTCGTGGAATGTCGATGACGACGCGTTCCACATGGATGAGCGCGGGTACGAGCTCTGGGACGTGCCGTATGCGCAGTCGGTCCGCTTTGAAGATCTGTCAGCCAACATACACCCCGCCGACCGCAACCGGGTCAGAGCTGCGTTTCAAGCGACCCGTTCAGCCGAGGGTTCTTACGAAATCGACTTCCGCATAATCGTGCATGATGAAATTCGCTGGGTTTCGGCGCGGGGCCAGGGCGCCGATGCCGGCATCATCGATCGCACCATGTTTGGCGTGTTCCTTGACGTAACTGGCCGCAAGCAAGCCGAAGAGGGCAGCGAGTTGCTGGCCGGTGAAATGAGCCACCGGGTCAAGAACCTGCTTACCATTGCTGCCAGCCTGACCTCTTTCACCAGCAGATCCGCGCAGTCAGTCGAGGATATGGCGCACGAACTGATCAATCGGCTGTCAGCGCTCGGGCGCGCGCACGATTTGGTCAGGCCGCTTCCCGGTTCGCAGGGAACGACTGCGCTCTTGGGTGATTTGCTGAGCGTGCTGGTGTCGCCATACGATGCCCAAGGCGCGTTTAGCGGCCGCATTCGCGTGGCAGTTCCCAGAATGGGGGTTGGCGAAAAGTCCGCGACTGCACTCGCGATGATTTTCCACGAACTCGCCACGAACTCAGCAAAGCATGGCGCGCTTTCGAGCATTGCGGGCGCACTGGATATTTCCGGGGTCAGTGACGACGACACGCTGACGATTGTCTGGGCCGAAACCGGTGGCCCCGAGGTGTCAGCAGAGCCCAAGCTGAGCGGCTTCGGCAGCAAGATGGTCCAGAAAAACCTTGCCAGACCACTCGGCGGCGCGATCAGTTACGAATGGCAACCGACCGGACTGGTGGCGACACTGACGATGCAGGTCTCAGCAATGGCGCGGTAGCAGCTCGCCGCCGCGAACGAAGCGCCCTTACAGGGACGCATAAACCGCCCCAATCAGCGCCTTCGCCCGAGCATCATCGCGCAAATTCGCGTCCATGCGGTTCATTGTGTAGGCCATCGTAATGCCTTGCTCGGGATCGGCGAAGGCGAACGAGCCGCCCCAGCCGGTGTGGCCGAACGCGGCCTCGGTCGGGCCAAATACGCCGCTCGAATTGCGCAGGAAACCGGCCGCCCAGTCGCATTCGATGCCCAGCACCAGATCGACGGTGCGGATTTGCTGGGCGGTCGCCTTGGCGAGCGTGGCGGCCGAGACCAGTCCATCCTCCGGCGCGATCAGCTTGGCGTAGATGCTCGCCAATGCGCGCGCGGTGCCGTGGCCGTTTGCCGATGCTAGATCGGCGGCGCGCCACTCGGGAGTCATGGCGAAACCGGCACGCAATGGGGGATTGCCCAGCGCGGCGATCTGCGCCTTCGTGAAACTGGCGGGATCTACCGGTGAGGCGGGCGGTGGCACCAGCTGCGCGCAGCGGTGTTCCTGCCCGGCCGGGAGCCCCACGGTGAAGTCGAGCCCGAGCGGTCCGGCGATTTCTTCGGCAACGAATTGCTTTATTGACCGGCCCTCAATGCGCCGGAACAGTTCGGTACCGAGAATACCGATCGAGAGCGCGTGATAGCCACTGGCGCTGCCGGGCTCCCACAGCGGGGCTTGAGCGGCCAGCCGCGCCGCAGCGCCGTCTTCGAGCAATTCGGGTTCGCTGGCGGGCGTGGTAAAGCCGCAGAGGCCCGCCTGGTGTGAGAGCAATTGTCCCACCGTAACCTCTGCCTTGCCGTTCGCGGCGAATTCAGGCCAGAAATCAGCCACCGGCTGGTCATAGGAGAACAGCCCGCGATCGGCGGCCATGGCATAGCAGGTGGCGTGGACGCCCTTGGTGGTTGACCAGACATTGACCACCGTATCGCCGCGCCACACCCGGGTCCGTGCGGGATCGGCCCAGCCGCCGTGCAGATCGACCACCACTTTGCCGCCCAGCGTTACGCTGAAGGATGCGCCCAGTTCATCGTTGTGGGCAAAGTTGGCCGCGAACGCATCGCGGACCTTGGCGAACTGGCTGATGCAATCGCCCGCGATTGTGACTTCGGCGGTGTCGGTCATTAACGTTCCTTATCCCTGCACTTGGACTTTGGGCACAACCTTCCGGATCATCCCCTCTTGCGCCACACTCGCCACCAGCCGCCCGTCTTGCGTGAACACGCGGCCCCGGTTGAACCCCCGCCCATTGCCGCTCCACGGGCTGTCGGTGGCGTAGAGCAGCCATTCGTCGGCGCGGAAGTCTTCGTGAAACCACACCGCATGGTCAAGGCTGGCGCTGACGACTTCGCCCCGCGCCCAGCTGAGGCCGTGAGGCAGGGCGCAAGTGCCGAGCAGCGTCATATCGCTGGCGAAGGCGAGCACGCCGCGGTGGATGCGCGGATCGTCGGGGAGGGGAGCGACCGCCCTGAACCACGAGTGCGAGCGCGGCGGCGCGGCGACCGGGTTCATCCAGTGACGGCCTTCGACCGCGCGCATCTCGACCGGGCGCGGGGCGTAGAAGTGGTGGCGGGCTTCGGGCCGGGCCTGATCGGCAAAACGGCGGCGCACGTCGGCTTCGGGTTCAAGCTCGTCGGGCCCGGGCACATGGGGCATTTCGGCATCGACGTGATGCAGGCCTTCTTCGTGCTTCTGGAACGAGGCGGTCAGACTGAAAATCGGACGGCCTTGCTGGCTGGCGACGACCCGGCGGTTGGAAAAGCTGCCACCATCAAAATCGCGCTCGACCTTGAACTCGGTCTCGTGCTCTTCGCTCCCGCCGCGCAGGAAATAGGCGTGGAGCGAATGCGCCGGGCGCGCCGGATCGACCGTCAGCTCGGCGGCGCACAGCGCCTGCGCAATGACTTGCCCGCCGAACATCCGGCCCACCCCGTCGCGCTTCTTGCGGCCGATGAAGTGATCGTCGCCCTGGGGCTTGACCTCAAGCAGTTTGACGAGGCCAGAAACGAGCTGTTCGGGGGTGTATTGGGTATCCATGGCGGGGCCATGCGTTGCGATTGAAGACGCGTCAATGGGGTGGTCTTTTTTAGGAAGAATTGGTGCGCGCAGAGGCGCAGAGGCGCAGGCGATCTCAATTTTTAACTCGCGGGTTTTGAACAGGAAGGCGGCTTTGCCGCGACAGTGGTCTCACAATTTCTCTGCGCCTCTGCGCGAACCCTCTTCACCTCCTCAAACCCCGGCTGGATTGCGGCCCAGTTCCACCTGCACCAGCTTCGCGAACAGTGCCCGCCGCACCTTGCCGCCGATCGCGATTGATAGACGCCCGACCGGGCGGCGTTCGCGCCAGATGTGGTCGATCATCGGGTGGTCGGCGGCGGCGCAGCTGTCGCACCAGTCGATCCCGTCGGCGGAGAGCAGCGCAAGGTTCTCGCGCTGGACCAGCACCCCGGGCGAATAGCGGGCATAACGCTCGTCGAACGCGGTCTTGAACGAGAATGCGCCAGGCGGAGTGAGGAAGTTGGCGAGCATCGCGATCGGCTCGTCATTCAGCGTCAGCGTCAGCCGCTCGAGCAGGCCCTGTGTTGCCGCGCCGAACAGCGCTTCCTTGAACATCCGGGTGGTGGTCTGGTGCGAGGCGAGCGCCGAGCCCTGGGTGCCCTTCCAGCCTGAATGCTCAAGCGCGAGGAAGTCTTCGGTCCACCGCGCCAGACCTTCGTCGCCCATGGTGCGCGCCATAGTCACTTCGCCCAGTTCGGACAGGCGGTTGTACTGGCGGCGCAGTTCCTTGCGCTTCTTGGCCGAGAGCGAGGCCTCAAAATAGCTATCGGGCGAGAGGTGAGAAGCGAGCATTGCGCGGTCTTCGCGGTGGACTACGGCGGCGAGCCGGTTCTGCTCGGTCAGGACGGACTGCAAGGCCTCGTGAACCGGGCCGGTCAGCGGCATTTGCGCGAGGTGCAGGAACAGCCCTCGCGCCGCATTGGCATCGGCCCAGTCCAGCAGCGCGCGCCAGAATTCGCGCTCCAGCCCGCGCGCGATCAGCGGTGCGCCCAGGAAGCAGTTGGCGTGAACCCAGCCCGCCAGATGCGGCACCGGCCAACGGTAATAATTGCCAGGCGTGTGCAGCGGCAGCAGCCCGGCCAGTTCACCATCAGCCTCGAACCGCAGCAGTTTGACCCGGCCATCCGGATCGAACGCGCGCAGTGCGGCGAGCAGATACCAGCTTTCGTGGAACGGGTTTGGTTCCGCCGCACAGGCAGCCAGGGCATCCCAGGCGAACCGTGCTTCGGGACTGTCCATCGTGGTCCAGCTTACCGCGCGCACCGCCATGACGCGCGGCTGGCTCCGCGGCACAATGCCGCAACGCTCAGCCGGAGGTGCCACAGCACTGCTCGCCACGGATTGCTGTCTCCACCACGGCGACGGGTGCCGCCGGGTGGGACTATTAACCGTGAAAAGCCAAGGAATGGCTAACGGCTGGCTATGCTCAGCTGACCGGCTTGTCGCTGTCGCTCGGCAAATAGGCCGGGTTGAACCGCGTAAGCCAAGCCAGCGCCTCGTCGATCCACTGAATGTGGACGTCGTCGTAGGGCAGGTTATGGGTTCCCTTGGGCTGGACAATATAGCGGAAATCGGTGCCTTCGACCTTGCCGGAGCGTTTGAGGTTGCCGACCAGTGTGCGCGATTGTTCCATCGGAATGCGTGCATCGCGTTCGCCGGCAACGATCAAAATCGGGGCCCATTTACCGTCGGTATTGCGTGCCGGGCTGATTCCTTCGGGATTGTCGGAAGTGGCCTGGAACCCGCTGCTGAACTTGCCGAGGTGCTGCGCATCCCACTTGTTCATGAGCGGCATATCATAAACGCCGGCCCCCGAAACCGCACATTTCCACACCCCCGGATCGCGCTGGGCACCGCGCGCTGAGGCATATCCGCCATAAGACCAGCCCATGATGCAGGCGCGTTTCGCGTCAACCAATCCGGTCTTGGCGTAGAAATTGAGCACGTCGGTCAAGTCATCCTGCATCCGCATGCCGTAGCCGCCGGGCTCGCGGCCCTTTTGCTCGAAGGCTTTGCCGTAGCCGCCCGAGCCGCGATAATTGGGCTGGATCACCACATAGCCAGCCTCGGCGAGCGGCTGATTCCATGGTTCGAGCTGGTTGGCGGCAGACAGCGCACCAAACGGCCCGCCGTGCGGCATGATCACCACCGGCAGCGCCTTGCCCGTGCGGTGGCGCGGGGTGGTGATGATCACCTGAATCTTCGTGCCGTCACTGGCGGTTACCCATTCGGCCTTGACCGGATTGAGCGGCTCATCTTTTATGGCGCTGCGCTGCCAGTTAAGCAGGTTAATCTTGGCGGTATTGGTATCGTAAAGGTAGAATCCGCCCCCCTTGGCACGTCCGCCGGCATAGACAATGAGCCGATTGGACGTACGATCCTCATCGATGATGCTGGCTTCACCCTTGCCGAACAGCTCGTCGAGGAAGCCCTGAATTTCGCGGTATCTGCCATCAGTGTAGACGGTCTTCATTTCGCCGTTGAAAGTCCGGTAACCGAGCAGGTTGCGATCGTCGAAATCGGTCAGCACGCCCTGCACGTCGAACCCCGGGGTTGCATAAACCGGCTCCGAAAAATTGAGCGTGTTCATGTCGACTTTGTAAACCTTGGCAAAGCCGTCCTTGCGCGAGACCACATATGCAGTGTCAGTCCCCGGGATGATGAATTCAGGCACAGGTGGCCCGCCGGTGAAGGTCTTGTCAGCCTCATGAAAAACGGTGCGGAAGGCTTCCTTGCCGTTCGAGCGATATAGCATCTGAAACTTGCCATTTTCGCCGTTGCTGTTGAAACCGCCGCGCACAACGCCGTCGCTATCGGCAAACCAGCCTTGGACGATCGGGTTGGTCCGCTGGACCATCGTGTATTCGCCGGTTCCGACTGAGACCCTGACCACTTCGGGAACGCCCCAGCGTTCGGTTGAGCCGGTCGTCGCGGTCCGTTCCAGCAGGTACTCGCCCTTGACGTGATCGACATAGAGAATGCGAGTGGCATCGCCGCCGGCTCCGCGCCATGCCTGCTGAACCAGCTTGCCGGTCGAGACGTTGTAAGAGACCAGCCGCCCGAAATCACCCAAGCCGCCGCCCAGATCCTCACGCGATTGGATGGTCATCACAATACTATCGCTGCCGATCCAGCGGAACCCAGCCAAAGTTCGATCGCCCGATTCGCGCGCTTCTTCGGCCTGGAGGATCGGCTTGGCCGGCTTGCTCAAATTATTGAGGTCAAGCACCACCAGCATTTCCTTGCCGTTCGCTCCGGCAAGATAGGCGAGATAGCGGCCGTCGGGCGAGAGCCGCGGGCTACGCATATTGGCTTTTTTGACGAATTCGGCCGGCTGAATCATGCGATCCGCTGCGGTGGGAGTTGCGGCCGCCGGGGCTGCTTCCAGCTGAGCAGCGGGCAGACCTGTCAGCGCCAGTACACTGGCTCCCAGCGCGAGCGCGATCAACGGTTTCCCGCCAAAAAACTTCTTTTGCATGCTCGAAACCCTCAATTTGTGAAAACCCCGTCCGGCTGCCGCTCGCAGCTTGGCCGAACCCCTAAGCCAATGGAAATTAATCCGTTCCGTGCGCAGGTCAATGAAAACCCCGCCCGGATCGCTCCGGGCGGGGCATCAATTTCAGTCGAGTGTGGCGTTTTAGTGTGCGGCCAGCGCGGCCAGCAGCAGCAACGCCACGATGTTGGTGATCTTGATCATCGGGTTGACCGCCGGGCCGGCAGTATCCTTGTACGGATCGCCGACCGTGTCACCGGTCACCGCAGCTTTGTGAGCTTCAGAGCCCTTGCCGCCGTGGTGGCCGTCTTCAATGTACTTCTTGGCATTGTCCCAAGCGCCGCCGCCCGAGGTCATCGAGATTGCGACGAACAAGCCGCCAACGATCACGCCCAGCAGCAGCGCGCCGAGTGCAGCGAACGCCTCTGCTTGTCCGGCCACCAGGTTGATCACGAAGTACACGGCGATCGGCGCGAGCACCGGGAGCAGCGACGGCACGATCATTTCGCGGATCGCCGCCTTGGTGACGAGATCGACCGTGCGGGCATAGTCCGGCTTGGTCTCATACGTCATGATGCCGGGGTTCTTGGCGAACTGATCGCGAACGTCCTTGACCACTTCGCCCGCAGCGCGGCCAACCGCAGTCATGCCCATCGCGCCGAACAGGTAAGGCAGCAGCGCGCCAAGCAGCAGCCCGACGATCACATAGGGGTTCTCAAGGCTGAAGTTCACCGTGAACTTGTCGCCAAAAAACTCCTTGAGATCGGCGGTATAGGCCGAAAACAGCACGAGCGCCGCCAGACCTGCCGAACCAATGGCATAGCCCTTGGTTACGGCCTTGGTGGTGTTACCCACCGCGTCCAGAGCATCGGTCTTTTCGCGAACCGTCTCGTCCATCGCGGCCATTTCGGCGATGCCGCCGGCGTTGTCCGTAACCGGGCCGTAAGCATCGAGCGCCACCACCATGCCGCCCAAGGCCAGCATCGCCGTTGCCGCAAAGGCAATGCCGATCACGCCGGCCAACTGGTAGGCAATGATGATTCCGGCGCAGATAACGAGGGTTGGCAGCGCGGTCGATTCAAGGCTGATCGCCAGACCCTGAATGACGTTGGTGCCGTGTCCGGTTTCCGATGCTTTGGCGATAGAGCGGACCGGGCGGTAGTTGGTGCCGGTGTAATATTCGGTGATCCAGATCAGCAAGCCGGTGATGACCAGGCCGAGCAACATGCAGTAGAACAGGGTGCGGCCGGTGAAGCCCGCATAGCCTGAAACTGTATCGGCACCGATCAGCGTTTCCATCCCGCCAAGTGCATAGCTGGTAGCAAACCAGATCGCGGGAACGGAAGAAAGCGCGGTGACCAGGAAGCCCTTGTACATGGCGCCCATGATGTTCTTCGACCCACCGAGCCGGACAAAATACGTGCCCAGGATCGAAGTGACGACGCAGACGCCGCCAACCAGCAGCGGCAGGCTCATCAGCGCAACGAGCTGTTCCTTGCTGGTTGCGCCAGCAAGTTTGAGCGCGATGAGAACCATCGTTGCGCCAAAGGTGACGACATAGGTTTCAAACAGATCGGCGGCCATGCCAGCGCAATCGCCGACGTTGTCACCAACGTTATCGGCGATCACAGCAGGGTTGCGGGGATCGTCTTCGGGAATTCCGGCCTCGACCTTGCCCACCAGATCGGCGCCGACGTCGGCTGCCTTGGTAAAGATGCCGCCGCCCAGACGCGCGAAGATCGACACGAGCGATGCACCCAGTGCCAGTGCGGTGAGTGCCGTAATCACCGTGCGGTCATTGGCGGCAAAACCGCCAAAGCCGGTCAGGTACCAGAAGAAGCCAGAGATCGCGAGGAGCGCCAGGCCCGCCACCAGCATGCCGGTGATCGCGCCCGAACGGAACGCCATAGTCAGGCCTTCTTGCAAGCCAACGCTGGCGGCCTGCGCCGTGCGGACGTTGGCGCGCACCGAGATGTTCATCCCGATAAAGCCGGTCGCCCCTGAAAGCACCGCGCCAAGCACAAAGCCGGTCGCAGAGATTGGCCCCAGCAGCAGCGCAACCAGCACTGCGACGACCACGCCAACAATGGCAATGGCGCGGTATTGGCGGCCAAGGTAAGCGCCAGCGCCTTCTTGAATGGCAGCTGCAATAGCTTGCATCTTTTCGTTGCCGGGCGAGGCGCTGAGCACTTGCCGGCTGGTGACGAAGCCATAAACGATGGCCGTCAGTCCAAGAATAATCGCGATCGTGACAGGATTCACGGGACGCTCCCCCTAGTTGTTGTTGTTCATAACCAAAACCCCGCGAGATGCGGGGCGGCGGGCAAGCTATAGGGCGGATTTGGCGCAATGCAACGCCGATGCGGCGCTTTGTGCAGACCTTTCAGTGATGTTCGTAACCGAGCGTTCCAACCGGTTCGATACCGCCCAGCAGCAACGCTGCCGGGCCGCGCGCCAGCACCCGCCCGATGCGGTGCGCGGGGACTGGCGGGGTGATCTGGGCGGGCAACGCGAACAGTAACTGATAATCGTCACCCCAGCGCATGGCTTCGTCACGGCGGGCTTCGGGGGTGGCGATCGGCACCGCCGTATGGTCGATATCGATGGTGACTTGCGATGCTTCTGCCAGTCGCTGCGCGTCGAGCAGCAGCCCGTCGGACACGTCCATCATCGCGCTGACCAATGGCGCAAGCGCGCGGCCTTGATCGAGGAGTGCTGCGGGGCGCCGATATGCCAGGCTGTCACCGTCGCCCGCCTTGAGCGCCTCAAACCCGAGCATCGCCGCGCCAACGGTTCCGGTCAGCCACAGGTTATCCCCCGGCTGGGCACCGCTGCGCGATGGCACTGGCCGGTGCGTCGCGCGGCCCAGCGCGGTCAGTCCCAGCACTTGCGCGCCGGTTGCCGAAATCGTGTCCCCGCCAAGCAGCGGGACGTTGTAGTGCGTAAGCACTTCGCCCAGACCCGCCAGAAACCGCGCATCGTCGCCGCCCAGCTGATAGCCGAGCAGCACGCCGAGCGGTTCGGCACCCTTGGCGGCGAGATCGGAAAGGTTGGTGGCCACCAGCTTCCACGCCACGTCCGCCGGGTCTTGCCCGGACAGAAAGTGCACCCCCTCGGCCATCGCGTCGTGAGTGAGGATCAGGGTTTCGGAGCCGAGTTCAAGCACCGCGCAATCGTCATTCAGACCGCGCGCTGCCGGGTGAGTCGCGAGGTTGCGCAAGGCAGCGATGAAGGCGGATTCGGTGGTCATGCGGCGCAGTGCTTAGCCGAGAGATCACACCCATCCAACCTGCGCTAACGAGCAAGCTCGCAAGCTGCGGTATCCTTCCCTCATCAAGGGGGAAGTGACAGCACTACGCTTCTTCCCCCTTGATGGGGGAAGGATGCGCAGACTTGCTTCCTGCCTAGTCGCAGCTGGATGGGGGTGATTGTGCCGCAATAGACGTTCCCGGATCAGACACCATCCCATCAAGTGGAGCGGAACTAAACCCGCACCACTTTTGCCACCGCATCGAGCAACCCGTTGACGAATTTCGCCTCGCGCGGTTCGAAAAAGGCATGCGCGACGTCAACGTATTCGGTGATCACTGTGGGGGTCGGCACGTCGGCGCGGGCGATCAGTTCGAAGACACCCGCGCGCAGAACCTGGAGCATCGTCTTGTCGAGCCGTTCGATCTTCCAGCCCGCCGCCAGTTTGTCCGCCAGCAGCGCATCGATCTCGTCCTTGCGGGCGCTGACGCCTTGAACGATGTCGTCGAAGAACGCGGTTTCGGCCGCGGCATACTGGTCGCCCTCGATCTCCGCGCCGAGCCGGTGCTGGTGGAATTCGTCGAGCAGCTTGGCCAGCGGGGTCGCTTCCATATCGAGCTGGTACAGCGCCTGCACCGCAGCGAGCCGCGCTGCCGAGCGGGCTTTCGAACGCGCTTTCATATTCCCAGCCTTACTTCGATCGAGCGCGCATGCGCAGGGAGCCCTTCAGCTTCGGCGAGCTGGATCGCCGCCGGGCCAATTGCCTTCAGCGCCGCTTCGTCAAGCTGGATGAAACTGGTGCGCTTCATGAAATCGAGCACCGACAACCCCGAGGAAAACCGCGCCCGGCGCCCGGTGGGGAGCACATGGTTGGGCCCCGCAACATAGTCCCCGACCGCTTCGGGGGTCAGCCGCCCGAGGAACACCGACCCGGCATGGCGGATCTGTTTGAACAGCTTTTCGGGCTTTTCCACCGAGAGCTGGACGTGCTCTGCCGCGAGCGCATTGGCCAGCGCCGGAGCTTCATTGAGGCTGGCGACTTCGATGATCACGCCGTGGGTATTCCAGCTTTCGCTCGCCACCCGCGCGCTGGGCAACATGGCGAGTTCGACCCCGATCCGGTCGGCCACGCTATCGGCAAACAGCGGATCGTCGGTGATCAGGATCGATTGCGCGGCGGGGTCGTGCTCAGCCTGGCTGAGCAGATCGGCGGCCGCCCATTCGGGATCGGTCTGGCCGTCGGCGATCAGCAGGATTTCGCTGGGGCCCGCGACCATGTCGATCCCGACCACGCCGAACAGCTGGCGTTTGGCTTCGGCGACCCAGGCGTTGCCCGGGCCGGTGATTACGTCGACCGCGGCAATCCGATCGGTCCCATAAGCCAGCGCAGCCACCGCCTGCGCCCCGCCGACGCGCCACAATTCATCGACGCCAGCCAAGTGCGCCGCGGCGAGCACCAGCGGGTTGATCTGGCCGCTGGGCGAGGGCGTCGCCACCACCAGCCGCTCAACCCCGGCGACCTTGGCGGGGATCGCATTCATCAGCAGCGAAGATGGATAAGCCGCGCGCCCGCCCGGAACATAGAGCCCGGCCGCATCGACCGCCCGCCAGCGAGAGCCGAGCCGCACCCCGGCATCGTCGGTTTCGTCGCGGTTCTTGGGGAGCTGCTTTACGTGAAACGCCCGGATGCGCTGCGCCGCCAGTTCGAGTGCGGCGCGCAGGTCTGGCTTCAACGCATCGAACGCCTCGCGGCATTGTTCGGCCCCTATCGACCAGTCGGCATCGCTCGCCAGCGCATACTGGTCATGCCGCAAGGTGAGCTCGGCCAACGCCGCATCACCGCGCCGCCGCACGTCTTCGATGATGATCGAGACATCGCGGGCGACGCTGACATCGGTCTCGCGCCGGTCGGCGACCAGGCGGGCGAAGGCCGCTGCAAAGCCGGGGTCGCGGGTATTGAGCCGCAGCATCAGGCGGCCTGATCTTGCGCGACCAGCGCGCGGAAGCGATCGACCAGCGCGGCCACGCGCTCGTCGGTTTTGAGCGCGGCGCGGTTGACGATCAGCCGCGCGGAAACCTGCAGGATGGTTGCATCCTCGACCAGACCGTTGTCCTTGAGCGTCTGCCCCGAGGAGACCAAATCGACGATCCGGCTGGCCAGCCCCAGCCCGGGGGCCAGTTCCATTGCGCCGTTCAATTCAACCACTTCGGCCTGTACGCCCTGCTGCTCGAAGTAACGCCGGGTCAGGTTGGGGTATTTGCTGGCGACGCGCAGGTGGCTCGAATGGCCGGTGCTCGCGGTCTGTCCGGCGGGTTGGGCGAGCGACAGGCGGCAATGGCCGATGTCGAGATCGACCGGCGCGTAGAGGTCGGCGTAAGCGAATTCTTCGACCACGTCGGAGCCGACGATGCCGACCGAAGCCGCACCATGCGCCACAAAAGTCGCCACATCGAAGGCGCGGACACGGATGATCTGCATGTCGCTCTGCTCGCAAGCGAACGACAGCGCGCGGTTGCTCTTGTCGTGAAAGCCAGCTTCGGGCACCACTCCGGCACGCGCCATCAGCGGCAACGCCTCGTCGAGGATGCGGCCCTTGGGCACGGCGAAGATCAGGGGCCGGGAATTTTGCGGGCTTAACATAGCTGGCGCGCATTAGGCGGGCCGGGGGGAAAGGGCAAGGATGGCAAAGGACTACCAGTTCATCGATGTGTATGCCAGCGGACCGGGGATCGTGGTTGCGGCTTTTGACAACCAGGTGGCTTATTGCACGATGGCTGGCGCGACGGTGACTGCGCGGATTGTGGCGGCGTTACGCGATTTGCTTGAGCGCGGCGAGCGCGGAAAGCTGCTCGACACTGTGCGCAATTGGCCGGGCGCGCCGCTGGCCGATGCGCTGCCGCTGCGCCTCGCCGGCGGAATTCACGCGCTGCGGCTCAAGGGTGCAGAACCGCAGCTTGAATTGATCTATTCGGGTCAAACAGATGTCGACGACGCTTCGATCGTGGCAGCAGCAATCCGCCATCACGAGGCGGAATTGCTCCCCTGGCTCGACGGCCCGCCGCAGACCAACGAGGCCGGGCGCTCGGCAAATTTCATCGCGGCGATGCTGTGGTTGGCCGAGCAGGGATTGCCGCCGCGGTTCCAGTGCCTCGAAATCGGCTCGAGCGCCGGGATAAACCTGATGCTGGCGCGCTATCACTACGATCTGGCCGGGGTGCAGGTTGGGCCCGAGCCGGGCGCAATGCGGTTTCAGCCTGAATGGCAGGGCAAGGCGCCGCCAGACCGTGCGATCGAGATTGCCTCGACCAAGGGCTGCGATGTCGCCCCGGTCGACCTGACCGATCCGGCGCAGGCACTGCGGCTCAGCGCCTATATCTGGCCTGAGCACACCGTGCGGTTCGAGCGGATGGATGCAGCGATTGCCGAAGCGACCAAGCGCGCCCCCGATCTGGTGCGGATGAACGCCGCTGATTTTGTCGAAGCCGAACTAGCCCAGCCGCAAGCCGCGGGGACGACGCGGGTGCTGATGCATTCGATCGTGTGGCAATATGTCCCCGAGGATCAGCAGGCGCGCGTCACCGCCGCGATGGAAGCAGCCGGTGCGCGGGCCACCCGCGAACGTCCGCTGGCGTGGATTTCGCTTGAGTCGAACCGGGTGCTGCATATCCACGAAATGACGGTGCGCTATTGGCCGGGTGGCGGCGAGCCAACGCTGCTGGCGCGCGCGCATCCGCATGGGGCGAACATTGAGTGGTTGGGTTGAGGTTAGACAGGTGAGTCCGTAAAAATTCCGTTCGTTTAGTTAGAATTTCGCCGCCCTGCTTCCCGCGCCAGCCGCGCGGCCCGGCGCTGATCCGTTCGCGCGCGCAGGAACTTGCCCAGCCGCCAGCCGCGCCGCTCCATCGCCTCCATCCAGCCGCCGTGGAAGCTGCCCCATTCCCACACGGCGATGGCGATGAACAACAGGGTGGTGGTGGTGAACAGCACCAGTCCCGCTGGGTGGAGGAAATAGCCCCAGGCGGCGAGCGCCACGGCAAACCATAAGCCGTAAACGTGTGACGCCGGGTACCACGGCTGCCCGCTCGAAATCCGCTTGAACCCCGCCAGCCCGGCGATAAATAACGCAGTCCCGCCGAACACCACCGCTACAAACTCGCCGTGGGCCCCGTCGTAAGGATGGCTCATCACCAGCTCGTCCGCCACTGCCAGCACGATGATCCCGGCGACAATCGGGATGTGCCAATACGTAAACGCCTGCCGCGCGATCAGGCCGGGGACCGCGTGATTCTCGATATGCCGTTGCCCGCGCCGCGCGCCCATGTCGAAATAGAGCCACCACATCGCGAACGAGCCGACGAAGGCGTTGAGCAGCGCGAAGTTAAGCCCCGGCTGGCTGCGCGCCAAGGCATAAGTCGCGCCGGTGATGACCAGTCCTTCGCCCAGCGCGATAATGATGAACAACCCGCAGCGTTCGGCCATGTGGCTGCCCGAAATGACCCAGTCCTCGGGCAACGACTTGCCGAACCGGGGGACGCGGAAGTAGGCAACCGGCCCCGCATATTCGATTCCCAGTGCGAGCAGCCACAGCGCGCAGCGCACCGGCACGCTATCCTGCACCGCGCCCCACAGCCACAGCGGCGCGGTCGCGGCGAACCAGATGGTAACGCGCAGCAGGTTGCGTCCCTGGCCATCGTTTTCGCGCGCCATCACCCGGCTGACGTAGATACTGCGCCCGATCTGGATCGTGATATAGCTGACCGCAAAGGCCAGCCCGCTTGCGCCGAACGCGCCCGGCACCGCGGCCGACATGATCAGACTGCCGAGCATCACCGCGCCGAGCATCAGCCGGTTGGGCGCGCGGTCGGGGTCGATCCAGTTGGTCACCCAGGTGGTGAACATCCACGCCCACCATACCGCCAGGAACAGCAGCCCGGTCTTGAATGCGCCGGGCAGGCTGAGGTCGGCGATCAGGAAGTGCGACAGCTGGGTGACCGCGAAGACGAAGATCAGGTCGAAAAACAGCTCGAGATTGCTGACCGCCGCATAGCCGCCATTGTGATTGCGCAGCAGCGAGCGGCGCGCCTTGGCCTCGGCCGCCGCAATCGCCGCGCCGATTCCGCCACCGGTGCGGCGCGGTGCATCAGCCATCGGCAGTGCGGGCAAGAAACGCATCGAGCGCGGCGTTGAACGCTTCGGGCGCTTCCCATTGGACGAAATGCCCTGCGCCCGGAATTCGCGCGATGGTCAGGTCGGTGATGAGATCGTCCATTCCGTCGAGGTTGGCAGGGGGCAGCGCGAAATCGTCCATCGCCCAGACCACCAGCGTCGGGATGGTCTGCTTGGGCAACGGGAAGGGCTGCCAACCCGCAGGCAGTTCATAGGGTGCATCGAGCGGCAACACTTCCATCGGGCTGGCGCGATACCAATTGAGCATGGCAATCGCCGCATCCGGATCGGACCAGTCTTCGAGCATCGCGGCGCGCTCTTCGTCTTCCAGCATGGGCGATTGTTCGCGCTCACCCATGGATTTGATCAACAAGGCGCCGAGGCCGAACTGGCGGACCAGCGCATCATTGGCCGGATCGCGGAAATCCCGGAAATACTGGCTCGCCGCGCGCTGGACCGGGTTGGTGTAAAGCAGCTTGGGGAACAGCACCGGGTGCGGCGCATTGGCGATCACCGCGCGGGTCACCCGGCCGTTGAGCTGCCCGGTTATCGCCACCCCCCAGGCAATCGCGCCGCCCCAATCGTGGCCGATGATGGTGAACTTTTCGATGCCGAGTGCATCGGCGAGCAGGAAAACGTCGCCGATCAATTTATCGGGGCTATAGTTCTCCACCCCCAGCGGCTTGGACGATCCGCGATAGCCGCGCTGGTCAGGGGCAATGCAGCGGAACCGGCCCGACAAGTGCGCGATCTGGTGCCGCCAGGTGCGGTGGCTGTCAGGGAAGCCGTGGAGAAAGATCAGCGCGGAGGCATCGCGCGGCCCGGTGTCCACCACATCGAGTTCGATCCCGTTCGCCAGCGTGACCCGCTGTTGCTCCATCATTCGGCGCCTTCATTCATCCGCTTGACGTACCCGGCGGCCATGAATGCGCCGATCTGGTCGAGCAGGGCATCGGGCGTGCGGCGGGCCTCGCCCATCGCCTTCTCCGCACCCTCGGCGACGATGATCTCGCGTTGTCCGGCGAGCATTTCGGCCAGCATCTGCGCCACCGCGACGGCCGGTTCGATGCCGTTGTCGATCACTTTGTCGCTGACCCCGCGTTTAGCGCCGTCAGCAGTCAGCGCGTTGCGCGAGACGTCGGTGGCGACCGATCCGGGGTAGATATTGTGCACCTGCAAGCCGAGATGCGCGACTTCGGCGCGCAGCGCATCGCCGTATCCCGCAAGCCCGAACTTGGCGGCGCAATAGGCGGTGCGCATCGGCACCCCGACCTTGCCGGCGATGCTCGATATCATCGCGATCCGCCCGCTCCCGCGCGCCACCATGCGCGGCAGCAGCGCCTGAGTCAGCGCGATCGGCGCGAGCAGGTCGACCGCGATAATCTGCTGGTACACCGCAAAGTCCGTCTCTTGCGCCAGGCTGCGCTGCGATATCCCGGCGTTGTTGACGAGGAGATCGATCCCGCCAGCCCAGCCCCACGCCAGCTCGGCAGCCGGGCCAATCGCAGCAAAGTCAGTCGTTTCGAACGGCAGCACCAGCGCCTGGGGGCAATCGGCGGCCACGGCGTCGAGCGCCGCCACGTTGCGGCCCGACAGCACCAGCCGCGCGCCTTGCGCCGCCAGCCCGCGCGCGAGGGCCGCACCAATCCCCGATGAAGCGCCGGTAATCCACGCGGCTTGTCCGGCCCAATCAGTCGAATTTGTTGTCATTGTTTGCGTCCTGCGAAATTTCGTTACGGAGCGGTGTAATGTGGCTGGCGGCCGAAAACAAATCGCATCCGGCCTTTACCAGTTTGCAAGATGAGCTGGCTACTAGGCGTTCATGCGTAGTCTTGTGTCAATAATTGTCGCGGCGATCCTGCTCGCACTGGGAGCGCCGGTCGCGCAGGCTCAGGAAGTGCTGGCCAACCGCAGCTTCGAAACACCCGTTGCGCCGGCCAACGGCAACAATTTCTACACGGCCATACCCAGCTGGACGGTCGTCAATGTCACGCCCGCACAGGCGCAGCCGTGGAACATCGTGCTGGCCTGGTCGGGTTATGCCAACAACCCGGCCGTCACCCCCAGCGGGGGCGGGGCGCAGTATCTGGACATCAACAGCGCAGCGGGATCGATCCGCCAGACCATCGTTGTGCCATCGAACGGGATGATCGACATCAGCGGCTGGTTTTCGGTGCGCGACTTTCCGCAGGCGTTGACCGGACTGAATATCAACATTCGCCGCACCGACGGGACGCTGGTGGCGACCACCGCCACCAGCTTTGCCGCAACCGATCCGATCGGGCTGTGGAAGCAAGCCGCGCTGGCCAACATTCCGCTGACCGCCGGTAGTTACATCTTCGAAGTCGACGTGCCCAATTATGCCAACGTCGATCTGTTCAGTGCGGTGTTCAAGCCCGGGCTGACGGTGTCGAAGACCAGCACGCCCTATTCCGATCCGCTGAACGGCACCACCAATCCCAAATTCCTGCCCGGCGGACGGGCGGAATATGCCATCGCGATTACGACGCCGTCGAGCTACTCGGTGACCAGCAATTCGATTGTCCTGGTCGATACAACGCCTGCCAAGAGTGAACTGGTGGTCAGCGATTTCGGTGCTGCGGGAAGTGGCCCTGCTTCGTTCGCGGCCGGTTCTTCGGGGCTGACATACAGCTTCAGCAGTCTTGGCAGCACCACCGACAATGTCGATTTCTCCAGCGATAACGGCACGACCTGGACCTACACACCCGTCGCCAATGCCAACGGCACCGATCCGTTTGCCACGGCAGTGCGGATCCGCCCGCAAGGAACCATGACGGCAAGTTCGATTGCAACCGTGCGGCTGCGCTACCTGATCAAATAGCGCTGTCAGCTATCGCTGTTGGTCAGCGGCACATCGGGGATCGGGATGAACTCCTCGCGGTCTCCCGGCACCGTGCCGAATGCGCCGCTGCGCCAGTCCGCTTTGGCCTGATCGATCCGCTCGCGCGAGCTGGAGACGAAATTCCACCAGACATGGCGCGGGGTGGCGAAGGCCTCACCGCCAAGCAGCATCACGCGCCCGCCGCTGGCCGAGGTAAGCTGCATCGGCGCGCCCGGTGCCAGCACGCTGAGGCCGTAGAGTTCAAGCGGCAGGCCATTGATTTCCGCCTCGCCGCCGACCAGCATCACCGCGCGCTCATCGGCTTCTGCGTCGATCGGGATCGCACCACCGGGGGCGAGCAGGATCTCGGCGTAGATGGTTGCGGCGTGCTGGGTGGTCGGCGCGGACTGGCCCCACAGCGAGCCCATGATCACCCGCGCGGAGGTGCAATTGTCCTCGATCAGCGGCAAGTCGGCGCGGCTTTCGAACGCGGGTGCGATCTCCTCCTGCCCAGTCGGGCAGCGCGAGCCAGGTCTGCATCCCGTATAGAAGCGGGCCATCCGCACGCTCGGTCAGCGGTGAGCGCTCGGAATGGACGATGCCTTTGCCTGCCGTCATCAGGTTGACCTGGCCCGGGCGGATCGTCGCAAACGAGCCGATGCTGTCGCGGTGATCGATCGCGCCTTCGAATAGCCAGGTCACCGTGGCGAGGCCGATGTGCGGGTGCGGGCGCACGTCCATCGCGTGGCCGGGCGGCAAGTGCGCCGGGCCGAACTGGTCGACGAAGATAAACGGCCCGACCATCACGCGGCCCGGCGACGGCAAGGCGCGCCGCACCTGAAATGCGCCGAGATCGTGGGTAACCGGGTGGATGGTGGCTTCGACCGTCACGCGCTCAGCTATTGCCGCTCTTGTCGGTAAGCTGCTTGGCCGCCGCCAGCAGCTCGGTCGGGAACATCGCGATGATGGTGGAATTGTGCTCGACCCCGATCTCGCTCAGCGTCTGCAGACGCCGCAGTTCGAGCGCGCCGGGGACTTCGCCGATCACCCGCGCGGCATCGGCGAGCTTGGCCGAAGCTTCGCTTTCACCTTCGGCCTTGATGATCCGCGCGCGCTTTTCGCGGATTGCCTCGGCTTCGCGGGCAATCGCGCGCTGCATCTGTTCGGGGATGTCGAGGTCCTTGATCTCGACCGCATCGACCGCGACGCCCCATTGCTTGACCGTCTTGTCGAGCAATTCGAGCAGCCGGGCGTTGATTGAGGTGCGGTCCTTGAGGATCAGGTCGAGCTCGCTTTGCCCGATCGCATCACGCAGCCCGGTCTCGGCAGCCTGGATTACCGCGCTGGTCCAATCCATCACCGTGGTGACGACCTTGGCTGCATCGACTGCGCGGAACCACAACACCGCATTGATCTTCACTGCCACCCCGTCGCGGGTCACGGTTTCCTGTGTGGCCAGTGCATAAGTGATCACGCGCTGATCGATCTTCACCACCCGCTCGATAATCGGGATCAGCCAGAACCAACCGGGCCCCTTGGTCTCCTTGAGCCGCCCCAGCCGGAACACCACCCCGCGCTGGTATTCCTGATTGATCCCGAAGCTCTTGAGCGCGAGGACAATGACCACGAAAATAGCAAACAGGCCAAAGCCGGAAATGGCACCAGGCATTATCGTCTCCTCATTCGCCGGGGGCAGAGGCCCGGATCGCCAGAGCATGGACCCGCGCGCCCGGAATGTCACCCAGCGCGCGGTTGATCATGCGTTGCCGTTCGAGCCGCGAGAGGCCGATGAACGCCGCGCTTTCGATCTCCACGGTAAAATGCGATTCGCCCGATCCGTCATCGCCAGAGTGGCCATGGTGGCGCGCGCTGTCGTTGATCACGCCGAGGCGGGTGGGGCTGAAAGCTGCAGTCAGCAACTGTTCCATTTCATTGGCAAGCGGTCCGGGCATGCCTTCCCTTCTAGCCGATCAATCGCCATGTGGAAGGGGTGACTAACGATCGATTCCATGGGCGCAACGCAGGGCGGGGCCAACGGTGCGACGTGCCGGGTTGCCCCGAGCCAGGCGAGTTTCGCGCACCCGGCCCGCGCAATCCGGGCTTCGATGGCCCGGGCGAGTACCGCTGGTACTGCCTCGATCACGTTCGGCAGTTCAACGCCGGATACAACTGGTTCGCCGGGATGAGCCCCGACGAAATCCTTTCCGCGCAGCATCCGGTGCATGGCTGGGACCGGCAGACGCGGGCCTTTTCGCCCACCGCGAGGATCGACGGCGCGCCGCGCTGGGCCGATTTTGCCGATCCGCTCGAAGCAATCAGCGCGCGGGCCAGAGCGCGCCAGCCGGCCCGGCGGGATGATGGACGGCTGGTGACGCCGGACGAGCGGCGCGCCCTATCAACGCTGGGCCTGCCGCTCGACACCGACCGGCGCGCGCTGCGAATGCGCTACACCGATCTGGTCCGCACGCTCCACCCCGATCGCAACGGCGGTGACCGCAGCCATGAGGCGCGGCTGCAACTGGTGGTTGAAGCGTATCAGCTGCTCAGGAAGGCGGCAGCGTTCGCTTGAACCCTTAAAATCCTCCCCTACTCGGGGAGGATTTAATCGGCAGTGCTCCGATCGTTGTCTTTATCTTACTTGTTCAATCTTCGCGACAAAATCGGCGACCAGCGCCCGGTCCCTGGCGGTCGGTGTGTTGGGAACGATTGCAAACACCTGCACTCCCGTGTCGCCTACAGCGGCGGTGTGCATAGCCTTGATATTAAGCATCGGCCCATTTACGGAAGTATTAAAATCGCCAGCCGGTAGAGATTCTTGCGCTAGAAGGAAATCCATATTGTGATCACGGGAGAATTTTATCACCGCAGCAATTATTAAGTTGGTGTCCTTGTAATTGACATGAATCTCTTTTTGGAAAAACAGATTGTTGTGGTTACCAGTAAGCACGTAACGCTCAGGATTATGGTCACTTGAATTGCAACTAGACACGAAAACCGCGAGCGAGATCACTGCGATGATTGGAATTAACCTCCACATAACTGCTGAAGCCTCCTGAGATGCCGCATCCAAGTCTTTGAACAAGGTGAACATCGGCAGCCCCACCAGGAAGATGTGCGGGAACAACCCGAGCGCGACCTTGATCCGATCGGGATCAGGGAAGGGCACGCCAAACCGTTGCGGCAGGACGATCCCGTACATGATGTAATAGAGCGCGAGGCCATAAACCGTCCCCGCCTTCCACGTCGCCACTGCGCCCAGCATGGTCTTGCGCGCGAGCCATAGCCCGGCACCGGTCATCACCGCCATCAGCGCAAAGTGCACCGCCAGGCCTGCGATCACACCGGGCAAACCCCACCCGGCAGCACTATCACCAAGCGGTCCGCTGGCGACGAACAGCCACACCTGCGCCGCGCTGCCGCCACGCAGCGTGGTCAGGATCGTCGCGTAAAGCGCATCGAGCGTGCCGCACAGAAGCCACACCTTGAGCCAAAGCCGGCGCAAGCCCGGTTCAGCCACCCTCGCACAGCGCCTTGAGCTGATCGGCCACCGCGCCCCAGCCTTCCGCGAAACCCATTTCCTTGTGGTGCGCCATGCTCTCGGCGGTCCAGTGGCGAGCGCTCGCGGTATAGCGGGTGCCCTCCTTGCGGTTAACGTCTTCGGGTGCGATCGCAAAAATGCCGATCATGAACGGGCCCGCAGGTTGCAAATCGCCTTCGATCGCGTCGGTGAAGGCAAAGCGTTTGCCCTCGTCCCAGGCAAGGATGAAGCCGGGGTGCTGGTTGGTCTCGCCATCTGGGCCGAACATTGCTATTTCGGACTTGCCGCCGGCAAAGCGGTCCATCCGGCTTACTTCGGCGCGCCACGGCTTGGGGCACCACCATTCGTTCATGCGATTGGTCATTACATCCCAGACCGCAGCGGGACTTGCTTCGATCAGGCGGGTAACGGACATTTCATACATATACGTGTGCTTTCCTAAGCCCGGTCGGGCGCGCCGGGCGCAGCATAGCGCCGGTAAGGCCGCAACGCGAGCATCGTCCTACCCGGCCCGTGCAGCTTTGATCGCGGCGGCGTCGATCTTGCGCATCGTCATCATCGCATCGAACACGCGTTTGCGCACGGCGGGATCGGGATCGGCCATCCCATCGGTCAGCTCCCGCGGGGTGATCTGCCACGACAGGCCCCACTTGTCCTTGCACCAGCCGCACTGGCTTTCTGCGCCGCCATTGCCGACGATCGCGTTCCAGTAGCGATCGGTTTCTTCCTGGCTGTCGGTTGCGATCTGGAAGCTGAACGCTTCGCTATGTTTGAACATCGGCCCGCCGTTTAGCCCGACACAGGGCGTGCCCAGCACGGTGAATTCAACCGTCAGGACATCGCCCTGCTGCCCGCTCGGGAAATCACCGGGTGCGCGCATGATCGTGCCGACGCTGCTGTCGGGAAAGGTTGCGGCATAAAAGGCTGCGGCGTCCTCGGCGGTGCCGTCGTACCACAGGCACAGCGTTACTTTTGGTGCTGTCATTGTTTGGCCTCCTGAATCAGCTGGTTGTCGATCGCCTTGGCCGCCGCATAAGCAGGGCGCGCCTGGATCCGTTCGGCATATGCGACAAAGCTTTCGCGCGGGGGGATCGAGCCGAAATTGAGGCCCCAGTCGATCTGGCTGCCGACATAGACGTCAGCCATCGTGAAACGCGGTCCGCAGACAAAATTGTGATCAGAGAAATGGTTATCGAGCGTATCGAGTACCCGTTCGAGGCTGCCGAACCCGACCATGCCCTGGCGCTCGGGCGGGACTTCCCAGCCCATCGAGCGGCCAACGATAGCCTGCTCGACCGGCCCGGCGGCAAAGAACATCCAGCGATAATAGTCCGCCAGTTCGGCATCGCTCGGCAGCAACCCGGCCTCGGGTACGGCCTCGGCCAGGTAGGCGCAGATCGCAGCGCACTCGGTCACCACCCGCTCTCCGGTTTCGCTGCGGTGAATCAGCGTCGGGACCTTGCCCATCGTGTTGGCGGCGAGGAAGGCGGCGGGCTTGGCCGCCCAGTCGACCAGCACCTGATCGTACTCGACCCCAGCTTCGTGCAGCGCCCAGCGCGCAATTTGGCCGCGTGACATCGGGTTGGTGAACAAGGTGTAGGGGGCCATCGAAGAATCCTTCAAAAAAGAAGAACGTAATTAGAACACCGCGCGCGAGTCAACGGCCAAGTTTCATCCAGACCCAATCGCGCAAGACCATCCCGAGGAACCTCGGCGGGAACTTGGGATGAGGTTTGACTGCGTCGGGGTATGGAAGCGTGCTGGTGCGATATTTGGTCATATGGCGAAACTGGATTGACGGTTGTTCGGCGACAAATTGATTGCGCAAAGTCGAGACCCAATGCGGGCCTCTGTCGAACGACAGGAACATCGCGCTGTTGCAGCAGCTGGCCACCATCCGATTGGTCACGCTGTCAGGCCGCAACTTATGCGCGACCAGTCTTTCCCCGCCCTGCCGAACGGCAAAACGACTGGTCCGGAACAAGGTGAGCGCGGTGCCGCCGTCAGGATCGAGCACGAGCGGCGCACCAGGCAGCTCCGCCAGCTGGTTCCCCGCGGCCTGGCAATCGTCGCAATAGCAAACGGCGGTGCCGATCGGCGCGCCTTGGCCGACGCACTCTACTGCGCCGCACTGGCAACGCAGCAGGTGGGTCTGACCGGACACGTTCATTGCCCGCCGACCAGCGCAAAGGCCGCGCCTTGTGGGTCGGTACCCATGATCACCCATTGCCCACCGGGAACCTCGTGCGGGCCCATCGCGATCGAACCGCCACGGGCTTCGGCAGTGGCCTTGGCAGCGGTCACGCTGTCCACCCAGAAGTAGTGGTTCCACGCCGCGGCCGGGTGATCGGGCATCTTGTCCATCACCCCGCCCAAGGTCACTCCGTCATGCGCGATGAAGTGGTATTTGCCCATCGGGCCCATATCCATCGGCTCGGGCAGGGCCCAGCCGAACAGATTCGTGTAGAAGCCCCGCTCACGCGTCCCGTCCATCGCCATCAGCTCGTTCCAGCCGCAGTGGCCCGGATTGGCAGGGCGGAAAAAGCGGTGCTTTCCCCGCCGCCAGGGGGCGGGGTTGGGGTCATTACATAGAATGCCGCGCCGCCCGGATCGCTGACCATCGCCACCCGGCCCGCCATCGCGACATCCCTTGGCGCCATCAGCACCTTGCCGCCAGTCGCCTCAATCGAGGTGACGCTGGCATCGACATCATCGACCGCGATATAGCCCAGCCAGCACGACCGCGCGCCGTGCTGCTGCATCTCGGCGCTAAGCCGCAGCATCCCGCCGGTCATCGCTCCGTCCGGAGCGGTGATGAAGCCGTAATCACTGTCGCCCGCACCGTGGCCTGTGGTCATGCTCCAGCCGACCACCGCCTCGTAAAACGCCTTGGCCCCGTCAGGATCGGGGGTCATCAGATCGTACCAGATCCAACTGCCCTGCAAGGTACCCATCGCCGCTCTCCTCAGGCTTGCAAATCTACCACCGGGCTGAACCCGCCCCAGACCATCCGCTTGCCATCGAACGGCATCGGGTTCTTGGCCGGGTCCATCCGCGGGTCGGGGTTGGCCGGATCCATCATCTTGGCATAGCAGGCATCGCGCGCCGCCTTGTCGGGCCATTCGATCCAGCTGAACACCACGTCCTCATCGCTGGTAGCCTGAACCGCCTTGCGGAAATCGGTGAGCGTGCCGTCGGGCACGTCGTCGGCCCAGCACTCGATCACCCGCAGCGCGCCCATTTCCATGAACACGCTGTCGGCGTTATTGGCATGGTCGATGAACTTCTGGCGGTTGGCCTTGGGCACCGCGATAACGAATCCGTCGATGTAGCTCATGACGCAGTCTCCTCGATTCTGGGTTGCAACAGCATCTCGAAATAGCGGCGCAAATGCAGCAGATGTTCGCGTGCCGCAGCCGCAGCGCCGACATCGCCCTGGGCCTTGGCCAGCACGAAGGCACCCTGGATCACCGCCTGAATATGGCGGGCGAGCGAGGCGGCGGTCACCCCCCTTGCGCCGGACTGTTCGATTGCTGCGGCGAGATCGTCCTCCAACGCGGCAGCGTTACCCAAGATACTGGAATTGCACGCTGTTCTTATCAGATCGCTCGACAAAAACGCTTCCTGCACCATCGTCCCGGCGACGCAGCAGAAGCTTTCTGCTGGGCCACCGATCAGCTCGGTCCGCAGGTCGATGTAGCCGAGCACGCGCTGCGCCGGATCGGCGTGGTGATGATACGGCGCGGCGGCAAAGAACGCCCCGGTCGAGCTTGACCAGTAGTCCGCCAGCGCCACCCCGAGCGCTTCCTTCGAGGCGAAATGGTGAAAGAACGCGCCTTTGGTGACCCCGGCTTCACTGCATAGCTGATCGACCGAAGTTCCGGCAAAACCCTGCTGCCGGATCAGTTTTACGCCGGCTTCCAACAGCTTGTCGCGCGCCGATGCCGGGGCCGGGCGGAAGGGTTGATTCGGGATCATGCAAAGCAACATACCGACTGGTCGGTATGTTGCAACAGACTTTCTGCGGTTAACGGTAAATTTGCCCTGATCGTTTATCCAATCCCGCAAATGGCCAGTATTCGGATCCTTTTTCTGCGGCTTTGTGCCGCGCTCTTGATTGCGATCGGCGCCAATGGCGCCGCGTATGCCGACATTCCACTGCACACTTGCGTCGCCCCGCTGGTTGCGGGCGAACGCGTTACCGCCGACGCGCAGTACGATTGCGGTCCGGCGCAGAACCGCTTCGGGACGGGCGATTTCGCGGTTCAGCTGCATTTTTCCCCGGTCCGTTCGGACAGCGCCGATCCATTGATGTTGCGCACTTCGAGCGTCTGGCAAGGTGATGAGACAATCGTCTTTCGCTACGCCGATGGCGGCACCGCGCAAACCGACTTCGCCTATGCCAATTCGCGTCACTTCATCACCATCGGGGCGATTTTCGAATTTCCCGTTCCGGTCCGCGCCGCGCCGCTGACCGGGATCGATATCACTGTCAAGGACAGTGCCAACTGGCGCGGCGTAGTGATCGGCGCGAACCTGATGACCGCAAGCGAAAGCTACCGCCTGCAATCGTGGCTGGTCGCGCTCTATGCCGGGTTCGGCGGGCTTTCGCTCGCGCTGCTGACCTACAATCTGGCTTTGTGGTCAGTGCTGCGGCATCGCTTCCAACTGTCCTATGCGGCGATGGTCAGCGCGCTGATGGCGTACACTTTCACCTCGTCGAGCATCGCGATGCTGGTTATTCCGCCGCTCGCCAACAACGACCGGCTGCGGCTCAACTACGTGTTTCTGGCGCTGGCGGAGGTGGCCGCGATCAAGTTCATGGCCGACTTCTTTGGCGATCAGGTTTTCGGTCGTCGCTTGCGCCGCGTGGCAACCGCAGTCTGCGGGCTGGCAGTGGTCAGTTCGCTGGCTTTCGCACTGCTCGCGCCGTGGCAAGGCTTCTGGCTTGACCGGCTGTATTTTGTCTTCGGTGCTATCGCGCTGTTGCTAGTGTTGCCGATCATCTACGCCGCCTGGCGAGCGCGGGCGCACAACCTGGGTCTGTTCATCCTCGCCTGGAGCGCTCCGGTCGGGTTGACAATCGCCCGCGTGGCCTACGGCATGGGGCTGCTCGACTACAGCTTCTGGCTCGATAACGGGAACCTGATCGCGCTGTCGGTCGAATCGCTGCTGTCGACCATGCTGATCGTCTCGCGGTTGCGCGATATCTATTCCGAACGCGACGAGGCCAAGGCGAGCGAGCAATCGGCGCTGCGGCTGGCCAATTCGGATCCGCTAACCGGGCTGCTCAATCGCCGCGCTTTCATCGACAACGCGATCGGCCGGACCGAACCGCACCGGCTGTTCCTGATCGACATCGATCACTTCAAGGCTATCAATGATCGAATTGGCCACGATGCCGGCGATGACGTGCTGCGCGAAGTGAGCCAGGCGATCCAGGAGTGCCGTCCCGATGACAGTCTGGCGGTGCGGCTCGGCGGCGAGGAGTTCGCGCTGCTCGTACCGCTGCGGCTCCAGAGCCAGTGTCCGCCCGAACGGCTGCTGGCGGCAATCCGCAAGCGGGCCATGCCGATGAACTGGCAAGTCACCGTAAGCGTCGGCTTCGTCGATGGGCGAGTTACCACGGAAGAGGATTGGCGGCGGCTTTACCGCCTCGCGGATACCGCGCTCTACCGCGCCAAGGCCGATGGCCGCGACCGCGCTTGCCGCGCCACCGATTTCGGCGCGACCAAGGCGGCCTGAACCCAATCAGCCACGGGTCGCGTTTTGCAACGCAAACCGTATTGCAGCATCGCGCCTGCCCGTATAGGCGGTGCAGCGCCATGACCGACATTCCAAACACGCAGCCAGGCACAGCCTCGGACACCATCCTGCCCGCACCAGACCGCACGGTTTCAGTGCGTGAGCTGTTCGGGATCGATGTCGACATGATGGTTCCGGCCTTTTCTCAGGCCGACGAACGCGTGCCCGATAGCGATGGCAGCTATGTGTTCGATCCCGATACCACGCTGGCGATCCTGGCGGGCTTTGCCCACAATCGGCGCGTGATGGTCCAGGGTTATCACGGTACCGGCAAGTCGACTCACATCGAACAGGTCGCCGCCCGGCTCAACTGGCCGTGCATCCGCATCAACCTGGATGCCCACATCAGCCGGATCGACCTGATCGGCCGCGATGCGATTGTGCTGCGCGACGGTCTGCAGGTTACCGAATTTCGCGAAGGCCTGCTGCCGTGGGCATTGCAGCATCCGGTCGCGCTGGTGTTTGACGAATACGATGCCGGCCGCCCCGACGTGATGTTCGTGATCCAGCGCGTGCTGGAAACTGAGGGCAAGCTCACTTTGCTCGATCAGAACCGCGTAATCCGGCCCAATCCGTTTTTCCGCCTGTTCGCCACCGCCAATACGGTTGGCCTGGGTGATACCAGTGGGCTGTATCACGGCACCCAGGCGATCAATCAGGGCCAGATGGACCGCTGGAATATCGTCGTCGGGCTGAACTACCTGCCCGCTGCGGTCGAATGCGAGATTGTGCTGGGCAAGTCCGACGGCGCGTCTGCAGAACTGGTCAGCAAAATGGTCAAGGTCGCCGATCTGACCCGGCAAGGCTTCATCAATGGCGATATCAGCACCGTGATGAGCCCGCGCACCGTGATGACCTGGGCGCAAAACACCGCGATCTTCAAAGACCCCGGATTCGCCTTCCGCCTCTCGTTCCTTAACAAGTGCGACGAGACCGAGCGGATGCTGGTCGCGGAATATTATCAGCGCGTGTTCGGCACTGACTTGCCCGAAAGCGTTGTAGGCAAGGCATGATGCTGCTGCGCCTGGCCGCGGCGTTGATGCTGGCGCTAGGCGTGGGGCAAGCGGGTGTGCTCGCAGCTCCCGATGCAACGCCCGTCGCCGTAGCGCCAAAGGTACTTTATTACCCGGTTGATGCCGACGGAGCCAAGGCGCTTGAACTGGCGCTGGCTCATGCTGCCGCCAGCAAGGCCGACGCGGTGATCGTGTTTGGCGCGGACTGGTGCCATGATAGCCGTTCCCTCGCACAGGTGTTGAGGTCGGATGCGTTCAGAGCCGAATTCGGCACGCGATTTGAAGTGACCTTTATCGATGTTGGCCGGCCGCAGACCGGTGAGGGGCGCAATCTCGATCTGGTCAAGCGCCTCGGGGTGAAGAACCTTAAGAGCACGCCGGCGATGTTCGTGCTGCGCGGCGACGGCAAAGTGCTCAACGGCAAAAAGGACGCTGTTAGCTGGCGCAATGCCGAAAGCCGGGGGGCGGACAAGGTGCTGGCGTGGTTCCGCGGGTTCGATAAGAAATGACAGCTTAGGGCCACGTCTCAACGGCGGCAGCTACCCGTCATCCCGGCGAAGGCCGGGACCCAGTCCAAACAAGAAAACAGCGACGCTTCGCGGATTCATGGGCAGAAGTGCTGGGTCCCGGTCTTCCCCGGGATGACGATTCAAAGTAATCCCGCCATCGCTTTTGGCTACGCTTACTCCCCCTCCCAGCCATTAAGCAGGTCCGAAAACTCATCCGCGTGCTCTTCTTCCTGCTCGAGGATGTGCATCAGCAGCTTCTTGGTGGTGGTGTCGCGGTCGCCAACATAGTCGATCAGCTCGCGGTATGAATCGATCGCGATGCGTTCGGCCACCAGGTCTTCCTTGACCATATCCTTGAGCGTCTTGCCCTCACGGTATTCGGCGTGGCTCAGCTTGCTCAGATGATCGGGGTTGAGATCGGGTTCGCCGCCCAATTGCACGATCCGCTCAGCCAGCATCATCGCGTGCGCTTGTTCGGCGTTGGCGTGTTCCAGGAAATGCGCCTTGATCGGCTCCGAAACGAGGCCCGTCGCGGTATGGTAATGGCGCAGATAGCGCAGCACGCAGACCCATTCGGTGGCGAGCGATTCTTGCAGCTTGCCGACGATCACCTCGCGGTCGGCGGGGTAGCTCTTGGTGACCGCGCCGTCTTCGATGTGCTTGCGCGCCTGCGCGCGCAAGGTGGCGACGTCGGTAAAGTTCTTGTCGGCAGGTTTCGCGGCGGTCGCCATGGCGCTGGGTCCTCGTGTTTGAAAGGGGAGCCGCGCGCATTTGCGTGGCTCCCCTCAAAACGATTTTCCGGCGCTGCGGTTCCCGATTTCTCAGTCCGTCGGCACCACCAGATACTTCTCGCCCGTGCGCCGCGCGTTGTATTCGCTGACAGCTGCCTTGGTCAGCATGCCTTCGAGCGATACTTCGGCCTTGTAATAGCTGGCGAAAGTGGTGGTCAGGTCCTTGGCGACGCGCGCCCGCATGCGGCCGACCACTTCCATTCCGGCTTTCGCCATGAACGGGGTGAGCAGCCACCCGGCCAGATCCCAGGTCAAACCGAAGGCGCGGTTGAGGATCGTTGGCCCGATATCCAGCGCACCGTAGATGTAGACCTTCTTGGCCTCGCTCGATCCGTAGCGGCTGAACACTGCACCGCGGCTGGCGGCGGCTTCCATCGCGGTGAGGATCTGCCCGGACAGCGTCCCGCCGCCGATCGGATCGAAGCCCAGCATCGTCTTGGATTCCGCAATCGCGTCGATCAGTTTGGGCATGAAATCGGCGTCGGACATGTTGAGCACGTGAGTCGCGCCGAGGTCCTTGAGGAGTTTGACCTGATCGTCCGAACGCACGATGTTGACCAGCGGCACCCCGTCTTCAAGGCAGATCTTGACCAGCATCTGGCCCAGGTTCGATGCCGCCGCGGCGTGGACGATCCCGGTGAAGCCTTCGAGCTTCATTGTCTCGACAAAGCCCAGCGCGGTCATCGGGTTGACGAAGCTTGAGGCAGCCTGCGCTGCGCTTGCTTCGACCGGCATGCACATCGCAGCGTCAGCATAAGCGTAGTTGGCGTAAGCGCTGCCCGGGACGCAGGCGACGCGCTTGCCCATCAGAGCTTCGGCCCCCGCGCCGGCGGCGACTACCGTGCCTGCCGCTTCGTTGCCCGCCGGCATCGCCATGCCGTGGCGTGCTTTCATCGCGCGGGTGGCGTTGTCGGGCATCTTGGCGACGACCTTGCCGGGCGAATAGTCAGCATTTTCGGTATCGGCAGAAGCGAACAGCAGACCAAGGTCCGACGGATTGATCGGGGTCGCCTCGACCTTGATCAGCACCTGGCCCGCCTTGGGCTCATCCCAGGTCTTGTCGTTCAGCTGGAGCGTCAGCGTGCCGTCAGCGTCGAGCTGGGTGGTGAGCTGCTTGCCAGTGTAAGTCATGGTTCTCTCCGAATCTGTTGCGCCGTTGTGGCGTTGCAGATTGCAACTTAGGCATTCATTCGCCCGGGTAAAGCGCACGGACGAAATATAGGCCGTGCGGAGGGGCATTGAAGCCGAGCCGCTGCCTGTCACGCGCTTCGAGCGCGTCGGACAAGTCCGCCTCGCTCCACTTGCCCATGCCGACCATCGCCAGGCACCCGACCATGGAGCGGACCTGATGATGCAGGAAACTGCGCGCGGCGGCTTCGATCGTGACATGTGCGCCTTCGCGCCGCACCTCCAACCGGTCGAGCGTTTTGACCGGACTGGCCGACTGGCAATGCGCCGAACGGAAGGTGGTGAAATCGTGGCTCCCGACCAGCAGCTGCGCGGCGCGGTGCATCAGGTCTGCATCGAGGTGCTGGGTCAGGTGCCAAGCGCGACCGGCCTCCAGCGTCAGCGGTGCGCGGCGGTTGGCGATCCGGTAAAGGTATTCGCGCCCGGTGCAGGAAAACCGCGCGTGCCAATCGTCCGCCACTTCCATGCACGTCAGCACGGCAATCGGGGCGGGGCGGATCAGGGCATTCAACGCCTGCATCAGCCGGAACGGCGTGATCACCTTGGCAATATCGAAGTGCACCCGCATGCCAAGCGCATGGACCCCGGCGTCGGTGCGGCCTGCACCGTGGAGCGTGGCCGCCTCACCGGTGACCGCAAGGATCGCGGCTTCAATTGCGCCTTGCACGGTCGGGCCATTGGGTTGGCGCTGAAGCCCCATGAACGGCGTGCCGTCGAATTCGATGGTGAGCGCGAAGCGGGTCATCGGGCGGGGCTTTGCGTGCGCCACCATCAGCCCAACTTCGTCCCGGCCGGCACCGCGCGCCCGCGCAGAAGTTCAGCCGCCGTCATTGCCGGTCGCCCGGCGCGCTGGATCAGCGTGGGTACCACAGCGCCATGGCCGCAGGCGATGGTCAGCTGGTCATCGAGCGTGGTCCCGGCTGCGCCTTCCCGCGCGACGACTTGCGCCGACAAAATGCGGTAGCGTTCGCCGTCCAGTTCGAACCACGCCCCCGGTGCCGGGGCCAAAGCGCGGACCTGGCGTTCGATCTGCTCGGCGGCGCGGGTGAAGTCGATCCAGGTTTCGGCCTTGTCGATCTTGGCGGCGTAAGTCATGCCAAGGCTTGGTTGCCGGGCAGGGGGGTGCCCGGGCAAGTCCGCCAGCACCTCGATCAGCAGCCGCGCGCCCAATTCGGCCAGCTCGGCGGTTAATTCGCCGCCGGTCTTGTCCTCGACTGGCGTGCGCGCCGCCGCCAGCATCGGACCAGTGTCGAGCCCGGCTTCCATTTGCATGATTGTCACGCCTGTAACCGGATCGCCTGCCAGAATCGCGCGGTGGATCGGCGCAGCGCCGCGCCAGCTTGGCAGCAGCGAGGCGTGGATGTTGATGCAGCCATGCCGGGGTGCAGCGAGCACCGTTTGCGGCAAGATCAGGCCGTAAGCGGCAACCACCGCGAGGTCGGCCTCCAGCGCGGCGAAATCGGCCTGCGCCTCCAAGTCGCGCAGCGTTTTCGGCGAACGCACCTCGATCCCCAGCCGCTCGGCCTCGCGCTGCACCGGTGATGGCATCAGCTGCTTGCCCCGGCCCGCCGGGCGCGGCGGCTGGGTATATACCGCTGCCACCGCATGCCCAGCCTCGACCAGCGCCAGCAGCGCGGGCACGGCGAAGGTCGGGGTTCCCATAAAGACGATGCGCATTGGCGGCCAGTTCCCTCAATATATCCTCTCCCCTTGCGGGAGAGGATAGCGCAGCTTGCTGGCTCGGCAGCTAGCGCAGCTTGGAGAGGGGGATGGGTTGGCGCAATCCTCGTCCCCTCTCCAACTACGGCTAGTTCGCTCCGCTCTCAAGCCTTCGTATCCTCTCCCGCAAGGGGAGAGGATTTTCAGTTCAATTCAACTTGGATTGCCCCTATCCCCCGCGCCATGGCATCGCAAGAGATCGAAACGCTGACCGCCGCACTGGCCAAGCTCCCCGGCCTCGGGCCGCGTTCGGCGCGGCGTGCGGTGTTGTGGCTGATCAAGCGCCGCGAAGGCGCGCTGGTGCAATTGCTTGAAGCGCTGGACGCGGTGCGTGAAGGGCTGGACGAGTGCCAGACCTGCGGCAATGTCGATACCTCCGACCCCTGCGGTATCTGCGCCGATGCGCGCCGCGACCAGCGCTCGCTGTGCGTGGTCGAGGATGTGGCGGACTTGTGGGCGCTCGACCGTTCGCGGCTGTTTGCCGGGCGCTATCACGTGCTGGGCGGGCGGCTATCCGCGCTCGACGGGGTGCGGCCCGAGGATCTCAGCATCGGCAAACTGATCGAGCGGGTCTCGCACGGCGGGATCGACGAGGTGGTGCTGGCGATGAACGCCACTTTGGAAGGCCAGACCACCGCGCACTACATCGCCGAGCGGCTCGAGGCCTATCCGATCCGGCTGACCCAGCTCGCCCATGGTCTGCCAGTGGGCGGCGAGCTCGATTACCTTGACGAGGGAACGCTGGCGCAAGCTTTGCGCGCGCGCCGCCCGATGGGGTAGGGGGTTCGCACGCCAAGACGCCAAGATGATGGCCCTTGGCCGAAGGCCATGAATTTGACCAAGCGATCGGGTGGGGCTTTGTTCGGATCGAAAGCGGCGTTGCCGCAAGTGCAGCCCTCTTGGCGTCTTGGCGTGCGCAACAAATCCCAAGCTTGAACCCCGCCCAACCCCGCACTATGTGGCCCTTCATGGCATTACGCGAAATCCTCGAAGTTCCCGATCCGCGCCTCAAGCAGATCTCCGCGCCGGTCACGGCGTTCGATGACGACCTGCGTGCGCTGGTCGCCGATATGTTCGAGACGATGTATGATGCCCCCGGGATCGGGCTCGCCGCGGTGCAGATCGGGGTGCCGCTGCGGGTGCTGACGATCGACCTCCAGCCCGAGGACGAGGACGCCGCACCCGAAGAATGCACCGCGCACGGTGGTCACAACCATTCGCACCAGCCAGTCAAGCGCGAGCCGCGGGTGTTCATCAACCCCGAAATTCTCGATCCATCGGAAGACCATGCGGTTTATTCCGAAGGATGCCTGTCGGTCCCCGAGATCTACGCCGATGTCGAACGCCCGGCCCGCATCCGCGCGCGCTGGCAAGACCTTGATGGCAAGGCTCACGAGGAAGACATCGACGGCCTGCTGGCAACTTGCCTGCAGCACGAGATGGACCACCTCGAAGGGGTGCTGTTCATCGATCACTTGTCGCGGCTCAAGCGCCAGATGGTGCTCAAGAAGCTGGAAAAGCTGCGCAAGGCGGCGTGAATTTGAAAAAGCTTATAGCCGGTTGAGAATACGAAGAGAGGGCTGGCGTTCCTGCTCCGTTCCGGTTAGCGTGTTGCCATGACTGCAACCACATTCATCGTTTTGCTGTTGGCGCTCGCCTGCGGGCTTGGCCTGGGCTGGCTGTTCGGATCGCGTCCGGCGGCGGATTTGCGCGTGCAGCTGACGGCGAGCGAGGCTCAGGGCAAGGACCTTGACGCGCAGTTCCGCAAGGCAATCGCGGAACTGGGTTATGCCCAGATCAAACTGGCGACGCTGGCGGCCAATGCGGCCAATTTTGAGGAGCAGAAGGCTGGGCTGCTAGTTGCGCAGGAAAGCCTCAAGGCCGAATTTCAGGCTGCCGGAGCGAAGATACTCGCGCAAGCGCAGGAAACTTTGCTCGCCCGCGCGCAGGAGCGGTTCACCCAGTCCGAAGAGAAGAGCGCTGAGCGGCTGAAGTCGCTGCTCGCGCCGGTCGATCAGCGGCTCAAGGCTTATGAGGAACAAGTCACCAGCCTTGAAAAGCAGCGGGTCGAGGGGTTCAGCCAGCTTGCCGGCGTAATCGAGGAAGTGCGCAAGGGTCAGGAAGAGGTCAAGCGTGAGGCGGCGCGGCTGGGCAATTCGCTGACGAATGCGCCCAAAGCAAGGGGCCGCTGGGGCGAGCGCGCGCTGCAGAATGTGCTCGAACAATGCGGGCTGTCGCAGCACACCGATTTCAATCTCGAACACTCGCTGGAAACCGACGAGGGACGGCTGCGCCCCGATGCGATCGTCCGCATTCCCGGCCAGAAGATGCTGGTGATCGACGCCAAGGTGTCCTTGAATGCCTACCAGGCCGCGTTCGAAGCGGGCGACGATGAGACCCGCAAGCGCAATCTTGATCTGCACGCCCGCTCGATGCGGAACCACGTTCAGACGCTCGGTGCCAAGTCGTACCAGAGCCAGTTCGACGAAGCGCCGGACTATGTGGTGATGTTTGTGCCGGGCGAGCATTTCGTCGCCGCGGCGCTGGAAAACGATCCCGAACTTTGGGACTTTGCCTTTCACAACAAGGTGTTGCTGGCCACTCCAACCAATCTGGTTGCGATTGCCCGGACCGTGGCGATGGTCTGGCAGCAGGACCAGCTGGCCCGTGAGGCAATCGAGATCGGCAAGGCGGGAGCCGAACTGTACGACCGGCTCGCCGTGGCGGCCGAACACCTCAAGGGCGTGGGCGCGGGGCTCGATCGGGCCGTGCGCAAGTACAACGATTTCGTCGGCAGCTTTGAACGCAACGTGCTGACCTCGGGCCGCCGGCTCAAGGACAAGGGCATCGCCATCGGCAAGCGCGAGATCGAGGAAGTCCCGGTCATTGACAGCCTGCCGCGCCATTCGAGCAGTAATGACGCAGCGCTATTGCTGCAGGGCGATACGGATGAGGCAGAGGTGGCGGAGTAGCCAGTTCGTCACCCCGGCGAAGGCTGGGGCCCAGACCTTGCGAGCAATCGACGTCGCATTGCGACGACATTATTTTTTGTGCTGGGCCCCGGCCTGCGCCGGGGTGACGGCTCAGAATTGCGACCGTTGCGCTTACCGCCTCCGCGCCAACCTGGCCGAGTGCCCCGGCGCGGTGAGCATGAGCGTGTCGCCCTCCACCTTGTACTGCGGCGAAGCGCCGAGCAGCGCGCTGACGGCTTTTTCCTGCTCCATCACCCCGTCGCAGAACATTATGGTCGATATGAACGGGCCGGTCACCAACTGCCCGGGCTCGATGGTCAGATCGCCGCCCATGCCATTGCAGCCGGCATCGGCGGAGAACGACTTGGCATTGAGGGTCAGCGCGGCGCGGCTCGAGACGGGCTTCTGGCCGTCGATCAGGACGAACGACCAGGTGCTCCCGGCAAGCGGACCGGGCGCGGCGCCGTCGGTGGTGCAGGCGGCGAGCAGCGGCGCGGCTAGGGCGCTCAAGGCGAACAGGGCGATGCGGTTGGTCATGCAGGATACCTCACACGGTCCGCATGATCGGAGACTGAACAGCTCAGCCCAGCGCAGCTAGCGCCTCGTAGGCCAGCACTGCGGCGGCGACAGCAGCGTTCAGGCTGTCAGCGCGGCCCTTCATCGGTATGGTCACGCGCGAATCGCAGGCCATTTCATAATCTTCCGGCAGCCCGCGCGATTCGTTGCCGATCAGCAGGAAGCACGGGGCTGTGTAAGCCGCGCCGCGGTAATCGACCGAATCCCGCAAGCTCGCCGCGACCAGCTGGCCCTCTCCGCCGCGCAACCACGGCAGGAATTCATCCCATTTCGCGAGCGCGATTTGCTGCGTAAACACCGCGCCCATGCTCGCGCGCACGGCTTCGACCGAAAACGGATCGGCGCAGTCGTCGAGCAGGATCAGCCCGCCCGCGCCGACCGCATCGCCGGTGCGCAGCATGGTCCCAAGGTTGCCCGGATCGCGCAGCGCCTGCGCCACCAGCCAGATCTTCGCGCTGCCGCGCCGGATCTGCTCGAGCCCGGTATCAAATTCGGCAAAAACCCCGGCGACTGCCTGCGGATTGTCCTTGCCGGTCACCTTGGCGAGCAAGTCCGCGCCCATCTCGAGCACTTCGCCGCCCGCCGCGACTACATCAGCCTCAAGCGCATCGATCAACGGATGCGGATCGCGCCTTGTCGCCATCATCAGCATTTCGGGCAGATGCCCGCTGGACCGCGCATCAGTCAGTAAGCGCAATCCCTCAGCGAGGAATTTGCCCGAAGCTTTGCGGTGCTTCTTCTCACGCAAGCTGCGCAGGAATTTGATGGTCGGGTTGGAAAATCCGGTGATGGTGCGGCGCATGGGTTGGGGCTCCGTGGCGCGTGGCCTTCGACAGGCTCAGGCTGAGCGGCGTGTAATGTTTTGGTCTAAACCCAAGTTCCGCTCAGCCTGAGTCTGTCGAAGCCCGCGCGCATCAATCCTCGCCGAAGCCGTCCTTGACCAGCCCGACCAGCTTGAGCAGCGCCAAATCCGCGCCTTCGCCCGAGACCATAATGTCGATCGAATCGCCCTTCGCCGCGCCGAGCATCATCAGGCCGAGGATCGAGGCCCCTTCGGCATCGTTGCCGTCTTTCTCGACCCGGACATGCAGCCCGTCACCCAGTTTGGCGACGGCATTGACGAATTTGGCACTGGCGCGCGCGTGCAGGCCCCGGTTGTTGACGATCTCGACAGTTTCCCGGTGCTCGCTCACGTGTGTTCCCAACTAGGGTATCAGGCGTCCTGGCCCAGAAATTCAGACGCGATGGTAATGTAGCTGCGCCCGGCATCGCGCGCCGCGACCACCGCCTGTTCAAGCGGCATGCAGCAGCGTGCCTTGGCCAGCCGGATCAGCATCGGCAAGTTGATCCCGGCGATAACTTCGACTTTGCCGCGCTGCATCAACGAGATCGCCAGGTTCGACGGGGTGCCGCCGAACAAGTCGGTCAGGATGATCACCCCGGTGCCGCTGTCCACGCGGCTGACTGCATTGCCGATATCGATGCGGCGCGTTTCCATGTTGTCTTCGGGGCCGATGCTGATCGCAACAACGGCTTCTTGCTTGCCCACGACGTGCGTCATCGCCGCGACGAATTCTTCGGCCAGCTTGCCGTGAGTAACCAGGATCAGGCCGATCATGTCCGGGTAGCGCTCCCCATCCGCGGTTCGGCGAGTCGCGCCGTGCGGTGGCGCCGGGCCATGACGATTGCGCAGAGCGCGGTCAATGGATTTCCTGTCATGATCTCAGGTACGTCCCACAGCGGCATCGGGCTTCCCCTCGACCAGATCGGCCGCGCGGGCCGACAGGTTGCGGTGCAGGACGCTGGGGGTATAGCCCGCTGCAGTCAGCGCGGCCGCCAGTTGCTCGGCTGCAAAGACTGAGCGGTGCCGCCCGCCAGTGCAGCCAAAGCCAATGTTTACATAGGCTTTGCCCTGCGCCTGATAGCGCGGCAGCAGCAGCAAGATAAGGTCACGGATCCGCGCGAAGGCTTCGTGCCAGGCGGGATCCTGGCGAATGTGGTCGGCAACCGCCGGGTCCTGCCCGGTCTGCGGACGCAGGACCGGATCCCAGTGCGGATTATCGAGAAATCGCATATCGAACACCAGATCTGCGATCGGCGGCATCCCGCGCGAAAATCCGAAGCTGCTGACCGATACGGTCATCCCGCGCACCGCACTATCGCCAAACCGCTCGCGGATCGCTTGTTGCAAATCATTGCTGCTGAACTGGGTGGTCGAGATCACCAGGTCGGCCCAGCGCCGCAATGGCTCCATCAGTTCGCGTTCGGCCGAAATGCCGCTGGCCGCCGGCAGGTCTTGCGCCAGCGGATGGCGGCGGCGGGTTTCGTTGTAGCGCCGCTCCAGCTCGGTCCCGGCGCAATCGAGGAACAGCGTGGTGATTTCCAGGTCGGCGCGGCCGGTCAGTTTCTTGACGAGCGCGATGACCTTGTTGGGATCGAAGCCGCGCGTGCGCGAATCGAAGCCGATCGCCAGTGGGGTGTCGGCGGCGGGGGCATCGCTGTCGATCAGCCGGCCCAGCAAACGCACCGGAAAATTGTCGATCACTTCCCAGCCCAAGTCCTCCAGCACTTTCAACGCGGTGGTCTTGCCTGCGCCAAGCAGCCCGGTAACGAGCAGCAAGCGCTGCGGGGCAGGAGGGGGAGAGTCGGTCATTGCAGTGCAACATAAATGGCGCTGGATGGACGCAATGTGAAGGGCGCGGTTAGTGCTGTCCCCCGTTCGGAAGATTGTTCAAACGAGGCCGTAGCGTTCAAGCGCCAGTTCAACTTTGCGAGCCGGCGGATTCTCCGACGGCCATAGCCTGATCAACGGTAACGGAACGGTTGCGCGCTCTGCTGGCTCGGCCGCCTCGGTAAACCGCGGAGCACTGGGATCAAGCACAATGACAAGCGCCACGCGCACATCGTTGGCGGTGGGGAACCGCAACAATCCGACGTTTCTTACCTCGAGCAATCCAGCCGTGTTAGGCGGAGGTGAAGCAAATAGGTGAGCGCCGCGCAGTTCCATGCTGACGCCATCGTCCCCGATCAGCATTGCTCCGCGATCCAGCAATGCCAGTGCGAGAGCGGACTTGCCCGAGCCGGGCGGACCTTCGATCAGCACAGCACGGCCCTTGATGGCCAAACAGGTGGCTTGATGAAGGAACGCGGTCATGAGCCTTCCTCTTCCACCGTCGGCAGCTCCAGCACAAGGCACGCGCCCGGCTTCCCGTCGGGCCGGTCAGTCGCCACCAAGGACCCGTCGTGCGCTTCGGCGATGGTCCGGGCGATGGCGAGGCCAAGGCCGGAATGGCTGCCGAAGGTTTCGGTATCGGGGCGGAGCGAGTGGAACCGGTCGAAGATTTTCTCGCGCGCTTCGGGCGGAATGCCGGGGCCTTCGTCAGTGACGGTCAGCTCGACATGTTCGGGATGCCGCGTCACGCCGAGCACCACCGCGCCGCCGGGCGGGGAAAACGAGCAGGCATTGTCGAGCAGGTTGACCAGCACGCGTTCGAGCCGCGCCGGATCGCCAGGGACCACCCATGGCCCGGCGTCCTGCGGCTCGATCCGCACGGTGCAGGGGCCTGCATCGCCGCGCTCGGCGCGGGCACGGACCAGCGTTTCGGCGAGCGTCATCAAGTCGACCTCGTCAAATGGAGTACGGCTGAGCTGGGCATCGATCCGGCTCGCCTCGGCGATTTCAGTGACCAATCGGTCGATCCGCCGAACATCGTGCGCGGCGATTGCGGTCAGCTTGGTGCGCAGTTCGTCATCCGTGACCTTTTCAAGGCTTTCGAGCGCAGAGCGCAAGCTGGCGAGCGGGTTCTTGATTTCATGCGCCACATCGGCGGCGAAGGTCTCGACCGCGTCGATCCGGCTGCGCAGTGCCCCAGTCATGTCGGATAGCGCGCGCGCCAGGAGCCCGATCTCGTCGCGGCGTTCGGGCAGGCGCGGCACTTCGACCGCGCGGTCACGCCCCAGCCGAACCCGCACGGCGGCGCGGACCAGCGCGCGCAGCGGCTTGACGATGGTTCGCGCGAGGAACAACGAGAGCTGGATCGAGATCAGCAAGGTTACCCCCAGCACAATTGCCAAGGTCTGGCGCGCATCGCGCACCGCCTGAGTGATGTCAGGCGCGTTGCGGGTGGTCAGCAGCAATTCGCCAGTGTTTCCGATCGGGGTTGCGGCGGTGATCACCGGGCTCTCATCGGGCGCCGATCGCTCCATCACGATGGTGCTGTGCGCGCGAGCTGCATCGCCAAGCTCGGGCCAATTGATCGCCGCATCGACTGCGGGCTGAACGTAAGGTGGAATTGGCGGCGTGCCGAGCGTCCAATTCATCGAACGGTCGAGCACACGTGCTGCGTTTAGATACCACGGATCAGCCTGCGGATCAGCAAAGGCAAAACTCGGGCCTGCAACCTTGAAGCTGTCAAGCCGCAGCACGCCGTCAGGCCCATAAACCCGCAGGCGCAAATGCTGGTTGGCACCGATCTGCGCCGCCAGTCGCGCGCGCTCGGGCAGGCTGCTGTGCGCCAGCCCGGCGGCGGCAATCTCAGCCTCCGCGCTGGCCAGCTTGAACCGTTCTGCCACCAGCTGACGGCGATACGAATCGAGGTAGAAGAGGCTCCCCGCCATCAGCCCCAGCGCGATGATGTTGACCGCCAAGATCCGCGCGGTGAGCGAGGTACGCCGCGTCCAGTAAAGCCGCCGCTGGCGAACCGGGAGCCGCGTCGGTTCAGGCATCGGTGTAGGAATACCCAGCGCCATACAGCGTTTCGATCGCTGAGAATTGCGGGTCGACCGCGCGGAACTTGCGCCGGAGCCGCTTGATATGGCTGTCGATCGTGCGGTCATCGACGAACACGTCATCGGAATAGGCCGCGTCCATTAGCTGGTTGCGGTTCTTGATCACTCCGGGCCGGGCGGCCAGCGCCTCAAGCAGCAGGAATTCGGTCACCGTCAATGCAACCGGCTCGCCCTGCCAGGTGACCTGGTGGCGCGCCGGGTCCATCACCAGCCGACCGCGCGCCAGTTCTTCGCTCGGTTCGGCCCCGGCATCGCTTGCCGCGTCGCTGCGCGCCAGTTCACTGCGGCGCAAGATTGCGCGGATGCGCGCGACCAGCAGCCGCTGGCTGAACGGCTTGGTGATATAATCGTCGGCACCCAGTGCAAGGCCCAGTGCCTCGTCCGGCTCCTCGTCCTTGCTGGTCAGGAAGATCACCGGCAGCGCGCTTTTTTCGCGCAGCTTCTGGAGCAGTTGCAGCCCGTCCATGCTCGGCATCTTGATATCGCAGACCGCCAGATCTGGTGCATTTTCAAGCAAGGCCTTCAACGCCGCGACTCCATCCGAATAAACCCGGGTGATGAATCCTTCGGCCTGCAAACCAATCGAGACCGTGGTCAGAATGTTGCGGTCATCGTCGACCAGCGCGATGACCTGCGGCGCATGACCTGCGGGCGGCGCTTCGGAGGGTGGTACGGAACTGTCGGCCATGGGTGCGATGCTGCGCGCTTTGCTGCCTGCCTGACGGGTCCTTGGGAGTAGCCCGGAACGTCAGGTAGCGCAATCGCGCCGAAATGTGACCATAGCACATTGTAATGAATAGATAGTTTGGGTGCGATGCCACCATTTGACGGAATCGGCTGCACCGACTATGCGCGCCGAACACCTCCGGCGCATTCGTATGCGGACAGGCTGCTGCGCTGCGCGCAGTGGCCCCGGAAACCGACGGAGATTGCCTTGACCGCTACGCTTTCCCATCCGCTTGCAGCGCAAGGCATCGACACCGCAGCGAAGGTGTTTGCCAATCTCGGCACCGCGCCGCTGGTCGAGCATGCACTGGTCCGAGGCGAAGGCAAGCTGACCAAGGATGGAGCGCTGCTGGTCGATACCGGCAAGTTCACCGGGCGCAGCGTGAAGGACAAATTCGTGGTCCGCGATGCAATCACCGAAAGCACGATCAACTGGGGCCCGATCAACCAGCCGATGGGTCGCGAGCACTGGGCCAACCTGAAGGCCGATTTTCTGGCCGCTGTGAAGGACCAGCGCGAGTTGTTCGTCGCAGATCTGTTCGGCGGCAGCCAGCCGGAATACCGCGTCAACGTGCGCGTCATCACGCAAATGGCCTGGCATAATCTGTTCATCCGCACCTTGCTGGTGCGGCCGAGCGCGGAAGAGCTGGCCAACTTCGCGCCCGAATACACAATCATCAACCTGCCCAGCTTCAAGGCCGATCCAGAGCGCCATGGCTGCCGCAGCGATACGGTGATTGCAGTCAACTTCACCGAAAAGCTGATCCTGATCGGCAACACCGAGTATTCGGGCGAGATGAAAAAGGGCGTATTCGGCCTGCTCAACTTCCTGCTCCCGGCGCAGGGCGTGATGCCGATGCACTGTTCGGCCAACATCGGTGCAGACGGCAAAAGCGCGATCTTCTTCGGCCTGTCGGGCACCGGCAAGACTACCCTCTCGGCTGATGCCAGCCGCACGCTGATCGGCGACGACGAGCACGGCTGGTCGGACCAGGCGGTGTTCAACTTCGAAGGCGGCTGCTATGCGAAGATGATCAATCTCTCGGCCGAGGGCGAGCCGGAGATTTATGCGACCACCAAGATGTTCGGCACGATCCTGGAAAACGTGACGATTGACGAGGACACGCGCGAGCTCGACTTCACCGACGCCAGCAAGACCGAGAATACCCGCGGTGCCTATCCGATCGAATTCATTCCCAACACCAGCGACGAGAACCTCGGCCCGCCGCCGTCGAACATTATCCTGCTCACCGCAGATGCATTCGGCGTGCTGCCCCCGATTGCCCGGCTCACGCCGGACCAGGCGATGTACCACTTCCTCTCGGGCTACACCGCCAAGGTTGCCGGGACCGAAATCGGCGTGACCGAACCGACGGCAACCTTCAGCACCTGCTTTGGTGCAGCTTTCATGCCGCGCCATCCCAGTGTCTATGGCAACCTGCTGAAAAAGCGGATTGCCGAAGGCGGGGCGCAGTGCTGGCTGGTCAATACCGGCTGGTCCGGCGGCCGGGCAACCGATCCGGGCATCAAGCGCATGCCCATCAAGGCGACCCGCGCGCTGCTTAACGCCGCGCTCGACGGCAGCCTCAACAACGCCGAATTCAAGAAGGATCCGAACTTCGGCTTTGAAGTGCCGGTCGCCGTCCCCGGGGTCGACAGCAAGCTGCTCGATCCGCGCGGGGCGTGGAGCGATGGGGACGCATACGATCAAACCGCGCAAGACCTGGTCGGCAAATTTATCGACAACTTCGCCCAGTTCGAAGCTTACGTCGATCAGTCGGTGCTCGAATCGGCGCCCAAAGCAGCTTGATAAAGCCGGAATAAATCCCGATTTAGCTTTCCTCGTGCCGCTGCCAGGCTTAGCTTGGCGCTTTCCGCATCGAGGAGTATTTAAGTATGGGTATTTTCGACAGCATCATGGGCCAGGTCAGCGAGCACGCCGACGTCGGCAATCTTGCGACCAAGCTGGGCATTTCACCCGAAATGGCGGAAAAAGCGATTGCCGCGCTGGGCCAGTCGCACGAAGAACCCGGCGATACGATCCAGGGCGCTGCCGCCAAAACCGGGCTCGATACCGGTGTGTTAAGCCAGATCGTCGAGCAGATCGGCGGTGAGGGTTCGCTTGGGCAATACGCGCAAATGATCAAGGACAGCCCGATGGCCTCGGGCTTGCTCGGCAGCCTCGACAAGGACGGCGACGGCAACCCGCTGAACGATCTCGCCGGGATGGCCAAGGGGCTGTTCGGGAAGAAGTGACAGGCGGGGGCTGCGCTTGCTTCCTGGTCGAGCGCTAACCCCAACACTGTCTACCCAGGGCCTGTCGAAGGGCTGCCTTTTTTCTCGCGGCGGTGTGCTGGCACGAAAGACAAGCACAATGCTTCGATAGTTCGACAGGCTCAGCATGAGCGAGGTTGGTTGATCACAAAAAAGGGCCGTGACGCGCGATGCGTCACGGCCCTTTTTGTTTGTGCCGGACTTCGCTCAGTCGAGCAGTTCGGCCGGGACCATCCCGCCGTTGTCGGCGAGCGCCTTCATTACCTGCTTTTGCAGCTGGATGTTGTCTTCGGCCGAGCCTTCGTAGCCCGCGTTGCCCAGCTCGTGCGCGAGCGCCTTGCGGTTTTCGTAGCTCGCGTCGATCCCGACCAGCTTCATCAGGTCAACCACCGAAGTGCGCCAGTTGAGATCGTCCGCGCCCTGCATCGCGCCGAGCGAAGCGGCGACATCGACCGGAGCGGCAGCAGCGGTGGGAGCGGGTGCGGCGTCGGCCATCGGGATCGCCGGGGCGTCGGCGGGCGGGGTCGCGGCTTCGGCCTTGTGTCCGAAAATGGCATCCTTGATCGAGCTGAATATCGACATGCTGTGACTCCTTTAGATCGGCGACTCACTGGCGAGTGCCGCGTTCCCTGTCATCCTTCGGCCTAGCACTTCTGGATGACGGTTCCAGCGGCTATTCAGCACGCCAACTTCGCCGCAATATAACGCGACACATTGTCGCCGAGCACATCGCGCGGAGCATTGCCGCCGGTCACCACCGCATCGCCGCAATCGTGCAGGTAGCAGGCCGCGCTGCCCCCTCAAACGTCGACCGATTTCGCCTCTGGCATCGTATGGCACGAGCGATTAGGCTTGGGCCGGGCGGCCAGCTGCGGCTGCGGGAGAACTTACCATGGCTGCCACCGACCTGATTTCGATTCTGCAACAGACCGGCGGCATCGGTGCCATTGCCAGCCAGCTCGGGATTTCGCCGCAGGTTGCCGAGGCTGGCGCGGCGGCGTTACTCCCGGCGGTGGTCGGCGGCTTCGGCAAGCAAGCGGAGAATGCAGGTGGCGGTGAAGGCGGCCTTGGCAGCCTGATCGGCATGCTCGGCGGGCTGGGCGGTGCGTCGCTCGCCACCAACGTGCTTGGCCCAGAGCCGACCGAGGTAGACAGGGGCAACGATGTCCTCGGGCAGATCTTCGGATCCAAAGATGTCAGCCGCACCGTTGCGGCGCATGCCGCGAACCAGACCGGGATCGATCCTGCGCTGCTCAAGAAGATGCTGCCGATCCTCGCGATGCTGGTGGCGGGGTATATGTCGCATCAGGCGAGTGGCGCGCAGGGTCAGCAGTCGGGTGGGGGCGGTCTGGGCGGGATGCTGGGCTCGGTGCTGGGTTCGGTGCTTGGCGGCGGTCAGCCAGCGCAACCAAGCGGCGGTATGGGCGGCGTTTTGGGCGGTGTGCTCGGCTCACTGCTCGGCGGCGGGACCACCAAAAGCGGCGGCAATGCGCTCGATGAGATCATCGGCATGGCGGGCAAGCTCGGGCGCTGATGGCCAGCGGCACGACCCTCTCGATCCTGATGCTCGCCGCCATCGCGATGGTGCTGGGCGCAGGACTGCTGTGGCGGCGGCGCGGCGCATCGAAGCAGGTTTGGCTGATGCTGGTGCTGGGGGCTGTGCTGATCGCCAACGTCGCAATCTGGGTGGTGCCGTCAGCCGACGGCACCGCGCCAGTGCGGCAGGAATTGCGGTAGCATCGCGCGCACCACGCAACCGCCAACCAAAACCGTCACCCTGAACTTGTTTCAGGGGCCATTTCGCCGTTTGCCCGGTGGTCGCCGGAAGTGAGCTGACTGCTTGGCTTGACTGCGATCATGCGCTCCGGACGCGAGGCATGATGGGCCCTGAAACAAGTTCAGGGTGACGAACTTGTTCGCGCGAGCGGTCTGCGTGGGCTCAGCCCTCCACCTTATTTGATCGGGCAATCCGGCGAGAGCCGCATGTCGAGGTAGTTGTCGACCGAACCCATCAGGTCGCCCATCTCGTTTTCGAAGAAGTGGTTCGCGCGGGGGATTTCTTCGTGATGAATGGTGATGTGGCGCTGGGTGCGCAGCTTGTCGACCAGCTTCTGAACCGAATTGGGGGTGACCACGGTATCGGCCACACCCTGGATGATGATGCCGCTGGCCGGGCAAGGGGCGAGAAAGCTGAAATCATACATGTTGGCTGGCGGCGCGATTGAAATAAACCCGCGAATTTCCGGGCGGCGCATCAGCAGCTGCATTCCGATCAGCGCACCAAAACTCGCGCCTGCGACCCAGGTGGTCGAGGCTTCGGGATGGATCGACTGAACCCAGTCGAGCGCGGACGCGGCATCCGAAAGCTCGCCAATTCCATTGTCGAAGCTGCCCTGGCTGCGCCCGACCCCGCGAAAGTTGAAGCGCAGCGTGGCGAACCCGCGCGCCTGAAAAGTCTTGTACAGCGCCATGGTGATGCGATCGTTCATCGTCCCGCCGGCCTGCGGATGCGGGTGCAGGATCATCGCCACCGGCGCACGCGGGCGCGAAGCTGGCTGAAAACGGCCTTCGAGGCGACCTTCGGGGCCGGGGAAAATCACTGACGGCATGGGCGCGGTTACCTGTTGTGGCTGGCCCATGGCGCGGCGTCCGGAGGATTTTCGGATGCCGGACCGCTTTGGACTAGGATCGGGAAGCAGGCGCTATATAGAAACGAAGGTCCAAAAAGCAACGATTGTGAACATGCCCGCCAATTTCATCTACCTCGATCACCAGGCGACCACTCCGCTTGCGCCCGAAGCGCGCGCGGCAATGCTGCCGTGGCTGGGCGGGCCCGAAGGCATGGGGTTTGCCAATCCGCACTCGATGCACAAGGCCGGGCGCGCGGCAGCCGCAGCGGTCGAGGTTGCACGCGATCAGGTCGCAGCGCTGCTGCCGGCGGGCGGCCGCGTGATTTTTACCAGCGGCGCGACTGAGGCGCTCAACCAGGCAATCCGCTCGGTCGATCGGGGGTCGATTGCCTATTCGGCGATTGAGCATTCGGCGGTGGTCAATGCCGCGCTCGCGACCGGTGCAGCGGTGCAGGAACTGCCGGTGAGTGCCGAGGGCCTGGTGGATCCCGAGGTGGAGATTGCCGAAGGCACCGGCCTCGTCGCGGTGATGCAGGTCAACAACGAGATTGGCACGGTCCAGCCCGTCGCCCGGCTCGCCGAACGCGCGCATGAAATGGGCGCGCTGTTGCTGTGCGACGCGGTGCAGGGCGCGGGCAAACTGGCGCCGCCCGAAGGCGCAGACCTGATCGCGATCACGGCGCACAAGCTTTACGGACCGAAGGGGATCGGCGCTTTATGGTTCCGCGACGGGGTGGCCATCGCCTCGCTGATCGAAGGCGGCGGACAGGAGGGCGGTTTGCGCTCGGGCACGCTCAGCCCTGCGCTGTGCGCCGGGTTCGGCGCGGCTGCTGCCTTGGCGAAGGAGCGGATCGACATTGACTTCCAGCATCTGTCGGGCCTTGCGGCACTGGCTCGGTCGATCCTGTCGCGCTGGGTTCTGAATGGCAGCGAGACCGCGCGCTGGCCGGGCAACCTCAACTTGCGGCTAGATGGGCTCAATTTCCCGCGCCTGCTCAGCGATTGCCGCAATATCGCGATTTCCGCCGGATCGGCTTGCGGCAGCGGCACCGGCGCGCCCAGCCGAGTGCTCAGCGCGATCGGTCTCGATCCGCGCGCGGCCCGCAATTCGATCCGGCTCGGGTTCGGGCGTTACACGACCATGGAAGAAGTCGAAGTAGCCTGCCGCGCGCTCGATGCGGCGGCGCTGGCCCAGGGGGTATGATGGTCGAGGTCACTTTCATCACCGCCACCGAGGAACGAGTCACCGCGCAGGGAGCTGAGGGCGACAACCTGCTGCGCGTTGGTCAAGCCGCCGGGATGCCCTTGGAGGGCACCTGCGAGGGCCAGATGGCCTGCTCGACCTGCCACGTGATCGTGGACCGCGACTGGTTCGGCAAGCTGCCCCGCGCCAGCGAGGACGAGGAAGACCTGCTCGACCTTGCCGCCGGGGTCCGCCCGACCAGCCGCCTGTCGTGCCAGATCGAACTGACCGCCGCGCTCGATGGGCTGGAAGTGCGAATTCCGGGCGACAGCCACGACATGCGGCGGCGCTAGGCCGCCGCGTGCGCGGGTCGTTCAGGCCAAGGCGTCGATCAATGCCTTGGAGAACGCCGGAATGTCATCGGGCTTGCGGCTGGTAATCAGGTTGCCGTCGATCGCCACTTCCTGATCGACGACATTGGCCCCGGCGTTGGTCAGGTCGGTGCGCACCGATGGCCACGAGGTGACGGTGCGGCCTTCCACGATGTCGGCCTCGACCAGCAACCACGGGCCGTGGCAGATCGCCGCGATCGGTTTGCCAGCATCGTTGAAGTCTTCAACCAGATCGACCGCGGCTTCGTCCATGCGCAGGATATCGGGGTTCATCTGTCCGCCGGGGAGCAACAGCGCATCAAAATCGCTCGCGTTCATATCGGCGATTAACGCGTCGACCGGCACGCTCTGGCCCCAGTTCTTGTCCTTCCAGCCCTTGATCTCGCCGCCCTTGGAGCTGGCGACCACAGTCTCGAACCCGGCTGCTTCGAGCGCCGCCTTGGGGTCCATCAGTTCGGATTGTTCAAAGCCATCGGCGGCAAGGATGAGGACGCGCTTGGTCATGCTGGAAACTCCGGTTTTGTCGGGGGACTTGCGGTGCAAACGAACGGAGCGATCACCCGTTCCGGGATTAGGCCGCAGAAAAGAACGGTTTCACGCAAAGGCGCAAAGGAGAAGGAAAGGCGCTAAGATGCTGCTCCAAGCCGCAGGCTCATTCATAATTTGCGGCGCGCCGCCAAACGTCACGCCGACTTGAATTGCGGCTTTGCCGCATGCGCTAACCCCTTTGCGCCTTCCTTCTCCTTTGCGCCTTTGCGTGAACCCTTCAAACGCCTGCGCAAAACCGCGAAGTCCGCATGGAACCGTCAGCGCCGCCCTGCTAGAGCGCGCACAACATGCCCACCGCCACCACTGAACCAGACCCCTTCGACGCCATCGTCGATGCCCCGTTCGATAGCGCGCTGTCCGAACGGTACCTGATCTATGCGCTCTCCACGATCACCGCGCGCTCGCTGCCCGATCTGCGCGATGGGCTGAAGCCGGTCCACCGCCGCTTGCTGTGGGCGATGCGGCAGCTCAAACTGAACCCGACCGACGCGTTCAAGAAGAGCGCCCGCGTGGTCGGCGATGTGATCGGCAAGTACCACCCGCACGGCGACCAATCGGTTTACGATGCGATGGTCCGGCTCGCGCAGCCGTTTTCGCTGCGCTATCCGCTGGTCGAGGGGCAGGGCAATTTCGGCAATATCGATGGCGATAACGCCGCCGCCTATCGCTACACCGAAGCCCGGCTGACCAAGACCGCGATCCAGCTGATGGCCGGGCTGGACGAAGGCACGGTCAATTTCATCCCGACCTACAACGGCGAGGAGGAAGAGCCCGAGATATTCCCCGGCATCTTCCCCAACCTGCTCGCCAATGGCTCGAGCGGGATTGCGGTCGGCATGGCGACCTCGATCCCCAGCCACAACGTCGCCGAAGTGATCGACGCGGCCTTGCTGCTGATCGACAATCCGACGGCTGAACATGCCGAACTGATGCAAGTGTTCCAGGGCCCGGACTTTGCCACCGGCGGGGTGGTCGTAAATAGCGCAGCGTCGATCTCGCACGCTTACGAAACCGGACGCGGTGCGATTCAAGTGCGCGGGCGGTTTTCGACAGGGCGCGAGGCTGATGGGACCTGGGAGCACACCGGGATCGAAAAGCTGCCCGGCGGGCAGTGGCAGCTGGTGATCAGCGAAATCCCCTACATGCTCGCCAAGGGCAAGCTGATCGAACAGGTCGCGCAGCTGATCGCCGACAAGAAGCTGCCGATCCTCGAAGACATCCGCGACGAAAGCGATGAGGCGATCCGGCTGGTGTTCGTGCCCAAAAGCCGCAACGTCGACCCGGAGCTGCTCAAGCAAAGCCTGTTCAAGCTGACCGATCTGGAAACCCGGTTCAGCCTCAACCTCAACGTGCTCGATGAAACCCGCACCCCGGGCGTGATGTCGATCAAGCTGCTGCTGCAGGAATGGCTCAAGAGCCAGATCGACATCCTGATCCGCCGCAGCCAGCACCGGCTCGACAAGATCGCGGCGCGGCTGGAACTGCTCGAAGGCTACATCATCGCCTTCCTCAACCTCGACCGGATCATCGAGATCATCCGCTCCGAGGACGAGCCCAAAGTGCTGATGATGGCCGAATTCGAACTGAACGACCGCCAGGCCGAAGCGATCCTCAACATGCGGCTGCGGTCATTGCGGCGGCTGGAGGAAATGGAACTGCGGCGCGAACTGGATACGCTGCGGGCAGAGCAGGACGAGCTCAACAAACTGCTCGAAAGTCCGGCGCGGCAACGCACCCGGATCAAGCGCGACCTCGCCACCTTGCGCAAGGACTACGCCGAAGACACTGCACTCGGCCGCCGCCGCACCACGATTGCCGAGGCTGCGCCGACGGTTGAATTCAACATGGACGCGATGATCGAGAAGGCGCCGGTCACGGTGATCCTCTCGGCCAAGGGCTGGGTGCGCGGAGCCTCTGGCCACGAACCGCTCGACAAGGATTTCAAGTACAAGGACGGCGACGCGCACGCGTTCGCGCTCCACGCTCAGACCACCGACAAGCTGCTGATCGCCTGC
>JANYGB010000022.1 GCA_025359445.1 Sphingomonadaceae bacterium
TTGTAAATTCAGGGCGTTAGCCCGTCACATTACGCTGCGAGAGCGAGTGCTTCGTTGTCGTTGGCACTTATGGGTTTTGAGCCTTGAACGGGTTACTCAGCCCGGGTAAAAACTACGTCTTTCAACACACGTCGATCCTAGTTCGGCCCCGTCATTACCCCTGCGACAACAGGAGAGGTGGTGGAGCCGCCGGGTACCGCCCCCGGGTCCGCTGTGCCTATTGCACGTAACAATTTATCACCATAGCCGGGCGAACCCGGCGAGGACCTATATAGGCGCTTTGCGATTAATGTGAAGTGACTGGGGCAATTCGTCGTCCCCGGCTTGACCGGGGACCGCTGGCCGCATCAATCCGGCGCTGGGCCAAGACGCCAGCGGTCCCGGGTCAAGCCCGGGACGACGAAAGGTTACTTCTTCAGCGCATCCCGGATTTCGGTGAGCAGATCGACCTCGCTTGGCCCTGCAGCGGCGGCGGCGCGCGGGTTCATCTTGTTGGCGAATTTGACCAGCTGGAAGATCACGAACGCTAGAATCACGAAGTTGATGATGACGCTGACCAGATCGCCCCAGGCCAGCACATTGGCCCCGGCGGCCTTAGCCGCGGCGAGCGGCATGCCCTCGGTTACCTTGTCAGCCCCGCCCAGCACCACGTATTTGGCCGAAAAATCGAGCCCGCCAAACACTGCGCCGATGATCGGCATGATGATATCGTCGGTCAGAGCGGTGACGATCTTGCCGAATGCAGCGCCGATGATTACCCCGACTGCAAGGTCCATCACGTTGCCTTTGTTCACAAATTCCTTGAATTCCGCTGCCATCGACATTTGCCCGTCTCCCGTGTGTCGCTGTGAACCACTTTCCTGCCATAGGCATCATGCCACCTCAACAACCGATTGTTGCAGCCTTATTTGCAGCGAGGTGCTTGAACCGGATAACACACACGCTACATTCGCGCTCAGGAGTGGTGGCACCGCCGCCGGGTTAAAGGGATCGAATTGATGACTTACAGTTATTCGAGCATTTTGCCGCGTGTCGCCATCGTGGCGCTGGCTGCGACCAGCTTGGCTGGCTGCGGGGTCAACTCGGTGCCCAAGGCCGAAGAAGTCGCCAAGGCCAAGTGGGCCGATGTCCAGGCTGCGTTTCAGGAACGCGCCAACCTGGTCCCCAACCTCGCCGCCGTGGCCAAGGGCGCGGCCGAGCAAGAGAAAGGCATCCTCGTCGGCGTGACCGAAGCCCGTGCCAAGGCCACCAGCATCCAGCTGTCCACCGACGATCTCAAGGATCCAGCCAAGATGAAGGCCTTCCAGGAGGCGCAGAACCAGCTGTCCGGCTCGCTCATGGGCTTTGGCCGCTTGCTCGCCAACACCGAAGCCTATCCAGACCTCAAGAGCATCACCAATTACCAGATGCTGCAAAGCCAGCTTGAAGGCACCGAGAACCGCATTCGCGTGGCGCTGCGCGATTACAACGAAGCGGTGCGCGTCTACAACACCACGATCCGCACCTTCCCCGACGCGATCGGCGCCAAGATTATCTACGGGGCCAAACCGATGGTGCCGTATGAAGCGGTTACCCCGGGTGCGAACGTCGCCCCCAGCCTTGAAGGCAAGCTCTAGGACAAAATCATGAGCGATCAGCCTGGCAAAGCCGGGCGTCCGGCCCGGCGGCTTGCGGGATGCGTGGTGCCGCTGGTGCTGGCAGTCGTACTGCTGGCGCTCGCGGTGTTCATGCGGCCAGGAGCCGCTCTGGCTCCGGCTCCGGTTCCGCAGCAATCGCTGGTCCAGGCCGGACAGGCTGCGCAGCAGGGCGCTCCGGCGGTTATTGCGCCCGCTGCCGCGCCGCCCGCGACAAGCTCTTCGCTCAAGTTCCCGGAGCTGACCGGACCGGTGGTCGACCAGGCCAATGTCATTCCTGACGATGAGGAAGCTCGACTGACTCAGAAGTTGCTTGCACTGAAAGCGCAATCGCAGCGCCAGTTGCAGGTGGTGACTGTGGCCAGCCTGCAAGACTATGACATTTCAGATTACGCCAACCGGCTCTTTCGCGAATGGCAATTGGGCGACAAGAGCCGCAATGATGGCGTAATGCTGATAGTTGCGCCGCAGGAGCGCCGAATGCGGATTGAGGTCGGTTATGGGATGGAGCCGACTGTTACCGATGGAATCTCGTTTCTGGTAATCAACAAGATTATCACCCCGCAGTTCAAGGCGGGCAATCTCCCCGGCGGGATCGAGGCCGGTACCGACGCGTTGATCCAGCAGCTGTCCTTGCCGCCCGAACAGGCCGCGCAGGTCGCTGCGCAAGCCAACCTGCAACAAGCACAGGAACGCAAGGCGACGCAAAACCAATTCAACCCAACTTCGCTGATCTGGATCGGCTTCGTCTTGCTGTTCTTCATCCTGCCGATGCTGCGGCGGATGCGCGGCGGTAAAGGCTATCGTTCGAGTGGGCTGGGCCAGATAGTAATGTGGAGCGTGCTCGATGGCATGACCCGCGGAGGAGGCGGTGGTAGCGGTTGGGGCGGCGGCGGCGGAGGCGGAGGCGGCGGCTGGGGCGGCGGCGGTGGCTCGTCCGGCGGCGGCGGCGCTTCGGGCAGCTGGTAGGAGACGCAGAATGGCACAGCAACTTGCTTTGACCGAAGCCGACCGCGCCGCGGTAAGCGCAGCCGTATCCGCAGCCGAGGGCCATTCGGCGGGCGAGATCGTGACGATCATGGCCGAACGCTCAGACAGCTATCACGATGTCGCGCTGCTGTGGTCGGCTTTGGTGGCGCTGCTCGCACTCGCCGCACTGGCGATTGCCCCGCAGTTTTACCTTAGCCTGATCGACCGCGTTACCGGCGCTTGGCAGTCCGATTGGCACCCGGGCAAGGTCTTCGCCCTCGCGCTGTTTGCCGCCAGCGTGAAGTTCCTTGCCATGTGGTTGTTGCAACTGTGGCAGCCGCTGCGGCTCTGGCTGGTCCCGGGACCGCTCAAGCACGCACGCGTTCGTGCGCGCGCCGTCACCAACTTCAAGATAGGCACCGAGCGCCGCACGCATGGCAGGACAGGCGTGCTGATCTATCTCAGCTTGGCCGAACGCCGCGCCGAGATTGTCGCCGACGATGCGATCGCCGCGAAGGTCGCGCCCGAAGTCTGGGGCGCGGCGATGGCGACATTGGTCGGCGAAATCCGCGCGGGCCGCCCGGCTGAAGGTCTGGTCGGCGCGGTAACGCGAGTTGGCGCGGTGCTGGCCGAACATTTCCCCCGCGCCGAGGATGATGTCAACGAACTGCCTGACTGGCTGATTGAGGTATGATGCCCGACAAGCCCGAACGCATCGAATGGCAAGGCAAATTCATCACCGCGCGGACCCGCGGCAAGTGGGAATATGTCACCCGCGCCCGCGGCATCCGCGCCGCCGTGATCCTCGCGATCGATGCCGATGACCATGTGCTGCTGGTCGAACAATACCGCGTGCCGCTCGGCAAGGCCTGCCTGGAGCTGCCCGCCGGTCTGATCGGCGACGACGACAGCGCGCCCGACGAAGACCCATCAGCTGCCGCGGCGCGCGAACTGGAAGAGGAAACCGGCTACCGCGCCGAGCGGATCGAAGTGATCGGCGAATTCTACTCCTCCCCCGGCATGGTCAGCGAGAGCTTCACGCTGGTCCGCGCGCATGGCCTCACGCGGGTCGGCCCCGGCGGCGGAACCGAGAGCGAGGACATCACCGTCCACCGCGTCGCGCTCGCGCACCTGCCGCAATTCACCGAAATGGCCCGGGCGCGCGGATTGGGGATTGACGTGCGGCTTCTGATGTTGCTGGCTCCGGGGATCACAGGAGAGAGAACATGAGCGGACGGGTTGCAGGCAAGAAGGCGCTGATTACCGGCGCGGCACAGGGTTTGGGCGCGGCGCAGGCGATGATGCTGGCGCGCGAGGGCGCACAAGTACTGCTCGCCGACGTCAATGCCACCGGCGCCGCCGACCAGGCCGCCAAAATCAACGCCGAACTCGGTGCCGGCACCGCGTTCTCGGTCGCGCTCGATGTCACCAGCGAAGACCAGTGGTTTGCCGCAGTCAACTATGCATCCGAAGCGATGGGCGGCCTCTCGGTGCTGGTCAACAACGCCGGGATCGGGGTGCGCGGCAATATCGAGACTTGCACGCTGGCCGATTGGCACCGCGGCTTTGCCGTCAACGTCGATTCGGTCTTCCTCGGCTGCCAGAAGGCGCTGCCCTTGATGAAAGACAGCCAGCCCGGCTCGATCGTCAACATTTCCTCGATCGCCGGGCTGATCGCATCGGACACCATGCCCGGCTACAACGCCAGCAAGGCGGCGGTGTGGATGCTGAGCAAATCGGTCGCGTTGTACTGCGCCAAGATGGGCTGGGACATCCGCAGCAATTCGGTCCACCCGACCTTTATCGATACCCCGATCCTCGACGGCATGGTCGCCTCCTCGGGCAAGTCCAAGGAGGTGATCATGGACAAGCTCGCCCGCCAGATCCCGCTCAAGCGCGTCGGCCACCCCGACGATATCGCCAACGGCGTGCTCTACCTCGCCAGCGACGAGAGCCGCTTCATGACCGGCGCCGAACTGAAACTCGACGGCGGCATCTCGGCGATGTAAGCCCTCCCGCAATGGGAGAGATCACGGATAAACCAAAGCCGCGTCTGCTGCGGGTCACCTCGTTCGACGTGGCGGCCGAAGCGGGGGTTAGCCAGTCGACCGTGAGCCGCGCGCTGGCGGGCGATCCGGTGGTCAGCGAAGGCACGCGCGCGCGGGTCGCGGCGGCGGCGGTCAAGCTCAACTACTACGTCGATGAGAACGCCGCGCGGCTGCGCACCGGGCGCACCGGCACCATTGCGGTGGTGGTAATCTGCCGCAGGCACGAAGACCGCAAGGACCTCAACCCGTTCACTTACGCGCTGCTCGGCACGATCTGCGCCGCGGCCTCGGCGCGCGGGTTTGAGACGCTGGTCAGCTTCCAGGACAGCCCGGCCAACCTCGCGGGCCGCTATGAGGAACAGCGCAAGGCTGACGGGCTGATCGTGATCGGCACCACCCAGAACAGCGCCGCGTGGGACTATTACCGCGATCTCGGTCAATCTGGCATGCACTGGGTCTGCTGGGGCTCGCCCTATGACGAGCTCGAATGGATCCGCAGCGACAACCATCAGGGCGCGGCGCTCGCTACCCGGCACTTGCTGGACGCCGGTTTCAGCAAGATCGCCTGCATTGCCTCGTCCGGCGGGCTGCAGCGCCAGTTCAAGGAACGCTACGACGGCTATGCCGAGACCCTCGCCGCCGCCGGGCATGAACCGTGGCTGGTCCAGATCGAGGACGGCCTGAGCCGCGATGAACAAGGCCGCCGCGCCGCCGCCGCGCTCCTCGCCAGTGGCCGCAAGTTCGACGCGGTCTTCGCAGTCTGCGACGAGATCGCGCTTGGCGCCCAGCGCGCGCTGATCGAAGCGGGCCTGCGCGTGCCGCAAGATACCGCGCTGATCGGCTTCGACGGGACCCGCGCCAGCGCGCAAGCGGTGCCGCCGCTCAGCACGATCGAGCCCGATTTCTCCGCCGCCGGAGCGATGCTCGTGGACAAGCTCCTGGCGGGCATCGCTGGGGAGCCGCACGGCCTGCGCCGCGTGCCGGTGCGCCTGGTCGCCCGGGCCAGCACCGCGCAAATCTGAACTTGTCTGCAGCCGCGGCGGAACGATTTGCGCGGCCGCCGGTTATCTCCTTGTAACCACGCCGCACAGGCGAGGCCCGGAGATTTTCCATGATGAAATTGACACTCGCTGCCGCTGCCGCCGCTCTGGCGCTGACCGGTACCGCTGCCACCGCGCAGATGGACAATACCAGCACCACCACCACCTCGCAGACGATGCAGCAGCCGATGGGCACGAAGACGATGGAACGGACCACCGTCCGCACTCACACCATGGGCACCACCACACACCACCGCATGGCCGCAAAATCGATGCGCCATTGCAAGACCTGGTGGAAGCACGGCCGCAAAATGCACAGCTGCAAGACCATGATGCACAAGCACATGTAACCCCACACTGGTCCGGCCTGCGCACTCCCCCTCCCGCGCACCCGGTTCAGCGAGCGCGGCGGCAGCAATGCCGCCGCGCTTTTCGTTTGTGAGTGGCAGGAATCGAAATGACGGGAACCCTTCCGCTCACCCGAGCGTCTTACTGATGGCCGCTTTTTGCCGCCCATAAGGGGACTGACATGCGTACTTCTGCAACTATCGCTGTTCTTGGCTGCTCGCTGCTCGCGCTCGCCGGGTGCAAGCAGGAAAATACTTATCCCGCAACCGACACCGCTACGACCGTGATCGCGGTACCTGCCGAAAGCTCGACCACGATCGTTCCGGTTCCCGGCCCGACCAACACCCAGGTTGTCGGCGTCCCGGTCCCCGGCCCGACCGTGACCGAGACCGCCAAGCCAGCGCCGACGCCGACCTCCACCTCGATGTAACCAAACCGCACCGGCGCGCCCTCACCGGCGCGCCGGCAGCGCGGGGCTCACCATTCCTCGTCCTCCTCATCGAGATAGTGCCACACGGCCGTGTCCTTACCCTCGGGCGGGGGGATCACCCGCCACCATTCCTCCACCCCTTCTTCGAACGCGGCGAGCTGCTCGCCTTCGATGGCTCCGTCCGGATCGCCACCGGGAAACTTGTGCGGCAACAGCGCCTCGCCCTGCCGCGCCGCATCCATCCGCTCGAGCCGGTTGCCGAGCCACTGGCAATCGGCCGAAGTGAGCCGACTTACCGTGCCAAGACAGCGCCCGCCGCAATCCGGGCAGGGTTCGGTGTCGGGTTCAGGCCCGGGCTCGGATAGCGGTTTGGACCGCGTGGACCACTGTCCAGGCGAAATTAAATCGAGCCCAGCGCGAGCCCCCGCGAAGGCGGGGGCCTCAGGCCCTGACGCGCATCCGCCTGAGATCCCCGCCTCCGCGGGGACGCAGGGATTATCCGCCTCTGCGTCCTCCGGTTCAGCGGGACGCGCCGGGCGGTCCTCGCCCGCGGCATAGCGCGCCAAGGTCCCGTCAAAGTCGTCGGCAAACTCCGCCACCTCGGCATCGCCGCAAAGGCGATCGAGCCGCGCGAGGTGCGCCAGCAGCAGCCGGTCCGAAAAGCGCCGCCGGGTGCAGACCACCTCGCCGTGATAGACCACGTCCTCCTCCCACCCCTCAAACGCGCGGCGCGCCAGCACCTCCTCCGCCTGCGCCCGCGCCGCCAGCAAAGCCGCATCCCACGCGCGGCGGAAGCCCGGCGAGGCCAGCCGCTCGCGATACGCAGTCTGATGCGAAACCCCCCGCCCCCGCCGCCGCCGAGCGCACGATCCCGGTGGCAGCGAGCTCGGCAAGGAACGCGGCCTGCCGCTCGCGGGTGAAGAGGGCGGGGTCGGGGGTGGGATCGGCAGGCCCACCCCCAACCCCGATACCTGCCCCCGCGAAAGCGGGGGGCGGCGGGAGGGGAGCGAGACTTACCGAGCTTGCGAGGTTAGTCTCAGCGGGGTGGGCACTATCGGGAAGCGAAGACATGGGCGGTGGTTCCTTTGGCGAAAGGCAAACCGGCCATGTTGCAGATTTTTGGGTTGTAGGAAAATGGTAGCTGTGGGCGGTAAAGATTAGAATCCACGCATCTGCCGCCGATCCAGCGTCTCAACCACGATCAAAGGTCGGCGCTGACGGGAGTGATCAGACTTGTTCGATTCTGTGACGCGTGCTCATATGGTTCATGCGAATCGTATCGTTCGAGATCCACAATTTCCGGGGCATCAAGCTCGCCAAGGTCGACTTGGCACCCGCGGGTGCAGGCATATTTACTTTGATCGGATTGAATGAAAGCGGGAAGACGACTGTCTTAGAAGCTATCAGCACCTTTCAAGTTCGAGGCGGAGATGAAAAGTCGCTGTATCAGGCTAAACCTGCCGGAGTTGACCCCTCAAGCTATGTACCAAAGCATCTGAAGGCTACATTCACTGGCGATATCGTCGTCAAAGCCTTGGTTGCATTCGAAGGCCGCGAACGGACGTCGGCAATCGAACATGCACAAAGGCAAAGCGGCTCGAAAATTGATCCAGATTCTGTTCCGGATCAATTTGTTATAACTCGCGGATACAGGTTTCTAAACGGAGATCAAACGGAGCGATTAAATCTTTTTGCATTCGGGATGCTCGAAAAGAAA